>CAVQUI010000005.1:0-228821 GCA_963716775.1 uncultured delta proteobacterium
TCTTGGTTTAGGTAGCGGCCCTTTAGGAAGGTTTGTTCGATGCCTTGCTTGTTGAAGGCGTAGAAGAGGTGGGCGACGTAGCGGCGGTGGATGTCGTATTTGCGGGTGTTGACGACGACGGTGCGGGCGGTGGCGAGTTGTTCGCGGACGAAGCGGCGGCCTTTGGCGCCTTGTGGGGTGTCGCGTTCGGGGGCGTCGATGCGGGCGAGGCGGATGGATTGGCGGCGGATGACTTCGAAGCCTAGGTCGATGTCGAGCAGGACGGTGTCGGCGTCGACGACGTCGCGGACTTCGGCTTTGTAGAGGTAGCTCGGGTCGCTCGGGCGTGGGATGAGGAGAGGCTTGCCGTCGGGTGCGTTTTGGGCGCTTCGGTAGTGCTTGTCTTGGATGGCGGCGGTGAGACGTTTGACGGAGAGGGTTTCGGTGAGGGCGAGGCGTTCGTAGAAGGCGCGTTCGTTTGCGTCGCGGAGTTGCATGAGGACGCGGTAGTGCGCCCAGTTGAGGCCTTCGATGCGCGGGGCGCGTTTGTAGGTTTGGTAGAAGGTGACCGTGCGCTGCAGGGTGCGCAGGTCGACGCCTAGGTCGGTGGAGAGGTCGGTGAGGATGGCGTTGTGGTACTGGGCGCGGGTGTTGAGCTTCTCTTTGGCGATGCGTTTGCCGATGGACCAGTAGCTCTCGACTAGCGCTTGGGCGGCGGCGCGCTCGGCTTGCTCCTTGCCTTCGCCGATGATGCGGCGGAGGTCGGTGAGGAGCTTGTTGTATTCGCGCTTGCTGAGGAGGGATTGAATCTCGGCCACTGTGGCCGAGATTAGCATATTTGGCACTAAAGGGTGGGTTTGTTAGCCTGACTGTGGGTTCTTTTTTTGATGGGAGGGGCTATGTGGGACGACAAAACTTCGTCATCGGTCTACGTCGAGCTGATGGGGTACTCGTTGCGCGCGTCCATCGAGGATGGGCGTCGGGAGACGCGGGAGATGTTCGAGGGGCTGAACGCTGAAGAGTGTGATGCGTTGGCGTTCGATGCCTGGAGCGCCGGGCTTCGTGTCGTCTCGAACGCCCGGCGGCCGTCACGCGAGCCCGGGCTTCAGCGTGTCAGCAGTGCCGCGGAGCCGCCGCGGGAGCCGTGTCGGCTGAGCACGATTCCGCCGTCTACTTGGTGACGAGGTGAACCGAGGGCGCCGTTGTCTTGATGGCTAGCGGAAAAGCGGGCGTTAGCGGTTGGCTAGTTCGCCGGCTAGCGCGCGTGGGCGTAGGAGTGTGAGGAAGAGGGCGGCGGAGATTCCGGAGGCGCCGAAGACCATGCACATGACCATGACTTGGTAGCGGACGGCGATGAGGGGGGAGACGCCGGAGAGGATCTGTCCTGTCATGAGGCCCGGGAGTGAGACGAGGCCGACGGCGAACAAGGTGTTGACGATGGGGATGAGGCCGGCCTGCATGGCGATGCGTCTTGCGTCGACGTAGTCGACGTCGCGGCGGAGCTCGGCGGTGATGCGTTCGGCGGCGAGGCTGACGGCGTTCATGGAGGCGGCGAAAATCATGCCGCTGAGGGGGATGACGAAGCTTGGCTGGTACCAGGGGTCTAAGGTGAGAACGGCTTGGGTGATGAGGGCGACGGTGAGGCCGCCGCCGATGACGATGGACAGGAGCGCGTAGCCGTAGAGTTTGGGGCGGAGCTGGGGGATGGTGCGCAGGGCAATCCAGCTGGCGGCGACGACCATGACGGACATGACGGCGAGGACCGTCCAGGGGACGTCGGCTTCGAAGATGTAGACGAGCACGTAGCCGATGAGCAGGAGCTGGATGAGCATGCGGGCCAGGGCGGCGAGGCTGTGGGCTGCGCCGGCGGACCATCGCCAGAGGATGAAAACGACGAAGAGCGCGGGGATGGCGGCCAGGGCGAGGTTGAAGATGGGGATGGTTTGCATGGCTAGCTTCCGATTCGCTCGACCAGGTGGTCGACGTAGGCGCGCACGCGCAGTGGCAGGTAGCGGCGGCGCGGGTAGACGGCGAGGATGGACCAGTCGAAGGCCACCCTGCCCTTTAGTACTTCGCGCAGGGTGCCGGCACGAAGGGACTGGGTTGCGACGAACTTGGGGACGAGGGCGATGCCGAGGCCGGCTTCGGCCATGTCGCGGACGGCGTCGGGGTTGTTGACGCGGAGTGGGCCGTGGACGGTGACGGTTTCTGGCTTTGCCTTGTCGCGGGTTCGGAAGCGCCAGCGTTGTTGCTCGCGGAAGTTGGTGTCGACGAGGCAGTCGTGGTCGCGCAGGTCGGCGGGGTTTTTGGGGGTGCCTCGGCGGCGCAAGTACGAAGGCGCGGCGACGGCGATGATGGGGGCGGGGGCGATTCGGCGGGCGACCAGAGAGGAGTCGCGCGGGTCGGTGACGCGGATGGCGACGTCGATGTTTTCTTCGACGAGGTCGACCATGCGGTGGGTGAGGTCGAGGTCGAGGGTGACTTCGGGGAAGCGGGCGAGGAAGTCTTTGGTCATGACGTCGAGGTAGTGGGAGGCGAAGCCTGGGGGGGCGGTGACGCGGAGAGGGCCGCGGGGGGCGGCGACGTCTTCGCGAAGGGAGGCTTCGAGCTGCTTCGATTTCGCCGAGGACGTCGGTGCAGCGTTCGCGGTAGGCGCGTCCGGCTTCGGTGAGGCTCAGGGAACGGGTGGTGCGTCGGAGGAGTTGGACGCCGAGGTGGGCTTCGAGGGCGTTGACGTACTTGCTGACGCACCGCTTTCGAGCGACCCCATTGTCGGGCGGCGGCGCTGAAGCTGCCGGCGTCGACGACGCGGACGAAGGCTTCCATGGCGAGGAGGCGATCCATTGTTCACGTATTGTAGACAATGCTTCTGCTATTTGGCCAATTGTTTATGAACAGGCGGGCCAGAGTCGCTTGATGGGCGGCGACTGGTCGCGCCCGAGGAGGAGGCGACATGACCGAAGCCGAGGACCGGATGGGCTACCGAAGCGACATCGCGTTCACGCCCGGCGGTCAAGGCCGCGCAGCAAGCTCGGGGTTCACGCGCCGGATACGAGAAGGCGATGGCGCGGCATGATTGGGATGACCGGGTGACGCCTGTGCTCGAAGCGTTCATTGCGGAGCGTGATTCGTTTTACCTCGGGACGGCGTCGAGCGATGGGCAGCCGTACATTCAGCACCGGGGCGGGCCGAAGGGGTTTTTGAAAGTGCTCGACGAGCGGCGGCTCGCGTTTCGCCGACTACCGAGGGAACCGGCAGTACGTCTCGGTCGGGAACCTCGACGAGAACGACAAGGCGTTCATCTTCTTGATGGACTATCCGAACCGGCAGCGCATCAAGATTTGGGGGCGCGCCGAGTATGTGGAGGGCGACAGCGAAGTCTCGAGCGTGTTGCCGACCCGGACTATGACGCGCGGCTCGAGCGGGCGATTGTGTTTCACATCGAGGCCTGGGATTCGAACTGCCCGCAGCACATTTCGCCCAGGTACACGGTGGAGGAGTTGCGGGGCTAGGGAGTGCCGCTTGAACGGTTAGCCGCCGAGTTTGTGGACCGCAGTTGTGGCACGCTGTCGGGCGTTTCCAGGAGCCTTGGGGGAGTACGGTTGCGCCGCAGGCGTCGCAGAAGCGGATGACCCAGAGGTTGAAGAGCATGAGGGGCACGATGAGCACGATGGCGGCCGGTGGGGAGCTCGAGTCTAGGCCGTAGAAGACGAGGAGTAGCGTCGCAGCGGTGACGAGCGCGGGGAATAGACGGCGCTTCAAGATGGGGTTGCGATTGAAGAAAGGAGCCCGATGACGGCGACTCCCAGGGCCATCACAGAGACCGAACAGAGACCAGAGCCCGAAGGAAGCATCGGACCTTGGATGGACTCGTCGATGGGCGCGGTGGCTGGCTGGTGCGCGGGGATTTCCACCTTCAGGATTGCGTTGTTTTTCGCGAAGCGGGACGGCCGGGAGACTCTTCGGATGGGGCGGTGTCCTTCTGATTCGAGCTCGGGGATTTCCACCTTCAGGATTGCGTTGTTTCGCGTGCGGGACGTGGGGAAATGCGGAGGCCCGGGAGACCTTCGCGAATGGGGCCTCCTTCTGATTGCGAGGTCTTGAAGGCTGGCGAGATGTTGTAGTCCGAATAGGAGAAATAGACTCCGTTCACGGTGAAACTCTCTGGGGGGTCGCGTCCGCGTGGCGAGCGACCGGCTGAAAGCCTTCGACGACGCTTGTCAGCTCGAGCTCGTGCTCGCCTGCATCGAGCGCGGCCCGGTAGGTCAGCCAGCCGCCGATGATTGATCGGTGCCGGCGAAGAAAATCCGATCCAGCACAGGACACCGAAGGCCATCACGACAAACGAGGAGGTCCTCAACGATTGCTTCGACGGTGGTCGCCTTCGCGGGAGTTGCTCGAGCACTTCGGCTAGACCTTGCGGGACCTTGTCGTTGGCGACTAGCCACATCCAGCCGCCGAGAGCAATGATGAGCAGGCCGACTGACACGAAGAGGAAGCTGTCCCAGGGAATCGATTCTCTGATGTCGTAGACGGTCTGGTACATCGGGCAGCAGCTCGGCTACGTAGTCTGCCAGGAATTTCGAAGAGGCGCACCATGACGGCGGTGTCGTGTTCGCAATACGCTTCGAGCTGCGTTCGCAGCGTGTTGCACTTGCTCGGGCCTAGCTCTTCGGGGCGGCAGAGGACGGCCTCTAGTAGGGATGATGCGGCCTGGCCGTCGGCTACTTCGAGCTGGTCGTAGCTCATGTCGGGGAGCAGGGCCGGGACGACGTTTTTGATGCTGAAGCTGCCGCGGAAGTCGGGGTGGTAGAGGTGGTTTTTGACGACGATGAGTAGGTCGTCGGTTTTGTCGCGGGCTTGGAGTAAGGCCGGGGCGTGCTCGGGGGATGCTTCGGCGAGCTCGGTCAGGCAGCGTTTTTCGACGCTCGCGTGCCAGGCGAGGATGGTTGCGGCGCCTTCTAGCGCTGCGGCGAGCGCCTTGGCTAGCTGCGGGCGCGGGTCGCCCTGCCCTTCGGCGAGATATGCGCTGTGGGAAACCTCGCCGCTCTCGTGGATGGTGTGCACGCTGAACTGGACGGGGACTGGGCCGAAGGGGCTGCAGCCGTCCCAGACGGGCAAGGCGGGGCTGACGGTTTCGAAGTCGAGCATGGCGATGGGGTAGCGGTAGGCGGCGAGCGCTTCGGCGAGGCCGGGTTCGACGATGATGTCGTTTGCGCGGACGGCGGCGCGGTGGCGTGCCCAGAGTGGCTTTAGCGGGAAGTCGCTTGGGATTTGGTCGACGGTTTCGACGCCGGCGTCGCGGAGCTCGGCGAGCGCGGTAGTGCGGATGCCGTTGAGCTCGTCGATGGCGTGGTCGGGCGCGGCGGCGGTGCAACGTGCGAGGAACGGGCAGGCGTAAGGTGAGGTGCAGTGCGGGCCGGGTGCGACGGTGGGGATGGGGCCGGCGAGCATGTGCAGCTGGGCGCGCGCTTCGGCGCTGATCTTGGCGCGGAGCTCGGCGACTTCGGCAGTGATGTCTGCCCGCGTGAACAGCGGGCCTTTGTCGGGATGACGGTGCTCGCGGTTGAGGTGCATGAGCTCGACGCGAACGACTTGGAGGCCGGCCTTTTGACGACGTGGGCCTGGACGGCTGCGTCGGGGATGTGTTGCGGCTTCACCCGGCTGGTGGCTTTGACCTCGGTGAGGACCCAGCCGTTGCCTTCTTTGGAGAGGGCGTCGACCGCGACGAAGATGCCGTCTTCGAAGAAGCTCGCCTCGAGGATGGCGGGGGCGCCGGCGTCGATGGCTTGTCGAGTGGGCTTGAGGGAGGCGAGCGGGCGGCGGTAGTCGAAGTCGATGAGGGTCGCGTTTGGGAACTCCTGGCGTGCGCGTTCGCCGACGCGGTTGCCCATGTCGAAGACGGCTTGAAGGGCGTCGTCGGGCTGAAGCTCGGGGGCGCGGGGCTCGTGGACGCGCCACCAGAGTTGGCGGTGGCATTGAAGGCCGGCGGTGAAGCGGGATTTGGAGAGGCGGTGGGTGCGGGCCATGCCTTGACGGGGTAGCACGCTAGTCCGAGTGGCGGTTCGCATCTGGAGCTGTTTGGGATTATTATTTGGAAGACACTGGGAGGATGTGGTGGCGAGCGGGTGACGGAGTCGCTTCATTGCTTCCGTGCGCTCGCGATGAGCGCGGGATGGTCGAATCGAACTGAGCCGTCGAGGGCCACGAAACTGTGCAGCTCGCGCTCGGCTTCGGAAACGAGCTGCTCGTACTGCTGGTCGTCGAGCTTGTCGGCCAAGGTCCAGCCGCGGACGTCCGTGTGCATCCATGAGCGAATCGAGGGGAAGTGGGCGGTGCCCTGCATGCGATGAACCTCGAGGTCGGTTACGCCGGCGGTCGCGACGAGCGAGCGCAAGGCGTCCGGGTCGCCAAGTGAGTAAGGCGCTTTCAACAAGGCCGCGATGTCGTCACCGAAAAGCCGAGCCAGGAGATGGGTGATGGCCGCGTACCCGGGGGTGTTTTCGAGGGAATCCCAAACCGCGATGGCGAGACGCCCTCCGGGGCGAGTCACTCGCCACATCTCCGCAATCGCCTGCTGCTTGTCTTGGAAGAACATCAAGCCGAATTGACTAATGGCCGAATCGAAGCGCTCGGAGTCAAACGGCAGCGCCTCGGCCGGAGCTTGTTGCCAATCGATTGGGTGCCTTGCGTCGCGCCACCGCCAGCATCTCGGGATTGAGGTCGACGCCGACGACCCGCCCCCCCGGAGAGGTGGCGCGCGCCGCTTCGATCTGCAGGGACGCCGGTCCCGCAGGCCACGTCGACGACGCGCTGCCCGGGTCGAAGCTCTGCTGCTGCGACGACCTCAGGCGGCCAAGCCGCAAAGAGCGCTGGCAAAAAGAACTCGTCGTAGACCTCGGCAGCGCTCGAGATGACCTGCCCTGCGTCACTCATGTGTCCAGCTCCGTGGAGATGAGACTAGGGTGCGCAGCCGGAAAATGCACGGACCAGGTCGTCGTCGCGGAACAACGGTGAATCAAGCTCAGAGCCAGTCGATTTCGGCTGGGGTGAAGCCGTCTTCTTTGAGCAGCATGTAGCGGTAGCGGTATCTTGTCGCCGTTTTTCCAATCGGCGTTGGCGTCGTTGATGCGGCGGATGGTTCGGTTCTCGCGCTCTTTGAGGGGTTTGCCTCGGCATGTGTCGTCGCTGGCCTTGGCGATGTTCGCGCCTTCTAGCCAGGTCTTGACGGACTTGTACGATTCGGAGCCGCGTTGGACGGGGGTCACGTCGGAGACTCGGTTCGCGAACTTTTCGATGGAGAAGAGGCGGACAAAATAGGTGCGGCCGGCGAAGAGGTCGACGTCGATGCGGTGATTGTTGTAGCCGCTGATGTACAGGGTGTGCTTCCCGGGTTTCATCGGGATGACTTTGGCTTGACGGCCGCGCACCTCGGCGATGCATTGCTTGTCTTGGTCGAAGACGATGTAGCTCATCGTCCGGTCTTCGCGCAGGTTCTGAATGAATACGATGCGGGCTTCGTTTCCGGGCGAGACGAAGGCGGACTTGTCGTACGCGGAGGCGGGCTGGGGAGCGCAGGGTGAGCGCGCAGAGTACGGCCAGCGCGGCAAGGCAGGTTTGCAGGGTCGTTTTCATTTCGTGGTGTGGACTGAAGCTAGGTTAGGGCAATGGATCGGGGCAGGTGACGTCGGTGCAAAGGGTCTTGGTGCAGGTGCCGTCGGTGGCGTTGATGAATATCTTGACCGGACCTGGCCGGTCGCAAATGTAGGTTGCGTTCTGGCCGACGACGTTGCTCGGCATCTGGAGGTTTTCGGTGTTTTCGAAGGTTCCCAGAGCGCGCTCAAGGTGAGCAGCAGCGGGAAAGGCACGCCGTCGGTCTCTTGGGCGCGGGTCTGAATCATCGTGCTGCGGTTGCCTGCTCTGATTACCGAGGGGATGGCGTTGATGACGTTCAGCATCGGGCAGACGTTGGGCACGACGTCGGGCGGACACACGATGTCGATGCAGCGCTCTTTGTCGCAAATCGGGTCGCCGTCGCTGGCGCGTACGCAGAGCTCGACGAAGCCCGGGTCGGAGCAGGTGAAGAGCGTGGAGGCGGCGTTCGGGTCGTCGAGCGCTCCGCTCTCTGCGACGAACGTGGTGACCAGAGGATGGGGGTTGACGGCATCGGGGTCGGACGCGTCGACTGCGACCACGCTCTGCAGCTCGCCGATTGGAATCGTGAGCGGCATTGCGGTCAAGGATGCAATGACGGGACAGACGTTGCCGTCGGTTCCGGTTGTGCCGCCGGTTCCTCCGCTGCCGCCAAGGCCGGCCGCGCCGCCCATGCCGCCCGCTCCAGCGTTGCCGCCGGTTCCAGAAGCGCCGCCGGCTCCCGAAGCGCCGCCGGCTCCGAAGCGCCGCCAGATCGAGCAGCGCCCGCCGCGCGGGCCGTTCCACCGGCTCCACCGTTGCCGCCAGATCCGGAAGCGTGGCTGTGCCGCCCGCTCCAGCGTTGCCACCGGCTCCAGAAGCGCCGCCTGCTCCAGCTGCGCCAGCAACACCACCTTCGCCGCCCTCACCGCCGCCTCCGGCTGCGCCACCGATTCCGCCGCTACCTGCGTTGCCACCGAATCCGCCTCCGCCGGCGTCGCCTTCGACTCCCGCTGTGCCAGCCGTGCCACCTCGGCCGCCGTCTCCAGCCGTGCCGCCGCCGCTCCCGCCGCCGCAGCCGAATACCAAAGAGACGAGCGCAACCAAGGCTAAGTACTTCATGCGCAAGTGTTGTAACCGCTTTTGCTACCGGTAGTCGATGATTACCGGCGCGTGGTCCGAAAATGGCGGCTCGCGCGGAATGGAGGCTGCGATGACGCAGTCACCGAGGCCCGGGGTGACGACCTGGTAGTCCAGGCGCCAACCTACGTTGCGTTCGCGGGTGGTCGGCTGGCGCTGTGACCACCAGCTGTACTGACCGGGCTCGGTGTTGACCTGACGAAACGCATCGACGAAGCCGATTGGGCCGAAGACCTGGTCGAGCCAGGTGCGCTCTTCGGGAAGAAAGCCGGAGTTCTTTTGGTTGGCTTTGTAGTTCTTGAGGTCGATTTCTTTGTGGGCGACGTTCCAGTCGCCGCAGAGGATGCAATGACGGCCGCTCGCTGCGAGGGCGCAGAGGTGCGCGGAGAATTGCTCCATGAATCGAAACTTGGCGGCGAGACGAACTTCGCCGCTGGTGCCTGACGGCACGTACACCGAAGCGATGCTCACATCGCCAAAGCGCGCCTCGATGTAGCGGCCCTCCGGGGTCGAACTCGGCCGAGCCGAAGCCGTGAATGACTTCATCGGGCTCGGCGCGCGTGAAGAGCGCCACACCGCTGTGCCCTTTGCGCTCGCCCGGCTCGTAGAAGCTGCGGTAACCGGCGGGTGCGAGCTCGGCCGGGACAGCTGCTCGGGCCGTGCCTTGATTTCCTGCAGAATACGAAGTCGGCGCCCTGACCCTCGAGCCATTGGTAGAAGCCTTTGCGCACCGCAGCGCGCAGACCGTTGACGTTGAGTGAGAGGACGCGCATCGAAAGCGGCGGAACGCTAGCACAGATGCGAGACTGCTTGGGGCCGGCTCATTTGCGGCGCGTGGAACTCGGGCTCGGCGCCGCCTCGGCAAGCTCCTGAACCTCGCGAATCAACTCTACGGTGACCGCGTTGCGTTTCTTTATGGTCCAGAAATTTTTGTACGGGCCGACGTCCATGACGGGGCTCGCATGGTCGCCAGTCTCTAGCTCGCGATGAATCGCGCCCGGCAAGCGCGTGCTCTCGCTCGGAACGAGCCCGTCGTTGGGCATCGCCAAGACGCCGTGCATGTAGACGTTGGTGAGGTCCACGAGCCCGATGGTCGCCATCGCATCGCCGAGCGCGCTCGCCGCCCGCTCGCGAATGACGCGAATCGCAGCGCTGGTCGACGCGGCGATGACGCGCCCCAGGTCGCGCGGGGTGTCGCGGTAGTTGCCAACGACAATCTGAGAGATTTCGGACACCATCCCCGAGTTGAAGATGCCGCTGGCGAAGGTGCGGGCGAAACCGGTCACCGTCACTTTCCAGCGTCAGGTCGATCGGCGGAATGACTGGGATGGTTGCGGTGAGCTCTGTAATCCGTGCCTCGTTCTTCGACATGTAGGGCGCGCGCGCTTTGGTTTTCAAATCGCCCGCCGACTCGCCGTTGCCGCCGGGCTTCGAGCAAGAAGTCGTTGGCGGCGACGAAGGTCTGGTCGGCGACCGGCGAACCGTCGAAGGTGCTGAAGCGCAACCCAGCCGATGACGGTGTCACCCCAGAGCTCGGGCGCGCCGATGAGGGCTTCGAGTGTGTCGAGGCCGCCCTTGCTGTGCGACACGATGATGATTTGCTTGTTCGTGCGACGCAGAAACCTCAGGACCGCGGCGGCGTTGTGCGCGACGCTTTCGGACGTGTCGAAAGTCCGCGATGCGGCCGAGAGGTTTTTGTAGTCAATCCCCTGCGCATCGAAGGCACGCATCTGCGTGTAGAACGTGATGAAGCCGCCGGACTGAATCGGGAGGTCGATGCGCGGCAGGGCGTTGGCGCTGGCGTCCCCGATCGGGATGTCGATGCTCTGGTCGAACGGCAAGTCGATGTGCACGTTGAGCGAGCGCGCCGAGCTTTGGAGGGCGTCGTTGATTTCGTCTTCGAGGTCGAGGCTCAGCTCTTCGTAGAGCTTGGAGAGGAAGCCGCCGACGAAGAGGACTTGTTGGCCCTGGTTCAAGACGAGCGGCGCCGTGTCGTCGGGGTTGCGGGCGTTGCCTGCAACGCCTGCGCCGGCCGTGCCGCCCGTACTCGGAGAGGCCGCCAGTGCCGCCCTTCCCCGCTTCAGCGCCGCTGCCACCCGAACCTGCGTTGCCGCCAGCGCCGTCCATTCCGCGAGAGCAACCGAGCGGTGAGCGACTGCAAGCAGCCAAGCCAAGAGCAGCGAGAGCCAGGCAGGCCAAAGCATCGCGCCGGGTTGGGGTTCGAGGCGAGCATTCGCCGGCGGCGAGCGTAGGCGGGCCGCGGCCGGGTTTCAAGCGAGCCGCTAGAGGCCGTTCAAGTACCGAATCGCTTCGGCTGCGTCGGTGCGAAGGCAAGCGTTGGTGTTGACCCTGCGCTTGATGACACCGCCCTCGGTGCGGATGCGCTTCCTCGCCTTGCGCAGTTCGGGAATCGCCTTCTTGTCGCCAAGTGCGCGGAGGTTCGCCGACCGCTGCCTTTCGCGCGGCGCAGTCTTCGCCCTGCTCGAGGTCGAGCATGTAAGAAGCGAAGCGGTCGACCTCGGCGCCAAGGCCCAGCTCATCGGCGACGCGCATGGCCTTGTGCCGGCGGCGCGCGTCCTTGGACGATGAGGCCAGGTCGATGAGCTGGTCGGCAGCGGCGGAGTCGTTCCCAACCGTGGCGAGCGTTCCCAAAAACTCGATGGCGTCGTCGACGACACCTGGGGCCTTCTTGTCCAAAATGAGTCCGAGGTTGGTGCGCATGAGCTTGTCTTGGGCGAGCTTGGGTTCGAGCCTCACTGCCTTGTCGTAGGCAAGCAGCGCTAGGATGCTTCGCTGCGAGGCGGCCTGCGCATGCCCGAGAACGATTTGCGTGTAGGGCCCCTCGCGAACTTCGGTGGGATGGCCCAACAGGTACGTGGCCGCTTCCTTGGGCCGGCCTTGCGAGAGCATCTCCGCGGCTGTTTCGGCCTCGGGCCCGTAGGCGGCCGGACCAATCGGCAGGAGCGCGCCCTTGGGAAGGTAGCTCGAGTCCTGGCGCCCAAACGCAAAGGCCGTAATGGAAATCGAGGCGATGACGAGGAGCGCGGCTGCGATGATTCGCTTGGCAGGCTTCTTGGTCTTCTTGTTGCCATCAGCCCGGCTGCCCGATGAGGTCAGGGTCTCGCGCAGGCCTTCCGCAACGAGAGAGGGAATTGCGCGAAGGCCGGACTGCCCGGTGCCCTCTGCAAGGATGAGCTCGTCGATACGCTGGATGTACGCCGCCGCACTCGCGATGCGGTCGTCTGCCTTCTTGGCGAGCCCGTGGCGAATCAGCGCTTCGACCGAGTCCGGAACCTCGAGGTCGGGCGCGCGCTCAGAGAATCGCGGCACAGGCACCGCGACGTGCATGCGCAAGAGGCTGCCCAGGTCATCTGAATCGAACGGCGGCACGCCGGTAATCATTTCGTAGAGCATGACCGACAGCGAATAGAGGTCGGCGCGCCCGTCGATGGCTTGCGCGTACGCCTGCTCGGGGGCGATGTAGGTGGGCGTGCCAATCGTGACGCCGTGCTGGGTGAGCTTGGCGTCGTGGTTCAGCGGGCTCGTGTCGTCGTCGTGATTCGCGACATCGTCGTGGAACTTCGCAATCCCGAAATCGAGGATCTTGGCGAAGTCGGGGTCCTCGTCTTGTTCGACGAGAATCACGTTCTCGGGTTTGACGTCGCGGTGAATGATTCCCGCGCCATGGGCGTAGTCGAGCGCACTCAGGACATGACGGCCGATGTGCAGAGCGCGCTTCCAGTCGAGGCGCTCCTCCCGTTCGAGCAAGTCGGAAAGCAAGACGCCGTCCAGCAGCTCGAGCACCATGTAAAAGGTGCCGTCCGCGAGCTTGCCGAAGTCGGAGACTTTGACGCAGTTCGGGTGGTCGACGCGACCGATGGCAAACGCCTCCCGCTCGAAGCGCTTGGTGACCTCGTCGATTTCGCCGACCTCGGGGTGCAGGAGCTTGAGCGCCAGGGGCCTTTGAATCGCAACGTGCTCCGCAAGGTAGACGCACCCCATCCCGCCGGAGCCGAGCACCCCGGTAATCCGGTAGCGAGAATCCAAGACCTCGCCGATCCGCGGTATTTGAGAATCCGAGGCGGACGGGAGCGTGGACACCCGACCCCCCCCTTTGGAAGTGCGCACCGCTACAGTATTGCGAAAAATCAAGGCTCTTGCCTGCATCACTGGGCAAAAACGCTGACTCGCCGCAAGGGTTCGGAAAGACTGCAATCCGGCTGGATGGGGGCGTCGCGACATGCGAGATAGGTCACAAGATGAAGCGCCGCCCCATCCGAGCTCGTCCCACGATTGCTGCGCTGCTTTCCGTGCTCACGGTGCTCACGGTGCTGATGACCGGCTCGGCGTCCGAGGCCCAAATCCCGAAAACCGTCGACGCGCCCTACGTGGCGCCTCCGGACCAGGCGATGCTGGTCTTCATGCGGCCGCGCCGAAAGCAGGCGAGCGAGGTGACGATTCGAGTCGTCAATCAGGCGGGTCGCTGCATCGCGCTGCTCGACAATGCTTCGCAAATGGCGGCGCCCACCTGGCCGGGCAGGCACATGCTGATGCTCGTCACCGGCACCGCGCCGCCCACCGTCCAACTCATGGAAGCTAGGCTCAGCGCTGGGAAGACCTATGTGGTCAAGCTGCGAACCCGCGTGAATGCGAAGAGCCCGGTCGAGGTCCAGGTCCTGAGACGCGCGGAGCAGGCGCTCGAAGCATTTCCTCCCGAGCTGCGTGAGCTCGGCCCCGCAACGCCCGATTTACGCAAGTGCACCGAATGGGTCGCCTGGAAGGTTGGGAAGATTGAATCGCGGGCAGAACGCGTGAAGGCCGACTGGGACAAGGCCAGCGGCGAGCACCGGGCCGAGCACACCGTGCATCGGAACGACGGCTGGACGGCGGCCGAGGTTGTTGGCCCCTAGCCGCAACGGGCTAAAATCACAGGTTAATTCGGGTTTACTGGACATGTGAGCAGGCGCTAACCCTTGCGGCAGCCGAGGGGACTGGGCTATGGAGTTGACGCGTCGGTCGCTCACGATCGACCCAACTAGGGGATAGGGCAAGCGGGGTCGGGGTGCCGGCACGATGACGATGTCGTTCGACTGACCCGGGACTGCCTGTGAGTGACCCGAAAATGGAGGAACCTGTGAAATCTAAGCAAATGATTCTGGCCGTACTGGCCGCGCTCGTGGTCGTGACTGGAATGCTCGGCTGCAAGAAAGACGACACTGCGGTCAAGGCACTGCAGGAGTTGACCAACCAGCAGCTCGACGCGGTGAAGACGGCGAACACGGAGCTCACCCAGCTCGCCGAAGGGATTGAGAGCTGCCAGGCCGAGGTCGCCAAGACCAAGGGCGAGGCCGCAATCATCAAGACCAAGGAAGTCGCCCTCGAAACCCCGGAGCTCGTCGGAGAGGCATCGGTCGAGTCGCTCAACGCCTTGAAGGCGGCCCTTGCGGAAACCACGAAGAAGCAGACCACGGCGATGAGCGAGCTCAAGGCCGCCCAGGAAGCCTGTGCTGCTGATTTGACGGAAGCCAAGGAAGCCGCGGAAGCTGCTGCAGCCGACGCCGCAGCGGAAGCCGAAGCCGCTGCTGCAGCGGAAGCCGAAGCGGCCGCCAAGGACGCCACGACAGCTGCCAAGAGGAAGGCCGCCGCGGCTCGCGCGAAGAAGAAGGCCGCAGAGGCAGAGGCCAAGGCAAAGGCGGAGGCACCAAAGCCTTCGAAAGCAGTGAAGGAAGCCCAGGAACAGGGCAAGCCGACCAAGGGCATGGGTAGCCGTTACTAATGTCGTTAGAGCAGAAGAGGAATAGACCAATGACCAGAATACTGTTGACCATTGCATTGGCTGCGAGCGTCGTAGCGGGCTGTGACACCACGGACACGACCGGGCCGGTCACCTACACGAGCAATGACCTCACGTACGTCGAACCCGACGAATGCGACTTCTTCATCAACAATGAAGAGCTTGTTGCGGTAGTCACCGTCCTAGGCAGCACCGTCACCATGGTGGTGCAGTCGGTCACAAACCCGGATTCGCAGTTCGAGGTTTCGGCCGACGACTACGATCCGATGCAAAACGACGTGACTCTCACCAGTCTCTCCGTCAACAACGACAAAGACCCCTGCGTGGTCCAGCTCGACGACGCATTCAGGCTAACGCTCGGCGATCCGGACCTGAGCCTCGAGGAGCAGGACTCGCTCTCGGTGACTTGGGTCCACGCTGAGATGGACATCAGCAGCGCCTGGATGGAAGCTTGCTCGCTCGACGCGGACGGCGACCCCCTGGACGAAATCCTTTGGTTCGTCGAGCTCCCATGCTCGGGAGAGGCAAGGCTCTCCATGACCAGGCAGAGCGAAGCGCTCTAAGCCGGGCGTCAATCGCGCTGTAGACGCCACTGTCCCGCGGCGGGCCCAAAGCCCGTCGCGAGGCGGCCCAGCGATTCGACCGCAACCCAGGCCGTCCCTTCGATTTCGTAGGGGATGTTGAACTCTGGAATCTCGCCCTTTTTGATTCGGCTCAGCTCGCCTTTGCCGAGCTGGCGAATCAGGCCGACCATTTGAATGGGGTCGAGCCCTAGGCGGACGACCATCTTCATTTTGTCGTTGGGCGGGACGGTGCGGACGCGCAGGTCGCTGAACTTGCGCTCGCCTAGCGCGGTCGAAAGCAAGAAGCCGGTCGCCGCGTTGGCGAAGTCGCGGATGTCGCGGATTTCAGGCTCGTCCGAGCGGCAGGCGTTTGCGTCCTGACGGCAGTTGTTCGGGTCCTCGCAGAAGCTCAGGCAGACGGTCCCGAGGTTTTGCGCGTCTTGCGCCTCGGGGAATGCCGTGAACGCAAAGAGTGTCTGCACCAGCGGCAAGGGCACTTTGCTCGAGTTCGCCAACTCCAGCTCCACATCGAACGCGAAGTTGATGTCCGAGGCCTGCAGCACGGGCCCGAACGCTCTGCAGATGAGCGGGCCTAGGTACTGCCCGCAGTAGTAGCTCGCCAGGCCGCGACTGGACGGCATGTCGCCCATTCGGACCGACGCAATGCGGACCTTCGGCGGCTTTACGTTGGGGATTTGCGACCCGGTGCCCGAGAGGCCGAGGGCGGAGCAACTCAAGAGCGGCACCAGGAGCAGTGCCAACGCGATGCGTGCTGTGGTTTGTTTCATCGTGAGTCCGACAGGTTCCAGCGCTTCATAGCACGTCGGAAGCTGCGGACATTCGTGTAACCGGCATGACGCATGATTTCGTCGGCTGTCTCGTTGCGCTCGACGCAGCCGAGGAGGATTGACTTGCGGGTCGCGTCCATCAGTGCCCGGAAATTCGTATCGTCGTCTTGAAGGCGCCGCTGCAAGGTTCGCGGGGTCGTGTGAAGCGCGGCCGCCACGGCTTCGATGCTCGACTGGCCGCGCGAGAGCAGGAGCTTGATGCGATCCCGAACGGTGTCGACGAAATCATGCGACTCGAGCGTCGCATGCAGCCCAGAGGCGACACCACGAAGCTGGCCGTGCAGCGCTTGATTGCCATGCACGAGAGGCAGAGCCCAGGTTTCGTCGTCGACGACAATTGCCGGTGCTCTCTTGGCCAAACAGAACCGAGCAAGCAAATGAGTGCGTGTACTTCTGTATGTTCCCCCGATAGGGGTGCTCGAAGTGAACCTCGCGTGCGCTGAAGGCGCCTGCGGTCGCAAAGCGCAACACTTTCATCACGACGACGGCGAGAAACTCGAGCTCGTGCACGGTGACCGGTAGCTCGTCCTCGACCTTGTTGAGGCGCAGCACGTGATGCTCTGGGTGCTCGCTCAGCGTGAGAACACGGCCGTGGGACAGCAGCTCCTGGTATCGCAGGCTCGCCTCGAGGCCTTCGCCGACGGTTTCCGCGCTCGTGAGGAGCAGAATGACCAGGTGGTCCGCTCGAGCCCGCCAGGCATCGCCCACACTGAGCCCGAGATGCCTGTCGCCGGTTTTTGCAAACGCCGCGCGCCAGAAGCGGCCCAGGGCATCGCGCGGCGGCCGTCCCGAAGTATCGGTAAACATTGCGAGATCCGCACCGATGTCGTCACAGAGCGCCTCGACGTCCAGGCCGAGTGCCTCGAAGGCATTGACCACACCGCGGGCCCATGCACCGGACACTCTCAGGCCCGAATCGGTCTTGGGCTTGCCTTGTGAATCGGCCACAGGGCGCCATCGATCCACAGCGGCACGCGAATTACAAGCCTGGAGGGTGAATTTTCACAAGGCATGGCGCGATCGGTGCCCTTCTTTGTCGCCGGAAATACCGGAAACACGGTTAGCTTCCAACTTGTCATTCGGTGCGAGGCGGGCACCAGCGGCACGGAACGAAGGGCAATGGATGAGCCCACCATCCCATCCAGAGTCAGGCGAAACGCGTTCCCAGAACATGGTGCCCGTCTTGACCTCCCCCCATTGTGGAGCCCGTTGATAGAAGCCGGTTAGCGCGTGAGCACGCTAGCCGGCTTCGCCTTATGACTCGGCAGACCTCGGAACTGGGTGTGTTCGAACCATTGCAGCGCCTCTATCTCGAGTGTGCGCGGGCGCGCGCTGGGGTCGAAGCGATACGCGAAGTAGCCGAGGTAGGTATCGTCTCCGGTGCCGAAGCGCGGATGGATGCTGCGTACATGCATGCCGTCTTCGGTGACACCGACGACATCGACCTCGACCCAGGTTCCGGGGCTGAGCTCTTCTTCGCGGGGTTGAAGAAGCTCGATTCCGACAATCTCGTCCTCGGAAACGGCTTCGAACGCGACGACGACGGGCTCGTCATCTTCGCCCAGGTCGAGCAGCTGAGGCCCCGCAGGCAGCTCGAGCTCGATCAGGCTGTTCTTGGGCTCTTCGCGGCCATCCGGATCGAGCTGCGAAACGAGAACGTGCTGCTGGCCAGCGAGGATCCGCTGCTCGGACAGCACTCCGACGGGCATCCCGTTCGACTCGCTGAGCAAGACGGCGCAGGACTCCTGCTGAAGAACCTCGATGCCAGGTTCAGGAGAACCCTCACAGGCCCAAACCGCGGCAATGGCGAAGACCGCAAGAAAGAACGAAGCGACTCTAAGCATGACAGCACCTTTCAAGGCCCGGACGGAATCAATCGGTGCAACGCTCGTGCCAATGCTCGGGCCCTACAATATACTCCGCGGAACGAATTCGACGCGCTGCGTCTGTCGCCAGAACGCAACGCATCCGTGAAGCTCAGTCACAGAGGGAAATATGGAAAACGAGAACCCAAGCATCCTCTCGCACGTTTCGGTGGGAACCAACGACTTGGCTCGTGCCGTTGCCTTCTATGACGCGGTTCTTCCCGCGCTCGGCTGCAAGAAGCTCTTCGAGTACCTCGAATTCGGCGCGGTCGCCTACGGCAAGCAGTTTCCAGAGTTCTGGGTGCAAAAGCCCATCGATGGGCAGCCCGCGGCCGTAGGCAACGGAACGCACTTCTGCTTCATGGCGGCGAGCAAAGAGGCGGTGCACGCCTTTCACGAAGCCGCTTTGGCCGCCGGCGGAACCGACGACGGGCCGCCAGGGCCTCGGCCTCAGTACAGCCCCGGATACTACGGTGCGTTTGTGTGCGACCCCGACGGCCACAAGATTGAAGCCGCCTTCATCGATGCCTCGCTTGGCGAGCACGCGTGAGCGCACTCGACCGCTACCTCGATGACCTCGGCGAAAACGTCGATGGCGATACCCTGCTGACGCGCTTTTTGGAGTACACGAGCGACCAGGGCCTCGAGCTCTACGCGGCGCAAGAAGAAGCGCTCATGGAGCTCTTCGTCGGGAACAACGTGATTCTCAACACGCCGACGGGGTCCGGGAAGTCGCTGGTGGCGCTGGCTGCGCACTTCCGTTCGGTCGCGCTTGGGGAGCGCTCGTTTTACACGGCGCCAATCAAGGCCCTGGTGAGCGAGAAGTTCTTCGATTTGTGTCGAGTGCTGGGCCCCCAGCGCGTCGGCATGATGACGGGCGACGCCACGGTCAATCGCGATGCGCCGGTCATCTGCTGCACCGCGGAGATTCTCTCGAACATGGCGCTACGGGAAGGCGAGCGGGCGGCGGTCGATGGCGTCGTGATGGACGAGTTTCACTACTACGCCGACCGGGACCGCGGCGTGGCCTGGCAAATCCCGCTCCTCGCCCTACCCCAGGCGCGCTTCCTTCTGATGAGCGCGACCCTCGGCGAGACGCGGCAGTTCGAGGAGGCCATCACCGAGCTGACCGGCGTGACGACCACACTGGTCAAGAGCACCGAGCGCCCGGTGCCGCTCGACTTCACGTACAGCGAAGAGAACCTGCAGAACGCGGTCGTCGACCTGCTCGAAGAGGGCAAGGGCCCAATCTACGTCGTGCACTTCGCGCAGCGCGCCGCGACCGAGCAGGCCCAGAGCTTCATGAGCATCGACTTCCTTTCGAAAGACGAGAAACGCGCCGTGAAAGAGGAGCTGACCGGCACCCGCTTCGACACGCCGTTCGGCAAGGAGCTCAAGAAGTTCCTTCACCACGGAGTCGGCGTGCACCACGCCGGCATGCTCCCGCGCTACCGGCGCCTGGTCGAGCGCCTGGCCCAGGAAGGGAAGCTTCAAATCATTTGCGGGACCGACACGCTAGGCGTCGGCGTGAATGTTCCGATTCGCACGGTGCTCTTCACCAAGCTCTGCAAGTACGACGGCGAGAAGACAAAAGTGCTGACCGTGCGCGACTTCAAGCAAATCGCGGGCCGAGCCGGGCGGCGAGGCTTCGACACCCTGGGCAGCGTGGTCGCCCAGGCGCCCGAGCACGCCATCGAAAACAAGAAGCTCCGCGCAAAGGCCGGCGGCGATGCGAAGAAGGCGCGCAAGCTCAAAATGCGGCCGCCGCCCGAGCGTGGCTACGCGCACTGGGACGCCGACACCTTCACGCGGCTTCAGGACTCGCCGCCCGAGCCGCTCAGGTCTCGCTTCAAGGTGAGCAACGCGATGATTCTCAACCTCTTCGAGCGCGAGGACAACGGCTGCCTCGCGCTCCGCACGCTCATTCGCAACAGTCACGAAGGGCCGAAGTCTAAATACAACCATGCGCGGCACGCCATCGCGCTGATCCGCTCGCTGCGCGACGCCGGCGTCATCGCGCTCAATGGAGAAGGGCCGCGGGTCAACGAAGACTTCCAGTCTGACTTCTCACTCAACCAAGCGCTCTCACTCTATGTCGTCGAAGCGGTCGACGTGCTCGACAAGGAAGACCCCGCCTACCCGCTCGATGTGCTCACGCTGGTCGAAGCCACACTCGAAGACCCTTGGGCGGTGCTCTACCGGCAAACCGACACGCTCAAGGGGCGCGCGGTCGCCGCGATGAAAGCCGAAGGCATGGAGTACGACGAGCGCATGGCGGAGCTCGACAAAATCGAATACCCGAAGCCCAGGGCGGACCTGCTGTTCGCGACCTATGAGGTTTTTGCGGAGCATCATCCCTGGGTCGGCGGCGACGTGCTGCGGCCGAAATCGATTGCACGCGACATGTACGAGCTCGGCATGAGCTTCGTCGAGTATGTGAAGGAGTACGGGCTTCAGCGTTCAGAAGGGGTCTTGCTCCGCTATCTCACGGACGCGTACAAGGGCTTCGTTCAAACGGTGCCGGAGGCGGCCAAGACGGACGAGCTCTACGACGTGTCCGACTGGCTGGGGCTCACGGTTCGCTCGGTCGATGCGAGCCTTCTCGACGAATGGGAGCAGCTTCAAGCCCCCGATGAAGGCGTCGTCATGCCGGTCGAGCGCGACGAAGACCAAACCGTCGACATCACCAGGGACGAGCGCGGCTTCACGACGATGGTCCGCAACGCCGTCTGGAAAATCGTCCGCTTTCTTTCTTTCAAGCAATACGAGCGAGCCGCCGAAGCGCTCTTGGAGGCTTCGGAAGCCAACGACTGGACCGCTGAACGCTTTGCTGAGGCGCTGGCGCCCTACTGGTCGGAGTACGACGCCATCGCCATCGGGCCCGACGCACGAAGCAGCGCCCAGGTCCAGATCGAACGCCGCGAGGCAGACTGGATGCTCACGCAGATCCTCCTCGACCCGGACGAGCATCGCGGCTGGCACATGGAGTTCCGCGTTGACCTCGAAGCAAGCCGCGAAGCGGGCGCAGCGGTGCTCACCCTTCTGTCGCTTGGCGACTAGCGTTGCCTCAGAGAGATTCTTCGTACGCGAACACGATTTCGGGAAAATCGTCGGCGACGTCCTGCGAAAGCCCAATCGGCTCTTCGTCGAAGCCAAAGGCCCAGCGAAGCTGCGCCGTCACGAAGTGATTGACCGTAGGCCAGCCATCCTCGGGCGCGATGGCCTCCTCCTGACAGCCGTCGGTGCCCAGGCGGACGAGATTTTCCGGAATCGGAAGGCCCGCTTCGAGCGCAATCGCGATGACGCCGCCGCCGTTCTCGCCAATCGCGCAGATGTCGCTCGGCCCGAGGTGCCCCATGTCTTCGATGACGATGTGCCGCGCAGGTGCGCTCGCCTCCGCGAAGGCATCGGCCGTCCGCTCCGGGGACACGACTCCGTCGATGTCACCGGCAATCCAAAGCGAAGGCTTGTCCGGCAGCTCGACTGTGCTTTGCATGGAGATGCCCGCCGAAAGCGGGATGTACGTAATCACGTCCGGCTCGCCGCCAAAACGAATCGAGGTCCCACCGCCGGCGGAATGACCGGTAATCGCGATCCGGTCCGTGGAGACGCGACCGTTCAACAAGCTCCCGTCGCGCTCGTTCTCCGAGGCGAGCAGCATCACGACCATGCGCGTCAGGTCCACATCGTCGAGCCGCGGCTCGGGCTCGGCGCCGAGGAAGCTCTGCAGACCGCGCTCCAAGTAGTCGACCGAAGCCACCACGAAGCCCCAAGACGCCAAGTGCGTCGTCATGAAGGTCGACTGATTGCGGTAGCTCGAGGAGCCGTGCGCAAAGATGACCAGCGGAAACGACCCGCTGCCACTCGCGCGCGCATCGCGGTACGCCGCGGTCTGAAACGGCGGATTGATGTCGTCGGGCAGCAGCGACTGCAGTGTGTCGGAAAGCTCGTCGCGGATGAAGTAAGGAACGGGGCTCATCGCGCCCACGTCGGCCGGGTTCACCGGATACCAAACTTCGACCATCCGATCGGCCAAGCTGAGCGTTGTGACCCCTGCCTCGAACGGACCGACATCTCGATAGGTCCCGCTGAGGGGAGCGGGGGGCACCGCCTCAGGCGCGGCGCTCGTGTCGGTCGAGCAAGCCACAAGCCCGAGGGTCAGACTGAGAACAAAGAAGGAAACAAAGCGTGTGTGTGTCATGGAAGCTCCGGGCCGGCTTATGTAGCACGCCAAACCGTGACCCCAAAAAGCGGGCCGCACCCATCGCCTGCTAGCTCCGAAGGCGGGAACAAACCCGCTGCTTTCAAGCGGCGCCGTCTTCCTTGGCTTCGAGCAAGTCCACCGGCGTGTCCTCGGCGAGGTCGAGCAACGCCGTCGCCGTGTCGGCGGGGAGGTCTTCGACGTTTCGCAGCTTTCGCTCCATTGCGCGCGTGCGACGGCCCGTCTCGTCGATGGTGCGGCCGGCCGTCTCGAGCTGCCGCTTGACCTTGTCGAGCACATCGCCGAACTTGCTGAACTCGTGTTTGACTGCGCCGAGCACCTTCCACACTTCGCTCGAGCGCTGCTCGATGGCGAGGGTCCGAAACCCGATGCGAAGGCTGCTGAGCACGGCCGACAGCGTCGTCGGCCCGGCCACCACCACACGGTGCTCGCGTTGCAGGCGTTCGACTAGGCCCGGGTGACGAAGCACCTCGGAGTAGAGGCCCTCAGTCGGCAAAAAGAGAATCGCGAAGTCGGTCGTCTGCGGCGGGTTCAAGTACTTGCTGCTCACGTCCTTCGCAGAATCCTGAACCGAGCGGACGAGCGCGTTGTGCGCCTGCTGCACCGCGACAGCGTCCCCGTTCTCGCTTGCCTCGACGAGCCGCAGGTAATCTTCCTGCGGGAACTTCGAGTCGATGGGAAGCCAGACGCAGAGGTTGGGGTCCTCGCTCGGCCCCGGCAGCCGAATCGCAAACTCGACGACGTCGCGCGAGTCGGGCCGGGTCTTCACGTTTCGGTCGAACTGCTCGGGAGTGAGGATCTGCTCGAGCAGCGCGCCCAGCTGCACCTCACCCCAGGTCCCGCGTGTCTTCACGTTGGTGAGCACCTTCTTGAGGTCCCCTACCCCGCTGGCCAGGCTTCGCATCTCGCCGAGGCCCTGCTGCACCGCTTCGAGCCGGTCGCCCACGAGCTTGAACGATTCCCCAAGTCGCTTCTCGAGCGTGCTCTGCAGCTTCTCGTCGACCACCTCGCGCATCTGGTCGAGCTTGCGTTCGTTGCTGCTCCGAAGCTCTTGAAGCCGCCCGTCGACGGTTTCCTGCAAATGCTTGAGCCCCGCCTGGTTCGAGTCCGTCAGGCCCTTGAGCTGCAGAGTGAACGCTTCGAACTTCTTGGTTTGCGAATCGCCAACTTGGGAGAGCGTTTTGACCAGGCTCTCGGTGCTCGCCTGGTGCGTGCCGAAAACCTCTCGACGAAGCTCGCTCGCCGCAGCGGAGGCCTCCTCGCGCGAATCCCGAAGCTCGGCCCGAAGCAGGCGCGCCGTCTCGGCACGGTCCTCCGCCTCGGCCTGCGCAATCGCTGCTGAATCGCCGGCCCTGCGCTTGAGAAGCACGAGCGTTACGACGAGATTGATGACCAGCAAAATCACCACGGCCACCAAGAGCGGATCAACCATCGACAATCCCCCAAAAATCGAGCTAGCCGCGATACTAGCACCATCGTGACCCGCTGAGCAGCGCCGATTGAGGGCGGCCGAGCCCGTGCTAGGCTCCCGCTGCCTATGCCGAACGGGGGTCAGCCGAATGAGGAGCTCAATGCCCTCCTACCTGCATCGGTAGCGGTCCGGTTCGAGGAGATGTTCCCGAACGTCCGCAACGGCCGAATCAACCGGCGCGATCGCAAGCGTGCCGAGATGCTCCGCAAAGCAGAGCCCGTCCTGCAACGCGTGATGAACCCGATGGAGGTCGTGCGCTTTGCGACCAACGGCGTCCGGCAGCTCAGCTGGTGGCTGCTCACCGCCGGCTCCATGAACCCCTTCGCAAACCGTACGACCTTGGTGCTCACCGACCGGCGCATCCTGTTGATTCACACCGACTCGAAGCAGCGGCCGCGCATGTTCGCAAATCAGCTCCCGCTCGATCGCATCCGCGTCACCTCGGGCCGCAACAGCTACATCTTCATTCGCACCGGCCGCGAGCAGCTGATGTTCCACGGCGTCAAGCGCTCCGAAGCGCGGCAGCTCAAGGGCCTGCTCGAATCCACCGCCACCAAGAAGGGCGGCTGGCAAAACCTCTGCCCTCGTTGTTTCACGGCAAGCGACGACGCGCCGCTCTCGTGCCAGAACTGCGGCGAAGAGTTCAAGAGCCCCAAAAAGGCCGCGCTCCGGGCGCTGTTCCTGCCCGGCCTGGGCGACTTCTACCTCGGCTACCATAAATATGGGCTGCTGCAGATCACGGGCGTCACCCTGCTCTGGGCGCTGTTCTTGAGCACCCTCATTCCCGCCACCCTGCGACGGGGCTTCGAGGGCGTCGTGGTTGCCGCGCCGATCTTCGCATTGCTCGCCCTGATCCACATCGGCGACGCCCTGCTCACGCGCGCGAAGGCGCGAAACGGCCTGCACTCTAAAGACGGGGCGCTGCCCACAGGGAATGTTGGCAGCCCGTCGCCCGATTTGTGACAATCAAGCCCTCCGAAACGGGGGCAAGGAGTCAGCATGATTAAGTTCGTTCAGTGTGTGCGTCGCAAGCAGGGGATGTCGAAACACGAGTTCGCCCAGCAGTGGGCCAAGTACGCCGAAACCGCACGCGCGATTGCGGCCGCCTCGGACGGGCTCCGATGCACGACCACCACGCCGCTTCCGGTGGAGCAGAACGTCGAGATCATGCAGCAGCGCGGCACCAAGGCGCCGTACGACGGGATGGTCGAAATCTGGTGGGTCCGCGAGAACGATGTCGTCGCGTTCATGGATTCCGGTGCCGGCGATAAGCTCATCGACGAGCTGCGACGCGCGCAAGAAGCGTTCATGGACCTGCCCAACTGCACCTTCTTCTTCGCAAGCGAAGACGCCTAGCCTTTTTCTGTGTTGCATTCCCAGGCGCTCCGGTTGTAAGGATCCACCGTCCATTGGAGGAGGCATTCCATGCGCGAAGAAGAGCTCGACCCTACCCACATCATGCAAGTCGGCATGGGCTTCTTCGGCTCGCGCACGCTTCTCACCGCAGTCGAGCTGGGCTTATTCACCGAGCTCGGGACCGGCAAGATGACCGGCGCGCAGATTGCCGAGCGGCTGGGTCTGCACCCGCGTGCGATTCCCGACTTTCCCGACGCGCTCGTTGCCCTCGGCTTGCTGCGGCGTGACGGCGATGGCCCGGACGCGCTCTACGGCAACACGGCGGAGACCGCGGTCTTCCTCGACAGGGAGGGCGCCGGCTACATCGGCGGCATTCTCGAGATGTCGAGCAGCCGTCTCTACGGTTTCTGGAACAACCTCACCGAAGCGCTCAAGACGGGCGAACCGCAAAGCGAAATCAAAGAAACCGGCGAACCCATGTTCGCCAAGCTCTACGCGGTGCCCGAGCGAATCGAGCAGTTCATGGCCGCGATGGCGGGTGTGTCGGCCGGCAACTTCAGAGCGCTCGCCAAGAAGTTCGATTTCTCGAACTACAAGACGCTCTGCGACGTCGGCGGCGCAACGGGCCAGCTTTCCTGCATGGTCGCGGCAGAAAACCCGCACATGCATTGCGTGAGCGCCGATCTTCCCAAAGTAGAGCCCATCGCTAAGAAGTACATCGAAGCCGCCGGCCTCCGGCATCGCGTCTCCACGGCGGTCGTCGACTTTTTCAAGGATCCCCTTCCCAAGGCCGACGTCATCACGATGGGCATGATCCTGCACGACTGGAACCTCGAAAAGAAGAAGCACCTCATCAAGCTGGCATACGACGCCCTGCCACCGGGGGGCGCGTTCATCGTCGTCGAAGCGCTCATCGACGATGCCCGACGGCAAAACGCCTTCGGCATTCTGATGTCGCTCAACATGCTCATCGAATTTGGTGACGCCTTCGACTACTCGGGCGCGGATTTCAAAGAATGGTGCAGCGAGGTGGGCTTCGACCGGTTCGATGTGATCCCCCTGGCGGGCCCATCGTCCGCTGCCGTGGCATACAAGCCCATCTAAGAATGCTGGAACCCGCCTATCTCGTTGTCTCTCTCCTCGTGAGCAGCGTGGGTTTTGTGATGTTCATGTACGGAAAGAAGCAGCAACGGCCCGTCCAGTTGGGCGCCGGCCTGCTTTTGTTGCTCTTTGCGTTCTTCATTCGCGACGGGCTGTGGCTGGGCCTGGTCGGCGCAGTCATTTGCCTGGTCGTCTGGGGCGCGGTCCAAGCCGGGCTCTAGCGGCCTTGTGCATCGGCGGCGGCCGGTATATTGAAACGTCGATGATTTTTGGTGGCAAAGACAAGCCCGACGAAGTGACGCCAGAGGCGCGAGAACGCCTCGCCGAAATCGTCGAGAAGTATCTCGCTGACGCAGACGACGCGACCCGGCGCATCGTCACCGCCGTCGCCGGCCTGCTCGCCAAAGTCGCCTACGCTGACGGGCACTACTCGCTGCAGGAAGAAGCCGCCATTCAAAAAGAGCTCAGCCGAGTCCACGGGCTGAGCCCCGCGGGTGTCGACGCGATCTGCGGGCTCCTCGCCGACCAGATCAGCCACGTCGCCCTTCTCGGCGACCACGACTGGACCCGCGACCTCCGCGAGCTCGCCGACCGTGAGCTTCGTCTCGAGGTCCTCGAAGTCCTCATCGAAATGGCCGTTGCCGACCATGTGCTCAAGCACGACGAACAAACCCAACTACGCCGCCTCGCCAAAGCCCTGAGTCTCACCCAAGACGACTACAACGCGCTACAGGCCAAGCACCGAGACAAGCTCTCGACGCTCAGCTAACGGCGCGCCCCTAACTCATCTGGCCGAGCATCTGCTTCATCAGGCCGTGAAGCAGATTCACCGCCTTGAGCGGTCGAATCATCACCTTGAAGTCGTCGATCTTTCCGTCCGCGTCCCAGTGGACCATGTCGACGCCATTGATGACGATGCCGTTGATCTCTGCGGTGAACTCGAGGACCGCGTCGGACTCGCCGATGACTTCCCGCACATACTCGAACTTGCTGCTTCCGAGCACCATGATGGCCGCGCTCAGGTAGAGCTTGGTCAGCTCCTTGCCCTTTTGCGGCGTGTGTACGACGGGCGAGTGAAACACCGCGTCATCGGCCAGGATGTCGTCGAGGCCGGCCGCGTTCTTTTCCTTGATGAGCTGATGCCAGGTGTCGATTGCGGGTGTGCCCATGCGGGGAACTCTAGCAACTTTTCACAACGTGGCTCGGACCAGATCGTCGAGGGCCGGGCGCAAAGCGTCGGTGATGCAGTGTGGGTCCGGAATCGCAGCGGCGTCGGCGATCAGCGCAAACGCAATGTCCCCACAATAGCTCCAGCCCGTGATGTTCAGACCAATGCCCTCGACTGCCGGTCCCACCGAGTAGATCGTACGAAGCCGAGCGCCCGCTATGTAAAGCGGCTTGTCGGGACCGCGAACGTTCGAGACGATGATGTTCGCGGCCGGCGGCATGACATCGGACAGGCCCGACTGCGAGAAGATCCCGAGCGCCCAGCGGTAGGCGACGGCCGGCGCGGCTTGTGACCAGTCGAGCATGGTCTCGATTCCGAGTTGCCGCTGGATCTCCTTGGATTGCTTCGTCACCGCGTTGATCTTGCGCAAGCGTTCGAGCGGATCGCGCACGTCGTTGCAGAGTGAGGTAAACAGATTGGCCACGCGATTTCCCGCTTCGCGAGGCGCGCTACCCGGCGTCGCGACTGCCATTGGCACCGAGGCGATGAGGGGCTTGGACAGCGTCTCGCCGCGGGCCTCGAAAAACCGATCGAGCGCCCCTGCTACGGTCGCCAAGACGACGTCGTTGAGCGTCACGCGCGCGGCGTGCTTCACCGCCTTGAGCTCGGCCAGCGGCAGCGAGGTCGTAGCGAAAGAGCGCTCGGGTGAAAGCCTGTGGTTGAACACGGTGCGCGGCGTCACAAACGGATACGGAACGTCTATCGCCCGGTGCTTGAGGTTTCGAAGAACGTTGATCCCGCCGCTGACCGTTCGTTTCACGAGCGGACCCACTGTGCTGAGCTGCTCGCGCTGGTCGCGCAGAGCGTCGACGAAGAGCTTGCGTCGCGACGGCATCGAGTCTGGAATCCAGGGAGGATTCGGCGCATCGGGGTCGTTGTGCTCGGGCTCGCGCGTCATCACCTTGGCCAACATGTTGGCGGAGGCGACACCGTCGGCGAGGCTGTGGTGAATCTTCGTGACCAGCACCATGCCGCCGTCGGCCAGCCCTTCGAGCAGCCAGGTCTCCCAAAGCGGACGATCCCGCGGAAGCTGAATGCTCGCTATCTCTGCAATGGCCCGGTCCATCTCCCGCTGCCCCCCGGGCGACGCGATCTTCGACCGATAGAGATGGCGGCCGATGTTGAAGTGCGGATCTTTGACCCAGATTGGATGGTGCAGGCCTCCCGGCACCTCGACCGGTCGCAAACGAAGGCGCGGCACCAGGTGCAACTTGCTCTCCATCGAGATGCGCACGAGGTCGAACACATCGGCGTAGGGAATCTGCGCCGGCAAATCGATGACCGCGACCTTGAGCGTGTGCATGTGCACGCTCGGGGTCTCCATGTAGAGGAACGAAGCGTCTTGTCCCGAAAAACGCTCCATCGCGGGGCTCAGTGTTCCAACACGGCGAAGCCGGCTTTGTGCAGGCGGTGGTCGACGAAGGGCGCGACCTCGGACGACCAGAAGAAGCTCACATGCCCGCCCGCAAACCAGCGAATGCCTGGCTGCCCCCAGTGCTCCCAGAGCCGTTCGGCTTGCTCCGGTGTCGACACCTTGTCGTCGCTACCGGCAAAGATGAACCGGTTCTCGAGCCGCGTGTGCGGCTCGACCGAGAGCGGCGACACCAGCTCGAACAGCTCGCGGGTGTGCACGCCGAGCACACCGTTGTCTTCGGCTTCCTGGCGTTGGTCCACCGGCGCGTGGTGCACGAACAGGTCCGGAATGTCGCAGACGGGGATCCCTGCAATCACGGTTTCCACGTTCTCGAGGCCGGAGAGCAGGGCTGAGACGTAAGAGCCCATGGACAGACCGTAGAGGCCGATCTTCGTCGCGCCCTGGGCGCGCGCCCATTGCATGAGGCGACGCGTGTCCCACACGGCCTGCGACACACCGTGGAATGCATCGAGCAGATCAAAGGATAGAAGCGAAGCGATCGGCAGGGCGGCTGGCTTGCGCGGACCGTGCAGCGGAAGCACCGGCATCAAGAGGTTGAGCCCGAGCTCGTGGTGGAGCTTCTCGGCGCGGAAGCCGGCAAAGTCGGCGTACGGCCCCCCCGTCCCGAGCCCATGCAGGCAAATCAGCCAAGGCCTTTCAGGACCGCTGTGCCGAGCGACCCAGGCGTGGGCGACGTGATTGCGGTCGTAGTTGTTCCAGCGGTCCGCCGAAGGGTCCGCAGCGGAGGCCTGATAGCCGCTTTCGAAGGAAAGCCATTCGAATCGCATCGAAGGGTGCCAGGCCGGCTCGATCGAAATCGCATCGAGCGGCGGCGGAGTCGTATGAAATGCGCTCGGCGCCGCGGGGCGGCCTTTTCGATAGAGCACGTGGGCCGCGGCGATCTCTTCGCCGACGCGCGCCAGGTCGCCTGCGCCCGGATAGCGGTGCGGCCGGCTCATGCCAGCGAGAAAGAGGCGATCGATCGAGCGCCCGGCAAGTCGGGCAACCCCGGTGTAGGCATTGCTCCTCGCGAGCCGGATGCTTGCACCCGCCTGCGGCCTGCCACCTCGCGCCGGCCTGCGCTTTGCGGGTCGCGCGACCTCGGAGGAAACCGGTGCGCGCCAGGGCAACAACCGGTGAACCAGACTCGACCACAAGCGCGCAGCAACCATGAATTTCTCCAGTCCATCGAAAATAGAACATGTACTATTTTCGAGCAAGCCGATGGGCGCCGAACAAGACAGCCTGGAGCAGAAGCTGCCAGCGAGTGTAGTGAAAGCGCTGCAACTTTTCATGGAACGCAGCTTCTGAAACAAATGGGCGGAAGTCACCGAAACGCACCTCCAAGCACCGGCGCAGCAGTTCGACCCGGACTTCATCCGCAAGCTCATCCCCAAAATGGAAACCTTCACCAGCCACTTCGCCACCGAAGTTCGCCACCCGAAGTTCGCAACCTGGGTCAAAACGGCCAGCGGGGTCAAAACGGCCAGCGGGTCAAAACGGCCAGCGGGGTCAAAACGCCGGGTCAAAACGGCCGCGCGAAGTTCGCAACCTGGGTCAAGACGGCCAGCGCGTTCTCGGACGCGCTTCGCAAGGTGTCGAAGTCGCCGGTATTCTACGCTGAGCTCGGCAGCGCCCAGCACGCCTTGGACCTGTTCTACTCACCCAGGACTGCACACATACTCGTCGCAGTCCTGCATTTCCTCGACGCCAGACATGCACGAGCGCGCATCGAAGCCAAAGAACCGTCACTCGATAACAGAATTGCTTACCTGGGGGTCGCCGTTCGCCAAGACGAAGATGCCAGGGTATCCCTGAGTTTCGAAGCCAGCGCTCGGGTTGCTCCTCAAGACCGAATCCTCGATCCGCAGGCTCCCACTGCGGTCGTTGCTTACGAAGAAGATCGCCCCACCACCCTCGTTGGCCGTGTTGTTCTCCATGACGGTCCCGCAAACCGTTAGCGTGAACGTGTTCCCATCGTTGTAGATGGCGCCGCCGCTGCCCCCTCCGGGAGTGCCCGGCGCCTGCGGGTTCGCACCATGGCCGATCGCGTCGTTGTTGGTGAACACGCTGTTGATGACGGTGTACGAGACCCCGATCGAACTCAACGCGCCTCCATTCGAGCAGACATTTCCGAGTTCGTCACCGCCGAAGGTGCTGTTCACGACATACACCGAGCGATCCTGATACTGATCGAAAACCCGAATCGCCCCGCCGCCCACGTCAGGCCCCACATCCTGGCATACGTTGTTGAAGAACCGCGTGTTCACCGCCTTGAACCGGCCGCCGCGAACAAAGATCGCGCCACCGCCCTCCTCTTCAGCTTTCGCGTTGCCGTCGACAAAGGTCAAGTTCTGCACCGTCAGCCGCGGATGATCCTGGTCGTCACAATGCGGCGTCGTCCAGACCTGCCGCTCGTCGCAGGTGTTCTGATACAGAATTCGCACCCGCCCCCCGCCGCTCAGGGTCACCTTGCCGCCACCGTCGATCACGACGTCCGGCTTCTGATCGTTGAACACCTTCGCCGTCCGATCGAGCGTGATGATGACGGGGTCAGGCCCGCAGTCGAACGTGATGACCCCGCCGCGAGCGACCGCATCGACGAACGCCCCCGACGTGCAACTCGCCGGAGTCCCGTCGCCAACCACGGTGTCAGGATTGGACACCTCTTGTTCCGCGGCCTCCGCAGGCACCGAGCAGCTGCCATCACCGTTCCCAGTCGGCGGGCCATCGGTCGGATCGGTCCGCGGATCGATTAACGCCAACTCGCCGCATCCAACAAACCCAAAGACCAGGAATGCCCCAATCGCGCGCCAAAGAAGTCCCAACATTCCCCCGTCCCCCGGAGCTTCAAGATAGCGACTCCCTGCATGAGTGCCAAAGCGTCCACCGACACGTCGCAACGGCGGTAAAGGGTATCGGCATCGAACGGGCCCTAAGGGGAGTCCCTCAACTGCCCTTACATGAGGCCGCTCGAAACCTGTGCGGATGCAGAGCTGATGTAGAGCGGGTTCGCTACGTCGGTCAGAGTGGCCGCTTCATCCAGGGTGATGAACACCGAAACTGTAAGCGCGAATCCCCCGCCCGATCCGAACCCAGGTTGCGCTGATCCAAACTGTAAGCGCGAATCCCCCGCCCGATCCGAACCCAGGTTGCGCTGATCCCGCCAATCCGAACCCAGGTTGCGAACGAATTGGCGAACGAATTGCTCATGATCGGACATCCGACGCAAACCGCATGCCCTCACGAAACAGCTAGTTCCCCCACAATTTCGAACGTCCCCCGGTGCAGTCGCTGTGTTTGGCGGGTGCTCAGCGAAAAACCTGCACGGGAAATTCAGCATATCGCCTGCGACTGGCAGCCCCGCCCCGGATCTGCCAAGACCCGCCCTCACGCGAAGGCGTGGGGGTTATCGCTTGCAGAATATGATTAGAAATGTGGCGATTATCGCCCACGTCGACCACGGCAAGACGACGCTGGTGGACGCGATGTTGCACCAAACCGGCGTCTTTCGCGCAAACGAGGCGGTTCGCGAGCGCGTGCTCGATTCGAACGACCTAGAGCGCGAGCGTGGCATCACGATTTTGGCCAAGCACGCGTCGATCCGTTGGAAAGGCTACAAGATCAACCTGATCGATACGCCAGGCCACGCCGACTTCGGTGGGGAGGTCGAGCGAACGCTCCGCATGGCCGATGGCGCTCTGCTCCTCGTCGATGCCGCCGAAGGTGCCCTCCCCCAGACCCGCTTCGTTCTCTCGAAGTGCATCGAGCTCGACCTGCCGGTCGTCACCGTCGTCAACAAGATCGACCGAAGCGACGCCCGCCCCGATGAGGCCCTGCACGAGGTCTTCGATCTGTTCTGCGACCTCGGCGCCACTGACGAGCAGGCGGACTTCGCGCATATCTACGCCATTGGCAAAGACGGAATCGCAAAACGCGAGCTCGAAGACGAATCGAGCGATCTCACCCCGCTCTTCGAAACGCTCATCGAAAGACTCCCCGCGCCCGAGGGCGACCCAGACGCTCCTTTGCAGCTCCTGGTGCACAACACGATTCACGACGAGTACGTCGGCCGCATCGCCATCGGCCGTATCCGAAACGGCACCATCAAACCACAGGAAACGCTAGCGATCATCGGCAAGGACGGCGTGGTCGAACGGAAGGTCGGCGCACTCTGGGGCTTCGAGAGCCTCGAACGCGTTCGCATCGACGGCGCCTCGGCAGGCGACATCGTGGCCATCTCCGGCATCGAGGATGTGCACATCGGGGACACGATCACCCCGCCGAGCTACCCGAACCCGCTCGAGCGAATCAGCGTCGAGCAACCGACCATCAAGGTCCGCTTCATGGTCAACACCTCGCCGTTCGCAGGGCTGGTGGGCGACTACGTCACCTCTCGACAGGTGCGGGAGCGACTCCTCAAAGAAGCGCAGCGAAACATCGCCATGCGCGTCGAAGAAGGGGACGAGGCCGATTCGTTCATGGTCTACGGCCGCGGCGAGTTGATGCTGGCGATTCTGGCGGAGACGATGCGGCGGGAAGGCTACGAGTTTGCCCTCGGCATGCCCGAGGTCGTCGTTCGCGAAATTGACGGCAAGAAGTTCGAACCTGTCGAAACTGTCGTCGTCGACGTGCCCCAGCACCATGTGGGCACCGTGACCCAGCTCCTCGGCGACCGGCGTGGAGTGATGGGCAAAATGAGCCCCCTCGGCACAAACCGTTCACGTATCGAGTACCGCGTTCCGTCGCGAGGCCTGATCGGCTTCCGCTCTCTGTTCATGACCGAGACGCGAGGAGAGGGGCTCCTCAACACGATGTTCGAGGGCTGGGACCCTTACGCCGGCCCCTTGCTTCGGCGAAAGAACGGCGCGATCGTCTCCGATCGGAAAGGCGTCACCACGCCCTACGCGCTCTTCAACCTGCAACCACGGGGCAAACTCTTCGTAGGAACGGCGACCAAGGTCTACGAAGGCATGATCGTCGGCGAGCACAACCGCCCGAGCGACCTCGACGTCAACTGCACCCGCGAAAAGAAGCTCACCAACATCCGGGCCGCTGGGAAAGACGAGAACGTCGTCCTCACGCCCCACAAAGAGCTCACCATCGAAAACGCCCTCGACTGGATCGACCAGGACGAGCTCGTGGAGGTCACGCCGGATTCCGTGCGCGTCCGCAAGGCGATCCTGCAATGCAACCTACGCCCCAAGCGCGAGGCACCCAAGAAGAGCTAACGTTTGGGTGCCTCGACGGCCTTGGGCAGGCCGCCAGTCAGGCTCAACACCGCGCGCATACATCGGTGCGCGACGTCGACAGGCTCCAGATGCATCATGGGGCAGCCGCCGGGAATCACCGTCGCGCCGTAGGCCGCGCAAAGCGCAGCCGCGTCGGGGGAGAATGAGCCTCCATCGACCGAACGGTGAAACCACACGCGCGGAACGCCGGCTGCCTTGCACTGCTGGGCGACTTCGGTCGCCTGGTCGGGATGGGTCGCGATTATCACCGCATCGGGAGGCTCGGGCAGATCGGCGAGCGATGCATGGCACTGTACCCCTTCGATGGACTTGGCGTTCGGGTTGATCGCGTAAACCTCGCGGCCGCTGTCCTTGAGTTTGTTGAATATGAGATTGGCTGGGGCATTGCCTGCGCGCGATACACCGGCGACGGCAAATCGCTTCTCGGCGAGGAACGCAGCCGCAGCCTCGGAGAGTGACGTGGCGCCCTCCGCGATCGAGGCTTCCGCCGCGGCGCGCTCCGAACGGAAGTAGCTATAAAGGAACAGCACCACTAAGAGCGACTGAAAGCCCCAGCTCGGCGCCATGTTGGACAGCGGGACCAGTCCCGCAGAAACTGCATAGGCCCCCGCCCAAGCAAGACCTGCGATCACGCAGACCGTGATCGGAAGAACCCCTCGACGCTCGAGCGGCTTCCGGTCCGCCCACAAGAGGAGCGCCGTCCAGCCGAGCATCATCGAAGCTCCGAACCGCATGGCATAGCGATAGTCCGCTGAGGGTATGAAATCGGAGTCGCCGTAGGCAGCGCGTCCGATCTCGGGAAAAAACATCAAGGCACCCACGATCGCATCTGCGATCGCCCCGACCCAGTACGAAGCTCTCAGCCAGCGGATCTCAGGCATGACCCGACGGTTGACGAAGGACCCCAGTCGCACGGCCTGGTACAGGCCCCAGCATCGTAGCGACCATTGGGGGCTGGTCGTGCGCAGCAAGAGATCCGCCGCAGACTCTCACGCGCGGAGGAGAACCAAACCGCCTCGGCCACTCCGACACACCGTCCCATTGCCGGCGACTGACGTCCATCGCCCCTCAAACCTGCAATGCCTATGCCACCACCCCTGCCCACAAAACCAGCGAAGTTTCCCAGAAGATCCGCCCGCCCCGTTCACCAACCCAGGTTCGAAGGCGCGAAGATTCTTCGCCTGACGGCCAAGGGCCGCATCCGTTGCGCAAATTGCCGAGAGGGCCGCAAGGAGGTCATGATGACTGAACGGTGACTAGGTCAGGAAGCAGAGGCGGCGGCGGCGGTCGAAAAGGCACGCGCCGAGAGCGCGCCCAAGCGGATCGGGAAGCCCTCAAACAGGCCTTCTCGGACGTAAAGCCCTTGAACCCAGGTTCCAGAAAGCGTGTGATGCCAGCTCTGGCAGGCAACTCTGCGCCAGTGCCCTCGACTTCCGGATCGTCGATACAACCGATTGAGCCGCTTGTGCTCGAACGCGAAGGCAACGGGATCGTAGTCGGCAAGCGCCGCACCACGCACTTGAGCATTCTCAACGCCCTCGAGGATCCCACCCTCGAAGTCCAGGCCGAGTGCGATCTACATGGCCGGACCAGCCGTGAAGCCGACCGCGAAGTGCTCCGCTTCGTGAGGGAATCCCAGCAGAAGGGCAAGCGCTGGGTCCTGATCATCGTTGGCAAGGGCCTCCACAGCCCCGATGGCAAGGCGACACTCCAGTCCAGCGTGGCCGAAGCGCTCGCCAAGCGCTCCCCTGCCCGCTTCGTCCTCGCCTTCCGAACGGCCCCCCGCCACCTAGGCGGAACCGGCGCCCTTGTCGCACGCCTCGTTGACCGCGTGTGAAGCGCACCAAGAATCGCTTCCCACGTTCGATTTCGAAGGACAGCGCGGACCAACGACCGATACACAGGCATGACCCTACCGAGACGCGTCCTGCCTCATACAACCTATCTCGTCACCCGCCGCTGCATCGGCCGCCGCTTCTTGCTGCGCCCCGATGGCCCCCTCAACAACGCTTTCGTGTACTGCCTTGGGCGAGCAGCCTCGAAATACGGCGTCCAGATCCATGCGCTAAGCGTGATGAGTAATCACTACCACCTCGTGCTGACCGACATCGAAGGGGTGCTCCCCGACTTCATGGCTTGGTTGAACCGACAGCTCGCCAAATGCATCAAGCTTCTGCGTGGCTGGGACGAAGTGGTGTGGGAACCAAACGTGCAGTACAGCGCAGTCGAGCTTGGCGGTCCGGCCGAAGTGCTCGACAAGGTCGCCTACGTGCTCCTCAATCCCGTGAGCGCGGGACTGGTGCGCTCATCCGAACGATGGCCCGGGACGCTGAGCACCCTCGGGACGCTCCACGCGGGAATGATGAACGCGAAGCACCCGCGCCTTTGGTTCAAGGACAGCGCACCTAAGCGGCTTAGTCTCACACTTGCCGCGCCACCGTGCTTTGCGGACCGAGTCAGTTTCCTGCAAGCCCTCAAGTCATTGCTGGTAGCCCGAATTTCACTCGTGCGCTCCGAGCTTCGCCGTCAAGGTCGCGGCTTTCTGGGACCCACCCGCGTCCGAAGGTCGCAGGTGACCAGTCGACCGGACACCAAGAAGCCTAGGTTTGGATTCAACCCGACCTTCTCGGCGCTCACCCGCACGGCATGGCACTCTGCACTCCGAGCACTCCGGGCCTTCCGTCTCACCTACCGCGAGGCCTACAAAGCCTGGCGAAGTGGCGCGCGCGACGTCGCCTTCCCCACCGGCACTTGGTGGGTCGTCCGCTGTGCCGGTGCGGCAGCCGCTTCCTAGTCGATCCCACCAGCCGAATTCGGAACGCCTGACATCCGGGTTCTTGAGGACGGCAAAACTACCTTCGCCCCGAGCTGCGGAATCCCCCGAGTAGGGAACTTCCGCGCTCTTCTTGGCTCACGAGGACGGTTGAGTCCTGTCCCACGCCCCGCCGCGGATGCCGCGAACTGCCAGACTACATCCGAAGTGCTGGGCCGGACTAACCTGAGGCTAGCTTCAACGTGGGACAGTTGCGGCCCGGCTTGCGGCCGATTGCTGTCCGGCCTTGCGGCCCCGTCAACGTGGGACGGTTGCGGACTCGCGTCAACGGGGGCTCACGTCGACGGTTGCTGACTCGCGCTTACTGCCGCTCCGCGTTCACTTCGCTGACCTGCTCGTTCAGCGTCCAGTAGTCGTAGAGGATCCCGACTACCGGCCAGCCCCACGGTAAGAAAGTAGATGAGGCCGGTCAGGTACTTGCCCATGTAAATCCGATGAATCCCAAAGATCCCGACGAATGTGAGCAGGATCCACGCCAGATTGTGGTCGACCGGCCCCGAATCATATCGAAGCTCCGCCGATCGATCGAGCGACGGCATCAAGAACAAGTCGATCAGCCAGCCAACCCCCAGCAACCCCAAGGTCAGAAACCAGATCGTCCCGCTCACCGGGCGCCCGTAGTAAAAACGGTGCGCCCCCATGAAGCCGAATATCCACAGCAAATAGCCGATCCCGAGATTATGCGTATCGCCCTGCGCCATGAGGGATCTCTACGATGCAGGCGCCAAGCGGCAAGTGGTTGGGGCGCCACAGAGTGCCTGGACGGCCTGCAGCCGACGGTCTTCCACCCCACCGGCAGCACACGCTTGCTCGACAACGGGCGGCCTGCGATTCGGCCGTCTATCGCCCAGCGCGAGCGCCTGCCTATCCCTTGCTGATCTTGCCTTCTTTGTGCGGCTGATGGCTGCGGCACTTGGGACAGAACTTCTTGATGTGGAATTTCTCCGGCATCGTGCGCTTGTTCTTGTCGGTCGTGTAGTTGTCTTTGCCGCAGGTTTCGCAGCTGAGCTTGATGAGATCACGCATAGGAATTCCTTGCCTTTTCGGCGCGAAGGGGGCGGAGTGTAGCGGGGCCTACCGCCGCGTCAAATCCGGGCCCGCCCCCCTAGATCCGGACCCCCGATCCGGTGTAAACCCCCGAAGATGTTCGATCCCGACCGCAGCAGCGGCACCCCCGCCGAATACATCGCCAGGCGCAGCAAGACCGTAGGCGACATGTTCCTGAAGCGCGTAGCGCGCGACGGCGACCAACCAGCCTTCTACTTCAAGGACGGCGGCGACTGGCAGCCGGTCAGCTGGAACCACTTCTCCGCCCAAGCCGGCGCGATCGCGTCGTACCTCCTGAACCTGGGTTGCGGCCTTCAAGACAAGGTCTGCATGGTCGGCAGCACCGGCCCAGCCTGGTGTTACTGCGACGTCGGAGGACAGCTCGCCGGCGCGGTGACCCTCGGCGCCTACCCCACACTCACCCCCAAGCAGCTCGCCTACATCCTCGACCACGCCGACACCAAAGTCGCCTTCGTCGAAGGCATCGAAGAAATCAACAAAATCCTCGCGCGCCGCAACGAGCTCACCAAGCTCGAACGAGTCATCGTCTGGAACAGCGCCGGCGCCGAGTCGCTCATGGAAGCGCACGACTGGCTCGTCCCCTTCGAGCGCGTCCTCCAAACGCCCGTCGACCAGGCCGCCATCGAGGCCCGCGTTGCCGCCGTCGACCCGATGAGCACCGCGATCATCGTCTACACCAGCGGCACCACCGGCCCCCCCAAGGGCGCGATGATCTCGCACGACAACATCATGACGGTCATGAAAGACCAAGACGAAGCCTTCGCAATCAACGAAGACGACATCGGCCTGAGCTTCCTCCCGATGGCTCACGTCGCCGAGCGTGTCCTCGCATTCTACGGCCGCATCAACACGGGCATGGGCACCTACTTCGCGTCGAGCATCGCCAAGGTTCTCGAAGAAGTCGCCGAAGTAAAACCGACAATCTTCGGCAGCGTTCCGCGCATCTTCGAAAAAGCCTACGCCAAGATCATGAGCACGGTCGAACAAGCGCCTCCGACACGCCAACGCATCTTCCGCTGGGCAGAGCGGGTCGGCCGTGAAGCGGTACAGCACTGGCAGGCCGGCAAGCCCATTCCGTTCGGCTTGAAGCTCAAATATGGCTTGGCCGACCGGCTCGTGTTCTCCAAGCTGCGAGCCGTGTTCGGCGGTCGCGTTCGCTACTTCATCACCGGCGCCGCACCAATCGCCCCCGAAATCCTCGAGTTCTTCTGGGCAGCGGGCTTCCCAATCTACGAAATGTACGGCATGACCGAGTCGACCGTAATCACCCACGCCAACGTCCCTGGGCACGTCAAGCTCGGCTCGGTCGGTCGCGCCCTGAGCATCGTGGAAGACCGCATTGCAGCGGACGGCGAAATCCTAGTCCGCAGCAAAGTCGTGTTTCAGGGCTATTACAAGAACCCCGAAGCCACTGCCGAAACCATCATCGACGGCTGGCTCTACACCGGCGACGTGGGCAGGAAGGACGAAGACGGCTGCGTCTACATCCTCGATCGTAAAAAGCACATCATCATCACCGCCGGCGGAAAGAACCTCACGCCCGCCAACATCGAAAACGAAATCAAAGCGTCCGACCCCTTGATCAGCCAGGCGCACGCGCACGGCGACAAGCGGAAGTTTCTCGTCGCCCTCGTCACCATCGGAGCTGGGGAAGCTGTCGACTGGGCCCGGCAACAGGGCACGATCGACGACGCCACTGCCGACAAGCACATCAAAGACCTGACCGAGAATCCGCTCGGCCGCTCCAAGGAGCTCCAAGCACTGCTCGCGCAGGTCGCGCAGGATGCAGACGTGCAGAGGCGCATCGTGGCCTCGGTCCGAAGGGCGAACGAAAGCCTGTCCCGCGTCGAAACAATCAAAAAGCTCCACATCCTCGACCGTGAATTCAGCGTCGAGGAGGACGAGCTCACGCCCACGCTCAAGCTCAAACGCAAGAACGTCGAGGCGAAATTCCAACAAACCTTCGATCGGCTCTACGAAGACGAGGCGTTTGGCTTGCTGGTCTTGCCGGCCTAAGCTTGGCGCTCGATGCGCCTTGCCCTGACATGCCTCCTATCGACGCTGAGCCTGTCGACGCTCTTCGCAGCACCCGCGCTCGCGTTTGAAGGCGTTCTCGAAGCCAGTCTGTCGAGCGAGCAAGGCGTCGCTGCCCAGGTCCGCGCTCGCTACTCCAAGACCGGCGACGTCCGCATGGACATCCAGTCCACCGATGAAAACGGCGCGCCCGTGCAGGCAACGACCATCATGCCGTCCAAGGGCGAGCACTACTACTCCATCGCCCACGACAAGAAGCTCATCGTCGAGATCCCCTACTCGGCCCTCTCCACGAAGAGCAAGCAGGTCACCGGCTCTGGCGACAACGCCAACCTCGAGATGAAGAAGCTCGGCAAAGAAGTCGTGAGTGGGGTAGAGACCCGGCACATCCGTGTGATCGACAGAGACAACCGCACCATCATCGACCTCTGGCTCACCCAGAAGTACCCGGCCGACCTCTGGACGCGAGCGTTTCGGGGCCGCAATCTCGGTCTCGAGATGTCCGACGACGAGCGCAGCAAGGCGATGAAGAAGTACGGGATCGAGCCCGGTTTCTCGATGAAGATGCGCGTCGAGCAAGCCGGCGGCGTTCCGGTGGTCTTCCTGGTGAAGAAGGTCCAGCGTGTCCCAATCCCGCCAGACGTGTTCGCGCTTCCCGAGGGATACGAGCGCATTCAAGGCCCCGGCGACTCGCAACCTTGACGGTTCGGGGCGACCTTGCGATATAGGGCCGCACTAGACGGCGGTGCAGGGGCGCCGAGAGGAGATTTTATGACCAAGCAAGTGCTATTGCGCGCGTTGACGCTGATGTCCGCGCTGCTCGTTTTCAACGGATGCAAGTCCGACACGGCCAATGATGCAAAGAGCGGCGATGCGGTTGTCGTGCTCGACGCGGGCGCAGAACCTCGCGAGACACTTCGATACAAGATCGAGCACGGGACGACCACCAACGCGACCATGGACTTCGGCCTTGCCTCGATGGCCAGCACGCGGCGCGGCGCGGCGCTCTCGGTGACGCCCGGCGTCCGGCTGCACATCATTTCGGGCCCCTCGATGCAAGGAAAGCGCGGCAGCACGCGCTTCGACGTCCGCATCGTCAAGGCCGAAGCCATCGTTCCAGATGGCCTAGACCCCGAGGTCGCACAGGATCTCAACAAGAGCGCCTCCGTCCTCAATAATGTAGGTGGCTGGGTCGAGGTCGATGACCGCGGCATCATCCAGCGCACCGAGCTCAACGAGGCCGCCAAGCGCTCCGACGTTCCGGTCCGGTTGCTCGTGATGATCATCAACGCGCGCACCTCGCTGGCCCGCGTCCTCCTTCCGGCGGAACCGGTGGGTGCCGGCGCTCGCTGGGAGGCCCGCAAGGATCTCGTGCTGTACGGCTTCGAAGTCGCTCAGGTCGACACCTACACCCTGAGCGAGAAGGTTGGCGACGAGCTCAAGCTCAACGTGCAGATTCAGCAAAGCGCTCAGCCGCAAACGATCACCTTCGAAGAGGAAGGCGTCGAGCTCTCCGTCAAGTCGTTCAAGATGAGCGCCACGGGCGAAGTCATCGCGAACCTCAATGCACTCGAGTCCAACGCCGCTGCAAGCGGCGAGTCGGTCGGCATGCTGACCGTCAAGACGGTCGACGGCTCTGAAGACGTCGAGATCGATCGCGCGTTCCAGGTGCGTATGACCGTCACCTATGACGTCGCCACGGCCGCAGCCGACGAGGCCGTAGAAAAGGCCGAGGCCACCAGAAAGGCCGCAGAGAAAGCCGGCGAGAAGCGAGAAGCTCAGGAATAGAGCGTTCCAGGCCAGAGCGTAGCCACGACGGCACGTTGAGCCCGCTCCCGCTTCCAGTATTCGGATTCGGGGTCGAGCTCGACGCTGCCGTCGATTAGTTTCTGGAGTGTGGCCTCGACGCCGCTGGCGAAGTCGGCGTCCTGAACCACGATGTTGGCCTCGCTCTCCCAGAAGCTCGCCGTCGCGTCGAGGTTGGCCGAGCCGATGCTCGTCACTAGACCGTCGACCGAGACGAGCTTGGCGTGCACGTACGGGCGAATGCGGCCCCCACGCGCAACAATCATCGGAGACGGCGGCGGCACGAACTCGTAGATTTCGACACCGGCCTCAAGCAAGGGCTCTAGCTTCGCCTTCACCATGTATTCAAAGAGCGTCCGGTGAAGAGGCGCCGGGAAGAACGTCCCATCATCGCGCCGGGCAGCGGCATTGCCCGTCAGAAGCTTCACGGTGACGTCTTTGGCCAAGAGCCGATAGATCGCGCGCTCCAGGGCCGGCACGATCGGGTAGTCATTGACGATGTAGACGTGGTCCTCTGCTACGTCGAACATCGCCTCGTACATTGCGAGGCCGTTGGTTTCGGCGAGTCCGCGGTGCACCACCAGGCGCCCTGAGGCCGAGCCAGCAGGCGCGAGCTCCGGCATCGTTTCCTGGTCCGCGTGAATCCGCGCTCCGCCCTGCCCGTGCCAGGTGCCCATGAAGCTCTCTTGAACGATCCGCACCAGCGGTCCCGACACCTCGACGTGTGCGTCGAGCCAGGGAATCCGCTCGTGGCGGGTGTTGTCGTGCACCGGAACCTCGCCAAAGCCCGTGTAGTACTCATTGCTGGCGTTCCGGCCGGACACGAAGGCCAGCCGCCCGTCGACGATGACCAGCTTTCGATGGTCGCGCTTCTTGAGTCGCGACACGTCGACCTGTTTGCGCGACTCGATCGGATTCACCGCGAGCACCTCGATGTTCTCTTCGGCCTTCAGCGACGCAATCAACGGATTGAGGCGCCCCAGAACTTCCTCGTCCGAGTAGAGCGCATCGACCATGAACCGAACCTTCACCCCTGCCCGCGCGCGCTGAATCAGCCGAACGATCATATGCTCGGTGAAATCGCTCGGCTGAACCATGTAGAACTGAATGTGAATCGTGGACTGGGCCTCTTCGAAGGCAGCGAGCAGACGCAACCTGGCCTCGCGGTTGTCGAGCTCGGCATGGAAGCAGTTGCCCGGAACGAGCTGCGACTTGGTGGTCTGGTCGAGCCGCCAGTCGAGCGGATTGCTGTTCGCCCGGTCGCGAAGCAGCTTGGCGGCCTGCTCGATCTCCGTAGCAAACGCACCGCAAGAGCGCGACTGCGCGCCGTCGCCGGCGTGATCACACTCACCTGTTCGGCAAAGTCTTCGTCTGCACTCCTGCTCCCGCTCGGTCAGGATTGTCGTCACCGGAACGCCCTTCGCACGCAGCCGTCGAATGGCGGTCGACGCAAACATGTCGACAAAATCGACGCCTAGACTCCGGAGCTCTTCCTCCTCCGCCGAGTAGACGAGGATGGCACCGGGCGGCAGCCGCTGCGCGACGAGCGCCTCGCGAATCAAAGGGTCCCGATTCTTCTCGTGGATGTCGAAGTAGACGAGCTCGAAGCCCTCGTCGGTCAGCGCACGGAGCGCGTCGATGGGGGAAGCCGCGGAGACCGGCTGATCGGCACGCCGGGGAAGCAGCAGTGCCGCGTCCACCAGCACGACCGGCCGGCCGCTGGCGACCTGCAACAGACGATGGCCGAACAGGTCCGTGACGACCTGACCTTTGTCGTTGCACACCGCGACGCTGACCCGATGGAGCCCCGGCCCTGGCGCGTCGATCAGCGTGCGTATCTCGGCGCTGCTGCCGATGGGCGTCTCGGCCGCCACCGCGTCGTCCACGTAGAACCTCGCGACCGTGCCGAGCTTGGCAGACACCCCCAAGCTCGCCGAAAGCTCGACCGAATCACCGGGGCTCGTGAGCTCGTCGCGCTGCACCCCGCCAAGTATTCGCCGAAGCCCGGGGTTCCGACCCCAACGCTCGATCGTCGTGCCGAGTGAACGCGCCGCCGCGTCGAGCATGGAGGTCGACTCGTCGCCCGCCGCAGAGCGCTTGTCGGCCTGCCCCGTGAACGTCGCAGCGATTCGCCGGATTCGCTCACCCAGGTCCTCGACTTGGTCGTCGTCGCTCACGGCCGTCAGTATAGGCCGCTTAGGCGTCGTCGTCGGTGACCACCGCCAGGTAGGGCAGATTCCGGAACTTCTGCGCGTAGTCGAGCCCATATCCGACGATGAACACGTCGTCGACGGTGAAGCCGAGATAGTCGATCTGCACCGGCACTCGGGTGCGGGCGGGTTTGTGAAGCAGGGCGGCGACCTTGACCGATGCCGGCTGACGGGTCGCGAGGTTGTCGTGGAGGTAAGCGACGGTCAGACCGGTATCGACGATGTCCTCGACCAGAATCACATGCTTGCCCTCGATCGACTGGCTGAGGTCGGTGGTGATCTGCACCACCCCGCTGCTCTCTTGCTGATTGCCGTAGCTACGAACGCCGAGAAAGTCGATGGCCAGGTCGAGGTCGATCTGGCGCACCAAGTCCGCTGCAAACACGTAGCTGCCCTTGAGCACCGGTACGATGACCAGCTCCTTGCCCAGGTAGTCCTGCGTGATGGTGCGGCCCAGGTCGGCGACCCTCTGGGCAATGGTCCCAGCGTCGATCAGTGGCTTCATCGACATGGGTGCTACTCAGTTCGCGGAGAACACGATCGGGAACTTGGCAGGGCCACCCTCGGAGGATGCAGGGAAGCGCCAGCGTCGAACCGACGCTTCAATGCACTCTGCAAGACCACCAGGACCAGAGCCATCGGCGCTCACGGCTTTGACGCGCCCCGAGGCAGCAACGGTCACCGTCACGTCCAGGCGAACCGATGGCGGAGACTGCTGACCACGAATCGCTCGCTCGTAGCAACGCTGCAAACGCGGCTTGTTCGTCGTCACCGTTGCGCGAACCCCATCACCATCGAGCGGCTTGTTTGAGCTCTGGCTGGTTTCCGCTTTCTTGACGGCGATCTTCGCAGGAGCCGCATCGGCGCTCGAGCCAAACTCATCGAGAATCTTTTGCTCCGCGGCGCTCAACGAACCTTCGTCCGATGCCTCTTCTGTCGGCGTCGGAGGGGGCGCGCGGCGTCTCCTCGGCCTGGGCTTCGGTGCGGGCGCCATCTTCGGACCGTCGTTCGCCGGGTTTGGCGGTTCGAACACGAGCTTGGCTTGAGTCGCCTCGGCGTCCGCCACGGTCGCGGGCTTGGCCGCCCCAACCTTGGCACCCTCGACAGCGGCGACGTCCTTGGCCTGCGCCGCTTCAGCCTTCGCAGGCTCGGTCGGTGCCGCATTCACTGGCTCGCTCTGTCGCCGCGGTCTCGGTGCGTCGTAGCCTTCACGACCTTGGTCGCCCGGGCAGCATCGACAGGCGTCGGCTCACTATTCCCCAGCCACTCGTTCAGCACCGAATCGCCAAAACGCTCATAGGTCAGGAATGCCGAGACGCCCGCAAGGACGACCACAGCGAAGATCAACGCCAGCACGCCTAGCGAAAGACCGCGGCGAGGCTCGGCGCTTGCTGCGGCGGCCGGCGGCGGAACGGACGGCACGGAAACCTCTTCGTCCCCTAGGGCTGGGAAACCGGAAAACGACCCTAGCTGCGGCGACGACTCGAACACGCCCGGCGGCCCGATGGGCGCAGGCGGTTGCGAGATGTCGCGGAATGCGGCCGGCATCTCCCCTTCGGGCGCAAGTGAATCGGCCAGCGGAACGAAATCGTCCGGCATTTCCGAGGCCCTGGCCCCGTACGCGGGACCTGCCACGACGGTGAGCTGAGACGATTCGGAAGTCGACGTGCGCGAGTCGACGAAGGGCGGCATCGACGAGAACGACGTTCGTGGCGGAGGACCCGAGTGTCTGCGGTCGTGAAGCAAAGCCATCAGCTCTGGGACGGTCGCGAGCGGCCGCCATTCATCAAAACCGTCTCGCCAAACCAGCGAGTACTCGCTCACCGCGCCAGCGTCGATCTTGTGTCCCATCTCCTCGAGTCGAACCGGACCGACGGGAACGTCGTTGATCGACACGTGCCAAGCAGGCACCTCGCCAGCGATGGCAAGCGGCGGCCCAGCGGGCGCAACTGGAAGCGCGGGCGCCAAGCCCGGATGTTGACCCACGAGCGCGCTGCTCGCGGCTGCTGGAATCGACGAGAGCCTGCGCGACACGGCGGACGGACGACGCGGCGGAACCGTAGAAGGACGTCGACGACTCGGCACCGACGGACGGCGCGCCCGCGCGGTAGGCGCCTCATGCGCAAACGGCCGGGCGGGCTCCGCCTTGGAACGCTTGACTTGTTGGACCCGGTACGCCGAACCCGCGGGAACGGTCATCTCGGGATCGCGTTCGTGTCCGTCGATCAGGATCTTGTGATCGCACTTGCGACATGGAAAACGAACTACGCGACCCCGAACCTTCTCGTCGGCGATCTTGTACTTGGCGTGGCAGCTATCGCACTCGAATCTCATCGATTTCATCGTTTGTGTTGAGGCACACTCAGTTGCACCCATTCCAGGGTGTCATCGACAGAATCCTAGCGCGAATCGACGTGGTGTTCCAGCTGGAACACAAATTTTCACATGCCCGAAAGGACGTAGTAGCGAGCCTGGGCCTCGTCATAGAGCAGGACGAGCCGGTTTTCACCGATTCGACGCGACCAGCGCTGATCCTCTTCATCGTAGGCGATTCGGAAGCTGGCGCTGTAGCGGTAGGCGATCAGGACACGGTCCATTTCCCTGGTGATCGTGCGGTACTTGATCTCGTAGCGGACGTCGGTGACCCGCTCCCGCCAGCGGCTGAGCTTCTTCTGGAGCGCCCGATAGTCCAGGTCGTCATCTCCCGACGGGGTGCCATTGTCGTCGAGGTACTGCTGGTGCGCCATCGCCAAGAGAGCCCCAACATCACGGGATTCCACCGCATTTCGGTAGTTCTCCATGAAGGTGATGACGCCCCGATTCTCGGGCGTGTCCTTCACCGTGGTGTTCGGGATGTTCTTCTGGCAGCCCGCGGCCGCGAAAAGCGACGCACAAAGCGCCACGGCGGTTAGGGTTCTACGCGTACAGCACATCACAGGATCAACGCTCCTCTTTCCCAGGCCATTCCCGATTATCCATCGACGGCTAATGAATCCCATAATCTTTGATTTTGTAAAGTAGAGCGCGGTGGCTGATCTCGAGCAGCTTGGCGGCCGCAGTTCGGTTGCCCCCGGTCTTTTCGAGAGCCCGCCGAATCAAGGATTCCTCCATGAATCTCGCGCTCTTCTTGATGGAGAGCTCCCCGCTGGCAAGGCTGGCCGCGACCGGGTCAGCCGGCTCCCGCATCCGCTCGGGGAGGTCGGCCACCGTCAGCATGTCCCCTTCGGCTAGCACCACCGCGCGCTCGATCGTGTTCTCCAGCTCGCGCACGTTGCCCGGCCAGGGGTAGTCGAGAAGCAGCTTGCGGGTGCGCTGGTCCAGGTCGCGGATCTTCGTGCCGAGCCGGCTGTTGTTGCGTTCGATGAAATGCTCGACCAGCAACATGATGTCGTCGCGTCGATCGCGAAGCGGCGGCACGTTGATCTGCAAGACGTTCAGTCGGTAGTAGAGGTCTTCGCGAAAGCGACCCTCTTCGACTTCGCGTCGAAGGTTGCGAACGGTCGCCGCGATCACACGCACGTCCACCTCCTGGTCACGCGTGGCGCCGAGCGGTCGCATCGTCCCTTCCTGCAAAACGCGTAGCAACTTGACCTGCAGGCTCAGCGGCAGCTCGCCGATCTCGTCGAGGAAGAGCGTGCCCTGATGAGCCTCCGCGAAGAGCCCCGACTTGTCGGCGTGCGCGTCGGTGAACGCCCCTCTTTTGTGGCCGAAAAGCTCGCTCTCGAGGAGCGTCTCGGGTATCGCGCCGCAGTTGATCGGGATGAAGGGCTTGTTCTTTCGCCCACTGGCGTCGTGGAGCGCGCGCGCGACGAGCTCCTTGCCCGTCCCGCTCTCGCCTTGAATCAAGACCGTCGTCTTGTACTCGGCAACCTTGCCGATCGTCGAGAAGACTTTCCGGATCGCATCGCTCTTCCCGAGAATCCCGTGGACGGTCTGCTCCTTGCGCATGGCCTGCTTGAGCGCGCGGTTCTCGCGTCGCAGCGATTCACGCTCTTCGGCTTTGGTGAGCGCCAGCAGGACTTCGTCTTGCTTGAAGGGCTTCGAGATGTAGTCGTAGGCGCCGGCCTTCATCGCTTCGATCGCCAGGTCGACCGAGCCGTACGCGCTCATCAAGATCACCGTCGCCAAGGACGAGCGCGCCTTCAGCTCGGTGCAGAGCTCGATCCCGGTCATCCCGCTCATGCGGACGTCGGCAAGCACGAAGTCCGGATCGAAACGCTCCAGTTGCTCCAGCGCGGTCTCGGCACTCTCGGCCGCCTCGACTTGGTAGTCGTGCTTCTTGAGCAGCGTGCGGAGCACGAGCCTGATGTTTTCTTCATCGTCGACGACTAGAACGCGGCGCATGGATTTAACCCTATACTTTCTGCATAGCAGATTGGCGGACGAGAAAAATTTCATAATTCTCAGGGGATAAGGTGAGGCCTGCTGTAAAGTTCTCGCTCGATTGGCTTCGATGCGCCCTAGTGGGTATGATTTCCATGTCGGGTAGGGGGACAAGACATGAAGATCCGCTTTGCTTTTTTACTCTTGATCGTGGGGCTGTTCGCGACTGTTAGCAGTTGTACGAAACGGGACTTGAACGCGCTCAATCCATGCACGATCAACGGCGTCGTTCAGAACGTGCCGGTCAATCCGCAGCGCGCCTTGGATTTGCTCATTCTCATCGACGACTCGCCTTCGATGCGCGAGGAGCAGGCCAAGCTCGCCGAGCAGGTTCCGCGACTCGTGAACCTCTTGCTCACTGGCGGCATCGACACCGACGGCGTCTCCACCCCGGTTGGCGAGTTCCCGGCGGTCGGTAGCCTTCACGTCGGTGTGATCACACCGGACCTGGGCTACTCGACCGAGCCGCCAACTGACTTCACGCCCCCAAGCGACTTCAATCCCACGGCCGCGTGCATGCGCAACAACGGCAACGGCAAAGCAGGCTTCATGCAGGTGGAAGGCCTCAGCGGCGACCCACGCACGATGTGCACGGCTCAAACACCGCCGCTCGGAACGCTCTACCTCAACTTCCCAGAGATCGGCTTCGATGAAGTCGACTTCATCAACGATGTCGAGTGCGTGACCGGACAAGACGACGGCTGCGGCTTCGAGCAGCAGCTCGAGGCATCCTCGCTTCCGATCGCAACACGGCGAACAGCGGTTTCAACCGTGACGACGCCTTGCTTGCCGTCATTCTGATCACCGACGAGGATGACTGCTCGACGACCGACCCGCGTGTCTTCGACGTCGAGCGCGTCCCAGCAACCTGTATCAGGGGCCGTTCGCCGACCCGCCGACGAACTCGGTGGTGCAGTTCAACCTGCGCTGCTGGCAGCACAGCAAGGAGGCCCTGCAGCAGATTCAGCGTTACGTCGACGGTATCGCCGGCCTCAAGTCCGACCCCAGTCAGGTCGTGTTTGCAGCGATCACCGGCATTCCCGAGGACAGCGCGCTCGATCGTGAGAACTTCGACAGCGACGAAGAGCGGTACGACGCAATCCTCGCCGCTCCGGGCATGGAGGAAGTTCCCAATCCCGCCAACGACGGTATCCAGGGCCAGCACTCACCCCGGCATGCACTCGCGACGACGGTCGGGCGGCAGCCCCGGCGTCGGCGCATCGTCGAAACGATGAAGGGCCTCGCCGGAGACAACACCGGCGTTGGGACGGTCGTCGAATCGATTTGTGCCTCGGACTACGCGCCTGCGCTCAACGCAATCGTCGACCGCATCGCTGCGGCGCTGCGCCAGCTCTGTCTGCCGCGACCGCTCAACCGCAACTCCAATGGCACCGTCGGATGCGAGGTGCGCGAGGTGCAGCCCGCTGGAGCCAGCTGCGATGAGGAACGTGGTCGTGAGTCGATCGGAACCGAAGACGTGGGGACGCCGGGCAGCGAGGACATTCGCCAGGTCTGCCGTATTACGCAGCTGCCAAGTAGCGCGGACGCCGTCGATCCGCCGGAGGGCCTCGGCTGGTTCTACGACGACTTCACCGCCGGAGACCGCTTCGGCCTGCTCGTTCAATCCCGAGCAGCAGCGCGTGAGCTTCACCGAAGGCGCAGCTCCGGAAACCGGCGCCCGCGTTCGCTTCGAGTGCTTGCAGACCGCACCGCCTCAGACCCAGGACATCGGCTGGCCGTGCACCGCGAACGAAGTGTGCAACCCCGACCCTGAAAACTGCCTCGAAGGGGAATCTCTGGACGAGTGCGAAACGCGCATCCTCAAGGAGCGCTACGACCGCGACAACCTCGAGCTCGTCTGCGACACCGAGACCAACACCTGCCAGCTGACCTGCGAAAGCAACGTCCAGTGCCCAGGTGGCTTCGCCTGCTTCGACGAAAACGAAGACGGCAGCAGCTACTGCGTCAACCCAACCTGCTCCCTCAACTAGGGCGCTGGGGGACGGTTCCCCGGTGTCACTCCTCGAGGAGCGTCACGCCTTCCCGGATCGCGAACTTCGTGAGGCCGGCCAGGCTGTGCGTGTCGAGCTTCTGCATCAGGTGCTCGCGGTGGGTGCCGACCGTTTTCACGCTCACCTTGAGTCGCGACGCGATGTCCTGGGCGGGGTGACCCTCGGCGAGGAGCTGGAGCACCTCGCGCTCGCGCGGTGTCAGGAGGTTGAGGGCCGAGCTCTCGCTTCCGTTGGCCCCGTAGCCTTCCAGCACTGTGTCGGCCAAGCCCGCGCTTACGTAGATTGGGCCCGCGGCCACTGTATGAATCGCGACCACGAGATCTTCGAGAGCGCACTCCTTGAGCAGGTAGCCGCGGTAGGCCTTGGTACATAGGGCCAGGTTACGGTGCAACGTCTGCAAGAACTTCGGATACTCGCCCCGCACATCGGTGACGACCTCGTGCGAGTGGGTCGACATGAGGCAGGCCGCATGAACCAGGAAGCCGTGCAGCTTCGCCGCGTACGCGAGGCAATACCAGTACACCTGCTCCATCTGCCGCGCTTCATCGGGATGTAGAAGGAAGTGGCGGCGGGTGGTGCGCCGAGAGGGCGCGAGGGTGGCGCCCGGATCGACGATGCGAGGTCGTGTCATGCAACGTCGATGGAAGCGAATGACGTGCCGACTTGGGGTCACGTGAGTTCAGCACCTTAGAGGCGTTGCGGCGGCGGTTTCGTGGATGCCGCCGGCGACCGACACTTCACGAAATCACAGTGCATTCTGTCGATGCACGCTGCGATTGTGCCAATGTCGGTCCGATCTTTTTACTCCAACTGACAAACGCCGTCCGAATCGCACTGGCCGTTGGAGCATGGCGCGCCAACCGGAGCCTGAGTCCGTCCCGTACAGGCGCTGCCGCCATGGCAGCGCGAAGGCACCTGACAGTCGACGGGCGAGCTGTCGGCAATTGTCGTTGACGGGCAGACAGATGCCGCCTCCCGACCCTGTGATGGGGCAATCTGTATTTATCGTACAAACGTCTCCGAGGACGCCTCCGTCGACCAAGCACCGCTTGAAGTTCTCGGAGAGGAGACACGTGACACAGGCGCCGCTGCCGTTACAGACGTTGCCGCCACCTTCGGTGCAATCGTCGCCTGCGGGAAGCGAGGCGCCGAAGCCGTCACACCGCTCGTTGCCTGCCGGCCCGGTGCACGGCGGGTTCTGGATGTCGGCCGGGTCGCACGCCACAACACAGGTGCCGCCCGAGACGCAGCTGCCGGCCGGAGCCGAGCAGTCGATCGGATCCGATCGACAGAAGCTGCCTTCACAGAGACCCTCCTGGCAGAATCCGTCGCCTGAGGCGCTGAAGTCGCACGTGGAGAAGTTGGTCACGTTGCCGAAGCTGCACTGCGACGTGACGAAGTCGCACAGACCGTCGGTGCATGCGTTTCCGTCATCGCAATCGGCAACGCTGGCGCAAGGCGGGTCGACGTGGACCATGTACGACCTAAACGCGCCTTCTGGCGCACGCACGGTCACCCGCAAGGAGACCTCCCCCGCAGGCAGGGTCATCTCCGCCGAGCCGCCGCCAGCTCCAACGCCCGTCGTATCTCCAGGTGCCCCGTCCACAACCCACTGGTACGAAACGATGGAGGCCGGATCGAGCGCATCCGTGGTGACCGTCACGCTGGGGCTAGTGTTGAATACATCGTATTCGAGATTGTCCGCGCTGAATCCGTGGATTCGGTCTTGCTCGTCCGCGTGGTACTCGAGAACCGCAAGGCTGGCGTTTCCTCGCTCACACGAATATGTCGTCTGAAAGAAGACAGGCGACAGCGCGACCACGAGGAGCAGCGATGAAAAGTGTCTGGTACGACCCATGAGAACCTCCATAGCCCGCGTCTGAAACAGCTCTTGAAGACGGAAGGCGATGTAGGTTGAGTACGCTTGCGGCGCGCAAACGGTCTATACGTAATTGTTCCCGCCGCATACGTATTAACTTCGTTCGCACGCTCGAAACTCAATCATGCCGAGCAGTTGAGCACCAGTGACGAAGCGCATACGTAATTGTTCACCGCGTAACTGTTTTCACGGCATACGGATTGGTTTCGTTCGCTCTCTTAGCCCATCGGCCTCATGCTAAGAACCGAATTGCGCGGCACCAGATGTTATGTCGTGTGGGGAGCGAACCTGAAAGGGCCTTTGTTCTTCCTAGGCTTGGAGACGGCTATCGCCTGCGCATTCAATCCCGAGCAGCAGCGCGTGAGCTTCACGGCGGGCGCCGAGCCACTCACAGGCGCGCGCGTTCGCTTCGAATGCTTGCAGACCGCACCCCCTCAGACCGTGGACGTGAGCTGGCCCTGCACCAGCGACGCGCTGTGCGATCCGGACCCGGACAACTGCCTCGAAGGCGAAGCTGTCACCACGGCCGGGTGTGAGGCCGACCCAGCGAACTGCTGTGAGACGCGCTTCCTCAAGGAACGCTACGACCGCGACAACCTCGAGCTCGTCTGTGACACCGAGACCAACACCTGCCAGCTGACCTGCGAAAGCAACGTCCAGTGCCCCGGCGGCTTCGCCTGCTTTGACGAAAACGAAGACGGCACCAGTTACTGCGTCAACCCGACCTGCTCGCTCAACCAGCGCGCCAAAGGACCGTCCCCGGGCGTCGGTTTCGATTCCTAGAGCCGCCCTTAGCGGGTGAGCCGGGCACGATTCCGTGTCATTGTTGCGGCTGCCCGATGCCCTCCTCTCCCCCATTCGACGCTCGGCAGGCGCTGAGGTTCGTGACAGGCGCGCTCGGCGGCCGAATCGCGATTCCCCTGAGCGCGATTCGCAGTCGCCTCGGTCCGCTGTTCGAGAAGGTCTCGCTCACGATCGAAGCGGAGAGCCCGGGCTTGCGTCTCGAAGGCGAGGCTCATGCGCTAGGCGCACCGATTCACTTCGCTGCCCACATCGACGCGGAGGGTGTGCGGGTCGAAGGCGAGCAACGAACGGTACGCATCCGGCTGAGCGAGGTCGCGCTCTCGACAACCGACGACGCGCCGGGTCCTCTCGCGGATGCGATTCGCACTGGCATGATCGACACCGGGAACCCGGCGACCCTGATCGGCAACGTGGTCGCGTTGCCCGACATGGTCGTCTCCGCCGAGGGCCAGGACCTGGTGATCGACTTGATGAAGGCCCCCGCCATCGAGCGCGATGAGATTTTGAAAGCGGCTCTCGCAGCGGCGACGAGCTACCTCTGCGTGACCGACATCGCCATCGAAGACGACGCGCTCCAGCTCCGACTCGGCCTCTTACCCGGCGGCGTGAAGGAAGCAGCGCTCAGCACGGCCCGCGCGGCGCTGATTCCCGCGGTTCGCTTCCTCTGGCCTGAAGGGACGAAGCGATGAGCGGGCTCGGCAACTTCAATCCCTTGAGCCGGGCGTCGTTCGCGTCGCGCGAGCAGGAGTTTCACGAGATCGCAATTCGCGGCGTCGATGGCTACGACAATTTCGGCGACCCGAGCTACCTCGAAGGGCTTCAGCGTCTGCTCTACTCCTACGACCACGAGGCGCGACTGCACACGACGGGCAAGATGACGGCCGTCTACCAAACGGTGGGCCTGCTTGCGGCCCGCCTGCACACCGAACGCTGGTTCGAAATGCGGCCCGACTCGGCGAATGTCGAAATTAAGCGACCGATCATCATCACCGGGATGGTGCGCACCGGAAGCACCGCCCTGCACTACCTGATGGGCGCCAACCCGGACATGCAGTGCCTTCAGTACTGGCTCGCCCTTCATCCGCAGCCCCGCCCTCCCCGCGCCTACTGGGAAGCGGCGACCGATTTTCGGCACGCGCGCATCGAGCTCGACCTGATGTACCAGGCCGGCAAGAGCATGCTCGAGTCGATCCACTTCATGATGCCGGACGGCCCGGACGAATCAGGCCGCGTGCTCGGGCAAAACTTCAGCGACGACCGCTTCGAGGTGGTGTCGACGGTGCCCACCTATTCCGACTGGTACATCAACACCGTTCACCGCGAGACCTACCAGCGGCACAAGCGCATCATGCAGCTCATCGGCTCGTACGAGCCGGACGGCAAGCGCTGGATCTTCAAGTACCCGGTGCACATGCGCAACCTCGACGCACTTCTGGAAGCCTACCCAGACGCCTGCATCATCTGGACGCATCGAGATCCTGCCGACGTCCTCCCCTCGTACGTGAGCCTCTGCGCGCACTTCCGGTCCCTGTTTGAACACGATCTCGACCGCCCGCAGATCGCGATCGACCAAAAGGAGGCCTGGGCACGCGCCGTCGAAAACGGAATGCGCCTGCGAAAAGGCCGGGAGCATCAGTTCCACGACATCTACTTCAACGACTTCATGGCTGACCCGATCGGCGAGGTCGCCAAGGCGTACGCGAAGTTCGACCAGCCGTTCTCCGAGCGCGCCAAGACGGCCCTCACCGCCTGGCGCGAAACACACAAGCCGGGCCAATTCGGCACGCACAACTACACCCGGGACGACTTCGGCCAGTCGCCTGCGCAGATTCACGATCGCTACGCCGAGTACCTGCAGCAGTTCCCGCGAGTCCTCGAAAAAAGGAAGAGGGGCGCCGCATGATCGAACGAAGCGACAAAGAGCGCGCCCTCATCGCCGACGCCGAGCGGCTCTTTCCGACCTCGACGCGCTGCCTCACCTTCGACCCCGATCTCAATTTCTGCGTCGGCAAAGCGAGCGGCAGCCACATCTGGGACGTCAGCGGCAACGAATACATCGACTACCTGCTCGGTTCGGGGCCGCACGTGCTCGGGCACGCGCATCCCGCGATACTCGAAGCGCTTCGAACCGTCCCCGAAGCTGGCACCTCGCACCTCATCATCAACGAGCACGCCATCAAGCTCGGCAAAAAGATCATCGAGCACGTGCCCTGCGCCGAAATGCTCAGCCTGCATAGCAGCGGCAGCGAAGCGACCTTCTTCGCGATGCGCCTGGCGCGCGTCTACCGCAGGCGCGACAAGATCCTGAAGTTCGAAGGCGCGTACCACGGGATGAACGACTACGCGATGATGAGCAATCAGTGGACGATGGGCTCGCCGGCATTTCCAAAGGCAGTCCCCAACACCCACGGCATCCCCCGCGTGCTGAGCGACGAGGTGCTGATCGCGCCCTTCAACGACCTCGAAGCCGCCGCCGCGATCATCGCGGAGCATCGGGACGAGCTCGCCGCGGTCATCATCGAGCCGGTGCAGCGAACCTTCGAGCCGAAACCCGGCTTCCTGCAAGGCATCCGCGACGTCACGGAGAACTTCGACATCCCGCTCATCTTCGACGAGGTCGTGACGGGCTTCCGCATGGGGCTCGGTGGCGCACAGGCTACGTACGGCGTCACCCCCGACCTCTGTGCGATCGGCAAGGTGATCAGCGGCGGCCTTCCCCTAGGCGTTCTTTGCGGACGCGAGGACCTCATGGCGATCGCCAACCCGAAGCGGCGTCTTCAAATGCTTCCCTATTCGATGCAGACCGGAACCTTTTCCTCCAACCCGGTCTGCGCCAGCGTCGCCTGCGCGATCATCGAAGAGCTCGAAAAGCCAGGCGTCTACGAGCGCTTGGACGAGGTCGGAACCAGGGTTCGGGCAGGCCTTCGCGACGCGATTGCGCAGGCGGGCATCGAAGCCTGCGTCACGGGCGTCCCGAGCGTGTTCGAAATCTGGTTCACCAAGGACGAACCCTACGATCATCGCTCCGCCAAGGGTTCGGACTTTTACAAGAACATCCGCTTTTCGGATCTGCTGCTTCAGCAGGGCGTGCTGAAAGCCGCGGAGAAGTTCTTCGTCTCGGCCGCCCACAGCGACGAAGACATCGAGCGCACCGTCCATGCGTTCCACGTCGCGCTCGAACAGCTCAAGAAGGAGATCTCATGAAGCGGGTTCTGGTCACCGGCGCCTGTGGGAACATCGGCGCCAACGTCGTCGACTTGCTCGCGCAGCGGGGCTACGCGGTCCGGGCGGTCGACTTGGATACGCCCGCGGGTCGCAAGGCCGCCTCGCGCTGGGCGGACTGCGTCGAGATGCGCTTCGGCAGTATTTGCAACGAGTCCTTGGTTCGCGAAACGGTCGAGGGAGTCGACCACGTCATCCACCTGGCAGCGATGGTCCCGCCCGGAACCGACGTCGACCAGGGAGCCGGGTACGCCGTCAACGTCGTCGCCACCCGCTCGATCATCGCGGCCTGCGAAGCCCAAGCGAGCCCACCCCGCTTGACCTTCACCTCGACCGCGGCGATTTGGGGACGCAACGACCAGGTCGACGGCCCGCGGCGCGCCGACGAAGAAGTCTCCCCGAGCGACAACTACTCGCGTCAAAAAGCGGAATGCGAGTCGATGCTGCGCGCGTCGAACCTCGACTTCGTCATCTTCCGCATCGCAATGACCCCACCGGTCGCACCCGGCGCCCTCTCCCCCTTCGTCTTCGACATGCACCCCGACATGCGAGTCGAGTTCACGCACCCCAAGGACCAGGCCCTCGCCATCGTCAATTCGCTCGTCGTCGACGAAATCACCGGCCGCACGCTCTGCCTCGGTGGCGGCGAACACAACCGCTATCGGTATCGCGATTTCATGAACATGGCCTTCGGCGCCATGGGGATCCCTCCCCTGCCGAGGTCGGCATTCGGCGACGCTCTGTTCCTAACAGACTGGGTCGACTCCGAAGAGTCCCAAGCGATCCTCGACTACCAGCGCCGCGATGCGGCCCAGTACTTCGAAGAAGTGTCTGCCGAGCTCGGCCCGGCGCGGCACCTCATGAAGTACATCGGACCGACGCTCACGCCGGTCATCCTCGCGCACTCACGTCACCACGCCCTGGCCGAGGGCAACAAGCCCCGCCTCCCCGACGCTTACCGTGCAATCACGACCTTTCGCCGAGCCCTCAAAGCCGCGAAGAGCTACTTCTAGGGAGACGAAATGGAGACGAGCAACCGCGTGCTGGACGACCTGCTGAAGGAGCTCACGCTTCCCCACGTCGAAGAACAGATCCCGCGCGATGTCTTCTACAAGCTCGGTCTTAAGTTCCCGCAGCAGTATGCAATCGCCTGCCGCGATGTAGCTGCATGTGTCAAGCGCGCCGAAGCCCTGGGCGCCGGCCCGTTTTTGCACGCGACGATCCCAGCACCCAACTGGGTCGAACGCGGCGAGCACATCAAAGACTGCAAGCTCGAGGTCGCGCTCGGCTACGCAGGCGATCGGCAAGTCGAGTTCCTCGGACCGGGCGAAGGAACCCAGCACTACGCCCGAGAGCTCGTCGACTCCGACATCGTCTTCCATCACGTCGGCATCTACCAGCGCGGCATGAACGAGCTCGCGCGTTCAATCGAAAACGCCGGCTACCCCGAAGTCGTCCAAGGTGGTGTGTCCTTCGGCAAGGCCCTCTCCTTCGACTTCCGCTACTTCGACTCGCGCGCCGACTACGCCATCTATCTCGAAGTCCAAGACTTCAGCTACTTCGGCCGCGAGCTGAGCATCGAACCCTTCCTCCGTGGCTACGCCAAACTCAAGGGCGCGCTCCCTTTCTAGAGCGGCCCGCTTGCCAAACCCTCACACCCCACACCGCGAGAGCTCGCAGCACACCATGGCCACATACGAGACCGAAATCGTCATCGACGCGCCCCCCGCCGCCGTTTGGAAGCATCTCATCGACGTCGGCCGTCACGACGAATGGAGCCAGCACTTCCAGCTCCGCGGCCAGCCCATCGTCGGCGGCCCAGGCCGGATCGAGTTTGCACTCTTCGGCGTCTCCACCGGCGCGAACGTCGTGTTTCAGAAGGTCGACGAGCCGCGCGAGCTTCGCTGGCACGGGGGCCCCAAGGGCCTGGCCTACGGCAGTCATTTCTTCATCCTCGAGCCGCTCGACGGCGGAACCCGAACGCGCTTCCGTCACGGTGAATCGTTTTCAGGGCTTCTTGCGCCGCTCGTCGTCCGACTCCTCGGCTCAAACCTCGGCGGCCCCTCATACGAGGGCTTCAACGAGGACCTTCGACGGCGCGTGCTCGAGCAATAGCGACCGGCAACCCCATTGGAGCGCTTCTAGAACACCATGACTTCCACAATCCGCAAACTCTTCGTTCGCACGACGTACGCCGAGCCCGTCGACTTGGCTGGCAAGGTCATGATTGTCACTGGAACCGGTCCGAGCTCTCTGGGCTTCGCCACGGCGCACGCGCTCGCCGCATGGGGAGCCACTGTTGTCGTAACGACGCGCTCGAACAGCGATGCGATCGTCGAGCAGCTGCGCGCCCAGCTCCCCGGCGACGAGGCCCGTGCGCGAGTCGTAGGCCATTCACTCGACCTCTCCGATCGCGACTCGGTCGAGCAATTCGCGCGCTGGTTCACCGAGACGCACGGAGACAAGCTGGATGTCCTGGTCAACAACGCGGGCGTTCATTTGGACTTGCTGTCCAAGTGGAAAGCGCCTCGCCTGACCAGCGATGGCTTCGAGACCCATTGGCGCGTCAATTATCTAGGCACCGCGCACCTCACGCACCTGCTGCTGCCCTTGCTCCAGAAAACCGGCGAACAAACGGGCGACGCCCGCATCGTCATGGTCGGCTCCCATCTCTACAAGAAGGGTTCGAACGAGGACATGTTCGAAGCCACGCGCCCCTACAACTCCTGGAACGCCTACGGCAACTCCAAGCTCGCGCTGATGCACATGAGCTCCGAGCTCCAGCGTCGCTACGCGGATCGATCGAATCTACAGGCGTACTGCCTGCATCCGGGCGCGGTGTTCACCCGAGTTGCGGACAGGGGCCTCGAAGGCACCGGCTTCATCGAGAAGGCACGGAGCGCAATGTCACCCATCGAAGCGTTTTTCCTAAAGACACCGGACGAAGGCGCCCAAACGCAGATCCACTGCGCCACCCGCCCGGGCCTGCGGGGCGACATCTATTTCACGGAGTGCCAGCCGCGGGAGCCCGGGGAAGACGCCCGCGATGCGGGGGTTGCCGGTCGGCTTTGGGACGTCACGGAGGCGTGGGTCCGGGGGGACTGACGCTGACGCTGACACGGCCTCCCAAGAAAGCAGGCGACAGCGCGAGCCCAAAGGGCGAAGCCCGGCGCCGAAGGCGCCGGCAAGGCGGAGCGCAGCGACCGCCGCGCCAGGGAGGATTACGGGTGGGGGTGGGCGGGCGGTGTAACTAAACCATGCCAGGCACCCCACCCAAGACCCGCCCCCCCAACCACCCGCGGCAGCACAAGCCGAACAGTGACGCCCGAGCCAAACACTGACACTGACACTGACACTGACACTGACACTGGCACTGACACTGACACTGACACTGGCACTGGCACTGGCACTGGCACTGGCACTGGCACTGGCACTGACACTGACACTGGCACTGGCACTGGCACTGGCACTGGCGCTGGCGCTGGCGGGCGCTGACGGCAACCTACTTCCCCGCCAAACAAGCGCCCGCAACTACCCAATCTCACTACCCCAGCCCCTGGCACGCTCCGTGCTCTCCATCCTGGCATGCTCGCCACTGCGCACGCTGCCTGCCTCATCGGAATCGAAGCCAATCCCGTTCAAGTCGAGGTTCGCCTCGGCGAGGGCCTGCCTGGGTTCGACATCGTCGGCCTCCCTGAGCGCGGCGTTCGCGAGAGCCGTATTCGCGTGCGCGCCGCCTTGTCATCGATCGGCTTTGCGTTCCCGCCTCGCCATCTCGTCTTGAACTTGGCGCCGGGCGACCTTCCAAAAACCGGAGCCGGCTTGGACCTCTCCATCGCCGCCGCAGTCTTGGCGGCTTGTGAAGGCGTCTCCACCGAGCTCCTGTCGAGCACACTCTTGATCGGCGAGCTGTCGCTCTCGGGGGAGCTGCGTCCGGTGCGCGGCGTGCTCGCCTTGCTCCGCAGCGCGCGCCAGGCTGGTCTTCAAAACGCGATCATCCCGGAAGGCAACCGTCACGAAGCGATGCTCGTCGACGGCGTGTCGGTGCTGACGGCCCCGCACGTCGGCGCCGTGGTTCGTTGGCTCAGTGCAGAGGCGCCGCTTCCCGATGTCACCGGAGAGGCGGCGGCGCTCGAGTCGAGCCTCGATAGCGAGCCCGAACGCAATCTCGGAGCAATTCGCGGGCAAGAGGCAGCCCGCCGCGCGCTCGAAATCGCCGCGGCAGGCGGCCACCACATGCTCCTCATCGGAAGCCCCGGCGCTGGGAAAACGATGCTCGCCCGAGCCCTTCCCTCTATCTTGCCGCCGCCCAGTTCCGAAGAGGCCCTCGAAATCGCCACGATCGCGAGCTCGGCAGGTCTTCGTTCGCCGCGGATCTTGCTCGGCCGGCAGCGGCCTTTCCGCGCCCCGCACCACACCGCCAGTGCAGCCGCCATCGTCGGCGGCGGCGAGCCGATCCGCGCGGGCGAACTGACGCTGGCTCACCGAGGCGTCTTGTTCCTGGACGAGCTCCCGGAGTTCCGGCGAGACGCGAATCGAAACCTTGCGCACGACCATGGAAGAAGGCGAGGTCGTGATCTCGAGAGCGCGCCAGCGTGTGCGCCTCCCCGCCGAGCCCATGGTCATCGCCGCCATGAACCCCTGCCCCTGCGGCTACCACGGCGACCCAACGCGCTTCTGCCGATGCGGGGAGCTACAGATCGCGCGCTACCGCGGCCGAGTCTCGGGCCCGCTGCTCGATCGTTTCGACCTCCAAGTCGCCGTCCCCCGCGTCAGCGCTCGCACGATGCGCAAAGCAACGCGCGGCGAGGATTCGCGAGCCGTGCAGCAGAGGGTCGAGCAAGCAAGGGCGCGCCTGAGCACCGCCGGCGCGCGGGCGAGTCTCGAATCTCTCACGCAGGACGTGAGCCAAGAAGCGCTCGAATCGCTCGAAGCTGGCGTGAGCGTTGAGGATCGAGCGCCCCGGCGTACCTGAAGGCGCTGCGGGTCGCGCACACCATCGCCGCCCTCGACGGGGCGTCCCAGGTCCTCCCCGCTCACACCGCGGAGGCATTGCAGTACCGAGTCTTGGATTGCGAGCCCGTCTGAGGCTCGAGCGATCACGAGCAGCAACCACCGAAGAAAAGGAGCTACAGCACATGAAACAACCACTCAAGGCCGTTGACGAGCTTCTACAAGCCGTCGAGAAGCAATTTGGCAAGGGCGCGATGATGCGGCTCGGTGACCAGCGGCCCAGGCGCTTCGCATCCCCACGGGCAGTCCATCGCTGGACGAAGCCCTCGGCTGCGGCGGTGTCCCAAGGGCCGCGTCGTCGAGGTCTTCGGGCCCGAGTCGAGCGGCAAGACGACATTGACCCTGCACGCCATCGCACAATGCCAAGCCGCGGGCGGCGTCGCGGCGTTCATCGACGCCGAGCACGCCCTCGACATCCACTACGCCAAAAACCTCGGCGTCAATGCCAAGGAGCTGCTGGTCAGTCAGCCCGATAGCGGCGAGCAGGCGCTCGACATCGCCGAAATCTTGGTGCGCAGCGCTGCGGTCGATATGACCGTGGTCGATTCGGTCGCCGCCCTGGTCCCCAAGCCGAGCTCGACGGGGACATGGGCGCCTCGCACATGGGTCTCCAGGCCCGCCTCATGAGCCAGGCGCTTCGCAAGCTCGCCGGCACCGCGCATCGCACCGGCACGACCATCGTCTTCATCAACCAGCTCCGCATGAAGATAGGCGTCATGTTCGGCTCGCCGGAAACGACCACGGGCGGTCACGCCCTCAAGTACTACGCCTCGGTACGCCTCGACATCCGCCGCATCGGCGCCGTCAAGCAAGGCGAAGAAGTCCTCGGCAATCGCACCCGCGTCAAAGTCGTGAAGCAACAAGCTCGCCCCACCATTCCGAAAAGCCGAGTTCGACATCCGCTACGGCAAGGGCATCGACGCCGTGGGCGACTTGCTCGATTCAGCGGTCGAGGCGTCCGTCGTCCAGAAGAGCGGGTCCTATTTTCGATTTGAGGGCAAGAACATCGGTCAAGGCCGGGAGAACGCACGCGACGCTATCGAGAAGGACGGCAAGCTGCGGGACAGCATCGCGGCGCTCCTGCAAGCCCCTGCCAAACCCTCCCGCAAGGCCGCCTAGCGGTTTGTGAACCGGTCGCTTCCTGTTACAAGACGGGCGTGCGCTGTCTGGTCACAGGGGCAACCGGGTTCATCGGCGGCGCCGTCTCGCGTCACTTGGAGGCGGCGGGCCATGAGCTGGTCGCGTACGTCCGCGAAGGCAGTGACTGGCGTGCGCTCCAGGACGTCGAGCGAGTCGTCGGAGACCTCGGTGACCCCAACCGCCTGGCGCTTGCGGCCGCGGGCTGCGACGCGATGGTCCACGCCGCTGGAATCGCCGACCCGGCCGCAGACCCGGACTCGCTCGGCTGGGTGCACATCGCCGGCACCGAAAACGCGATCAACGCCGCAAGGAAGGCCGGCTGCCGACGGCTGATTCACATCTCCGTGCTGATGCTACGCTCTACGACGGGCCCCGTTCGTTTTGGAACGAGGACGTGGCACCGCCTCGGCCCTACGGCGACCTCGCCTCTACGAAAGCTCCGTGCCGAGGAGCTCGTGCGGGTCTCGGGTCGGCGCGGCTTCCGAACTACGGTCCTTCGGCCCGCGCTGGTCTGGGGCCCGGGAGACACGACGCACCTGCCCCGATGGCAGGCCGAAGCGAATGAGCGCGGCATCCGAATCGTCGGCCGCGGCAAGAAGCTGATGTTGACCACGTACATCGCCAACCTCGCGCACGCCGTGCGTTGCTCCCTCGAAACCAAAATCACGACGGGCAACGTCTACTACGTCGTCGACACCGAGCTCTCGGTGTCACGCGACTTCTTCACCGAGCTCGGCGCCGCCCTTGGCTGGATTGCCCATCGCGGCGCGCAGGCCCGTATCGCTCGCCCTCGTTCTCCGCGCGCGCCGGGCTCTCGGCCTGCATCCGACCCGGCGATCCGGCGTGGACAGACGAGCGGATCGAGATGACCAGAGCCAAAGACGATCTCGGCTACGAGCCGATCGTCACGCGCGAGCAAGGCCTGAGCGCGCTCGCCGCCTGGTACCACGAAACGGCCGGCGCACGATGAGCGAGCCAAACTCGACGAGCAATGGATGCAAGCAGCCATCGCCGAGGCGCGCCTGGCCGAGGCCAAGGGCGAAGTCCCGTCGCGCCGCGATCGTCCACGAAGGCGAAATCATCGGCCGCGGCCACAACGATTGCGAGTCTTCTCAAGACCCAACCAGCCACGCGGGAATGATCGCAATTCGCGAAGCGGCCGCGCGGCTCGGAAGCTGGCGCCTGATCGACACAGCGCTCTACGTCACCCTCGAACCCTGCCCGATGTGCGCCGGTGCACTGGTCAACGCGCGCGTCCCGAGAGTTGTCTGGGGCTGCGATGATCCGAAAGCCGGCGCCACCCAAACCCTGTACAACATCGGCAGCGACGCTCGCCTCAACCACCGTTTCGAATGCGTCCCGGGCGTTTGACGAAGCATGCGGATCCCTTCTGACCGAGTTTTTCGCGGCAATCCGTGCCAAGAACAAGCCTCGGAACGCTCGTTGACACCCCAAGTCGTTTTGCTAGCTTCCGCCGCGGAGAGCTGTCCGAGTGGTCGAAGGTGCGTGATTCGAAATCACGTGTACCGAGAGGTACCAAGGGTTCGAATCCCTTGCTCTCCGCCACGTTCTTTGACCTACAAGTTGACGACCGCAGAGGCCCCTGCCCAAAAAGCAGAGGTTGAAGCGAACAGGAAGGCGGACTCCGCCAGGAGAGGTGACCGAGTGGTCGAAGGTGCACGACTGGAAATCGTGTGTACCGAAAGGTACCGGGGGTTCGAATCCCTTCCTCTCCGCCGATCGGCGCTCCCGCCTAGGGGGCTCCGCGTTATGGTCCTGCCAACGTCGGCCCGTGAAATCCGCCAGGCCTGGAAGGGAGCAACGGTAGCGGTAACCGACGTGTGGCGGGGCCTTTTTTTACGCTATATTGCAGCTGGGGCGGGCAAGAGGTCTTAGGTAGCGATGAAGCAAATCATGCGTCATTCGATCGCCCTCTTCGGTGCTCGCCGTCCTGGTGCAGCCGGCCGCTGCGTTCGGCCAGCAAGCGACGAGTCCGCCCAAAGACCAACCCTCGTCGATCGTCGTCATCGACTCGCCACCACCTCCGGCGCAACGCAAGCAGCCATCCACCGGCGTCGTCCTCGAGCGACCCGGCCAGGTCCTGCTCTCCGGCACCCCCGCGCCCGCCGACTTCCATTCGCCGACCGACGGCGTCTCGTTCCTTCTTCAAACCGGCGGGAGCTACTCCACGATCAGCGGCGTCAGCTTCGGCATGGGTTACGGCTGGGGCGGTCCGGCCTGGGGCTGGGGCGGCTACGGCGTCGGCTACGGCGTCGCCCCGTATTACGGAGAGGTCGTCACCAAGGCCTACCAGCCCATTTGCGAAACACCGTGTGATGCGACCCTGCTTTCAGGCCGCCACCGCTTCGCCCTCTCCCTCGACGGCGGCCAACCGATCAACATCGTGGAGCCCATCGACCTCAGCGTCGAATCGGTCGTCGAGGGCTACGTCGACAAGAGCCGCTTGCGAAGAGCCGGCTGGATCACCTTCGTCGCCGGCTCCGTCGCAGGCATGGCCATGATGTTCGCCTCCATCGACTACCGCACCGAATCCATCTACGGCGACCAAATCCGCTACCCCCCCATGTTCTACACAGGCGTAGGCCTCTTCGTGAGCTCGATCATCAGCGGCGCCGTCCTAGCCGCCCAAGACGACGAAGCCAGCGTCACCGTGTACCCCGTAGAGTAGCGGACCCAAGAGGACTCGAACCTCTAACCTCCGGTTCCGTAGACCGGCGCTCTATCCAATTGAGCTATGGGTCCCCGAGGCGCGCAACCTAGCGGCCCCGTTTGGAGCGTCAAGCAGGAGCCCCGACTGGCGGAGAGGAAGGGATTCGAACCCCCGGTACGGCTCTACACCGTACGGCCGCTTAGCAAGCGGCTGCCTTCGACCACTCGGCCACCTCTCCAAGAAGCAAAGATTTCAAGACCCGCCACTCCCTAAAAGGCGCGCGGGCGGCCTATGTAGCCGCCACCCAAAGCAGTGTCAAAGCCCCCTCGGACCGGGCTCGCGTGCCGTGCTACAAGAGGCGTCATGCGTTGGCTAATCGTGTTCTTTATCGGTCTTGCGAGCTTCGCCCAGACCAGCGAGGCCCGGGCCTGCTCCTGCATGAAGCTCAGCCCTTCGGAAGGCCTCACGCTCCTCTCATGCGGTCTTCACGGGCGAGGTCACCAAGCTCGAGCCGAACACGGCGACCAAGTTTGGTGGCGTCGCGGTGACGCTCCGCGTGAAGAAGGTCTGGAAAGGCGACATCCGCGAGCAGGTCGAGGTCCACACGGCCGGGCAACAGCGCTGCCTGCGGATACGGCTTCGCGATTGGGGAGACGTACCTGGTCTACGCCAGCCGTGACGAGGCAGACCCGATGCGAGTCAGCCTCTGCAGCCGGACCGCGCCGCTCGCAAACGCGAAAGAAGACCTCGATTTTCTCGGCAAGCCAGTCAAGCAGTTCGATGACGCCTCGCCGAACCGCAAGAGACGACGCGGCAAAGACAACTGCAGTGCGTCCCCGGGGCCTGCTGCCACACGGCTCGGCTGGATGGTGCTCTTGCTTGCCGGCTGGCACTCGGCCTGCGCCGTCTCGCCTGACTCCCGAACGAAAGATCAAGCTTGCCATCCGCTGTACGCCTGCCTTTACTGCTCACCCTCACGGTGTTGATTTGCTTCTGTCTTCGGCTGCAGCACCACACCATCCAAGCCCTCGCTCATGGCGAACATGGCCGAGGGAGATGTGACGGTCCCGCAGCTGCGCGCCATCGACTACGAGTACGCGGCCCGTTCGCCCAACTCGTCACGACATCGGTCATGGACATCGTCGAAGCGCAGGGACGACCCGAGGCTTCGATCACGCGTATCAATGGCGGATGTGGGCCAGCGCCCAGGCGCGCGCCGCGTCGTTCGACCAGGACCCTTTCGCCGGGATGCTGGAGCTCTGGGTCTTGGCCGGGCAGCAGCGACAACACTTCACCGAAGGAGGGGGAAGGACGCTTTCGGCGACCGCAGGACATCGCGCACCAGACCGACGAAGCAGCTCGAGCGCGAGAATCCGAGTAGCTCGCTTCGACGGTGATGGACCCCGAAGACGTTCGAGAGATCTGAGCACGAAGCGTCGACGATTGGATCGACGAGCACCCGATCGAGGGGAGGCTCTTCGTTCGGCCGACGGCGCGCGCTGACCTCGCCGCGACTGGTCCCCGCGGAGAAGCAAGGCGGCCTCAAAGCGGTCGGAAGCATCGAGGACCAATTTCGCGACCTCAACGATCGAATGACGATTCTCACCATGCAGATGCCCGCCGAGGCACGCTGGCAGGTCGAGTACCTAACGCAACTCGCTGTTCGAGGAACGACGTCGAGGCGCCCGATCGATGCGATGGTCGTCACCATGGAGAGATGAACGGCTTCCTCGGACGAGTTCGAAGGGACGGTGGACGCGCAGGTCGTCGCACGCTTCTAGAGGCGTCGAGAGGGAGCGTATCGCGGTGTTCGACGCGGTCGAAGAGGAGCGAGCGCATGATTCTGACGGCCATCGAGCAGGAGCGTGTGTCGATGATGGACGAAGCTCGACTCGCAGCTACGTCACCGCCACCGGCCAAGCTCGACACGGTCGGAAAGGGCCTGATCGACCACTTCTTCATGCGACTCATCGAGGTTCTCGCCGTGGTCGGTGTGGCCACGATTCTGACGGTCCTGCTGGTGCTGTTCGTCCTTCGAAAACGCCGCGGCAGCGACGATTGACCCACGCCCGCGAAACGAATATGTCCGTTCTATGGATGTGGTTTCTTTCCGAGAGACGGCCGACAAGTACTCCGTCATTTTTCTCGACGCCTACGGCGTTCTGAAGAGCTCGACCGGGCTCATCGACGGCGCCCTGGAGGTCGTCACCTCCTTGATCGACTCGGGCAAAGAGGTCTTCGTCGTCACGAACGATTCGTCCCGCTCGCCGGAGTCCATGGCCGAGCGCTACTCGAAGCAAGCCGGACGCGAGCTCTTGCCGCCGAGCCGCTACATCTCCTCAGGGCTGCTGGCGGCCGAATACCTCGAACACCAGATCCCCTACGGCAAGGTCGCCTATCTCGGGAAGCCGGAGTCCGCTCACTACATCGAAATCGCGGGCAAGATCCCGGTCCCGGTTTCGGACTGCACCCCCAAGGACAACATCGTCGCGATCGTGATCCTCGACGACGAGGGTTTCGACTGGTTCCGCGACGTGAACGCCACGCTCAACCTGATTCGACGCAGGAACGTGCCCGTCATCGTCGCCAACGCCGACATCACCTACCCCACCAGGGGCAACGACATCGCGATCGCAGTCGGCAGCCTCGGCGAGCTGCTCGTCGAGCATCACTGAAAAGACTTTCGTCCGCTTCGGCAAGCCCGACTCGATGATGTTCGCCTACTCCCTGGCCCGCGCCCGCGAGCAGCTCCCGCACGTCACCAAGCGCGACGTCTTGTTCGTAGGAGACACCCTGCGCACCGACATCATCGGCGCCAACACCTACGGATTCGACACCAGCCTAGTCCTCTCAGGCAACACCCTGCCCGAAACCGCCGACCTGATGATCAGAACCTCAGGCATCATCCCCACCTACATCAGCGACTCGATCGCGACGTAAGCAGGCGCAGCGCGTGTTCTACAAAACCTCGAGCAGCGGCTCGAAGTCTGCGATTTCTAGGTGCGGCAGGTAGTCGTGCACCGCTTCCTGCTGCAGGCGTTGGCAGATGTCTGGCTGGAAGAAGTGCTCTCCGACTCGGAGGACGTAGTTTAGGATGAAAAAGCGGTACGCCTCTTTGAGAAAGAGCAGCTCCTCTTTGCTGAGGCGGTGAACCTCGTGGTACGCGCGTAGGAACTTCATGAACCGCTCGTCGAAGAGCGGGTCGACCGTGTAGCTGAAGGCGGTCTGGTCGCCTTCGGCTCGAACGACGAGGGCGCAGAAATAGAAATCTAGCATCCGCGGCTCGATACGAAACCAGTCGTAGTCCCATCGTGAGAAGAACTTGAAGCCGTCCCCGTCCATGCCGACCGAGAAGTTCCCGCGGTTCCAGTCGATCAGCACGGGGATCTTGGTCCACTCGTGGTAGCCGAGGTCGTCGGCATTTCCGAGAAAGGCATCGCAGTGGGCGCGCACGTAGCTGATCGACGAGTTCGAGAAGCCTCGCTCACGGCGCCATTCGGAGCTGCCGATCGCATCGTGGAGGCTGGCCACATCCGAACCGAGCGACTGCCAGGTTGGCCTCACGCGGTTCGAAATCGTCCAAACACTCCCGATGGAACAGTCCCAACTCCTGGCCGAAAGACTCGATCTGCCCGTCGGTCAGCACATTGGGGAGGAAGTCGTAGAACGGTTGCTGCGCGTAGAAGACGACCCACTCGTCCTCGTCGCGATACGTGAAGACCTCGTCGTTCTTGAGAAGGACCCGCGCTAGGAACGACGCGTAGCGGGTCCCTCGAAGCCGGTGAATCCACTCGTGAATCCGGTAGTGGTCCTGTCGAAAATGCACGTACGAGCCGTAGCTCGAACGCTTCGCCACCACGGCGTGCCCGTCATCGAGGACGAGCAGGTACACCGAGTTGGTCGAAACGTTCGCGCTCACCTCCCGCATCTCGACCACTTCCCGGTGATCCCCGTAGGCATCCCAGGCTGCAGTCACGATGAGTGGGACAGCTGGCTCAGTCACGCTTGAACGAGCAGTTCTTATGCCTGCGCGGCGTAGAGATCCATGATGTCATGCAAGAGCTTGACGGCATCGGCCTCAGACCGCTGGAAGGCGTTGCGGCCGACGATCGAGCCGTAGCCACCGCCCTTTGCGATTTCGCCGATCTCTTCGAGAACCGCATCGGTGCCCTTGGCAGCGCCACCCGAGAAGATGACGATGCGCTTCCCGTTGAAAGCCGCCTGCACGACGTGCTTGACGCGATCGGCCAAGGTGTCGATGGGGATGTTCTCGTAGCTCTTCTTGGCCGCGTCCTGGAAGATCACTTTGCTCGGAGGCTTGACCTTGACGACGTGTGCGCCGAGCTGGCAGGCGATCTGTGCCGCATATGCTGCGACATCGATGGCGGTCTCCGCCTCCTTAGGCATGTTGCCCCGCGGGTACGACCAGACGATGCTCGGTAGGCCGGCGGCGCGCGCCTGGTTGATGAGGTCCCGAAGGTCTTGGTACATCTGGTTACGAAGCCCACTGCCGGGGTAGATCGTGAAACCGATCCCCGAACAGCCGAGCCGAACCGCGTCATCGACGGCCGACGTGAGCGCCGAGCACGGCGTGTCGGGCCCACCGAGCGAGTCGCTGTTGTTCACCTTCAAGATGAGGGGAAGCTCACCGGCATACCGGTGCGCGATCGACTCGATGAAGCCGAGCGGCGCCGCATAGCCATTGCAACCAGCCTCGACGGCCAGCGCGGGGTGGTAGGCCGGGTCGTAGCCGGGAGGGTTCGGCGCGAAGGAGCGGGCCGGTCCGTGCTCGAAGCCCTGGTCGACCGGCAGGATCACGATCTTGCCCGTTCCAGCGAGGCGCCCAGTGTTCATCAGTCGCCTGAGATTTCCGATGACGCCAGGATTCTCACCTGCGTAGTTCGCGAGGATTTTTTCGACTCGTTCACTCATGCCCATAGCCTCCGTTTCTCGGCGACGACCTTAGCTCAGAGATCGAGATCGGCCATGCGATTCGGAGCAAGAGTCAGGCGCAAGACTTGCGCCTGGGAGGGAGCTTCGAGGTCAGTCCAGCGGGGTGGCTTCCCAGTCGCCGGAGCAGAGCTCGCCGTCCACCAGGATGGCCCCCTCACCGGATGCGGTCAGTCCGTCGAAGCTCCCGCTGATATCGAAGTATCCACGGGGATCGACGAGCCGGAAGGCACCATCGATAACCGGGACGTCCGGACCGTACGCGAGAGAACCGTTACATTCCTGAAACGAAATCTGGAGCGAAACCGACTGACAATGGTGAACCGGCTGGTCGGCCTGCGTCAGCGCGGTGCCGTCCTCGTTCAGATTGAAGCAAATCTCGCCCAGGGGGCGCCGGGGCCTGTTTCGCCCGATCCCGTCCAAAGCCCCTCGGCGCTTGGCGCGCTGCCGCCCGCCCCGCTCAGGCCTCCGGAACCGCCGTCGCCCGCCGTCCCGCTGGCGCCAACTCCGCCATCCGCCGATCCGCTGCACCCGAGGAGCGGAAGCGAACAGGATCGCGCAGATCGGCGCCCAGGTCCTGGTATGAGGCCTCATCGCGACCGCCATGATTTTGGCTCTCTATGCATAGAACGCCGAGATCACCGAGGCGTACTTCTCGTTCACGATGTTTCGCTTCACTTTGAGCGTCGGCGTCAGCTCGCCTCCGTCTACGCTGAACACGGTGGGGAGAATCTGAATCTTCTTGATCGTCTGGTAGCGGGCGACCTTCTTGTTGCAGACCTCCTGCATTTCCTGCTCGATGAAGCGCTTCACCTCTGGATTGCGGGCCGCGGTTTCGACATCGCTCAAGCCTGAAATCTGCGAGGCGACCTCGAGCTCGGGGAGCGCCTCGGGGTCGAGCACGATCAGCGCCGACAAATACGGCTGCCGGTCGCCAACCACCACGGCCTGCCCGACGCCGGGAATCGCCTGCAGGTAGCCCTCCATCTCGGCGGGCGCAACGTTCTTGCCGCCGGCGGTGATGATCAGGTCCTTCTTGCGTCCGGTGATCGAGATGTAGCCGTCTTCGTCGATCGCGCCGAGGTCGCCGGTGTACATCCAATCGTCGTCGTCATAGAGCTCGGCGGTCTTGTCGGGCAGGCGAAGGTAGCCCTTCACCATGTTGATGCCCTTGAGCATGATCTCGCCATCGTCGGCGATCCTTGCTTCGACGCCCGGCAGAGGCTTTCCGATCGTGCCGAATCGCAGCTTCCCGTACGGCTGCACCGAGGCGAAGGCCGTCGTCTCGGTCATCCCGTAGCCCTCGTGAATCGGCAGGCCAATCGAGGCGAAGAACTCCAGCGTGGACACCGAGATCGGCGCCGCACCGCTCAGCGCAACTTGCAGCTGATCCAAGCCTAGGGCGTCTTTGATCTTCGAGATGACCAGCTTGTTGGCGAGATTGCGCGAGAAGCTCGTCACCGGACGTCCGGTTGCGGCCTCTTGTTTGAAGGCCTCGAGCTCGGTCCTGCGCGCCCAGCTCGCCAGCTTGGCCTTGATGCCGGTCGCTTCGGCCAACTTCCCGCGAAGCGCAGCCTCGAACTTCTCCCAGACACGCGGAACGGCGAGGAAGATCGTCGGATGCACCTCGATGAGGTAGTCCTTGATCTGGGTGAGGTCGCCACAGTAGTAGGTCTCCGCCTGCGTGACGAGCCCGGCAAAATTGGTCATCCCCTGCTCGGCCGCATGACAGAGCGGCAGATAGCTGACGTTGCGCGTCTTCGTCTCGATCAGCGATGGAAACACCTCGGCCACGGCGTTGGCGATGAGATCGATCCCTCGGTGGGTGAGCATGGCCCCCTTGGGCAACCCCGTCGTGCCGGATGTGTAGATCAGCAGCGCGACGTCATCCATCTTCACGGCGTCGAGCCGCGCTTCGAGCTCGGCATCGCTGGTCGAATCGCCCTTCGCCATCAGCGCGTCGAGGGTGATCACGCGAGGGTCGCTCGATCCGAGGTCATCCATCGTCACGATGTGCTCGATCGGGCTCTCGTCCTCGGCGATCGATAAGAACTTATTAAGCTGAGTCTCGTCGTCACAGACGACGATCTTCGACTCCGCGTTGCCTACGATATAGGCCATCTGCTCCGGCAAGAGCGTCGTATAGAGCGGCGCCGGAATCCCCTGAGCAGCGTTGATCCCGTGCTGGCAGATCACCCAATCGCGCCGGTTGGCACCGACGATGGCCACGCAATCCTCGGGCTGAAGCCCAAGCGCCATCAGCCCCTTCCCAACCCGCCGCACGCTCTCCCAGTACTCGGCCCAGGTGTTGGTCACCCAGCCACCGTCAGGGCCGCGATCGTGAATGGCGGCATCGTCAGGGTTAGCCTTGGCCCACCCTTCGATCCGCGAAAGCATCGTTCCTTGCAGCGTCATGTACCCTCCCTCAAGAGGCGGCCACGCTACTCGATCGGTGGCGGGGATCCTAGCGCGACCACGGCAAAACTGGCGGAGGAGGAGGGATTCGAACCCCCGGTAGAGTCGCCCCTACAACGGATTTCAAATCCGCCGCCTTCGACCGCTCGGCCACTCCTCCGTGGAGGAGGCGATTTAGCACATGGATCGCGTGCTGGCCCTTCCCATTTGGCGGGTTCCTGGCCTATATTACCCGGTCCCGGCCGGTGGGCGGCTGGAAACCCAAGAGGTGACGCTGTGGCTACAGACACGATTCCCAATCGACTCCTGCAACGGGCGAAGAAATCCCCCAACGACCCGGCGTACTACGTGCGCGAAGGTGGAAGTTGGAAGCCGACGAACTGGGGCACGTACTCCGACCAGGTGACGCAGGCCGGGCGCGCCCTGATCGCGCTTGGCTACGAGCCCGGGCAGACGGTTTGCATCCTCGGATTCAACCGCCCCGAGTGGGCCATCATCGACCTCGCCGCGATGGGTGCTGGCGGCGCGCCGGCAGGCATCTACACCACCTGCTCGCCCGTCGAGGTTCGCTACATCGCCGCCCACGCCGATGCGCCGATCATCGTCGTCGAAAACCAAGATCAATGGCGGAAGGTTCTCGCCGAACGCGAGAACATGCCGAACCTCAAGCACGTGGTCACCATGAAGGGCTGTCCTTCGATCGCCGACGACATGGTGATGAGCTGGGAAGAGTTCATGGCCAAGGGCGATGAAGTCGAAAAGCAGGCGTACATCGACCGCGTCGAGAGTCTAAAGCCGGAGGCGCTTGCAACTCTGATCTACACCTCGGGGACCACCGGTCCGCCCAAGGGTGTGATGCTGAGCAACGAGAACCTGGCCTGGACTTCCAACACCGCGATTCAGATCACCACGATCGGCTCGACGGATTGCTCGCTCTCCTATCTGCCGCTTTCACACATCGCCGAGCAAATGTTCACGCTGCACATTCCGATCACCACCGGAGCCCGCGTGTACTTCGCCGAATCGATCGAAGCCGTGCCGGAGAACCTCAAAGAGGTGCAGCCCACCATCTTCTTCGGCGTGCCGCGCATCTGGGAGAAGTTCCACGCCGGCATCTCTGCGAAGCTCAAGGAAGCAACTGGCGTGAAGGCCAAGCTCGTGAAATGGGCCATGAAGGTGGGCTGGGAGGCCAATCAGAGCCCCGAGGGCGCCAAAGGCCTGCAATATCAGCTCGCCCACAAGCTCATCTACTCGAAGCTCCTGCCGGCGATCGGTATGGGCAATGCCCGCGTTTGCGTCACCGGCGCGGCGCCCATTGCCCGTGAGGTGCTCGAGTTCTTCGCGAGCTTGAACCTCATCGTGCTCGAAGTTTACGGGCAGTCGGAGGACAGCGGCCCGACCAGCTTCAACACCCCGAGCCGATATCGTTTCGGCAGCGTCGGCCCCGCACTGCCGGGCGTCGAGGTGAAGATCGCCGAAGACGACGAGATCATGGTCAAGGGGCCGAACGTCTTCATGGGCTACTACAAGGACAAGGAAGCAACCGATTCCACGCTCTCCGACGGCTGGTTGCATTCAGGCGACTTGGGCGCATTCGATCAAGACGGCTTCTTGAACATCACCGGCCGCAAGAAGGACATCATCATCACTGCGGGCGGCAAGAACATCACGCCGAAGAACCTCGAAGCGGCCATCAAGAATCACGAGCTCGTCGACGAGGCGGTGGTGATCGGCGACCGTCGCAAGTTCCTGAGCGCGCTCGTCACGATCGACGCAGAGGCCGGCCCGGCCTGGGCCGCGGCCAACGGCGAAGACCCGAACGCGCTTCACAAGAGCGAAAAGCTCCGGGCGAGCATCCAGAAGCACATCGACGAGATGAACGAGCACTTTGCTCGCGTCGAGCAGATCAAGAAATTCACCATTCTAAAGCGCAACCTCTCCATCGAAGATGGTGAGCTCACACCGACCCTGAAGGTCAAGCGCGCCAAGGTGAACGATCACTTCGCCGAGGACATCGAAGCGATGTACGCCGAGGTCGGCGCGCAGGCTCAGCCTCGGGCCTGAAGGAGCTAGCTAGAGACGAATCGGACCTGGGCGGCGTCTAACCGACGACCGTCACGGTGACTCGTCGCCGATGGCCCCGGCGGCGGTGTTCCCAAAGGAAAACACCCTGCCAGGTGCCGAGGTCGCAACGGCCCCCGCTGACCGGAATGCCCAAAGAGGTCTGGGTGAGCGCGGTCTTGACGTGCGCCGGCATGTCATCCGGACCTTCCATCGTGTGAACGTAGAGCGAGTCTCCGTCCGGAACGAGGCGCGAAAGGAAGGCCTCGAGGTCGCGCTGCACGTCGCGGTCGGCGTTCTCGTTGATGATCACCGACGCGCTGGTGTGATGGATGAAGACCGTGCACAGGCCTTCGGAAATTCCAGAGGCCGCGACCGCTTCCTGGACCTGCCGCGTGATCTCGGTCGTGCCCCTACCCCGGGTTTCGACGGCAAAGGATTGCGACTTCGCGCTCATGATGCCGACACCCTCATCCACATGGCCGCCTGGTCGCCCTGATAGATCAAGATGTCGTCTTGAGTGAAGCGGAACTCGTACCGTCCGAACACCTGGTTCTCACGCTGGCGGATCTTCGTGGCACGAAGCTCCATATCGAGCGGCGACCCCATCTTCGCGAGTGCGGCGAAGCGCGCGTCGTAGATCCGACCGCCGTAGCCGATCCAGCCGTCGACGTGCCGAAGGCCAAGAACATAATACGTGTGCATGAAGCCGAGTATCCCCGTCAGGTGCACCATCAGGCCACCGCTGACGTGCCGCGGATGCCGCACCGGGTGTGCCCGCTGATCGCGAGTGATCGGAAGGTCGGGGCGCGTAGTCATCCGCGCACGCACGATGCCGGCTTCTTTGTCGATCTCGACGAGCTCGTCGATACAAATCGCTCCGGGGCCGTACGGGCAATCAGCAACGAATTCCGGGTCCAATGGCATGCTCTAGACTCCCTGGGCGCTCGCGTCCCAAATCACTTTGTGCATTTGCATCTGCACGCGCACCGGCAACTGATCTTCGAGAACCCAGCTCACCAGATCCTTCGGGTCGAGCTCTCCCCAGACGCAACTGAGCAACACCGCGTTCACCCGATCCGCGAGGCCGTGCTCCTCGATGACGCCCTTGGCCCAGTCGTAGTCGGCGCGATCGGACAGGACGAGCTTGACCTCGTCTCGCTTGCCGAGGTCCGCGATGTTCTCCCATCGATTTCGCTCAGACTCCCCGCTACCCGGCGCTTTGAGATCCATGATTCGATGCACGCGAGGATCGACCTCGGAGATGTCACGCTCGCCGCTGGTTTCGAGAAGGATGGTGCGCCCCGAGTCGCAGAGCTCTTTGAGCAGGGGAATCGCGCCGGCCTGCAGGAGCGGCTCGCCCCCGGTGAGCTCGACGAGCGGCGTCCCATACGAAAGCGCCTTTTTCAAGACCTCGGCGCGCGGCATTTGCGTTCCGCCCTCGAAAGCCTGAGGCGTGTCACACCAGCGGCAACGCAGGTTGCAGCGAGAGAGCCGCACGAAGGTGCAAGGCAAGCCTGCGAACGTCGACTCGCCTTGAATCGACTCGTAGATCTCGTGAATCCTTATCTGATCGGCGTCGGGCATCTTCAGCGCGGGTTGCGGGTGATGAGAATCAGCATCTGTCCCTCCTGCGCAGCACGCTCGGGAACCTCGACGATCAGATCCCACATTCCAGGCTGGGCATCCAGCTCCAAGGTCTGAGTGCGCCGGCGGACACAGCGCTCGCCATCTTCCTCGACTCGAACCCAGAGAACCCGGTGCTTGTAGCCGGCAAGGTCCAAAGCAGACGCCCGAAGCCGAGTGCGCTCGCCGAGCTCGACCCGGTGACGGTAAAAACGGGAGCCCGACTGGGAGGCGCCGCAGTTCTTGGGGAGGGCCTCGGCGGGGGGAGACTGGTTTTGGAGACGAGATCGGAGAAGGGGAAAGGATCGGGGACCGGGTCAGTGCCAGTGCCAGTGCCAGTGCCAGTGTCAGTGCCAGCGTCAGTGTCAGTGTCAGTGCCAGCGTCCAGTGTCAGTGCCAGCGTCAGTGCCAGTGCCAGCGTCAGTGCCAGCGTCAGTGCCAGCGTCAGTGCCAGCGTCAGCGCCAGCGTCGGTGCCCCTGTCCTCCGCCGCCACGACGCTCCGTAGCGCGTCCAGCATCTCCAGCGTCAACAGATTCCTCACATTGTTCCCGTAGCGCAGGCCCGTCTCCGTCAACTGACACGCTGCGTGCAAGCCACCCTGTCCCAGCACGTTCGGGTGCACACCGTCTCGCGCAAGCCCTTTGCGCGGCAAGGCGCTCAGCGCGGCGTGGTAGTCGATGAACGGGAGTGACCAGTGCTCAGCAACCGCTTCGGTGATCGCATTGAAGCGTCTGATCCATCGGTCCTTGTGGGCGTTTCTTCTTGGCAGCGCCGAACCGAGGATCGGGACGACGCCCATCGACTCCAGCTCTTCGACCACGTACACCAGGCGCTTCAAGTAGACGCGCTCGTTTTCGTTTTGCGCATCGTTGGCGCCGAACAAGACTAGTGCCCAGCGTGCCTGAGTGAGCTCGAGCTCTTTGCGGAAGCTGGCGGGACGTCCGCTTAGGACATAACGGAGGTTCCAGCTCACGCCGGCCGCTTGGCTTTCGCGGTTGAAGGAATTGCGCCGGCCGTTTGCGAAGATCGCCAGGGTCTCGGAAAGAGCCTCGTATTCGCCGAGCTCGACGTGGGGTGCCGCGAAGCAGTGCAGGAATGCTTTGCTCGCGACGCTCGAGCCGCCCATCTTTGAGAACACGTCGTCGAGCAGCTCGGGATTGCGGGCGTGAATCTCCCTAACGTGCTCGGCGACCTCGCGATTCAGCTCGAGCGGTGCGGCCCGAACGCTTCCCGCGAGAGCCAAGGTCGCCAGGAGAGCGAGCGCAGCGGGCCTCATCGAATCGCACTCGCAGGGATGGTGTAGAGCCGGCTGGGCTCGCCCGTAGCGCCCCGGTGCTTGTTGTCGGTGACGACGACCGCCGACCCGTCCCCCATCCAGACGAGCCCTTCGAAGTTCGGTAGCGGTGAGACGAGCTCGGACAGATCTGCGACGAGGGTCGGTTCGATCCACTGCCCCTCGGGTCCCCTGGGGATTTGGAAACGAATGAGGCGCGAGACGCCGTAGTGGCGCTCGACGGCGATCGCCACGACCGCCTCGCCGATGAGCTTGCAGCTCAGTGCCGCGAGCTTCCCTGTCTTGCTCGTGAGCTGCACCCGGTGCGCGGTCCAAGCCTGCGTCTTCGGATCAAACATCCCAACGGGTGCCCATCGGCGATTGCGTTGCGGTTCCACGAGCTCCGTCGCCAACACGAGGAGGCCATCTACGTGACAAATCCCTTCGATGCCACGGTTATCTGGAGCGGTCAGCTGCCAGCGCGCGTAGTCGAGGTGGCCGACGGCGGTCACCACGAATCTTCCGGCGTCGAGCCTGCCATCGAGGAGCACATCCTGGAGCCGTCCCCTCTCCTGGGTCTCGGTGCCGAGCAGGAATCGCGTCCCGTCGACCCAGGCCATGGCCTCGAGATCGGTCCCGGGCGGCGTGCCCACCACAGCGTAGCGGGTGACGCCGAAGGTCTCAGGATCGATCCGGATGACCGACCCCCCGTCTTCGCCCGGAGCCCAAAAAGCACCGTGATCGTCCGAGGTCAGCCCGGATAGACCGGGGACCTCGGAATCCAAAGTGACGATGCGCCCCGGACCCTGTGGCTCCCTTTTGGTGCAGCCGGCGCAGGTGAGCAGGAGCACCACCGCAAGTGCCGCCCCCACGCGCACGCTCAGTGGACCGCTTCGAGCACGGCCGCTGCCCCGAGACCGCCAGCCGCGCAGATCCCGAGCAGAGCCGTCTCTTTGCCGCTGCTCGCAAGCTCGTTGGCTACCGTGGTCACCATTCGCGCGCCCGTGGCTCCGAACGGATGTCCGAGCGAAAGCGAGCCACCGTAGATGTTGAAGCTGTCCTCGTCTATTTCGCCGACGGCCTTGCTCCTGCCAAGCCTCAGCTCGGCAAAGCCCTTGCTCGCAAGCGCCTTGGTCACCGAGAGCACCTGCGCCGCGAACGCTTCGTGCATGTCGACCATGCTCATGTCCTTGAGCTCCATGCCCGCGCGGTCGAGCGCCTGCGGCATCGCCAGGGCAGGCCCGATCAGCAACTGATCTGCCGGGTCGACACCGACGTACGACCAACTGCGGAACGCAGCGAGCGGCTTGTATCCGAGGGCGCGCGCCTTGTCTTCGCTCATCAACAAGACCGCTGCCGCACCATCCGTCAAAGGCGACGCATTGCCCGCGGTGACGGTACCGTCCTTCGAGAACACAGGACGGAGCTTCGAGAGTTTCTCGAAAGTGGTATCGCCTCGAACGAGGTTGTCGGCGTGCACCCAGCCGTCTGGCGCCTCCACTGCCGTGACCTCGTGATCGAAACGACCTGAGGCGATCGCTTGGGCCGCGCGATGATGCGAACGCTCCGCGAAACGATCCTGCGCCTCGCGCGTGATCTCGTTGCGTTTCGCCATCGATTCGGCGGACTCGCCCATCACCTCACCGGTCGTGCGCTCCGCAATTTTGGGCATCTTCGGGAGAATTTCGGTGATCGGCATCAACTGGGACAGGACCCCGAGATAGTCGGCAGGCGTGGAGGCCTTCCCGAACGCAAGCGGGGCGAGCGCGTGAACCGCCTTCTGCGGCAGGTTGAGCGCGGCGTTGCTCGTAGAGTCCGAACCACCCGCGATCACCACGTCCGCCTCCCCACGCTCGATCGCCGCAGCCGCGAGGGTGACGGCTTGCAGACCCGACGCGCAGGCGCGGGTGCAGGTCATGCCTTCGACGCTCGGCGGAAGACGCAAGTCGAGCGCAATCTCCCGCGCAATGTTGGGCGCGTGCGAAGGCAGGATGACTCCGCCCCAAACGATGCTGTCGATCTCTTGGTGCGGAACGTCCGTCTGCTCGAGGAGCGCTCGCACGGCGATGTCACCCAGGTCGATGCTGTCGAGCTTGAGGAACTTCCCGAAGGCTTTGACGAACGGGGTCCGGACACCAGCTACGACGACTGCACGTCGCTTCTTCCCCCAACCATTCTTCTTCTTAGCCATGTTCATGCTCCTATCAGTGCGCCGCCACAGACGCGAATGGTTTGACCGCTGAGGCCTACGGCGCCGGGTGTTGCCAAAAAGGTGATCGCCTGACCGACGTCTTCGGGCTTGCCGCCCTGCCCTACCGCGGCCATGCGGCGCGCGACCTCTCGGAGCGCTACCGGCATTGCATTGGTGAGCCGCGTCTCGATGAAGCCCGGCGCGATCGCGTTGACGGTAATGCCCTTCTTGGCGACCTTGGCAGCGAGCGCCTCGACAAAGCCGACGATGCCCGCCTTGCCCGCCGAATAGTTCGTTTGCCCGCGATTGCCGGCGATTCCGGAGACCGACGAGAGGCAAATGACCCGCCCACCTGGCCTGAGCACCTCGTCCCGAAGCAGCGTGTCGGTGATGCGAATGACAGCGCCGAGATTGATGTCGACCGCCATGTCCCAGGCGTCGGGCGTCATGCGCCCGAGTGTCTTGTCGCGTGTCACTCCGGCGTTGTGCACCACGACATCCACGCCACCGAAGCGCTCCTTGAGCTCGGCGGCGATTCGTTCCGGCGCATCCACGTCGGTGATGTCGACCAGAAGTGTGGAGCCGCCGATCCGCTGCGCGACCTTGCTGCACGGCGCGTCATCGGCCGGCCGGTCGAGACAAACCACATGCGCGCCTTCGGCGGCGAGAAGCTCGGCGGTCGCCTCGCCAATGCCGCGCGCCGCACCGGTGACGAGCGCCACCTTTCCACCCAGCACGTGCGTGTCTGGCGCCTCTTCACCCTTGGCGAGAGCCGTGACGTGAAATGGCTGGCAGCTGATGTATGCCGAACGCGGGGACAAGAGGAAGCGAAGAACCGCGTCGAGTCGCGGCTCGGCGCCTTCTTGTACGAACACAGAGTTCGCAATCGATCCGTTGGCGCCAATTTCCTTTGCGAGGCTCCGGGTGAAGCCTTCGAGGCCCGCGCGGGTTGCCGCATGAACTGGCTTCTTGGCGTCTGCGGCGGGACGACCGATCACCACGACCCGTCCGGAGCGATTGAGCCGGCGAATCCAGGGATGGATGAAGGCATAGAGTTGGTGAAGGTCCTCGGGAGTCTCGAGTCCCGTCCCGTCGAACACGATGGCGTCGATGCGCTCGCCTTCCGGCGCCTCGCCAGGCGCTACGAGCTTCGGCGCCCTCGCCCAAGCCTCACCGGGGCCTGCAAAAGGTTGCAAGGCGGCTTCCGAGGTCCCGACGACCCAGGGATTGGCGCCGGCCTTGGTCAGGATCTGGGCAAGCACGCCCTGTAGCGCGCCAACGCCGCAGACCAGCACCTTCTTGTCGTCTAGGGGCCGCTCCTCGTAGGGGCCTTTGGCCCGCGCCAGCTTCTCCGGCACAGGAATCGGGAGGCCAAGGGTCTTGACCAGTTTTCGCGCGTTCTCGTTTTCGAGCAGAAGATCCGTCATTCGAGCTCAGCTCCTCACTGAATAGGTTCCAACTAGATAGGCGGGGCCGCCGGGCGCGTCCCCTACGAACACACTGTCATCCTCGATGTAGAGGCCGACCTTGGCCGGGAGCACCAAGGGCTTCGTAAACTTCACGTCGATCGATTCGAGCCGGCTCACGTCGCCGGAGAAGAGCGAACGGTTCAAGCCTTCGATGGCACGAGCCATCGTGGAGAAGCCGTGGTTGATGATGTTAGGAAAGCCGTTGGCACGAGCCGCGGGCGGAATCCAATGAATCGGATTGAAGTCGCCGGTGAGCTTGGCGAACTCCAGGCCGACGTGAGTCCCGAGCTTCCAACGTGCGAGCTCTTTGGCCATGACCGGAACGCGCGGTCGATCGTCTTTGCGCTTGGCCGACTTGTCGCCACCGCCCAGCGGGACGATGCCGTAGACATCGCAAACGATCGCTTCGGGATGAGTCGAGGTCGACGTCGTCGCGCGCTGATGAACCACTGCGCGTCGACCGTTGTCGTCGATGTCGAGGAGCTGCACCTTGAGCTCATAGGGCTCGCCGAGCGGGAGAGGCGCGTTCATCTGCAGGCGGCTGCCACCGTTGAGAACACGCTGGATCGGGTACTGGAGCCCTTCGATGCCGCGCGCCTGGAGCGGGAAGACCCACTGCGGGAACAGATGAGCAGGGACCTGGCCCCTGTACCAACCAGGGTCTCCGCCTACGTGGCGAATGTAATCGCGAACCAGGTCGGCGGGTCGCGGGGGGATACTCGCGGAAATGATCGGGCCGGGAACCTGGGCCGGCGCCTTGTTGGGTTGCCCGGACGCGCTCTTCACGGCGACGAAAGCCGCCCGAGCAAGGGCGCCGAGCATCGGCCCCTGGTGGAGGATGTAACGCGAAGGTACCGCCATATCGATTCTCCCGAGTCGCCGGTGCGCTGGAGCTCCTAGCGCCCGACCCGGCTCTCTACCATTTGGTAGAGAGCCACGCAAACCCGGTCCCGCTGCTAGGCTTCAGCGATGTCTAACCCGTTGATCCGACTCGGATTCGAGATTCCCTTCGACCAAATCGAAGCCGCGCAGGTGGAGCCGGCAATCGATGAGCTCATCGCCCAGGCCCAGGCCAGTATCGATGCCATCGCGACGAGCGAGGAGCCTCGCAGCTACGCCAATACGCTGAGCGCGGTCGAGGAGGCCACCGAGATGCTCGAACGGGCGTCGACTGTAGTGGGCCATCTCGAAAGCGTGGCAACCAACGACGCATTGCGCGCCGCATACAACGCGACGCACCCAAAGGTGAGCGCGTTCTGGTCGGAGCTCGCAATGAACGACGGGCTCTACCAAGCCGTGCGCGCGTTTGCGGAAACCGATGAAGCGGCAGCGCTTCCGCCAACCGAGAAGCGCTTCTTACAAAAGACGCTCGATGACTTCCGGCGGCACGGTGCAGGGCTCTGTCCCGAAGACAAAGCCAAGCTGCAGGCGGTTGAGGTCGAGCTCAGCAAGCTGACGACGGACTTCTCGCAGAACGTCTTGGACGAGACCAACGCCTTCGAGATCCTCATCAGCGACGAAAGCAAGCTTGCCGGCCTACCCGATAGCGCAAAGCACGCGGCGGCGGAGAACGCGAGCGAAAAGGGTCTGCGGGGTTGGCGGTTCACTCTGCACGCGCCGAGTATGATTCCCGTGCTGACGTATTTGGACGACTCCGAAATCCGTGAGCATGTGTGGCGCGCCTACAACACGCGGGCGGTCTCGGGCGAACGCGACAACCGCAGGCTCATCGCTCGAATTCTGGAGCTTCGTCGTGCCAAGGCCAAGCTGCTTGGCTACTCGGATTTCTCCGACCTAGTGACCGAAGATCGAATGGCCAAGGCAGGCGCGAAGGCAAGGGCGTTCATCGACGATCTCCGCAGGCGAACCGAGAAGGCGTTCGAGCTGGAAAACCAGGAGCTTCAAGCCTTTCGGAACGAGATCGAAGGCGACTCGGCCAAGGCGATCGAGCCCTGGGACATCGCCTACTACGCGGAGAAACAACGGCAGGCGAAATACGATTTCAACGAAGAGGAGCTTCGGCCGTACTTCCCACTCGACCGCGTGCTCGACGGCCTCTTTGCGACCGCACAAGCGCTCTACGAAATCGAGATTGTCGAGCGGGACGCCAGAGTCTGGGACCCCGAGGTCAGGTCCTATGCCATCCATGACCCCGACGGCACGATGATCGCTGCCTTCTACGTCGACCTGTTTCCGCGCGAGAACAAGCGCGGGGGCGCCTGGATGAACTCGCTCATCAGCGCTCCCTATCAGGAAAGTCGGCCGCAGCCGCAACTCGGCCTGTTCTGCGCAAACGTCAATCCGCCCGTCGGCGGCAAACCAGCGCTTCTCACGCATCGCGAGGTCGAAACGCTCTTTCACGAATTCGGCCACTTGCTTCACCACTGCTTCAGCCGCGTGAGCGTGCGGAGCCTCGCCGGCACGAACGTCGCCTGGGACTTCGTGGAGCTGCCCTCGCAGATCATGGAGAACTGGTGTTGGGAGCGGAGCGGCCTCGACCTTTTCGCCGCGCACTACGAAACCGGCGAACGAATCCCGGACGCGCTCTACGAGAAGATGGTCCGTGCTCGGACCTACCGTGCCGCCAACGCGCAGATGCGGCAGTTGGGCTTTGCCGGGGTCGACCTCGCGCTTCACCGCGACTACGACCCGGCGCGACACGGAGAGGTGATGGACTACGCAGAGAGATCATCCAGGCCCATTCGTCGGCCAAGCTCCCCGACGACTACGCGATGCTCGCAGGCTTCGGCCACGTCTTCGCCCATCCAACCGGCTACGCGTCCGGCTACTACAGCTACAAATGGGCGGAGGTGCTCGACGCCGACGCCTTCACCCGCTTCAAGCGGGAAGGCATCACCAACCCCGAGGTCGGGCGCGCGTTCCGAGACGCGATCCTATCGAAGGGAAACAGCGAAGATGCCGAGAAACTCTACGAGGATTTCATGGGGCGAGGGCCGGACCTCGATCCCCTGCTCGAGCGCACCGGCCTACTCCCCGGTGAGGCCGATGCAACGCATCCCCGAGGGGGCTGACGGTCGCCTAGCTAGTTCGCGACGGCCCAGAGGTCGACGGACACGGCAATGTCGTTCGCGACCTTCAGCCGGACGATCGACGGAACCGAGATATTGTGGTCTTCGAGCGCCGCGGTGAACTTCGCCTTGATGTGAAGCTGATTGCCGGACCAGTTCACGGTCCCCTTCGCGATGACGGGCTTGCTCACACCGTGAGCGGTGAACTTTCCCTTCACCTGAACCTTGCGGTCCTTGCCCGGCTTGAGCTCCTGCGAATCCTTCTTGCCCAGGATGACTTCAGTGATCTCGAAATGGATGTTCGGGGTCTTCTTGGCGTCGAGCCACCCGTCGCCTTGCAGGTGCTCGTCGCGCAGGTCGTTGTCGGTAGTCATCGAAACGACCGGTACTTCGAATGAGCCCCTCGTCTTGCTGATGTCCGCCGGATCGACGGTCAGGGTGCCGCTCACCTTCGAGCTTTTCCCCGTCATCGTCTCGAGCGGCGCGTCCGAGACGAAAACCACACGGCTTTTGCCGTCGGGTTGGACTCGAAACGTCGTCGCATCGGCCTGAGAAACCGCCGGGACTGCCATGCACGCAGCCAACATCAGACCGACTCTGGTGGCATTCTTCATCATTTGCTCGTTCCCCCTTGCCCTCAAGTATGCCGGTTTTGGACGGGCGCTTCACCCCTGTATTCACGCGGCCGCCACGATCCGGGCGGTCTCGTGGAAGGTCCAATTCTCGTTGTCGCGCTCGGCGCGGCCGAGCTCCCACTGATCGCGAAACAGCGCGACCGGGCGATTATCCCGGTCGACGACGGCCATCGGGACTCGTTTCGCCTTCAGTTCCTTACAGTCCGCCGCCCCAGTCACCCAGCGCGCGTGCTGGTAGGGCAGCAGGTCGAATGTGACCCTAGCGCCATACTCGTGCTCGAGACGGAACATGAGCACATCGAACTGCAAGCGACCCACAACGCCGCACACCGGATCCTTCTCGCGACCCGGCTCCACGAAGAGCTGCACGGTGCCTTCTTCCGAAAGCTCCTGGATGCCTTTTTTGAGTTGCTTCCGCTTGAGCGGATCGAGGAGCTGCAGACGCCCGAAGTGCTCCGGTGAGAACTGCGGAACCGCGTCGAAGCTCATCGGTCCGTTCGTCGAGAGCGTGTCACCGATTCGGAAGAGCCCTGGGTCGTAGAGGCCCACGATGTCGCCCGCGTACGCTTGCAGCACGCTCTCGCGCTCTTGCGCGAAGAACTGCTCGGCCCGATTGAGACGGATCTCCTTTGCCGAGCCGGAAGTGGTGGACGCGCATCCCGCCTTCGAACTTGCCAGAGCAGATTCGAGCGAACGCGATCCGGTCCCGGTGGGACGGATCCATGTTGGCCTGCACTTTGAACACGAATGCGCTGAAACGATCGTCGCCCGGGCTCACGACCACGTCTCCGGTCGCTTCGCGCTTGCCGGGCGGGGGGCAAAGGCCCTTGAACGAACGCAAGAAGGGCTCGACGCCGAAGTTGGTGAGGGCGCTTCCGAAGAACACCGGCGTGATTTCACCGGCGAGGAAGCGCTCTTCGTCCCATTCCTCGCCGGCACCGTCGAGGAGCTCGACCTCGTCACGTAGAGTTTGCGCTGGCTCTTCGCCGAGCAGCGCGTCGAGCTCGGGGTCGTCGAGGCCGGTGACTTTCATCACCGCGCGCTTCGCCTGGCCCTCGGACGAGCGCTCGAAACGAATCACGAGCTTGTTGATGCGATCGTAGACCCCTTGGAACAAATCGCCGCTTCCGATCGGCCAAGTGAACGGCACCGTGCTCACGCCGAGCACTTCTTCGACCTCGCTCATCAAGGCGAAGGCATCGCGGGCGGGTCGATCCATCTTGTTGATGAAGGTGACGACCGGCGTGTTGCGCATCCGGCACACGTGAAAGAGTTTGCGCGTCTGCGGCTCGACGCCCCTTGCGGCGTCGAGAATCATGATGCCGCAGTCGGCCGCCATCAGCGTGCGATAGGTGTCCTCGCTGAAGTCGTTGTGGCCCGGCGTGTCGAGCAGGTTCCAGCGAATGTCGTCGTACTCGAACTGCAAGACCGAGGTCGTGACCGAAATGCCGCGCTGCTTTTCGAGCGCCATCCAATCGCTGACGGCCGAGCGCTTTGCCTTGCGCGACTTGACCGCGCCGGCCGCATGAATGGCACCCCCGTAGAGCAGAAGCTTCTCGGTCAATGTCGTCTTACCGGCATCCGGATGCGAGATGATCGCAAAAGTGCGGCGGCGCTCGTATTCGTTCTGGCCCATGCCCGGGCGGCAAGATAGTCACTGTGGTCGGTTGCGCCAGTCCGCGAACGTGCTGTCATTCGCGCTGCCAATGGCGGGGCTATTTCCAGAGATCGAGCCGTACGATGCCGGGCACCTCCGGGTCGATGAGGTGCATTCGGTCTACTTCGAGCAATGTGGCAATCCCAAGGGGAAGCCAGCGGTTTTCGTACATGGAGGGCCAGGCGGCGGTTCTAGCCCAGTGCACCGCAGGTTCTGGGACCCTGATGAGTACCGCATCATTCTCTTCGATCAGCGCGGCTGCGGCCGCAGCACCCCCCACGCGGAGCTGCAAAACAACACGACCTGGGATCTGATCGCCGACATGGAGCGACTCCGGGAGCACCTCGGCATCGAGCGCTGGCAGCTGTTCGGTGGCTCATGGGGAAGCACACTCTCGCTAGCCTACGCCCAAGAACATCCGGAACGCGTCACAGACATGGTGCTGCGGGGCATCTTCCTGCTCAGGCAACGCGAGATCGACTGGTACTACCAAGAAGGGGCGAGCCGAATCTTCCCTGAGGCTTGGCAGAAGTATCTCGAGCCGATTCCGGCAGAGGAGCGGGGCAACCTGGTCGACGCGTACTACCGCCGCCTCACCAGCACCGACCGCTCAGAGCGCATTCGAGCGGCGCGCGCATGGAGCATGTGGGAAGGCAGCACCAGCAGACTCGTCCCCGACCCGGCGCTGATCGAACGCACGGGCGATGCAACCTTCGCTGAGGCGTTCGCCCGCATCGAGTGCCACTACTTCATCAACGGCGGCTTCTTCCAAGACGACAACCAGCTCCTACGCAACATCGACCGCATCCAGCACATCCCGGCCCTCATCGTCCAAGGCCGCTACGACATCGTCTGCCCAGCCGAAAGCGCCTACGAGCTCCACCGCGCCTGGCCCCGCAGCACCCTAAAAATCGCCCCCCACTCCGGCCACTCCGCCCTAGAACCAGAAATCACCGAATTGCTCATAAGGGGACACTCTCCTACCCCCTAACCTCCCGAAACCACGCCGATCCCCAGGCAAAGATCGCAGCGCCTTGGGCACGTCCGCGCGAGGTCCTCCCCGAGGTCTGGAACGGGTAGCGCTGCGATCTTTGCCTGAGAAACTGCCTGATCTCGGGTGCTTGGAGGGTAGGAGAGTGTCCCTATCTGGAGAACTTTCGGTACTTGATTCGGTGGGGGATGTCGGCGTCGTGGCCTAGGCGGGCTTTTCGGTCGGCGGCGTAGTCGGCGTAGGAGCCTTCGTGCCAGACGACCCGGCTGTCGCCTTCGAACGCGAGGATGTGCGTGCAGATGCGGTCGAGGTACCAGCGATCATGGCTGATGATCATCGCGCAGCCAGGGAAGGCGAGGATTGCTTCTTCGAGTGAACGCAAGGTATCGACGTCAATGTCGTTCGTCGGCTCGTCGAGGAGCAAGACGTTGCCGCCGCTCTTGAGCAGCTTGGCCAGGTGCACACGGTTGCGCTCGCCACCCGAGAGGTTCTTGACCGGCTTTTGCTGATCGCTGCCGCGGAAGTTGAACCAGCCGACGTAGGCGCGCGATTTCACCGTGCCGCCACCGACGTCGATCTCGTCAGCGCCGTCTGTGATCTCCTTGAAGACGTTGTTGGCGTCATCGAGCGAATCGCGGCTCTGGTCGACATACGAGAGCGCGACGGTCTCACCAACGGTGATGCTCCCCGAGTCGGGTGTCTCTTCGCCCACCAGCATTCGAAACAAGGTCGTCTTACCAGCGCCGTTCGGCCCCACGATGCCAACGATGGCCCCGCGCGGCACGATGAAGCTCAGGTCTTCGAACAGGAGCTTGTCGCCGTACGCTTTGCTCACCCCATTGACTTCAAACACCTGTGTTCCGAGCCGCGGCCCCGGAGGAATACGAATCTCGTTGGCGTCACCACGGGCCTTGGCCGCGTCGGCGACCAGGCTCTCGAACGCGGTGATGCGCGCCTTGCTCTTGGCCTGTCTGGCCTTCGGCGACGAGCGCACCCATTCGAGCTCCCGCGTGATCTTGCGCTTTCGAGCACTGTCTTTCTTCTCTTCTTGGGCGAGCCGCGCCTCCTTGGCCTCGAGCCACTGAGAATAGTTGCCCTTGAACGGGTGCGCCTCGCCGCGGTCGAGCTCGAGTATCCACTCCACAATCTCGTCCAAGAAATACCGATCGTGGGTGACCAGGATGACGCAGCCCGGATACTTCTGGAGGTAGCCCTGCAACCAGGCGACCGACTCGGCGTCCAGGTGGTTGGTCGGCTCGTCGAGCAACAAGAGCTCCGGCTTCTCGAGCAACAAGCGGCACAGCGCGACCCGGCGCTTCTCACCACCCGATAGCAAGTTCGGGTCGGCGTCGGCGGCGGCAAGCGAAGCGCGTCCATCGCGATCTCGAGCGTGCTCTCTAGGTTCCAGCCGTCGACCGCATCGATCTTGTCTTGAAGCGCTCCCTGCCGGTCGAGCAGCTTCGCCATCTCGTCATCGCTCATCGGCTCACCGAGCTTCATGCTGAGCTCGTTGAACTCGTCGAGAACCGCACGCACCGAAGACACTCCAGCCTCGACCGCTTCCAGCACCGTCTTGGCGTCACCGAGGTCCGGCTCCTGCGGCAGGTAGCCCACCTTCGCACCCGGACGAATCCAGGCCTCACCGGTGAACGTGTCATCGACCCCCGCCATGATGCGCAGCAGCGTCGACTTACCGGTGCCATTCACACCAATGACCCCTATCTTCGCGTTCGGAAGGAACGAAAGATAGAGGTCTTCGATGATCTTCTTGTCCGGGGGATGGACTTTCGTCACCCCCTTCATCGTGAAGATGAATTCTGCCATGAGCTATTGAGCTGTGCGTCTCCTGGTCAGCCACATAGCAACGAAGCAGAGCGCGATCCAACCGAGCGACGCGCTCTTCGCCGCGCTCACGCTGCAACCGTCCGAGGTGCTCGCATCGCCGTTCGCTCCGCTCTTCTTCTTCTCGCCCTTCTCAATCTTGCGCTTCGGCACACCCTCCACCACGCCCGCTTTGAGGTCGAGCTCCGGGATGTCGGTCTGGATCAGCACAGGCAGCTGATTGGTCAGCGTCTTGCCTGTCGTGCCCTTGAGCGCAGTGTTGCCCGCAGCAAAGGGCCTCGGTGTCGGGCCACCAGGCGGTCCGCCCCAAGTGCCCCGCTGCGGATTCTCGCAGGCGATCTTCTCTTCCCAGGGGTGCAGAATCACGTACCGCCCCTGGAAGTTGTTGACGCTCGAGGCCTGCGCGCGCCGTTCTCCGAGCTCACCCTTCTGATCGGGCATCCCACGGCCGCCCACGATCGGACCCGCCGCACGGAACACGAGGTCCTCGTCGAGCCCATCCTTGTCGTAGCGATAGTGCAGACGCGTAAGCACGAAGCCGGAAGGCATCCAGCGTCGGCGGAGGCCGCCTCTGCGGCACCACACCAGGAATGTCGGAGTACGGATCCTTCTCACCTGGCACGAGCACGTCAGCGCCGAGGGTAGCCAGCTCATCGGGCCTGAGCGGAGGCTCCGGACAGGGGTCGCATGTCGTCGCGTCCCATGCGTACTCCGTCACCACCGCGCCGGGGTTCTTCTCGATCGTTCGCTCGAAGAGCGCATCATAGAAGGCGCCGAAGGTCTTCCGAACGCTGTCCTCGACCCTGATGTTGGTCGGAATCGACGCGTTCTTGTAGTTGGCCACCTCGTAGCGCTGTTGCTTGCCGAGAAGGTGCACGATCAAGTCCTGCTTGCCCGCACTGTTGAGCAGCCCAAGTCTCACCGGCAGCGTGAAAGTCGGCGCATCGTAGTGGAAGCGCAGCGGCGAAAGCACCGCCTTGCCGTCGCGGAACGTCACCTTCTCCGCATCGACCTTGGCGACGAAGAACTTCGTGTTCTGCTCGACGTACGGACGAAGCACCGCGTTGGCGCCCTTCGGAATGTTGTATTCGTTCTTCCGCAGCCACTTGTCGAGGCCTCCGGAATCCTTCGCGCTCAAAATGACGATGTCGTACTCGGCCACCTTGAACTGCGCCTCGATGGTGACGCCAAACTTCGAGTCGTCTTCCGCGTCTGCACTCGACTTGGCCCTTCGCGCCATCGGCGCACCCGCTGCCATCTCGTAGACGACCATCGGACTACAGGGATCCTGCTCCCAGTATTCGACCAGGCGGGGCGCGGCGAGCTTGTCGACCCGAGAAAAGATCTCCGGCGGCAAGGTCTTCACGTTTTCTTCCTGCAGCACGACCGGCACCGGAACGATCATCGCGAAGTCTTCCGGCGGGCCCTGGTAGTTGTTCTGCATCGACAGCACGGTCCGCGTGCCCTCGCGCATCATCACGACCATGGTCGCGTTGTTGTAGAGCGAGGCATCGGCCCCACTCACGTAGAATCCACAGAAAGCGCGTGACGTCGTCGGCCACGCCATGACCACACACAAACCCAAAATCGCGAATGCTTGCTTCATCGGTTGTTCCTCACTTGGGCTGGTAGACGCACGACCGCGCAATTCGGATCTATTTTTCGTCAACCCGGGCGATTGCGGCCAGATTCAGCGGCTGGCTGCTGCTATTTGATGTCGAGGAGCTCGACGTCGAAGACGAGCATCCCTGCCGGGCGTCCGGGTCGGCCGTCATAGGCCAGATTCTCGGGAATCCAGATTCGTCGCGTCTCCCCGACGACCATGAGCTGCAAGCCCTCGGTCCAGCCCGGGATGACTTGGTTGAGCCCGAAGGTCGCGGGCGTTCCACGCACGACGGAGCTGTCGAACATCTTTCCGTCCGTGGTCCAGCCCGTGTAGTGCACGGTCACGACGCTGGTCGCGTTCGGGTGCTCGGTGCCGGTCCCTTTGGAAAGCACGCGCGAGCCGATGCCCGACTTGGTCTTCTTTGCGTTCTTTGGAATCTTAGCGACGTCTTTGGGCGTATCGGGCGGCTTGGGCGCTTCCTTGAAGCTGATGAGCTCCACGTCGAACACCAAGGTCCCCTTGGGTGGTCCCACCGCGGCATGCGGATCGTTCGGCGCTGCCTCGCCGTAAGCGAGGTTACCTGGAATCCAGAAGCGGCGTTTCTCACCCGCAACCATCAACTGCACGCCTTCGGTCCAACCTTTGATGACCCGGTTCAGCGGGAACTCTGCCGGCTGTCCGCGCACGACGGAGCTGTCGAACATTCGTCCGCTGGTGGTCCACCCCGTGTAGTTGACCTTCACGATGTCCGCTCCAGTTGGCTTCGCGTCGCCGGTGCCGGCTTGCAAGACGGTCCAGGCAAGGCCTGACTCGCTACGCTCGGCATTCTCGGGAGGCGCGGCCACATCGGGAGGCGCGGGAATCGAATTCGGCGCAGCGCCTTGAGCCACGATCGTTTCCGTGGCGGCCTCTTTTTCAGCAGGCGCTTCGGCTTCCGCGGCGGGCTCGCCCTCGGCGGGTGCGGGTTTGCTGCCCTTGCAGGCGGTCAGCGCGGCGCCGAGCACCACACAGCACAGGAGGATCCAGACATTTTTCATGGACGCTTGGTAGCCGACTGCGCGCGCGATGTCTACTTCTCTAATTGCTCCGGGGGATTCGGTTTGCTGACCACCTCGACTACCTCGACGACTTCCCCTTCGACGTCAATCACCTCTTGGGGACGACCCGGCGCGCCGTTGTAGCCCGGCGCATACACTTGTACGCGGCCCGCCGCGATTTGCCTCTCGAACCAGCTGCGAACGAAACCCGAGATGACCCGGCGCGTAGGCGGCATCACCATCGAAAGACCAGCGAAGTCGGTCAAGATTCCGGGCGTGATCAGCATCAAGCCACCGATGAAAATCAGCAAGCCATCGATGACGCCGTCCTTGGGCACCTGCTGACGCGACATGGCCTCCTGCCAGCGCCGGATGACCCGGGCGCCTTCGAGGCGGGCGAACCAGGCGCCCACCGCACCGGTCAGTAACACCAGACCGATGGTGGCGGCCGGCCCGAGAAGCCGGCCGACGGCGATCAAGAGGTAGAGCTCAAGCAGGGGAACGACGGTGAACAACAGAAAAAGGCGACCCACCAGCTGAACCTAAGTCCTATCTCGAACCTGCGCTAGCCAGCCTCTGGCCCTTTGCTTGGCGTCCCCGTCGTTCTGCCGTACACCCGGCGGCATGAACACAGCGGTGGACGGCTCGATGAGCCCGAAATGGGGACTGCGGTGCTTGCTGGGCGGTGCGCTGATGGGGCTTGCAAACCTCGTCCCGGGTATCAGCGGCGGCACCATGTTGCTCGCAGCGGGAATCTATCCTCGGTTCATCCAAGCCCTCGCGGACCTGAGCGCGCTTCGAATTCGCAAGAGCTCATTCATCGTTCTGGGTCTCGTGGGAGTTGCCGCGATGGTTGCGATTCTCCTCGGAGCCGGCCCGGTCAAAGATGCAGTCGTCGAACACCGCTGGGCGATGTACAGCCTGTTCATCGGATTGACGCTCGGCGGCGTCCCCGTGCTCTGGCAGATGGCTCGACCTGGGAGCAACGCATTCTGGACCGGAATGGTGGCAGGCCTCGTGCTGATGGCGGCCCTGGCCTGGCTCCAAGTCGGAGGCTCGAGCGCGGGAGCGAGCCGCGATGGATTCGCCATGATGTTCATCGCGGGCATTGCCGGCGCGAGCGCGATGATCCTGCCGGGCGTGAGTGGCGGATATCTCCTGCTGGTGCTCGGGGTATACGTTCCGGTGCTAGGCGGGATTGACGCCCTCAAACAGGCACTCAAATCCGGTGACCTCGCGAGCGCGTCCGAACCTGTCATGGCAGTCGTGCTCCCGGTCGGCGTCGGCGTTGCGATCGGCATCCTGGTGGTCAGCAACCTGATCAAGATCGTGTTGGAACGTCACGAGCAACCAACCTTGGGAGTGCTGATGGGCCTTCTCGTCGGAGCCGTGTTCGGCCTCTGGCCTTTTCAAGAAGGCGTGCCGCCCAGAATCGGCGAGCTGTTCAAAGGACAGGCCCTGACAGCCGAAGGGCTCGCCGAGCTGACAGCAGACAAGTTCCCCACCGAGTTCTACGCGCCCACGTTCAACGACGTCATGATGGCCGTGGGCTTGATCGGCCTCGGCTACATGATCACCACGCTGGTCTCGCGGCTGGGCGGCGCCAAGCCCGGACGACGCTAGGCGTAGAGCGATTCGATCGCGTCGTTGTAGCGTTGGAGCACTACCCGGCGCTTGAGCTTGAGCGTGGGGGTGAGCATGCCGTTCTCGGTGGTGAAGTCCTCGTCACCGATGAAGAGCTTACGGGCCTTTTCGTAGCCTTTGAATTCGGCGGAATGCTGGTTGACCTCGTCCTCGATCAGGGCCCGAAGCTCGTCGCTCTTGGCCAGCGACGCAGGGTCGGGATCGAGCCCCTTCTCAGCAGCCCAACCCTTGAGCGCCTCGTAGTCCGGAATGACGACCGCCACGTTGAACTCGCGGTTCATGCCGTAGACCATGGCGTTCGAGATGTAGGGCGAGAGCTTCATCTTCTCCTCGAGCGGCGTCGGCACGACGTACTTTCCATTGAGCAGCTTGTACTGCTCCTTTACGCGGCCGGTGATGTGCAGGAACCCTTCGTCATCGATGACGCCCATGTCGCCTGAACGAAAACCACGCCTGCCGTTTCTCTCGACGAAGACTTCGGAGTTGGCCTTTTCGAGGTTGTGGTAGCCCTCCATGATGTTGTGCCCGAAGATGAGCACCTCGCCCTGGACGGGGTCGTCGGTCGCCGAAACGTCGATCTCGATTTCAACACCGGGAATCGGCTTGCCCACCGAACCGATCTTGCGGGCTCCCGGGTAGTTCGCCGTGGCGATCGGCGAGGTCTCGCTGAGGCCGTAGCCCTCGTAGACAGTGATGCCGAGGTTGTCGATGAACTCGGCGACCTCTTTCGAGATCGCGGCGCCTCCGCTGAACGCGTACTTCAAACGACCACCGAAACGCTCGCGCACCTTGGCAAAGACGAGGCCGTCGAGGATCTTGAATTTGAAATCGAGCCAGCCGCTGCTCTTGCCATTAGCGGCCAATCGCTTTCGCTCCGCCGCCGTTTCTAGCGCTTTCTCGAATAGCTTCTTCTTCAGCCCGCCTTCTTCGTTCATACGCGCGTGCAGGCCATCGTAGATGCGGTTGAACACCCGGGGAACGCTGATGAACAAGGTGGGCTTCACCTCTGCGAGGTTGGCGATGATCTTGTCGACCGCCTCCGCAAGCCCGAGCGAGCCGCCCATCGATAGCAAGCCATGCAGCTCGACCGTCTGGCCAAACGAATGCGCCCATGGAAGGAAGCAGAGCGAACGATCGTCTGGCTCCATCGGCAAGAGCACGTGCATCGCGCTGACGTTGTACGCGAGGTTGCGATGCGTGAGACGAACGCCTTTGGGTTCACCCGTCGTGCCCGACGTGTAGATGAAGTCCGCAATGGCATCGGGGCCCGGGTCGACCAGGTCAGACGCCTCGTACTGCAGCAAGTCCGCGAAGGCATGCTCGCCGCCCTTCGGTGTGCCCGACAAAACGATGACTTCCTTGAGGTCCGGAAGCGCGTCGCGGAAGTTGCGCACGCGTTGGGCAATCTGCTCGTTGGCCACGAACAAGACCTTGGCGCCACAGTCCTTGAGAATGTGCTTCCAATCCTTGTCGAGCTGCGACTCGTACATCGCCACGTAAGCGGCCCCGAGCCCGTACGACGCGTACGCGCCCATGGCCCACTCCGGACTGTTGTTCGCAATTACGGCGACGCGATCCCCAGCCTGGACGTCGAGATGCTGAAGCGCTGTTCGCAATCGCCGTGTGCGGTCGCCCCACTCACCGTAGGTCATCCATTGCCACTGGCCATCGCGTTTGACACCAAAGAGCGCTCTGTCCCCAAACTTCTCGGTGGACCGGTTGAAGACTTGGACGAGGCTTTCGAACTTGGGCTGGAATTCAGACATGGGCGCGGAGGCTACCAAAACCGATACCGGCCGCAATCGGTCGCAATGTTGTCTGTGTGACCTCAGTTTTGCAGGAGCTGGTCGCACTCGGCGCTGATGTATCCGAGGGCCACGAGCTGGCGGCAGAGCTCGGGCGTCATTTCCTGCTTTTCCTCTGTCAACCCGGGACTCTTCTTGGCCGTCGAGCCGCTCGGAGCAGCCAGCCAATGACCGCGATCCTCGGCGCCCAGGAACTGCCCGTGGAGCGTGCGCAAGTAGCGCTGGGCGATGGGATGCTGGCTGCCGTCGAGCTCTTGCTTCTCCCAGTAGTCGTTGCCGAGGTCGAACATGACCTGGCTGAGGTTGCCGCGGATGATCATCTTCCAATCGGCGCCGCGAATCACCCGGCGGTGGTCGAGAAAGTCACTGAATGCGACGTAGGGGCCGGCGGGCCAATCGCCCCGCATGAAGCCGAGCAAGCTCCGACCCTCGAAGGCATCCGGGATCGCAACGCCGCTGGCCTCCAAGACCGTCGGCCCGATGTCCATCGTGCTGACGACCGGACCGATGCGCATGCCTGCAGGAATGACGCCGGGCCAACGGAACATCAGCGGCACGTGCAGGAGCTCCTGGTACACCGAATGCCCGTGACCCCAGGAGCCGTGCTCCTGAAACTCCTCACCATGGTCGGAGGTCACGACGATGATGGTGTTCTCGTCGAGCCCCAGCTCGCGGAGCTTCACGAGGAACTTTCCGAAGTACTCGTCGTGGTAGCTGATCTCGCCGTCGTGCAGCGCTTCGATCCGCTCCTTGTCGCGCTTCGTGAATGCGTACTTGCCCGGATTCTTCTTCGCTTCATCGAGCATCAAGTGCGTTCGGCGGTTTTGCACCTGCCCGCTGTACGGCTGGGCGTCGTACATCTCCAGGAACTTGGCAGGCGGGTCGTACGGCACGTGCGGGTCGATCGTCTGAATGTAGACGAAGAAGCGACCATCCTTGTTCTTCTCGATCCAGCTCTGAGCTTCGCCAAACACGTTCGACGCGTTGGTGTTCCGCGCTTCACGGATGTAGTTGGTGTAGTGATCCCAGCCTTGGTCGAAACCGAACGCGTTCGAGACATAGCCATTGGCGATGAAGCTCGCGGTCTTGAAACCCGCTTTCTGGTAAACCTCGCTCAGCATCAGCGCGGACTTTGGAAGCTTCGAGGCGTCTTCCTTGGTTCGGTGCGTGGCCGGATGAAGCGAGGTGAGCACGCTCGCGACGGATGGCTTGGTCCAGTTCTCGGGAGACTGCGGGCGTTCGAAGAGTGCGCCCTGCGCGGCAAACTCGTCGATGGTCGGGGTCTTGACGCGGGTCTTCGGATAGTAGGCCTGTACCTTGCTTGCGCGCAGGGTGTCGACCAGGAGGACGATCACGTTTTGCGCTGCTTGTTCGATCGGGGCCGGTTCGGCAGCCTGCCGGACGATGCGAACGTCGCTCAGCCCGAGATCCGCCGCGCCCTCGTTGCGGAAGCGCAATCGGATGATTCCGCCGGCGTGCTCCTTCAACGACACCGCTTGATCACTCCAGGCGGCCCCAAGCTCGATCGGCATGCTGGCGGTGGCAGAGCCGTCCCGGCTGATCTCTAGTGACAGCTTGCCGCTTGCCTCCGAACCGAGGCCGGCCCCGAATACGAGCGTGCCCCCATCGGGCGCCTCGATGAACCAGTCGATCTGCGCAGCGGGCCCGAGAACGATGGCCCGACGGCCGATGCCACCCACCGAGACCTGGCTCAGCTCGACGCGCTTGGGCGCGGCCGGCTCCGCGGCGCCCGATGGCTCGAAGCGCAACCAGTCGATCGCAATCGACCTCGCCTGGCCGCGAACCTGGGCTGTCTTGGTTGCCCGCAGCATGATGGAGTTCTCGCCAGAGCGAACGTGAGTCTCCGGAATCGGGATCACGATTTCACGGAAGCCCTCGCCTTGCGAGAAGCGCGCTTCACCCGCGGTCTTGCCGTTGACGTAGACGATCAGCGCTCCGGTTGCGTAGGGCTTGGCCCGCAGCCGGAGCTGCATCGCTTGCTTCTTCTCGGCCGGCAGATAGAGGCGCGCCGTCTTGCCGAAGGTCGATACGCGTGATTCTCCCTCGCGGCTTTCGCCGAGCCAGCCACTGTTCCAGTTGCCGATGGTGTACTTGGGGCGCGCTGCGGTGCCCAAGTCGACAAAGAGGCCGGAGGGGTCGTAGACGTCCGCCAGATGCAGGAGCGCGAGGAGGTCCTCGTGCTGGGCCGTGCCCGTCGGTGCCGGGGCGGCGGCGGGCGCTGGCGCTACTTTGCCTTTGGTCCGGGGGCGCTTGGGCTCTTCATCGGGTGCCTGCTCGAGAGGCGTCCCCGGATCCGCCCCCTCCTGCTCACAGGTGTACCCCTGAAGACAGAGCAGGATAACTAGCCCGAGACGGCTCCTCTTGTGACTTCCCCACATGCGCGTTCGGCTACCACGGCCCGGCGGGTGGAGCAATGGCGTTGGGGTGACCACTCGGCCGGCTGATGTGCTAATGGCCTGGCGTCATGGATGGAAACGGCGAGCCCCGCGACTGGAGCGTGAAGAAGAGCAACAAGCTCTACCAGATTAAGGGCTGGGGAGAGCCGTACTTCCGCATCAACGAGCGCGGTCACGTCGAAGTGCGGCCCGATCCCACCGAAGACCGGGCGATCGATCTCTACGATCTCACAAAGCAGCTGGCCGAACGCGGGCTCGATCTGCCCCTGCTGATTCGATTTCCCAACATCCTGCAGGACCGAATCAGGCTCTTGAACGAGTGCTTCAACAACGCGATCCGCGAGTACGACTATGCCGGGAAGTACCGCGGCGTGTTTCCAGTCAAGGTCAATCAGCAGCGGCATCTGGTCGAAGAGATCATCGAGTCGGGAAGGCCGTGGCGATTCGGCTTGGAAGCGGGCTCGAAGCCCGAGCTCCTGATCACGCTCGCCGCGATGGAAGACGAAGACGGCTTCATCATCTGCAACGGGTACAAAGACCTCGCCTATATGGAGACCGCGCTCGTTGCGCAGCGCTTCGACAATACGGTCGTGGTGGTGCTCGAGCGCGTCGAAGAGCTCGAGCTCGCCTTCCGCGCATCGGAGAAGCTCGGCATCAGACCCTGCCTAGGGGTTCGTGCGAAGCTCAGCAGTAAGGGAATGGGCCGCTGGGCGGACTCTGCCGGCGATCGCGCGAAGTTCGGCCTGTCGATGTCGGAGATCGTGCACGTCGTCGACGAGCTCGAGAAGCGCGACATGCTCGATTGCCTGAAGCTCCTTCACTTCCACCTCGGAAGCCAGGTCTCGAGCATCATCCCGGTGAAGAATGCCATGCGCGAAGCAGGCCAGATTTACGTCGAACTGACGAAGATGGGTTGCGAGATGGGCTTTCTCGATGTCGGCGGCGGCTTGGCGGTCGACTACGACGGCTCGAAGACCGACTTTAGTGGCTCGATGAACTACGACCTGCAGGAGTACGCCTACGACGTCGTGGCTGGGGTCCAAGACGCCTGCGAGAAGTCGAAAGTGACGCCGCCCACCATCGTGAGCGAGAGCGGACGATCGATCGCCGCGTACCAGTCGGTGCTGGTTTTCGATGCCCTGGGCGTCGACCACGTCGATTTCGAGGACCCGGAGGAACCCTCGCCCGACGACCACCGGATCCTCGACGAGTTCTACGAGACCTGGAAGGGAATCCAACCCAAGAACGTGCAGGAGTCCTGGCACGACGCGCAGCAGGCGCTCGAAGAAGCCCGGAGCCTGTTCAAGTTCGGCTACCTCGGGATTCGAGAGCTCGCGCGCGCGGAGCATCTGTTCTGGAGCTGCTGCGAGAAGATTCGCCGGAGCATGCGCCGGCTGAAGTACGTGCCCGAAGAGCTCAACGCCGTCGAAGACCTGATGGGGGCGATCTACTACTGCAACTTCTCGCTGTTCCAGTCGGCGCCCGACATCTGGGCCATGGACCACCTGTTTCCATTCATGCCGATTCACCGTCTCGACGAAGAGCCCACCGTTCGTGCCAGGCTCGCAGACCTGACCTGCGACTCCGACGGCATCGTCGACCACTTCATCGACGTCGAAGAGGTGCAGCGTTCACTCCGTCTGCATCCGGTGAACGACGGAGAGCACTATCTCCTGGGAATGTTCCTCGGCGGCGCCTACCAAGAGATCCTAGGCGACCTTCACAATCTCTTTGGCGACACCAACGCTGTACACGTTCGTTTGGAGGACTACGGCTACAGCGTGGCCAACGTGATCAAGGGAGACTCGATCGACGAGGTGCTTCGCTACTTGCAGTATGATCCCGAGGAGATGGTGGAGCGCGTTCGCAAGCAGGCCGAGCGTGCACTCAATCAGGGGCGGATGACCCTCCCCCAGCTTCGAACCTTCATGCTGCACTACGAAGAGAGCCTCCGCGGCTACACCTACCTCAAGGGCGACGCCTGATTTTTCGCGATTTTCGGCTGATTTCGACATAGGCCCCGCCAGGCTCTACTTTGAAAGCGTGGATCTAGCCGAGTTTCAAGAGGCCCTGCTGCAGCAGATGGAGCGAAAGACCCACTGGGCTTGGCCCGGTTTCACGCATGGGTTGGTTCCACGAGACAAGCTGCACATCCACCTCGAGCACGAGTGGGAAGTGTACGTGCGGGACTTCCCGATCATGGTGGGTCGCGCGTACGTGCAGTGCCCGATCGCCGAAGTTCGGCGCGAGCTTGCCGAGAACCTCTACGAGGAAGAGACCGGCGGATTGGCCGCAGGCAGACCACACCCGGACCTGTTCATGATGTACCCGGAGGGACTCGGGATGGATCTGAATCGTTTTGGGAACGTTCAGCTGCTGCCGGCGGCGCGCGCGTATCGCAGTTTCTTGGATGACGCCACGACGAATCGCGGCTGGTCGGTGGCGGCATCGATTGCGACCCTCTTCATCGAGGGCACCGCGTACGAGCGGCACGAGCTCGATGCGTCCGCACCTCCTCGGCCGCAACCGCCGCTCGAAGAGCACCCGCTTGCGAAGCACTATGGGCTCCCGCTCGATTGCCTGGCGCTCACCAAGGCGCACCGCTCCGTCGAAGGAGAGCATCGCCAAGCCGCATGGCGTGTGATGCTGAATCACCTCCCGGCCGCTGACCGCGCCGCTGTGGTTCGGTCGATGGAACAGGCCGTCGATGGATGGCGCGCATACCGGGACGACGTGGCCGAGGCATGCGGCCTCAGCCGAGACACCTTGCCGCTAACCGGCTAGGAGTTTCTTCTGCACTTTGCCCATCGCGTTGCGCGGCAGCTCCGCCATGAACTCGATGTCGCGCGGGCGCTTGTGGGGGCTCAGGTGCTCGGCGACGAAGCCCGCTAGTGCGGCGGGGTCCTCGGCTTCGCCGGGACGCAAGACCACAAACGCTGCGATTCGTTGGCCGAGGTCGTCGTCGGGCCGCCCGACGATCGCCACCTCGCGAACCGATGGATGCCCGAGCAAGCAGGCCTCGATTTCGCCCGCGCCCACCCGGTAGCCGCCGGTCTTGATCAAGTCCGTGCTCCGGCGGCCCAAGATGCGAATCGCACCCTCCTGGGTTCGCGTCGCGAGGTCGCCGGTGTAAAACCAGCCCTCGTCGTCCAAGACGGCGGCGGTCGCATCCTCGCGGTTGAGGTAGCCGGCAAACACCGCGTCACTGCGCACGACGACTTCACCGATCGTCTGATCATCATGCGCATCGAGCTCGCGGCGTTGGTCATCGACGAGCTTCAGCTCGACGCCTGGAAGCGGGGGCCCGACGTAGCCCGGCATCGGAGCATGAGACGCAGGGACTCCGCAATTGATTAGCGTCTCGGTCAATCCGTATCGCTCGTGCACCCCGCGACCAGTCAGTGATTGAATCCGCTGGTGCTCTCGCAAAGGGAGCCCCGCCGACCCTGAAACGAGCAATCGCGGTTTGCCCAACGCTTCACGAAGGCCCGCGTCGTGCTCGGCAGCCTCAGCGAGCCGGTGGAACATCGTAGGCACCGCGAAGAACATCGTTTGCTCGTGGCGCGGATCGCCAAGGGCCTGGGCGACACTGTCAGGAGTGAAGCGCGGAACATAGTGAAGCGCGCCGCCGACCCGTAGGCTGCCCAGTAGCCCCAGCACGAGGCCATGCGCGTGAATCAAGGGCAGCGAATGAACGACCGTGTCTCGATCGGTCCATTCCCAGGCCTCGGCGAGGGCATCGAGGTTCGCTGCAATGTTGCGCCGAGTGATCACCGCGCCCTTGGGCGGGCCGGTCGTGCCGGACGTGTAGAGAATCATCCCAGGCGACTCATCGACCGGGATGGGTGGCAGAATTGCGGTCGCTGGCGTGTACGCTGCCCGAAGCGAGGGAACACCAACCGCTTCGTGGGGCAACTCGTGCCGCTCGCAGCAGAACGAAAGCTTCGGCTTGGAGTCATTGTAGATGTGCGCGAGCTCGGCGGAGCCGAGCTTGGGGTTGAGCGGCACCGTCGCCACCCCAGCCAGCGCATTCCCGATCATGGCGGCAGCCGTGCAGCGATCGGGCTGAGCCCAAACCGCCACCCGATCTCCGGACCGAACGCCAGTGAGCTCGAGCAAGGCCACATGCTCGAGCGCAGCGCCAGCAAGCTCACCGTAGGTCCAGGCCTCGCCCTCGACGATGAACGCCAGGCGCGAGTCGGCACGGGTCAGGCGGGGAAAGAGATCGGACACCGCTACTGTTCCACCGGGAAACCGCCGCTCCCCCATTCATTCCAGGACCCATCGTACAGCCTCGCGTCCTCGAAGCCGAGCGCGGTCAAAGTCAGCCACGCGAACGAGCCTCGTTGCCCGGACACACAATAGGTCACGGACGTCTCGGCGGGGTCCATGCCGTCATAGAGGCCGGCCAGCTCGGTTTCCGATCGCAAGAACCCAGTCTGGAGGTTCCTCGTCCAATTCACGCTGCGGGCGCTCGGAATGCGGCCGCCGTCGTATTCTCCCTGCGAACGCGCGTCGACGAGCTGAATCGCCGGCATGTCGTAGGGATCGTCACCCAGTTGCGAAAACACCCAGTCCCCGGTCACGCGGAGATCTTCGTTTAACGCCACGATCGTGTACTCCGACGCCTCCACGCTTGGCGACTCGGTCTCGATCTCGCCGTCAGCCTCCACCCAGGCCGCAAAGCCACCGTCGAGATACCGGACGTCCTCGTGACCGAAGTAACGAAGGGTCCAAACGACTCGGGACGGATCGTACTCCGGAGGGGCGCCGTACACCACGGCGGTCACCTCGTTTCGTAGCCCGGCGGCGCGCAGCACCGGCTCTGCCTCCACCGGCGACATCACCTGAAAGGGAACGCCCTCGATCGTCGTCGCCAATTCGCCGGGCCTCAAGTGGATCGCACTTGGAATTCGGGATGCCTCGTACCCGGACCCGCGGGTGTCGATGAGCTGAACGTCCGGATCACCGAGGTGCGCTTCGAGCCAGTCGGTGTCGACCACGAGCTCGGACCCAAGTGACGTGCCGCCGTCGGGAAGCCCTCCGTCCGCCTGGGCACAGAGCTCCTCGGACAGGCCGGCACAGGGGTCCAAAGTCGGGCTGCTGGAGCAACCCAGAAGCGCCATGCAGAAAACAACGCCAAGTCTTCTCAGAAGCATCGCGCAACTCTACCCGAAAGACCCGAAATGCGGTACGAGGCTTTCTGCGATGTTCGATCCCAGCAAGACCCTAGTGATTGCCAATCCGATGGCGCGGCACGGTTTCGTCGGCGACAATTGGCCGGATCTGAGCGCGCGAATCGTCGAGCAGCTCGGCCCGGTGAACCTTCAGCTCACCAAGTCACGGGGCGATGGCCTGCGGATCGGGAAGCAGGCGATCGCGGACGGGGCACGAACGATCATTTCGTTTGGCGGAGACGGCACCCATAGCGAGGTGGTCGATGGCATCATGCAATCGGGGCTCAACGAGGAGGTCACGCTCGGCATTCTTCACGCGGGCACCGGCGGCGACTTTCGACGAATGATTCCCGGCGCGGACGAGCTCGAGAGCGGCTGCGCGGCCATTCGCGATCGGCAGCCAGTTCCCATCGACATCGGCTGGGTCCAGTACGTTCACGACGAGGGGCACCGCGAGAGCCGGTTCTTTTTGAACATCACGTCGATGGGCATGGGCGGCCTCGTTGACCGGCTCGTCGCCGCATCGGCGTCAAAGAGCAGCGGAAAGGCCAAATACTTCAAGGCCGTGCTCCGCGCCCAGATGAAGTACAAGCCAGCTCAGATCCAACTACGCATCGACGGCAAGGACGAAGGTCGGCACGAAATCAGCAACATCTGCGTCTGCAACGGCCGCTGGGCAGGCGGCGGCATGATGTTCGCGCCCGAGGCCCGGGTCGCCGACGGCATGTTCGACGTGGTGTTGATTCGCGCGACTTCGACGCTGCGCGGGCTCCCGGTGATGGCGCGGCTCTACAAGGGCACCCACATTCGCTCCCCCATCGTGAGCACTTACCGCGGCCGGCATATCGAGGTGGAGATCTTGGCCAACACGGCCTGGATGGACATCGACGGGGAGGCCCCCGGGGTCGGGCCTGCCGAGTTCCGGATTCACGACCGGGCCCTGCGCGTCATTGGGATCGGCCCCGAGTTCGTCTGAGCTCAATCGTCGTCGACGCGCTCGCCGCGAAACAAACCGACAGCGATCTGGCCGAGACGCAGCGAGGTTCGGGGCGCGTATCGATGAAGTCGCCAGAGCGCGTGAACGGTGGCCGTGAGCACGATGTAGAACCGATTCCGTTCGACGCCGCGGAGAATCTGCTTTGCGGCTTTTCGAGGCGGTACCGGCTTCCCGGGCGAAATCTTTCGGAGTGCATCCGGATCGAGCTTGACGTAGCGCGTCGAGTCGAGGATCGGTGTGTCGACTAGCCCCGGACACACGACACTGACCTTCACGCCAAAGCTCGCGGCCTCGATGCGCAGGGTCGACGACAGGCCGACGACGGCGTGCTTGGTCGCCGCATAGGCACCTTCCGCCGCGGCGGGAATCAGGCCGGCAGCGGAAGCCGTATTGATGATGTGACCAAAGCCCTGCTCGCACATGATCGGGTAGGCCGCGTGAACTCCATGGATCACGCCTCGAAGGTTCACGTCGATCAGCTCGTTCCAGTCCTCGAGCGCGGTGTCGCGAATCTCGGCGCAGACATTCACGCCGGCATTGTTGAACATGTAGTCGATGCGGCCGAGCTCCTGATGTGCGGCATCGACGAGCGCCTGCACCTGAGCTGCGTCACGAACATCGACGGTCTTTGCGTCGAGCTGGGCCCCGCTAGCTCGAAGCTCGGCTGCCGTCTTCTCGAGGAGCTCGGAGTTGATGTCGGCCAACACCAGGTAGCAGCCACGCTGCCCCATCTCCTCGGCCAGAGCCTTCCCGATGCCGCCCGCGCCGCCAGTGATGATCGCGACCTTCCCTGCCAAGTCGTTCGCCATGGTCGGTTTCCCTTCGCCGGCGCACGATGCCCACAAAAGCCCACGCCGACAAGCGTTGCGAGACCCGCGAAGAAACGGCGCTATGCTGCGTCTTCGATGCCACGTCCCTTCTTCGGCCCCACGACCCCCATCCCATTTGCGCATCGCGGAGGCGCTAAGCGCTGGCCCGAGAACACGGTGCTGGCATTTCGGAACTCCGCCGAGCTCGGCTACCGGCACATCGAAACGGACCTTCACGAAACCTCGGACGGCCGCTTCGTGTGTTTCCACGACCCGACCCTCGAGCGAACCACCAACGGCCGCGGCAACCTTCGTGACCACAGCCTTGCCGAGCTCAAACGGCTCGACGTCGGCTACCAGTTCATCGAGGACGGGAGCTACGCGTTTCGACACGCCGGCCTCGGCATTCCGACCCTGGAAGAGGCCCTCGCCGCCGATCCGACGCTCCGCTACAACCTCGAGATCAAGCCGGCAGACCCGACGCTGGCCCGGCGGCTCTGGGAGCTCATCGAACACCATGGCGTTCACGACCGCGTTCTCGTCGCTTCGGCGCACGACGAGGTCACCGACGCCTTTCGCAAACATAGCCGGGGCCGAGTCGCCACATCCTCGGGTCGAAAAGGCGCGCTCCGCTTCTGGGCGCTAGCCCGGGCGGGCCTGTCCAAGCACCTGGTCGTTCCGTTCGACGCCCTGCAGGTCCCGACATCGTTTCGAGGCATGAAGGTGATCACGCCGCGTTTCGTCGAGGCCGCGCATCGCCACGGGATTCAAATCCACGTCTGGACGATCGACGACCCCGCAGAGATGGAAGAGCTCGTCGCAGCCGGGGTCGACGGCATCATGACCGACCTCCCGGACGTCCTTCTCGAGGTCTTGGCCAAGCACTAGCTTGTCAGAGCGAGCTGTGCTGTCATGCGAGCAGAGCCATGCGACCACCGATGCTCCTGTTCGCAACCGAACGCTACCAAGAGCTCTGCGAGGATATCGCCGGGGCGGGTGATTTCGACATGGGCGTCGTCGAGCGCAAGGTGTTTCCCGACCAGGAGCGCTACCGCCGAATCGAAACGGATTGCGCCCTGCGCGATGTCGCGGTGGTAGGCGGCACGGTGGACGACTTCGACACGCTCGAGATCTACGACCTCGCATGCGGCCTGGTTCACTTGGGAGTGCACACCCTCACCCTGGTGCTGCCTTGGTTCGGCTATCAAACGATGGAACGCGCTTCGAAGCCCGGCGAGATCGTTGCAGCGAAGAACCGCGCACGACTGCTCTCGTCGATTCCGGCGGCCGGCTCCGGCAATCGCGTCGTTCTGATCGACCTGCACTCCGAAGGCATCCCGCAGTACTTCTCCGGCGACCTTCGTCCAGTCCATCTGCAAGCCCGCTCTGTCGTGCTGCGGGCAATCCGAGACTTCGGTGGAGAGGACTTCGTTCTCGGCGCAACCGACGCCGGCCGAGCCAAGTGGGTCGAGAGCCTAGCCAACGACCTCCTGGTCGATGCCGCATTCGTGTTCAAACGCCGCCTCTCCGACACCCAAACCGAAATCACCGCCCTGGCCGCTGACGTAGAAGACCGCCCAGTGGTCATCTACGACGACATGATCCGCACCGGAGGCTCCCTGATTTCGGCTGCAAACGCCTATCGAGAGGCCGGCGCTAGCGAGGTCTACGCGGTTTGCACCCACGGCGTGTTCGCCCAGAAGTCGCTCCAACGGATTCAAGACAGCGGAGCACTAGAGGGCATCGCGTGCACGAACACGCGGCCGCACGTGCAGGATCTCGCAGACGGAGACTTCCTGAGGGTGTACTCGGTCGCGGATTTGATCGCGCAGTTCTTGTCGGAGAGTGTTTAGCGCCGGCGCGGGTGGCGATGTGCGGCTTGTGCTGCCGCGGGTGCGGTGGGAGCGGGTGTTGGGTTGGGTGCCGGGTATGGTTTGATTACACCGCCCCGTCCACCCCCACCCGTAGTTCTGGTATCACTCTCACGCGAGTGAGCAGCGTGCCTGGCGCGGCAGTCGCTTCGCTCTGCCTTGCCGGCGCCCTTGGCGCCGGGCTTCGCCCTTCGGGCTCGCGGGGGGGCTGCTGTCTTGGGGGCGGCGTGGGGGACTTCTCTTGATGGCACCGTACGGATGTACGCGGTTCAAATGTATCCGTATGGAGGGGCTTGCTCGCCGACCCTACTCGCTTCTTCCGCTAAGCGTCCGGATATGTTTCACCAGCTCCGCAATCTGCTCCGGCGTCAGCAGCTCTCCGAACGCCGGCATCAAAGGCGGATTGCCGCCTGCGATCGTTCGCGCAATCCGCGCGTCGTCGATGCCGTCCTGCCAGGCAGTGTTCGCGAAGCTCAGCTTGACCTGGGGGCCGCCGCGGCCGTCGGTGCCGTGGCAACGTGCGCAGTTGCGTTGCCACAGAAGCTCGCCGACGGTGAGGTCGGGGCGGTCCTGTTGCGGGACGCGGTTGCGATCGATCTGATTGTCCGGAGCGTGCGCGTGGTCCGCGGGGGTCCAGACGCGAAGGTTCTCCGGTTCGCTCGAACAGGCCGCCACAAACAGGCAGCCCACTATGATCCTGATCAACACCGCACCCCCTGTAGCCTATCCGCCGATGAGGCTCATCCCGACGCGTTCGTGCTCGTGCTCTTCGGGCTCGAGGAAGTGATGGCCTCGGTCTTTTCCGGACAGTGACCAGACCATCGCCCAGGCGAGATCGAGGTCGCTTCCGCCTGCCCGCATGATGTTTCGCAGGCTAATTGCACGACGGGAGGCCAGGCAGGCACGGACGTCGCCTCGAGCCGTGACCCGGACCCGATTGCAGGTATCGCAGAACTCATTGCTGATGGGCGTGATGAAGCCGACCCGCTGCCCGGAGCCGTCGGAGGCGGCCATGTAACGCGCCGGTCCTTGCCCTTCGACCCCAGCGGGGTTCTCGCGAGACACACTATCTCCGAGGATCTCGAGCACATCGGCAGCGTTCATCCTCATGCTTTGCGGCAGCTTCGCGCCCTCCCCGAGGGGCATCAGCTCGATGAAACGGGGCGTCACCCCGAGCGACCAGGCGAAGTCGACGATGCGTTGGAGCTCGTCGTCATTGCGGCCCCGCAGCGGCACCGTATTGAGCTTCACGTCGAGGCCGACGTCGATCGCGGCATGAATCCCAGCCAAAACGCGGCCCAGATCCCCACCGCGCGTGAGCTCTGCAAACCTGTCCGCCTCCAGCGTGTCTATCGACACATTCACCCCGGAGAGCCCCGCGTCGCGCAGCGGCCTCGCCAGCTCGGACAGGCGCGTCGCATTGGTGGTCATCACGAGCTGCTCGACCTCCGTGCGCCGATGCACGAGCTCGACGAGCCGAACGATATCCTTGCGCACCAGCGGCTCACCACCGGTGAACCGCACGCGCCGAATGCCGGCCAAGGCAAAGACAGAAACCAGCCGCGCAGCTTCTTCGAACGTCAGCAGGTCGCGCCGGATCGCATGCTCGTCCTCCCCGCTCGGCGGCATGCAGTAGACACATGCAAGATCGCAGCGATCGGTCACGCTCAGCCGGAGATACGTATATCGGCGCCCACGCGCATCACGCAGAAGCGGGATCGAGTCGAAATCGTCGGGTCGCGCGGGCCAGTCTTCGTAAACAGCCGACCGGCTCTGCATCAGGGGAAGGCGGCGCACCGGCAGAGTCTAGAGGCGGGCGACAGTCGGTCAACGCCCGCGTGCTCGCTTGACATCACCTGAGCAGGGAATCAGGCTCACGCCTTCCACTGAATCACGATTCATTTTCAGGAGCTCAGCGCATGGAATCGAATGAAAAGCGTGTAGCGGTCGTCGCGGGCCTGCGGACGCCGTTCGCAAAACAACTATCGGCATTTCGAGAGCTCAGCGCGCTCGATCTCGCCAACATCGTCGTCTCCGAGCTCCTGCAGCGGGTTGACCTCGATCCCAATGAAATCCAGCAGGTGGTTTACGGACAGGTGGCTCCCTCGTTGCAAGCGCCGAACATCGCCCGCGAGATCGTGCTGGCGACAGGCATGCCCAAGAGCATCGAGGCCTACAGTGTTTCGAGGGCCTGCGCGACGAGCTACCAGTCGACGGTGAACATCGCCGAATCGATCATGGCTGGCGCGATCGACACGGGAATCGCCGGCGGCGCCGACAGCGCGAGCGTCCTTCCGATCAGCGTGTCGAAACGGCTCGCCGAAGCGCTCGTTGCGGCAACCAAGGCGCGGAGCATCGGAGAGCGCGCGCAGCTCTTTGCAGGTCTGCGTCCCCGCGACCTGGTCCCGGTGCCCCCGGCGATCGCGGAGTTCTCGACGGGGCTTTCGATGGGCGAGAGCGCCGAGAAGATGGCGAAGGAAAACCACATCAGCCGTGAAGCCCAAGACGAGTTCGCACACCGGAGCCACACACTGGCCGCCAAGGCCTGGGCCGAGGGCAAGTTCGATGACGAGGTGATGGAAGTCTTCGTTCCGAATCGTTTCAAGGAGTCGATCCGCGAGGACAACCTGATTCGCAAAGAGAGCCAGCTCGAGGGTTACGCGAAGCTCAAGCCAGCCTTCGACCGCACACACGGCACCGTCACCGCGGGCAACAGCTCCCCGCTCACCGATGGTGCAAGCGCGCTGCTTCTCATGCGAGAGGACAAGGCCAGGGCACACGGATTCGATGTGCTCGGCTTCATTCGAAGCTACGCATTCGCCGCGCTCGACCCGGCCGGGCAGCTTCTCATGGGCCCCTCGTACGCGTCGCCACTGGCTCTCGATCGGGCGGGCGTGAAGGTCTCGGACCTCGATCTCATCGACATGCACGAGGCATTTGCAGCACAGATTCTGTCGAACACCCAGGCCTTCGAGTCCGCAGAATGGGCCCAAAAGAACCTCGGACGCTCCGAGAAGATCGGCGACATCGACTGGGACAAGTTCAACGTAACCGGCGGATCGCTCTCTATCGGCCATCCGTTCGCGGCGACGGGAGCACGTCAAATCACACAGACCCTTCGCGAGCTCAAGCGGCGCGGCGGTAATCTGGCCCTTTGCACTGCCTGCGCTGCGGGTGGCTTGGGCGCAGCCATGGTTTTGGAGGCAGAGTAATGGCGAACGAAGGACTCAGTATTGAGAAGCGCGGCGACGGCGTAGCCATTGTTCGCATGGACATCCCAGGCGAGCCGATGAACACGCTCAAGAGCGATTTCGTCGACACGTTCATGGACGCCTTCAGCTCGATTGAGAACGACGCCGACATCAAGGCCGTCGTCTTCACCTCCGGCAAGAAAGACAGCTTCATCGCCGGCGCCGATATCACGATGCTCGAATCCGTGAGCACGGCGGAAGAGGGCGAGCAGATTTCCCGCGAAGGCCACAAGGCCATGAATCGCATCGAGGCTTGCCCGAAGCCGGTCGTTGCGGCCATTCACGGCGTCGCGCTCGGTGGCGGCCTCGAAGTCGCCCTCGCCTGCCACGCGCGCGTAGCGACCGACAGCAAGAAGACCAAGCTCGGACTTCCCGAAGCGCAGTTGGGCCTACTGCCCGGCGCAGGCGGCACACAGCGGCTGCCCCGACTGATCGGCGTTCAGTCCGCTCTCGACATGATGCTCACGGGCAAGCAAGTCGACGCTAAGAAGGCGCTGAAGCTCGGCCTGGTCGACGATGTCGTTCCTCCCTCGATTCTTCTCGAGACCGCGGTGGAGCTTGCGCTTTCGCGCGTCGGCTACGTGCCGCCAAAGGACAGCTTCATCGAGCAGCTTCGCGACAAAGAGGCCGTGACCGAGTTCGCGCTCTCGAAAAATCCACTCGGCCGAAAGATCCTCTTCGATCAGGCGCGCAAACAGCTGCACAAGCAGACGCGCGGCAACTACCCGGCACAGGATCTGATCATCGACATCGTCAAGACCGGTCTCGAAGACGGCTTCGAAGCGGGCCTGGCCGCCGAGGCAAAAGGCTTCGGCCGACTGCTCACCACGCCCGAGGCGGCCAACCTCATGAGCATCTTCTTCGCAACGACTGCGTTGAAGAAGGACTCGGGTGTCGACGATCCCGACGTGAAGCCCCGTGAGGTCAAGAAGGTCGGCATGCTGGGCGCGGGGCTCATGGGCGCGGGCATCGCCTACGTCACGAGCTCGGTCGCCAAGATCCCGGTGCGTCTCAAGGACCGAGACGCCGACGGCGTGATGGCCGGTCTTCGCTACATCCGCGGCATCATCGACGGCCGCGTGAAGCGCAGGCGCCTGACCGACCGGCAGGCAGACGCGCTGATGCTGCAGACGACGGGCACCACCAGCTACCAGGGCTTCCAAGACATCGACGTGGTGATCGAGGCGGTGTTCGAAGACCTCTCCCTCAAGGAGAAGATGGTCCGGGACGTCGAGGAGGCGGGCCGCAATGACGTGATTTTCGCGTCAAATACGTCCTCGCTGCCGATTACGCAGATCGCGGCAGCCAGCAAGCACCCCGAGACTGTGATCGGCATGCACTACTTCTCGCCGGTGCACAAAATGCCGCTGCTCGAGATCATCGTCACCGACCAAACCGCCGACTGGGTCACCGCGACCTGCGTGGACCTCGGCAAAAAGCAGGGCAAGCACGTCATCGTCGTCAAGGACGGCGTCGGTTTCTACACGAGCCGAGTGCTCGCGCCGATGATGAACGAGGCCGCGCACCTGGTCGCCGAAGGGGTACCGATCGAGACGATCGACACCGCCATGCTCAACTGGGGCTTCCCTGTCGGACCGATCAAGCTCACCGACGAGGTCGGCATCGATGTGGGCGCCAAGGTCGGCAAGATCATGCTCGAGGCGTTCGGCGAACGCATGAGCGCGCCTGAGGGCATGAAGAAGCTGATGGACGACGAGCGCTACGGTCGCAAGAACGGCCGAGGCTTCTACCTCTACGGCGACAAGAAGAAGGGCGTCGACGAGTCGGTCTACGAAGTCCTCGGCGTGACCCCCAACAACAAGAGCATCTCGAGCGAAGACATCGCCTGGCGCTGCGCCCTGCAGTTCGTCAACGAGGCCTGTCGATGCTTCGGCGAGGGCATTCTCCGAAGCGCCCGTGATGGCGACATCGGGGCGGTGTTCGGTCTCGGCTTCCCGCCGTTCCGCGGCGGTCCTTTCCGATTCGTCGACCAGGTCGGAGCCAAGGAAGTCCTCGGACGCCTGCGAGAGCTCGAGAAGCAGCTCGGTCCCCGGTTCTCGCCGGCGCCGGTCCTCGAAGAAATCGCCCGGAGCGGCCAGACCTTCCACGGCTCGGACCGGGTTCAGCCCGGCCAATCACGCGGAAACCACAACCACGGCGGCACTAGGGCGACCGTCTAGTTCCGCGTTTTTCGGGGGCAATCGCATGATTCGCGAATAGGTCGCGACCTCGATTGCGCCCGGGCCCCGACCTCCCTATGATGGGTTTCGGTTGGGGGGGCCGGAACAATGAACGAGCGCAAGGCGTTGTTCGATTGTCTCCGCCAAGAACCGACCGGGCACCGAAGATGACCAGCGAATCACACGCACAGAAGCTGCAAAGCGCAGCAAGAACAATTGCCGAAAGCCGACCCCGGCATCGAAGCGTGCTGCTCGTCGAAAGCGACCCGGATCTGCAGTGGAGACTGGCCCGAATGCTGACGGTCGACGGCAATCGCGTCGTCGGTACGAGCTCCGGCGATGGCGCCCTGACCGTCATCGAGCAATGGGACGCGGAGCTGGCCCTGGTGGCGTCGAGTTTGCCCGGTGCAAGCGGGATCGAGGTCGCTCGACGTCTCCGTGAGCGAAACCCCGACCTATTGGTCATTTTGATGGAGGAAGAGGCAGCGGACCCAGTCCCGACGGAGCGCTCGACCGATGTGAGCGCCTATCTCGTCAAGCCCTTCCGCTTCGAAGCTTTGCGCGCTCTCATCGAGTCGCTCCAACTTACACCGGCCCCCGCGGAGTAGCCCTGTTAGGCTTCTTAGGTGTGAGGCGACTGCTCTCCGGATTCTGTTTCGCCGTGAGCGCGTCGCTCGTATTGGGCTCGTTGGCCTGGGGGGGCGTGAACGCCCAGTCCGCGCCCGGCTTCATCCACGTCGACGAGATTCGACCGGGCATGAAGGGCTATGGCCTTTCGGTCTTTCGGGGCAGCGAGCCGGAGCGCTTTGATGTCGAGGTCATCGACGTCCTTCACCAGTTCCGGCCCAATCAGGATCTGATCATCATCCGGACACCGCACCCGCTCCTCGACCGGGCTCGTGGCGTAGCCGGCATGAGTGGGAGCCCGATCTACCTCGACGGCCGCCTAGCAGGCGCCTACGCCTACGGCTGGAGCTACGGCATCGACCCGGTGGTTGGGGTGACGCCCATCGCCAACATGCTCGCCGAGCTCAAGCGCCCTGTTCGACTGGAGATGTTCCCAGGCGCCAAGCCGCTGCGGCGTCGGCCGAGCGCCAAGTCGACGCCGCAGCGGCTCCCCAAAGAGCGACTCGCCGGCCTGCCTCCTTTCCGCGGGGAGCACGAGGTGGACGCGCTTTCGACCATCCGCGCCCTCAAGGAGAAGAGCGCGCTCACGCAGGCGCCACTCGGTCTTCATCGCGCGAGCACCCCCATCATGCTCGGTGGTCTACACGACTCCGTCGCCCACATGCTCGCGAAGGAGCTCGAACCTCTCGGCTTCGTAGCGACACAGGCGAGCGTCGGCGGAAGCTCCAATGGCGGTCCAAAACACTTCGAGCCAGGGGGAGCGGTGGCGGTACAGCTCGCTCGCGGCGACATCGCGATTACCGGCGTGGGAACGGTGACCTACGTGGACCAAGGGGGGCGAGTTCTCGCCTTTGGGCACCCGATGATGGACGCAGGCGCGACCGGTCTTCCGACGGCGACAGCGCGGGTCGTGCACGTACTGGTGAGCCAGTCCCGCTCCTTCAAGATTGCAGAATCGGCCCACTCTCTTGGAGCCCTGGTTCAGGATCGACAGCCAGCCATCGTCGTCGACCCAGACATCGAAGCGGCGCGCATTCCGATTCGGGTGAAAGTGAACGGGGTCGAAGGCGCCCCGAAGACCGAGTGGAACGTCGAGGTCGCGAGCCACCGTATCATCACCCCGACCATCGTGTTCACCGTGATCGCCAACGCGATTAAATCGACCGCCGGCGACGCGACCGACGTGATCTTTCGGGCAAAGAGCAAGATCGGCATCGAAGGGCACGGCGTCATATCGCTCGACGAACAAGGCTTCTCTCCGACGGGCGCGGCCAGCGGGGCTGTCTTCTCCCAGCTCCGAATGTTCGGTTTGATGGAGGCGGCATTCGCCAACGCCTACGAGACCTCTCGTGTCACCTCGATCGACCTTGAGCTCGACCTCGAGATGAGCCGCGAGGTCTTCCAAATCTCCGATGCCTCCGTGGCATACGACGAGGTAGACCCAGGCGAAGAAGTGACGATCTACGTTCGGCTCCGCCGCGTCGATCAGCCCGACGCGATTCGCGCGCTGAAGGTTCGCGTTCCCGAAGCGGCGGCCGGTCAGACCGTTCGTGTCGCGGTGATTCCAGGCAACAACGTGGCCGTCGAACAGCCGAAGGCGCGCTCCCTCGCCGACCTGATCGAACGGGCGAACCGCCGCTATCCGGCGACCTCCATGGTCGTCGCGCTTCAGATGCCAACACGCGGCCTTCGTTTCGAGGGCCACGTGGTCGATTCACTTCCGGCCTCGGCGCTCAACTCGCTTCAACTGGTCAGCAGCACGGAAAACAGCAAGCCTTTCGTCACGCAATCCCGCACGGAAATTCAGATGCAACAGGTGGTCATCGGCGGCGCCAACCTCGTGCTCCGCGTCCGCGACGTCGCGCGTGACCAGCTTCTCGGTGAGTAACGAAACGATGATAAAGCAAAAGACCATTCTGCAAATCGCCTTGCTCGGCCTCTTCCTCGCCAGCAGCGCGACGGTTGCTGCCGTGGGCACCCAGAGCTTCCTGCTCGACGGTGCCGAAAGCTTCTTCAGTGGCGAGCTCGACGGTGCGGCGGTCGATTCCAACGGTTCGGTCCGGGCCGGCGCGGCCACTGAGCGGACTGCGCTCGAAAACGTGCCTCTAGCCTACAGCGTAGCCCAACGGCGGGATGCGACGTTCATCGGAACCGGGACCGATGGCACCGTCTACCGCGTCGATGGCAAGAAGACCACGGCCTTCGCCAAGACCGGTGAGCTCCTCGTCTCGGCCCTGGCATTCGGCAACGACGGCGCCCTCTATGCGGGCACCCTGCCGAACGGCCGCATTTACCGCATCGACCCGAAGTCCGGGACGATGAAGCTCTTCTCGAGTCCCGAAGGCGCCAAACACATTTGGGCACTTCACTACGACGAGAAGCGCATGCGATTGATCGCGGGAACCGGCCCCGAAGGAAAGTTGTTCGCGATCGATCCAATCGGTCGCCCGAGCGAGCTCCACAAAGCGGAGGCCTCGCACATCATGTCGCTCTCCGGCGACGGCAAAGGCACGATCTACGCCGGCACCAGTGACACTGGGCTGGTCCTGCGGATCCTGCCGAACGACAAGGCCAATGTCGTGCATGACTTTCCCGGAAACGAAGTCACCGCCATCGACTTCTACGAGGGGCAGCTCGCCGTCGCGTCGAACACATTCAAGACCGCTCCGGGAACCCAGTTCAAGCCGTCGGGCGCAAAAGGCCCGGTTCCTGCGGCTCCGGCAACCCGCCCGCGCCCCGGATCTGGGCAGGTTTGGCGCGTCGACGCTGATGGGCGCGCTGAGATGCTGGTCAGCCGGAAAGACACTCACTTCACTGCGATTCAGTGGGGCCCGGACGGCGCGATCTACGCAGGCGGCGGACACGAAGGCCGCATCCTGCGGGTCGATGCCGACGCGAGCTATTCGATCTGGGTCGATGTCGAAGAGCGGCAGGTCCTCGCACTGGACCTCCGGGCCAAGACCCCTTCTTTCGTCACTGGTGACGGCGCGGCGCTGTACCGCGTGAAACCGTCCAAGCGGAGTGACGCGATCTGGACGAGCAAGGCACTCGACGCGAGCTTCCAATCGAGCTGGGGCCGCCTAACCTGGCGAGGCCAAGGTCGTTTTGTGTTCCAAACTCGCTCGGGCAACACCCAAGAGCCCGGAGATACCTGGAGTGCTTGGTCGAAGGACCTCAAGCAACCAGGCCTGGTCACGAGCCCGGCAGGCCGCTTCATCCAGGTCCGCGCAAAGCTCCCGAAGGACGATTCCGCGATTCTTCGCGCGGTGCAGCTCTTCTATCTGCCGCAGAACCAGCGGGCACGTGTCGCCAACGTGCAAGGCAGCAGACCCCCGCCCAAGCGGGGCGAATCGCCGCGACAACCACCGCCTGCGACGACGCTGCTCAACCTGACCTGGAACGTCGACAACGTCGATAAGGACTCCTTGCGCTACCGCATCGCGTATCGCGAAGAAAGCCAAGCGACCTGGCGCGACATGTTCGCCGAGGACAGCGTGCTGACCGAGGCGAAGTACACCTGGGACACCGGCAGCATTCCGGACGGGCACTACCTGGTGCGGGTCGAGGCCTCTGACGAACAATCGAATCCGGAGAAGCAGACCTTGCGTTCGAGCGCGACCTCGGAGCCGATCGCGGTCGACAACCACCCGCCGCGGATCGAACGGCTCAAGGTTCGCAAAGGAGCGGTGCTCGGCCGTGTCGTGGACGAGCTGGGACCGATCGCGCGAATTCAGATCGCGGTCGACGCGGGCCCCTGGCGCGACGTCTTTCCCAGCGACTCGCTTCTCGACAGCCCGAACGAGCGCTTCGAGGTCCCCCTTGGCGAGATTTCGACCGATAGCCATATCATCGCGGTTCGGGCCTTCGATGCCTCGGGCAACCAGGCGAACCGTGAAATCACTGCAAAAGCAGGTAGATAGGGCCTCGGCGCCGACAGGCTCGAAATCGCCGCGAAATTGAGAGCCTGACGCCGCCCTTCCTTATCTGATAGCCTGTTCTCTTCCTTTATTTCACTTGGTTGTAGATCCGGGGGAACTCGTGGTAAACACGCGCACGCAAAAGGGGCGACGTGGTGCCGGAATATCCCGGACCTAAGGAGAAGAACGTATGAAGATCAGCAAACTAGCTTTAATCGCACTGCTCGGCGGTGCACTCATGTCCTTCGGGTGCAGCGATGATAGCGTCGGCGAACCCGTCGGCGGCAGCGGCGGCAACGGCGGCGGCGGCGGCACCGGCGGTGCCCCGCTCGCATGCCTCGAGCTCGAACCGACCTGCATGAACGGCGACATTGGTCCGACCGACGAGAACTGCGAACCGGCGCTTGCGGCTCCGCCAGAGGCTGATGACTGCACCGGCGACGAGAGCCTCGTGAATCCCGCAAGCTGCGCGGCCGGTGAAACGACCGTGACGATCGATCATCACTCAGCTCGAGGTCCTCGGCGACTGCAACGTCGGCTACGACCTCGACGGTTGTGCAGGCAATACCTGCGAGCTTGGTGGCCTTGCACCGGGTGAAGGCATGGACGGCGTGGACAACGCACTTGCTGGCTTGGCGCCAGTCCTCTCGGGCGTCGACGGCAACCTCGACGGCGTGAACCAGGCATTCTACGATGGCATCTGCGCAGGTGACATCGCGACTCGCTTTGCGGGTGAACGCGAACGCAGCAGAGAACTGCGCAACCGTCGAAGTCCTCTCCGACGGTGTGGCAGGCGACCCGATCTTCATGAACCTCAGCGAGGCTGGCTGCATCAGCGGCGACGGTCGGAGCCATTCCGCTCAACGTGGCTGGCAACTCGGGCTCGATGAACAACGCGATCATTCGCGCTACCCTTTCCGAGGGCGGCCTGTCCAGTGGCGCTCTTGGCGCGACGGTCGACGAGGCCACCGCGGTGAACATTGCTGACGCTCTTCTCGAGGGCGGCGGCGCTGTCGTCGGCCAGGTCCTCGACATCAACGATGACCTCTCGGGCGACATCGACACGGCCTGCAACGCGCTTTCGGTGACCCTCACCGTGGGCGGCGTAGTAGCTCCCGAGTAATCCGATAGTCGGATAAGACGAGCAAAGGCCGGCGCCTCGGGGCGTCGGCCTTTTCTTTTTGTCTGCCTTGTCCAGCTAGGGCTTGTTGAATCGACCGACTTTGAGCCGATGCATGACCGCGAGCTTCTGGCGCTCCTTGTAGGCCCGGTGGCTGGCGTCGCCCGCTTCATTGCTCTCGTCGGTCGCTCGATCCAGCACCTGGAACTCCGTCTGCACGAAGATCGTGTGACCCAGCTCCGAAATTGCCGGCGGCGCGGCCGCTAGGACCTTGTCCGGGACGCGAACCGGAACGTCGGCCACGAAGTGCACGACGCGATAGCTTGGCGCCGTGAAGCGATTGTCGATCGGCGAAAGCCCATCCTCCAAATCGAGCGGCAGTTGCAGCTTGGGGATGTGCTTCGCAAGCGCCGGCTCCGCGCGGCAGTACTGATGGAATCGAGCCAGCGTGTTCGTCGACTGCCCCGGAATGACGAAGTTGAAAGGCACGATGCTGCGCTGGACGTAGTTCAGAACGGGAAAGATGTCGCGTGAGCTTCGGGTCACGATGCGGAAACGCACCTTGTCATAGATCTGCGAAGCGCTGACCTCGGGCTTGGACAAGAGCTTGGTGTAGAGCGAATCCTTGTTCTTGCGTCCGCCGATGAACTCCAGGATCGGGAAGTCCTTCGCCAGTGCCGCGGCCATCACGTGGTAGACCTTCTGCTCCACCCATTGAAACACTTCTTCGTCCGCCGTCGGCAGCAGGAACAGGAGCTCCCGAGCCTCGAGGTGATGAATGATGTGCATCACCTTCAGAATTGCGCAGGCACAGATCTGCCGATGCCCTTTCGAGGACGCGAGCATCAAGAGGCTCACCAAGTCCTTCTTGGCCACGGGCTTTGGAATCGGAAAATCGAAGTGACGGCGCAGGTAGTCGATCGCCGCCTCCTTCACTTGGAGCACCCGAGCTTCATCGCCCGGGTCAGTCGGGTCGATCTCCTGCGCCCGAACGAAGTCTTCCGCTTCCTCCTCGTCGGCGAAGTTGAGGCGGTGCCAGTCGACTACCGAGCCTCCGCGCAAGAGGATCCGAATCCCCTCGAGGTCGGCCAGGGTGAAATCGTCGAGACTGCGGAGCTCCGGTACTGGCACGGCTAGGGAGACCGCTCCAGCAGGATGGTACCAACGAAAATACCGACGCTGACCAGCAATACGATCGTGTTGAACGCGAGTCCGCCATGACAGCCGCCGATGGCAGTCAGTCCGAGCAGCCCTGCTCCCCATATCGATCTACGTCCCACCATCTCGGGCGCCGGTTTGATACCAGCCGACCGCCGATGGCGCTAGTGGATTGCGCAGGGTCATTGCTGGTAGCGTAGATCTCGAATATCGTTGGCAAAACCAATGACCGATTCGATCTTTCCAGCCGGCGCCGAACCAATTTTGCCCATTCTCCCGCTGCGCAATTCGGTGCTCTTCCCGGCAACGGTGGTGCCGGTCAACGTAGGCAGGCCGCGATCGGTGCGTCTCATCGAAGAGGCCTGCGGGCGCGAGCGCCCTGCCATCGGGGTGGTGACACAGCACAGGGCCGAGGTGGAGGACCCGACCTTCGACCAGGTTTATCACGTGGGCACCATCGCCCGGGTCTTGAAGGTCATCCGCCTCAACTCCGGTCAGTACAGCGTGGTGCTCCAGGGCATCAGCCGGATGCGCATCGAGGAAACCCTCGGCCGCCATCCAACGATGCGCGCCCGCGTTCATCGCTACCACGAGCCCCCCAGTGTCGACGTCGAAATCGAAGCCCTGGCCGCACACCTCAGGGAGTCCGCGCGCCAACTGCTCCACGACTTGCCGACGGCGTCGCGCGAGTCGTTGCACATCCTCGACAACGTTCGTGAGCCGGGCGCGCTGGCCGATCTCATCGAGTCGAACTTGCCGGTACCGAACGAATCCAAGCAAGAGGTTCTCGAAACGCTCGACATTCGAGAGCGAGTTCGCAAGGTTCTTGCCCAGGTCAATCGGCAGAACGAAGTGCTCCGTGTCAAAGAAGAGATCTCCAGCATGGTCGAAGAGGAGATGTCGAGCTCTCAACGAGAGTACTTGCTCCGCCAGCAGGTCAAGGCCATCCGGCGGGAGCTCGGTGAAACCGACGTCGACGAAGACGAAATCGAAAACCTCCGCGAGCGGATCGCGCTAGCCCGGCTCCCGAACGAGGCCGAGCTGGGTGCGAAACGCGAGCTCAGGCGCATGGGCAACATGAACACGGCGAGCAGCGAGTACCAAGTCGCGCGAACCTACGTCGAATGGCTCGCCGATCTTCCCTGGGCCAAGAAGACCCCCGACCGGCTCGACGTCTTGCAGGCAAGGCGGGTCCTCGACGAAGACCACTACGGCCTCGAAAAGCCGAAGCGCCGAATCGTAGAATACGTCGCCGTCCGTAAGCTGCGGCGTGACGGGCGCGCACCCATTCTATGCTTCGTCGGTCCGCCCGGCGTCGGCAAGACATCGCTGGCGCGCTCGATCGCCCGCGCGTCGGGACGGGCCTTCGTTCGGGTGTCTCTCGGAGGCGTGTCCGACGAAGCAGAGGTCCGCGGGCACCGCCGCACCTACGTCGGCGCCTTCCCCGGGCGCATCATTTCCGGTCTGAAGAAGGCGAGCTCGAACAACCCGGTGATGATCCTCGACGAGATCGACAAGCTCGGGCGAGACCAGCGCGGCGACCCCGCCAGCGCTCTGCTCGAGGTGCTCGACCCCGAGCAGAACCATCAGTTCACCGATCACTACATCGACGCGCCCTTCGACCTCAGCAAGGTGATGTTCATCGCGACAGCCAATCAGAAGAGTACGATCCCTGGCCCGCTGCTCGACCGCATGGAAGTGATCGAGCTGCCTGGCTACACCGGGCGTGAGAAGCTTTCGATCGCGCGCGACTTTCTGATTCCCCGCCAGCTCAGCGAGCACGGTCTTTCTCCGGAGCGCCTCGATTTCTCGGATGAGGCGATCGACGTGCTGGTCGACTCGTACACCCACGAAGCTGGCGTTCGAAAGCTCGAACAACAGGCGGCTGCCGTCTGCCGCGCGGTCGCCGTCCGGATTGCAAACGGCGAAGACCTTGCCATCATGGCCGACCCGCCCTTCATCGAAAGCGTCCTCGGCGCCGGGAAGGCGAAACGCCAAGAGCCAGAGCGAACCGCCAGGGCAGGCCTCGCGACCGGCCTGGCCTGGACCCCTGCGGGTGGAGACCTGCTCTTCGTCGAAGCGTCTAAGATGCCCGGCACGGGCAAGCTCCATCTCACCGGCAACATGGGAGACGTCCTGAAGGAGTCGGCCGCGGCGGCATTCACATTCATCCGCGCGCGCGCCGGGGAGCTGGGGCTCGCGGAGGATTTCGTGAGTCACACCGACATTCACATTCACCTTCCCGCAGGTGGCGTCCCCAAAGACGGCGCGGCCGCAGGAGTCCCGCTCTTCGTGGCGCTGGCCTCCGTGCTCACTCAGGTCAAAGTCCGACCCGACGTGGCGATGAGCGGGGAGATCACCCTTCGCGGCAACGTGCTCAAAGTCGGCGGCATCAAGGAGAAGTGCCTTGCGGCGCACCGCGCCGGTGTGAGGCGCATCGTTCTTCCACAGCGGAACGCGCCGGACCTCGACGATGTCCCCGATGAGGTGCGCGAAGACCTCGAGATTTGCCTGGTGTCCCGAGTCGACGAGGTCCTCAGCCTGGTCGCCGCGTTCGAGCCGAATCTGGCGCCCGCAGCCGCTGAATAGCCCGTGGCTGGCTCATTCATCTTCAGGTTGAGCGCTGCCTTTGCGGCCGTCGTCGGCATCGTGCTCGCGTTCATTCCACTGCTCGCGGTGCACGGGGTGGAGAGCGCCCTGTGCCTCGGCCTGCTCCTGCCGCCATGGGTGGCGGCCACCGCAGCGAGCTACACCGAGCGCCACCGGGGCGTCCGCGGCATCGATCTCATACTTCGAACGATCGGCATGGGCTTGCTGATCTGGTTGATCCCCGTACTGCTGCTCGCGCTGAGCTCGCTACGGGTGCGGCAATGCGCACCAGCCGAAGGTTTTGCCTTCATGGTACTCGGACCGGCGCTCGGCTGCGCGCTCGCGGCCTGCCTGGGCGTCTGGGTCGCCGGGGCCACGAGCTGGCCGCGTCTCTCTCCGTGGCTGGCAGCCGCGATCCCGCTCGGCTCGGCGCTACTTGGACTCTGGGCATTCTACTCGACCCCCGCCGTCTACGTTTTTGGGGCGTTTGCAGGCTATTTCCCTGGGGCGATCTACGACGACCTCGTTCAGATCCCGACCCGATACCTCACGTACCGAGCCACGATCTTCGTGGCGCTCGTCGCACTCGGCGTTCTGTTCGATGCGCTCTGGGACGGATCGACTTGGCAGGCTCGACCTCCGCGGCCGGGGACGCGCGCACCTCGGTGCGATCGCGGCCTGCGCCGGGGCATTGGGGGTCGTAGCTGCGGCGTACTGGCAAGGGGAGCAACTCGGACACCGGGTGAGCGAGGAGTATCTGATCGAGCGCCTTGGAAAGACAGAGCAAGGGCGGCACTGCATCGTGCACATGCCGCGCGAGACGCTCCCCGAGGATGCCCGTCGCATGCTCGAAGACTGCGACTTTCACGTCGAACGCATACGAACTCTCGTCGGCCTGTCGTCGAGCGAGCCGGTGACCGCTTACATCTTCCGGAACCAGAGCGAAAAGAAGGATCTCATCGGCGTCGGACGCACGTTGATCGCCAAGCCTTGGCGAGAGGAAGTCTATCTACAGGCATCGCACTGGCCACATCCGGTGCTCGGACACGAGCTGGTGCACGTGGCGCTCGCGGAGGCGGGGCGCGGACCTTTCGCCATATCGGGCACCTTGGGCGGCCTGATTCCGAACCCGGGCATCGTCGAAGGTGCGGCAGTAGCCCTCGCCTGGGATCTTCGCGAGGACCTCGATCCGGACCAATGGTCGAAGATCATGATGGACCGGGGTGAGCTTCCATCCGCAGACGAGGTCATGAGCGTTCGCTTCACCGCACTGCCGGCGCGGCGCGCGTACATGGCCGCGGGCTCGATGGTTCGCTTCCTGATTGCGAGCCGCGGGATGCAGGGGCTCGTCGAAACCTATCGTCGCGGCACCGTCGAGGACTTGGCTGAGCTCGAAGCTCAGTGGCGCGCGTATCTCGCGGAGATCCCGGTGAGCGCGCAGGAGCTGGGTGTGGCCGAGGTCGAGCTGGCCAGACCGAGCATCTTCTCGGCGGTGTGCCCCCACGAGCTTGCCAAGCTCCGAACCGACTTGGCAGGCGATGCAGCCGCACGAGACGACCTGCGCACGATCGAGACCTGCCGCGCCATCCTCGACATCGACGAGCGGGATGCCCAGGCTCGAGCCTCCCTGGTAGGCGCCCTCGCTCGCAACGGGCAGGACTCGGAGGCGCTGGCCACACTCGACGCGCTTCGGGCTGCAATGAACGCGCCCAAGCCGATCGTGGCGGCCGCTCTCGAGCAATATGCCGATGCAAGCTGGACCCTCGGCAAGCTGGAGGAGGCCACAGCTCTGTACGAAGAGCTGCTGGCGATTCCCCGCACCGACGGTGCCGCGCGCCAGAGCGAAGTGAAGAAGCTTGCCCTCGAAACCGACGACGCGGAACGCAAGCTGATCTACGAAATGCTCATCGAGCGATCGCCGAGCCCTGTCGTGGTTCACTTGGCACAGGCGCTGGCCTCGATTCGCGATGACGGCCTCGGGCAGTATCTCGAAGCGCGACAGCTGATGGGACGGAACCGCTACGCGCTGGCGCTGCCACTTCTCCAGGACGCGAAACGCCTCGGACTGCCGAGTCTACGCCTGGAGCGTGAGCTGAGCCGCCTCTTGGGGATGACGTTCTTTGCACTCGCTCGCTACGGCGAATCCGCCGCCGCATGGCGAGAACGAACTGCGATCAGCCGCGCTGCCCATGCGGAGGCGCAGCGCTGGCTGGAACGCATCGACTACGCGCAGACGCAAGCCGTCAGTCCGGCGTTGCCAGGTCCATCGTCGGCTCCCCAAGCTGCGCCTTGATGTGGGCCGCGATCGAACAATCGGCAGTGACGATCGGATCGCCCTCGGCCTTGGCCGATTCCACCTTGGGACCGATCTGGCTGCGCACCGTGATCAAGCGGCCTCGGTTCTCCGTGCGTGAGCGCAAGACGAGCTTGTCCTGCGCGAGGTCCCAGAGGAACACGTCGACCGGATCCTGCAGCCGACTCTTGCCCTGCACCAGCAGAAGCAGGAAGTAGTCCACGGGCAGCCGCTCCTGCAGTGCCGGGAGCTCGCGTTCGATCGCCCGAGCCAGCTGCTCCTCCCGAACGGAGAGCCGCTGCATGTCGTTGGTATCGTGGATGCGTTCGAGCCATTTGGCGGTCAGGACTTCGGGCACCTCCGAAAGCGCCGACAGGGGCGTCAGCTCCAAGCCGAGACAAGGACCGATCGCGTCCTGCTCCTCCGATTGGATGGCCGCGCGCAGGGCCTCCTCGGAACCGAGCTCCGGCGCGCGGACCTTGAGGTAGACGACCGTCTCCTCATGCAGCGCCGAAAGGGGGACCTGGGCCTCCACCAGGCGCTTTGCGGCCCCGGATTTCGCGTCGAGCGCCTTCTTTTCGAGGCCGGCGCGAGTGGTATCGAGCTGGTCGAGAATGGGTGCGACCTCTTCGGCATGCTGCGCCTGAATGCGGTCTCTGAGCTCGTCAGCCCGGACCTTCTGGCGCCAGAAGTACGCCCCGGCGAATAGCGCTGCCAGTAAAACGACAAAACCGACACGCGCCCACGGAATCCGTGGCCGGTATCGGTTTGTGCGAACGCCGTCGAACTCGGCAGGAGTGAGCTCTGACGGCTCCATGGTCGAAGCTTACTGGAAGTTGCTTACTCGCGCTGGTTCACGGCAAAGCTGACGTTGCCGTAGCCCGCAGCGGCAGCCGAGAACATGACCTTCTTGACGACTCGGAAGTCGATGTTGCGGTCCGCCTGCACGATGACTTGGCCTGCGAACGGCTCCGAAGGATGAATCGTCTCCCACTTTCGCTTCTCGGTCTCGAGGCCTGCGATGAGCGGCTCGATGCGATCGACCTGTGCGGACTGCCCCTGGGTCTGTGTATCGGCAACCCGGGTGCCGTCCAGCGTGATCACGCGCTCGTCGACCGCGATGATCGGCGAGATCTCGATCTGCTGGGTGTTCTTTGCGTCCGGCATCGTGATGGTCGGCTGCTGCGCGACCAGCTCGCCCGATGCCGAGAACGACATGAGCAGGAAGATCACGAGCACGATCAGAAAGTCGATGAACGGAATCAGCGGAATCTGGTGGTCCACCGACTTGCGGGCATGACCGGATACCCGGTCGCGAACGAATTTCAGCGGAATGTGACGGAGCAGCTCTGGTTCTGGCCGTTTGATCGCCATGGTTACCCCCTACAGGAACGCAGCTCCGTCGGCCATGGACAGGGTGGTGAAGCCTGCCGCTGACGCGATATCCATTGCACGAATGACGTCCTCGTAGCGGACGCCGTCCTCGGGCGCGACAATCATGTCGTCACGGTCGTCCCAGGCCTGCTTCCACTGGCCCAGCTTGGTTTGCAGCTCGTCGAGGTCGAACTCCTTCTGGTCCGCCACGACGCGCTTGCTGATGTCGATGCTCTCCCCGGCCGAGGACCCCAGCACGTAGCCGGAGTTCCGAACCTGCAGGATGAGCTTCACTTTTTCGTCCTCTGGCGGAGCGTCTTCGGTAGAAGCCTGCCCCGGGACCTGCTGATTGGCATTCACTGCGGCGAGCTGGTTCCAAACCGCGGTGGCCAACAAGAACATGACGCAGCAGAGCAGAAGGTCGATGAACGGAATCAGGGGGATCTCCTGATTGACCGCCTTCTTCCCGGAGTTTCCTCCGCCACTATCGATTGCAGCCATTGGGCTCGTTACTCCGCGGGAATGTTCTGAAGGTCGACCTTCGAGCGGTTGCCTACGACCAGATTGAGAACCTGGACGGTGGCAGCGTTGATGTCGTCGATGATCTTCTGAGTCTTGCCGTTGAGAAGGCCCATCATCAGAAGCGCAAAGACCGCGGTGATGAGACCGAACGCGGTGCAGTTCATGGCTTCCTCGATGCCCTTTGCCAGGCCGGTTGCCTTGCTGGCAGCATCGGCCTTGGCGACCTCACCGAATGCGGTGATGAGACCAACGACCGTTCCGAACAGACCACAAAGCATTCCGACGTTTGCCAGCAGACCCAAGTACGGTGTGCGACGTTCGATCAGCGGCAGCTCTTTCAGCGCAGCCTCGTCCATGGCCGCTTGAACCTCGGCATCAGGTCGGTTCACCTTGAGCAAACCCTGCTTGACGATGCGCGCCAGCGGGTTGTGCTCGGCCGAGCAGACCTTGATCGCACCCGCCACGTCTCCGGCGGTGATGCACTTCTGCATCTTTGCGATGAACTCGTCCTTGTCGATCGAGGCTTTGTAGAGATACATCGCGCGCTCGATCGTGAACCCGATTGCAAACACGAGACAGACGAGGATCAGCCACATCGCCCATCCGCCTGCTTCAAAGTGGTACGCCAATTTGGCCATCTTTTCCTGCCTCCTGCGAACTTTACTTCGACAGTGTTATCCGGACCCCGAGTGAGTACGGTTCGATCCCCATCACTGTCTTCTGACTAAAACTCGCTGTTCCCCCCAGAACAGTAAGCAATTCCATGGCTTGCTTACTATATAGGGATGATAACGGTTGGATCCAGCAAGTCAATATCGCGCCCGGTTCAGCTCCTTAGAAACCGGGGCCGCGCCGAGCTTGGGTTCAAAAAGCGGAAAAAGCTGTAGTCGCGTTGACAACTTCGCGGGGGGTGGGGTAGCTTGCCCCTCGGTCAAGGGGTTCGCCCCGACAGTCGTAATGATTTCAACGGATTCCAGCTCTCTGGGTCCGAATTTCAATGGGGCTGCGGGGTAGCGAAAAAAGTGGGAATTACTCGCCAATTCACGGGCGAGCCAGAGGGAGCCGCAAGCATGCATGAAATCTGGGAGGCGATGAAGGAGGGGTTTCCCTTTTCGTTCATCAATCTCGGTGTTTTGGCTTTTGGCGTGGGTGTCATCATCGACCGCGCCTGGTACATCCGCATGAACTACAGCGTCGACGCCGCCGAGTTCATGAATCGGATTCGCAAGCTGGTGCAGGCGGGTAACATCGATCGAGCGATTCGGCAGTGTGAGGCGAAGGCCGTCCCGCTGCTCGAGGTGGTCAAATCCGGGCTGACTCAGGTCAACCGCGGCGAAGAAGCCGTGATCGCTTCGATGGAAGAAAAAATGAGCGAGGTGATCCCTGCGCTCGAGAAGCGCACGGGCGCGCTATGGACACTGGCTAACATCGCGACCCTGATCGGGCTGCTCGGCACGATTAGCGGTCTCATTACCGCTTTCAAGGCGGTCGGAACGATCGACGACCCTTCGCAGAAGACGGCGCTGCTCTCCGCCGGTATCGCGGAAGCCATGTGGAACACATTCCTCGGCCTTCTGATCGCGGTGATCTTCATGGTGGCTCACCTCGTGCTTCATGGGCTGACCAAGCGGCACAAGCACGAGATGGAAAAGGTCACGATGCAGTTGGAGAACCTCCTCACGCTGCGCCGGCAAGGCGGTTGATCGGGCCCGGCCATGCCCGCACGACTCACACCACGCCAACGAGCCTACGTCCGTAAGCGAACGCGCGTTGCCGACCTCGATCCGTCCGAGACGAGCGAAGAGCTGAACATCGTTCCCTTCTTGGACATCGTCGTGAACATCGTCATGTTCTTGTTGATGACCCTGACGACGATTGCTTTCTTTTCGCAGGTCGAAGCGGCGCTTCCCGAATACCGCACGGGCGGAATCGGGAAGCGCGCGGCGGCAGACGAAGCGCTCAACTTGAACGTCACCGTAACGCGCGAAGGGGTCGTCGTCTCCGGATCGGGCGGCAAGCTCGCGCGGGGATGCACGACCACGGCCCCCGGCAAGGTCATCACGGTGCCCACCGGCATGAATGGCGAGCACGACTGGACAGCGCTCACCACTTGCGTCAGTCGCGTGAAGCAGCAGTTCGAGGACGAAACCCGGGTCACGCTCAGCGCGGACCCCGAAGTCCCCTACGAAGATTTGGTCGCCGCGATGGACGCTGTGCGTGGTGACGAGAACGAGCTCTTTCCTGAGGTCTTGCTCTCCGCGGGGATTCGATAGTGGCAGACGAAAGCAGCAGGCCCTCGCGCCCTTCCCTCGCTCCACCCGTAGCGGAAAAGGCCGTCTCGATGTCGTACGTGAATCGCGTCGTCCGCGCGAAGCTGCGTCGCCGCGGGGAGCCCGAGCACTTCGGGCTCAACATCTACCCGATGATGGACATGCTCACGATCCTGCTGGTCTACATGATGGCGATCTTCGCGACCTCCTCGGCGTCGGCCGTGCAGGAAAGCAGCGAGCTCCGCATTCCGTACTCCACCTCGAAGGTCGAGCTCAGCGACGCCCTCTCTGTCCAGATCTCACGTAGCGGCGTCGTCGTCGACGGCCAGTCGGTGCTGGAGCTCCGCAACGGCATCGTCGACCCGAGCCTCAAACAGGGCGGCAGCAGCGGCTTTTTGATCACGCCGCTCTACAGGACACTCGGCGAAATCCGCGACCGCAAGAAGCGAACCGCACAACGCTTCGCAAACCAGCCGTTCGTCGGCGACGTCCAGATCATCGCCGACAAACGAACGCCATATCGGACGCTGAGCGAAGTGATCTACACGCTCGGTCAGACCGAGTTCAAGAACCTACGCTTCGTGGTCAATAAGAAGACGCAGTAGGCCCGATCAGAGCTCGAAGTCCCCGTACTCCAGAATCTCAGCGATCCGGTACAAGAACCCGTTCGCATGCACGCCGTCCACGACTCGGTGATCGTAAGTCAGCGCCATGTGCATGACCGGGTGAATCGCCATCACGTCTTCGCCCTCGTGCTCAATCACAACCACGCGCTTCTTGATGGTCCCAAGCCGAAGGATGGCGACGTTTGGCTGGGAGATGATCGCGCCGCCGACGAGGTTGCCTCGGCGGCCGGGATTCGAGATGGTGAAGGTCTTTCCGGAGAGGTCATTTGGCGTGAGGTTGCCTGAGCGTGCACGTTCTGCGACGTCGGCTACGGCGCGGGCGACCCCGCGAATTGTGAGATCGTCGGTGTTTCGGATGACGGGCACGACCAGGCCTTCATCGGTGTCGACTGCGATGCCGACGTTGACCTCGGCTAGCTTGACGAAGGCGTCATCGAGAACACGCGAATTGATTTCCGGAAACTCCCGTAGGGCCCTGGCCGTCGCCGCGATGGCGAAGGCAAGGTAGGTGAGATTGACGCCTTCCTTCTTGAAGTGCGCTTTATGCTGGTTTCGCAGCACCGCGGTGCGATGAAGATCGCATTCGGCGAAGGTGACGACGTCGGGCGCGGTTTGCTTCGAGAAGACCATGTGGTCGGCGATGATTCGGCGGCGTCGCGTGAACGGAACGATCTCGTCTCCGGCCTTCGGAACGTAGGGTGGCAAACGAAACGCTCCGGATGGACCGACGCCTCTTGCTGGCGCAGGCCGGGCGGCTGGCGGAGGAATCGGCGCGACGGGTTCTACCGTTGGCGGAGGAGGAGGCGCGGTCGCCATGCGCTCGGGGCGAGGAGCACTGCCAATCGCTGCCATCACATCGTCGTGCATGATGCGACCGCTTTCACCCGAGCCTTGAACCGTCGAAAGGTCGACGCTTTTTTCGCGGGCCAGCTTGCGCACCGAGGGAGAGGTCGGCGAAGCGGCGGCGGCATCTCCTGTCGGGGCGGCGGCGGGCGGTTCCGGCGAGGCCGCGCTTGCCGTCGCGTTCTCGTCGATCTCGCAGAGAGGATCACCGACTGCGATGATGTCGTCTACGGCCGCGAGCAGTTGGGTCACGACGCCTGCAACTGGCGCCGGAAGCTCGCTGTCGGCTTTGTCGGTGAGAATCTCGACAATTGGCTCGTCTTTGGCGACCGACTGTCCGACGGAGACGAGCCATTTGCCGATGGTGCCTTCTACGACGCTCTCGCCAAGTTGTGGCATCGTCACTTTGGTGGCCATGGAAGCCGGACCATAGCCCAAAACAACCGCGAGGGTAGCTCCTTGCAGCGACGCTCTTCCGCCAGGGTCATCGGGGCCTCGTCTTCGGACTAGTCTTGCCTCTCGCCTCGGAGTAGAGTCCCACGCATGCTGGACGCTCTCAACAGGGAAGACAGGCTTCACCTCATGAGGTTTGTTTGCTCCTTCGCCTGGGCCGACCTCGAAATCACGGAACGTGAACGGGAGTTCATCGTTAAGATGGTGATTCGACTCGATTTAGACGACGAAGAGCAGGAGCAGGTCGCACAGTGGCTCGAGGTTCCGCCTCGCGCCGACGATCTCGACCCTGCGGACATCCCGAAAGAGCATCGCCAACTGTTTCTAGACGCAGCAAAGGCCATGATCCTGTCCGACGGCAACGTCGAGGACGTGGAAGCCGAAAACCTGGTCATCCTCGACCAACTGCTGCGCTAAGAGCTGTTCGAATAGCGGAGACATCATGGATATCGACACGAGCAAGTACATCGATCTGTTAATGGAGCATGGCCCCAAGGTGTTGGGCGTCCTGCTGGCCCTCTTCGTTGCCTTCGTGCTGGCAGGCTGGGCAGAGCGAGGCGTCCGCGCGGCGCTCGACAAGCGCAAGTTTGACGCAACCCTGACTCGGTTCTTCGCGAAGTTCGCGCGCTATCTCATCTTAGTCGGCGCGGTTCTCGGATGCCTTGGTGTGTTCGGAATTCAAACGGCGAGCTTCGCGGCTGTCTTGGCCGCTGCCGGCTTCGCCGTTGGCATGGCCTTCCAGGGCACGCTCGGCAACTTCGCCGCGGGCATCATGCTTCTCGTGTTCCGTCCCTTCAAAGTGGGCGACTTCGTGGAAGTGAACGACGACACGGGCATCTGCGAGCACATCGATCTCTTCACCTGTGAGTTCCGCACGCTCGACAACCGAAAGCTGATCATCCCGAACGGCGCGGTCTTCGGGAGCACCATCACCAACTACACCGGTTACGACATTCGACGCGTCGATATCGATGTGGGCGCGGAATACTCGGCCAGCATCGACGCCACCCGCAAGGCACTCGAGGACTCGGCCGCAAACATTCCGGGGATCATCAAGGACCCGGCACCCCAGGTCTTCTTGAAGGGGCTCGGCGGCTCTTCGATCGACTGGCAGGTCCGAGTCTGGTGCAAGACCGATGACTACTGGGACGTCTGGCAGGCCACGGTGAGGGCATGCAAGGTGTCGCTCGACGAGGCCGGCATCGGGATTCCTTTCCCGCAGCAGGACGTGCACCTCGACGCCTCGGTCATCAAAGCGCTCTCGAACTAGCGATCCGCCGGGCGCAGTTGCTTCGATCGGACGGCGCCCATGGCAGACTGCCCCTGATGAGGCTCGTGTCGACGCCTGCGAACGCGCAAGTCGACACGGCAGCTGACGTGTACTCGATCGGGCTCACATCCACTCGGGCCGACGGTCTGTACGGGAGCACGCGGGACAAACGGGCTGCCGCCGCGAGCTCAGGCGCAGGGGTCGAGGAGCTCTGATACCGCCGGACGCGCCGCAGCCAGGCTCGCACCAAGACCGACGACCTCCATCGGGTTCAAATCCGAGCGCGGCCGCTTACCGAAGTAAGACTCGATGTACTCGCCGAGGCCCGGAAGGCGCGTGCTACCGCCCGCCAGAAACACCGCCTGCATGTCGCGGGCCTTCAGTTGCGCCTGGGCAAGAACTTCGTCGCAGGCGACGAAGGTGGAGCGCACCAAGTCCAGGGTGAGTTGTTGTACCTCCTGACGCGTGATCTGAATGATGCCGCAGCTCTCGGGCGCCGCGGGATCGACGCCTGGAATCGCAATTGCTGCCTGCTCGAACTCGCTGAGCTCACACTTCGCGAGCTCGCATGCGTTGACGAGGCGATCGAAAGTCACCGCGTCGTTGCTGAGGTCCCAGCCGTCGCGCGCGAGCGTGCGGTCGGCCACGTAGAGCGCGATGGTTCGGTCGACGTCATCGCCGCCAAGGTACGGGTCGCCGCCGTGTCCGATGACGCGGAACGGGTAGCTGCTGCAATCGAGCACCGCGGCATCAAAGGTGCCTCCTCCCAAGTCGTAGACGAACGCATATTTCAGGCTACTGCGATTCAGGTACGCTAGGGCGGTTGCGATAGGCTCTTCGATGAGCCGTACGGAAGCAAAGCGTGCCTGCGCGACGGCGCGTCCGGTGGCATTGCGGCGGCGCTGGTCGAAGCCCACAGGGGCGGTCACCACGGCGTGCACATCCTCGACGTCGCACTTCGCGTACTTGCACAAGCCACTGACGACCATGCTCCCGATGTCGATCGGTGTCATGTCCCCGGCGCGCGTCCGGAAGGCGACCCCTCCGTCGGGGGTTTCGATCAAGTCGTACGGGTAGTGCTGACGGAACTGTGACGTGTAAGAGGAGCGCCAACGAGCCCCGATGACGCGTTTTGCAGAGAGGATCGTATGTCTCGGGTCCATTGCGCGTCGGCGACGCGCGGGCATGCCTACCAGCGTGGCCCCGCTTGGTGGAAAAGCCACTGCAGACGGCATGATGCAGCTCCCGCCGTCGAGGGCCAGGGCTTCGAAATTCCGGGCTACCACCGAGTTGGTGGTACCAAGATCGATTCCTACGGTTTGTTTCCTGCGCACGGGCATCTGCGCCCAACCGTCTGGGGTCTAAGTCTACGGGCGTCCATCTGGGAGTGGTCTATTTGAATTAACCAGGCTACGAGATTCAGCGCTTCACTGCCACAGCGAGTTCGTCGGCTGGACCGCCCGGCGTCCCTGTTCTAGAGTGAAACACGTTCTAGTTGGAGGCTTCAGGCGATGCCCGCGGAATTTCACAAGCTTCAAATAGCAGGAATCGTTCAGGAAACTCACGACACGCGCTCGTTTGTCTTCGCCGTGCCGGAGCCGTTGCGCGAGCAGTTCCGCTATCGCGCGGGTCAGTTTCTGACATTCGAGGTGCCCTGGGATGGCATGAAATTGCACCGCTGTTACTCGCTTTCGAGCGCACCGGAAACCGACGCTTGGCCCAAAGTTACGGTGAAGAGGGTCGACGAGGGCCGCGTGTCCAACTGGTTCAACGACAGCCTGAAGGTCGGCGACACGATCCTCGTGCAGGCGCCGGAAGGCCGATTCGTGATGCGCTCGAACGAGGGCGACCACGGCATCGTTCTGTTCGGAGGTGGCAGCGGTGTCACGCCGGTACTGTCCATTCTGAAGTCGGCGCTTCGCACGACCGAGCGAGTCGTGAAGCTCGTCTATGCCAACCGCGACGAACGTTCGATCATCTTCAAAGACGAGATCGATCTCTGGCTTGCAGAGTTCCCGAACCGCCTCGAAGTCGTGCACCATCTCGACAGCGTGAGCGGCTTCATGTCGGTTGCGGAGATTCAAGAACAGATCCGCGGCTGGGAAGACAGTGAGTTCTTCGTCTGCGGCCCGACCGGATACATGGATGCCATCGAAGAGGCGTTCAAAGCCTCGGAGATCGACCCGGCGCGAGCCAAGTTCGAGCGCTTCATCTCTCCGATCGATCCGGACCGCAAAGACGAATCGGCCGAGTCGCTCCCCGAGCAGTCTGACGACGAGATTCCCGAGTCGTTCAAGATGCTCCTCGAGGGACAGTCCCACGACGTGCCCTACGAGAAGGGCCTGACCCTGCTCGACTCCGCGCTCAAAGCTGGGCACAAACCCCCTTCGTCCTGCGAGGACGGCTACTGCGGTTGCTGCATGGCGCTGCTCAAGAGCGGCAAGGTCAACATGGCCAACCATGACGCGCTCGAGCCGAGCGACATCGAACGCGGCTGGGTCCTAGCTTGCCAGGCGCGTCCTGCGAGCCAAGAGCCCCTCGAAGTCGACTTCGACGCCGAGTACTAAGACCGCTGACGGTCGGGCCAGTCCCAGAACGAAGCCTTGCCGATCGTCCAGTCCGGGCCGTCGCCCCAGTCCTTGCGCGTACGCTTGAGGCGGTGGTCCGGGTCGTACTTCTTCTGCGCTTTGCCGTAGTCCTGCCACTGCTGGATGCTGAGCTTCTCAGCCCAATAGTCCTCCTCGGACGACCATTGATTGTTGCCCGCGTACTGCAAGACCGTGATGCCGGGGAAGTCCATGACGCCCTCCCCGCTCGGGTTGTCGCGCCGGTTGATCATGTGAAACACGACTCGGCCGCTCGGGTCGGCCATGTGCCAGTTGTAGACGCCGTAGATCTCGCCGTACTGCTCCATGAGCGGGACGATCCAGCTACGAACCGCCTCGCGGCCGTGCATCGTGCCGAGGACGCGCTCGAGGTAGACGACGTCTTCGGTGAAGAGGTCCGCCCAGGCGTTCCAGTCCTCGCGAATCATTCCGGTGTACCAGAAGTGCCGGAAGGCCCCTTCGACTTCTTCGAGCTCGAACGCGGCCACTACTCTGCCGCCTCCTGGCCCTTCGGGTAGGAGTAGAACTGCGTGCACCAGCGCCGGAAGAGCGCGATCGGACCGTCGCCGTCGCAGAGCAACGGCTTTTCATATTGCACCTTGTTCTCCCAAATCGGGATGTCCTGCTCGAGCTGCCGAGTCACCTCGGCGACGAAGGCTTTTCCAACGCCTCGCGCCATCTCCGCGCCCGCGGTCTTCTTCACGCTGAAGTTGAAGCGGAGGTGACAATGGTCGGCGTCGATCGGCGTGGTCGATGCAACGTTGAGCGTTTCCACGATGCCCTGGAAACGAACGATAGCGAGACCGAACCCATAGTTGAGGCTCTCGATCGAACCGTCAACGGTGCCGCGCGGAGTTTCCATCCCGGCATCGGAGTACACGCGCATGATCGGCCCATCGACCGAGGCCTGGGACTTCGGCATGTTCGTGGTGCCGTGAAGATAGTGAAAGTGCGCCGTGTCGACGGCGTTCTCCGCCATCTCCTGGTTGCGCGTTCGAATCGTCCACTCACGGCTGATGAACTCGGTCCAGTCTTCGTTCCCCCACTCCGGGATCTCGTCTGGAATCTCGAATGTCGGAGCCTCGCCCTCGGCGTGGTGCCAACACATCACCATGTTGGCGAGCTCTTTGATGTGCCAGGTCCCAAGCTTGGCTTTGCGCGGGACGTGCTCGGCGTAGGGAACCGCGGTGCACTTGCCGTTCGTACCAAACTGCCAGGCGTGGAACGGGCACTCGAGCGAGCTCCCCTTCACCTTGCCACCGTGGCCGAGATGCGCGCCCAGATGAGGGCAGAACGCGTCGAGCACGGAAAGCTCGCCGTCTTCGGAGCGCCAGATCACCAGGTCTTGGCCGAAGTACTTGAGAGGCTTGACCTCGCCCGGCTTGATCTCGTCAGAGGCGGCGATTTGGAACCAGCCGTTGGGGATGGGTGGGGTGAAGTAGCGATCGTCCATCCGCCGAAAAATAGAACATGTTTCATTTTTTTCAAGTCGAAACCTGGGGTCCTCGAGTGCTAGCGTCCGGACTGGAGGCAATCCATGGCGAGCATCGATGTGGGCGCTACCGCGCCGGACTTCACGAAGACTACCCAAAACGGCGACACCATCTCGCTATCGCAGTTCCGCGGCGAAAAGACTGTCGTTCTCTACTTCTACCCCAAGGACGAAACTCCGGGGTGCACGGCGGAAGCCTGCACGTTTCGGGATAGCTTCGAGGATTTCGTCGAAGCGGGCGCAGTCGTCATCGGCGTCAGCCAGGACAGCGAGCAGAGCCACAAGAGCTTTGCCTCACATCATCGACTTCCGTTTCTGCTGGTGAGCGATCGCGACAAGGCGATGCAGAAGGCCTACGGCGTGCCCAAGACCATGGGACTGTTGCCTGGACGTGTCACTTACGTCATCGACCGCGAAGGCAAGGTGCAGCACGTCTTCAACTCACAACTCAACGCGAAGAAGCACGTGCGCGAAGCGCTCGAGGTGGTCAGGCGGCTCGCGGCCTGAATCGCCGCAGCACTAGGAAGAGCAGCAGGGCCAGCCACCCGGCCAAAGAACCGCTCGAGCCGGTCGAAGCGTTGCAGCCGGGGCCCGTGCTTGGGGCGAATGGACCACCGCCCGTCGAGGAGGGCAAGGGACTCGAGCCGCAGGGCTCGCCGCCGCAGGCTTCCGGGTCGCATAGGCTCTCGACGTCCCAACCATCAGCACACAAGCTGGCGACGATCGGCGCAATGTTGTGCACCAACTCTCCTGCCTGGGAGTTCTCGTACTCGGCGACCCGCCCGCAGGTCTCGCCCTCGAAGCTGACGTAGTCCGGCGCCCGACCTCCGATCAGAATCCCCGCAAGCCGATTCTGCGAATCAAAGGTCGCACTGCCGGAATGACCCTGAAAAGCGTCGACATTGGCGACGAAGAAGTCGAGAGTCGCAGCGCGTGGGTCGGCCACGGATCCGCCCGAGTCGATCTTGGCGGGGAGACCGCTTCCGAAACCGATCATCGCCAGCGGCTCTTGCGTCGCCAGGGCCGTTGCGGGACGGATGACGACTGGCGCCCGGCCGCCTTCGACCGGTCGGTCGAGTTGAATGATCGCGAAGTCCGGCGTGTAGTCGCTTGCCCGGGCGGTTCCCTGCGAGACAACGCGCCGACAGTCATAGACGTCTTCGTCTCGAATTTCGGCTAGAGCGTTGGGCTGTTCGTAGTGGTAGTTGAATACATAGGAATACGAATCGCAGGGCGTGTGATCGTCGATGCAGTGGCCGGCCGTCAGGACCAGGTCGTCATCGATGAGGACGCCAGAGCATGATGCCGCGGTCGGCTGCTCACCAAACAGCTCGCCCTCGCAGAGGCCACGCAGCTCCTTCAGCGAATCGGTGAAGAGGCTATAGCTGCCGCTCGGCTCACGGCTGATTCGGAAGCTCGGAATCAAGGCGACGATCGACTGCTCGGCGATGCTGCGCAGATTCGGGTCGGGATGATTGTAGACTTCGACGCGATCGTCGGCTCCGTAGACGACCGGCGCGCTGAGCCCGGCCACGGTTGCATCCGCAGGAGACCCGCAGGCCATGCTGAGACCAAGCAAGAAGAGTAAGCAGCTGCGCACAGGCATATTCTTACTACTTAAGGCTAAACCGAGTCGGAAGCTACTCAGAGACCCGAACTTGTATGCTGGTCACCAAATCCCCAGTGGAAGTGGCCACATCCGAGACCACGACGACGGGCTCCCCCGCTTCGATGACGGAGCGTTCGCGCAGCTTGGCCAGGGCGTTGACGATCGTCTTTTCCGGGTCGCGCGACAGGTTCATGCGAAACGGAATCACTCCTCGGTTCAGCCAGAGCTTGCGACGGGTCGTGCTCATGTTGGTGAACGCATAGATGATCGCGCGCTGAGGCCGATAGCTTGCGACGAGCTGACCGAAGTAGCCGCGCCGGGTCATCACCACGATCGCGCGCGCGCCCAATGAGTCCGCAAGGCGGCAAGCGCCCTGGGCGATGTGCCCGCGCTGTGTCGTCGGTGCGGGGCGCTCCTTGTAGAAGTCCATCCCTGGTCCAGGCTCGATCCGGCGGGCGATCGTGTCGAGCACCTCGACGCAGCGAGCCGGGTACTTTCCCGCCGCAGTCTCGCCACTGAGCATGATCGCATCGGCCTGTTCGTAGACCGCGTTCGCGACGTCTGTGACCTCTGCCCGGGTCGGCAAGGGGTTGTCGATCATCGACTCGAGCAAGTGAGTCGCCACGATGACCGGTTTTCCGGCAATGGCGCAGCTTCGCACCATGTCGCGCTGAAGCACGGGAAGCTCTTCGAAGGCTAGCTCGACGCCGAGGTCTCCTCGCGCGACCATGATGCCGTCAGCCGCCTCTAGGATGGATTCGAAGTTGTCGACGCCCTCCTGGTTTTCGATCTTCGCGATGAGTTTTTGGTGCCCCCCTGCCTCGTCGACGATCGCTCGGACTTCCAAGACGTCCTGTGGGCCGCGAACGAACGAGAGCGCGATGAAATCGAGGTCTTGTTCGATAGCGAATGCGATGTCCACGCGATCTTTCTTGGTAATCGAAGGCAAGTTGACGCGAACGCCGGGCAGGTTGATGTGCTTGCGCGAACCAAGCGTGCCGCCGTCGAGGACCCGGCACTTGAGGCGATGCTCAAACACTTCGAGCACTTCGAGATTGATGAGGCCGTTGTCGACCGTGACTCGCTCACCGACACGCAGGTCGTTGACGAGATCCAAGTAGTTGACGTGGACGCTCCGCTCCTCAGCGTCGTCCGCCAGGACGGAGAAGTAGAAGACGTCGCCGGCCTTGAGGTCTAGGCTCTCCGCGAGCTCGCCGGTCCGAATTTCGGGACCCTGGAGGTCCATCAGGATTGACACGGGGTGAGCGAGCTTCTTGCTGAGACTCTTGAGGTTTCGAATGACCTGCAGATGCGATGCATGATCTCCGTGCGACATGTTGAGCCGGGCGACATTCATCCCCGCATGAGCCAGGGCGACCAGCCCATCCCAGGAGCTGGTCGAAGGACCGATCGTGCAGACGATCTTCGTGAGTCGCGTTTGCGATTGTTGCGGAGGCAGCCTCATTGCAGCGCGGAGCCTAGGCCAGGCCTAAACCCGTGACAAACGGCGCCTGAGCAAGGCAAAGCCCAGCAATAGGCCAAGAGCTGAAAGCGGTGTTCGACCTCCCGATCTCGACGGGGATGCGGCGCAGGCCGCTGTGCGCCGGAGCGACCCGCCCTTGGGAACGCTAATCGGGTCGGCCCCATCCGCCAGGAACGATCCGTCACCCGCACCCATGGAAGAGCTCGGCTCGAATCGGCTGCCGGCAGCTTCCGCGATCCAGGGGAGATGAGCGGACAGCAACGTGTAAACGCCGCCATCGCCGCAGTCGCGCTTCACATCGGATCGGCCGCGCGACACGAGCCCGACCAGGAAGTCGCCCTCCTCCGTCGGAACGTAGAGGGGACCGCCGGAGTCACCGTAACAGGAGTCGCCAAGCTGGTCGGTGCGACGCGTCAGTAGTTCCTTGTGTCCAAGGATGTCGATCACCGCGTCCGAAATGTAGAGCTCTCCGGTAAGATTGTCGTCGAGGTCGTAGACACCGTAGCCGGCTACGAAGGCCAAGTCGCCATGATGGACGAGCTCGCGCTCGCGTTCGACGGTCAGCAGGGGCGCGTGAGGGATGCCCTCATAGGGCGACGCGAGGAACAGCAGCGCGATGTCGTTTGGCGAGCCAATGCCGCCCTGCCCCGCACCGCTGCGGTTTCGGCCCATGATGAACTCGTGGTCGTAGTCTTCGTGGACACGTACTTGGAATACGGGGCGCACCTGGCTGGCGTCGGCGCCGCGGCTCGAAAGATGGCCTGCAACGACCTGCAGCGAGCTCGGTGCTGCTACTCGCACCACGCCCGCCTCGGGCTCGACCACTGCGCAGTGCGCGGCGGTCACTACGACGAGGGGTGAGATCAGAGTCCCGGAGCAGAAGCCAGCGCCCGCGCCCGCGTGCCTGATTTCCACCGTTGCGAATATCTGCCGGTCTGTGGCAGCCCAGCCGCCGACCACGTTCGCGCTGACTGCACCAATCTCGTCATCCCAGTCGGTTAGGTTGGATGGATCACCACAACCAAGGGTTATGCCCAAAAGGGTTACAAAGAGGGTCTTGTATGCCTTTGACGGACTCATGATGAAAGGTAGGTGGGCGTATCATGTGAGCATCAACCTTCATAGAGTGAACAGATGTCTGGCCCCCGCGATCGAACCATTCGGTGAGCTGACGAACGTTTGCCCAATGCGGAAAACTTGGTGCGAACCGAATGCGAGACGACATTCGTTCCGGTGGAACGCATGGACCGTCGAGCACGCCGCAAAGAGGAGACCTTGCGCCGAATCGAGTTCGCGGCTTGGAGCCTGTTCACCAGCCGGGGCTACGAAGCGACCTCGACGCGAGAGATAGCCGAGGCCGCGGACATCGCAGCAGGGACGCTCTTCAACTACTTTCCGGAAAAGCGAAGTCTGCTGATCTATCTGATGCAGCGTCAGATCGATGCGGCGCTGGCTGAGGCGTTCGCAACCATGGCGCCGTCGACGCTCGAGCAGGAGCTGACGCATGTGTTTTCTGCACTGACCGGCTCCTATGCAAAAGAGCGACGGCTGAGCAGAGTGTTCATCAAAGAGTTGCTGTTCACTGACGGACAGCGACGCGCCGAATCCGCAGCCTGGACTTTCGGCCTGGTGAAGCGAGTCGCGGACTTGGTGGCCAACGCCCAGCTGCGCGGAGAGCTCGACCCGTCGATCGAGCCGATGGAAGCCGCACAGCAGGTCTTCAGCACGCATTACTTTGGTTTGGTGACCTGGCTGGGCGGCACGATTCCGTCGCGCGTTGCGCAGGAAGAGCAGTTCAAGTCCTCGTTACGCCTGCTCCTCCGAGGCCTCCGCCGAACTGCGGCTTAGCCTCGCGCTCACGTCGAGAACGGCGGCCGCGATTTCTTCGGGCACTTCTTCTTGCAGGAAGTGGCCGGCCTGCGTTTCGGTGACCGGTGGGTCGCCGAGGAGCGCCCTGGTGCGCTTCAGGGCGCGGGCGAGGATCGGATCGCGACGACCCCAGACCATCGCCTTCGGCCCGTCGAAGCCGCCGGCCAAGGCGGCGCACTCTTCGAGGGCCGGGATGGATGGATGACCCATTCGATCGACCGCCATCCGCGCCGTGGCCAAAGGAGCCACTCGATCGCGAATGTGTCGAAAGGGGTAACGGTACGCGCGCGCGACGTTGCCGCGAATGCTCGACTTGTCGCCCTGCGCGATGTGCAACACGGCCTGTGGTAGCGGCAAAGCACGAAACACGAAGTCGCTGATGAGCGGCAGGTGCGAAAAGCGATGGAACGCAGTCGGTTTGAAGCCGGGTGACGGCGCATCGAGCACCGTGTTGAGCACGACCATTGCGCCCAGGCGGTCCTGACGCGTGGTGAAAGGATGCGTGCCAATCGCGCCGCCCCAGTCTTGGCAAACCAGTATCGCATCATGCAGATCGAGCTGGTCGATGAGCGAGCCGAGCCACTTGCTGTGATTGCGAATCGTATGCAACGAGAAGTCTCGAGGTTTGTCACTGAACCCAAAGCCGATCAGGTCCGGCATGATCAGGCGAAGCCCCTGCCCTTGCAGGCACATCGCAACCTTGCGGTAGAGGAAGCCCCAAGTCGGGTTGCCATGCACCATCAGAACGGGCCTGCCTCGCCCGGTTTCCATGACGTGCATGTGCAGTCCGTCGCCGACGGCGACGCGATATCGAGTAAACGGAACTTCCTTCGCAATCCACGCGGGAAGCTCGGGCGCCGGCAGCTTTTCCACGGGTCGGAGGGTACCCGTTTGGGGGGCGCCGGGGAAGTGCTCGGTGAGCGTGGCCGTGGCGCTGTCTGGTTACACCGCCCGCCCGGGTTGGTTACACCATCCGCCCACCCCCACCCGTAGTTCTGGTATCACTCTCACGCGAGTGAGCAGCGTGCCTGGCCCGGCGGGTGCTCGAGCTCAGTCGACGGCCTGAGCTCTCCACTTCCTTAGGATGAAGACTCCAATCGCCGCGATGACTACCGCGGCGACGATGAGGATGGGCCAGAGCTGATCCCAGGGCCAGGTCGCGACTGGGTGCTCTTCGATCCAGGCGGCGACTCGGATGCCGACGAGGGTCGTCATCAGAGTGAACGGTGCAACGCCCAACACAGTGCCCGCCAGGAACGGGGCAAAGGCGACGCGCGAGACGCCGAGCGCCCATTGCACGGTGGGCGTCGTGTAGAAAATGAGACGCAGCAAGAACACGGTTCGGAAGCCGCGGGTCTGGAGTCGCTCGTCGAAGCGCCGGATTCGCGGCGGCAAGCGCTTCTGAATCCAATCGCGCGCGACGAAACGCGCGACGAAGAACGAGAACAAGCCGGTGCCGACCGTCCCCGCCCAGTTCAGGAGGAACGCTTGGCTTGGACTCCAGATCAGAGGCGCGCTGAGTAGAGAACACGAGCCCGTTCAAACCGAACGGCTGTAGACAGGAGTATGCCGCAATGAAGAGCACGCCCCCCCAAGGCCCTGCGTCTCGAAACCAGACCCGCATCGTGGCTGGATCGAGCTCCTGGTAGGCCCCGCTGGCGTAGATCCAGGCGACCAGCCCCGCGAGCAGCGCAGCGAATGCGATCTTTAGAAGGCTTCCTCGATCCACGCTGGGAAGCCTAGCCCAGGACTGGCGCTGCACCCTGGACTTCAGGAAGCGAGAGCAATAAAAAATGCGCCTGTGATCGCCAGCGCGCTAGAAGAGATACGAGAGGTTGACTTGCAGCTGGTGGTAGCCAGTCCTGTAAGACGTCTTCGTCGCGCTGTTCATACTGATCGAGTAGTTGAAATCGAAATTGAACATCGCTATGTCGAAGTTCACACCCACTCGACCGATCGCCTGGTAGATCGCGAAGTCGACGTCCTTCGGCTTCAGCTTGAAAGAGACTTCCGTGCCTGAACCGTCTAACAGTGTGGCGTCGACTAGAATCTTCGTATTGAAGTGATTCACATATCCCGCGTAGAGGAACAACTTGAAGATCGAGTTCTTGTACGGGATGTACCCCATGATGAGCGGGAGCTCGAAGGAGTTCACCTGCCCCACCGCCTCGAACGGTGTCCCGTCATCGACAGCGTCCTGGAACCCGAACGCCCAACGATTGAACGAGAACTGAATTTCGACAAACGCATTTCGTCGCCGAATGCGTGGACCGAAGCCTATTTCCCATCCCCAAAAAGGTATCCTTCACGCGGCCGGTTTCGAGCTGCGAAATGAAGGTGGTGCCGCTGAATCCGAAGAACAGCTTGATGTCCATCTTCGGCTGCTGCGCGCTGCTACTGGAGGGGGTTGCAAGCGCGAAAACCGGGAGCAGCAGGAGCAAGGCTATGAGCAAGGACTTCTTCATGATCATGCCGGGAAGAGGTATTCCTTGCCGTCGAGGACGAAGCGCTTGTCCATGATGCGCGGCCAGAGCGGCTTCTTGTGAAGCTCTTCCTTCTGCCAGTTCTCGTGCTCCTCGTGGAGCTTCTCGTAGAGCGCGGGCATCTGCTTCTTGAGGTTGATCTGTTCGGACTTGTCGGTCTCGAGGTTGTACAGCTCGGCCCAGCCATCGCGGGTGCTCAGGATGAGCTTGTACTTCCCGTCACGAATCGCCCAGATGTGATCGGCGCGCCAGAAGAGCTGCTCATGCGGCGCGGTTTGGTCTCTGCCCTGTAGGTAGGGCATCAGGTCGACGCCATCGTACTCGCGGTCGCTCGGAAGGACGCCGCCGGCGGCTGCAACCGAGGTCGCGAAGATGTCCGTGGAAGAGACGGGGTACTCGTAGCGCATTCCCGCGGGAATCTGCCCCTTCCATTTCATCATGAAGGGCACGTTGATGCCGCCTTCGAACTGCGTGAGCTTTCCGCCCTTGAGTGGGCCGTTGTCGGTCGCGTGCGTGTACGAAGCACCGCCATTGTCGCTGAGCAGAAAGATGAGGGTGTCCTCCTCGATGCCGGTGTCGATGACGGTCTGGTGCACCTCGCCGATCGCGTCGTCGAGCGCCGAGATCATCGAGTAGTAGACGCGCTTGTTGTCGTCTTCGACGTAGGCGTATCTGCAATAGTAGTCGACGGGTGCCTGGAACGGAACGTGTGGCGCGCTGAAGGCAGCGTAGAGGAAGAACGGTTCGTCTCGGTGCTTGCGGATGAACGCCTTCATGCGGTCTCGGAATGCAAAGGTCAGGTACTGCTCTTCGCGAACCTCCTTGCCATTCTCCAGGATGACGGCCTCTTCACGGCGCCCCATGTTCCACTGGTGTTGCGCGCTGAATGAATCGTGCTCGTGATTGATGATGCCCGGCCAGTTGCGCTCGGGCGTGTAGAGGGAGAACGCGCCGTTGAAGCCGAACTGATAGTCGAAGCCTCGGGCCAGGGGAACCTGCTTTCGCGAGACGCCGAGATGCCACTTCCCAATCAGCCCGGTCTCATAACCGTACTTCTTCAAGATCTGCGCGAGCGTGATCTCGGTTGGAGGGACGCCCTGCTTGTGCGCCTGCCACTCGGCCGGAAACGATGGCTTCGCCTTGACTACGAACTCGCCGGTATCGACGATCCAGCGGCCGGAGATGTATTCGACCCAGTTGGTCGGATAGTGCTCCATGATCTGGGTTTCGAAGCCGTACCGGTTCTGAACGCGTCCCGTCATGATGCCTGCGCGTGAGGGTGCGCAGGTGGGAGCGGTCACGTAACCCTCTTCGAAGACGACGCCGTCGGCGCCGATCCGGTCGATGTTGGGGGTCGAGATGTGCTCCGCGCCGTACGCCGAGACTTCGTACTTGCCCAGGTCGTCGGCCAGTAAGACGATGATGTTGGGCTGGCGCTTCGCCTTGGCGAGGGCGATCGGGGCCTTCATGTAGGCGGCCTTGCCCGGGCCTTTGTCCTGTCGGTCTTGATCCGCCACTTCGCTCGTGTGATCGAGCAACTCACCAGCAGCATTGCGATGCTCACGAGGAGCATCGACTTGAGCAATCGCTTGTTCTCGAACATCCCGGCTTGGAGTCATTGGTACCGGCGACCGAAGGACACGGGCAAGAAAGCGGCACAGATCAGATGGACCCCGAAGGGCTAATCGTTTGGAGATCGAGCCAAAATCTCGGAACTTCTTGATGAGCTGGGCGCGCGTCTGCATGCCGAGCTTGCGCATGGCCGAGCTCATCAGGGTCGACACTCTGCCCGTGGAAAGCCCGAGCTGATAGGCGATGAGCTTGTTGGTCTGTCCGGAGAGCGCATAGGCGACGACCTGTTCCTCGCGTTCGGTGAGCCCGCGGGGGTCGCTCACGTTCGGCGGATTCGGGAGCCCGAGCACGAATCGTCGACCATCGGAATCAAACCAATCGACGGTCGACCAGCGACCACGCACCAAGGCCTTCCAGAGCTCCAAAGCCTTGCCGGGATCGCTCTCCCGCATCCGGCCCCGGGCTCGATCGACCAGAACCGCGCCATCTCGCAAGGCTGCCCTGTGCGCCCCTCGACTTTCGCCTGCCCCGCGGCTTCGACGATCCGAAAGCCATTCGGATCGATGAGCACTTCGGCGCCGTGCGGCAGGTCCGTTGCGGGTTCAGACCCGGCCTCCGCGAGCGCAAGCCTCAGCCGGTACCCAGCACCGAAATGCGCAGCGAGCATTTGGAAACGCTCGCGGGACCGCTCGCTCAGAGTCGTGACCTTGGGAAGTGGCGCGATGAGATAGACGCCGCGTCCGCTCGGATCGAAGGTCGACATCCCGAGGCCGTCCTTGGCGAAGTCGAAGTGGCGCATGACAAACTGGAAAGCCGCTAGATTCTCGCCGGCCGCTTCACTCAGAGTCTGCGGCACGGTCGGACGGCTCAAGGTCCAAAGCAGATCGGCAGGCGTTTCGCGCTCCACACGTATGAAGCGGTCCGCTAGGTCGTCCAAGCCGGAAATCGCGTGCAGCTGGTCGACAACCAGCGGTCCTCTTTGCCACGGGCGCATACAGGTCAGCGCGAAGACGCCGAGCCCGTAGTCGAGCACCGGAGCACCGGCTTTGAGCAAGGCAGGCAACCATTCGTCCTGCTCGAGCTCTAGGTCGTAGGCCGCCTCCGCAAAATCGATGAGCGCTGAACCGATCGGTTCCACACCCCTAGGAGGCGATGGATTCGACCCGGCGTCCATAAGTAATTCTTCACCCCAGCCTATCGAAAGCCGATCAATAGCGGCGAAAGCTACCTAAATTCCCAAGAGCGCGGCTCCGTAGGCGCCCATCAGCTGGGGTTCGCCGGGGAGGATCACTTCCTCTTCGGTCGCTTCGGCGATCATCTTCCGGACAGCGTCGTTCTTCGCAACACCGCCGGAAAGCATGAGCGGGGCCAAGATGCCGACGTTTCGAACCATCGAAACGACACGGCCGACCAAGGAGCGGTGGAGGCCGCGAAGGATCGAATCGGGCTCCGCCCCGCGGGCGATCAGGGAGATGATCTCCGACTCGGCGAAGACAGTGCAGGTAGAGCTGATCGGCTCTTCTTGGGCAGTGGAAAGAGCCCTCGGTCCGAGCTCCTGGACGGGAACACCCAGCCGCGCCGCGGTGTACTCCAAGAAACGGCCGGTCCCGGCAGCGCACTTGTCGTTCATCATGAAGTCGACCGGCCGGCCGTCGTCGCCCACCTGGATGACTTTGCTGTCCTGCCCGCCGATGTCGATCAAGGTGCCTGCGCGACCGAGATCGCGAAAGACGCCCCTGGCGTGACAGGTGATCTCGGTGAGGTTACGCGTGGCTTCCTTGATGAGCTTGCGACCGTATCCTGTGGCGATCGTCGGTATGGTCCCGGCGACCGCATGTTCGGCGCGGATTTCATCCAGCATTCTTTGGACCTGCAGCTCGACGCGGGGCTCGGTCGGCTCGAGCAAGGAGCCCACGATGGCGCCATCCTGATCGACCGCAACGAGCTTGCATGTGGTCGAGCCAGCGTCGATTCCGATCGAGGCTACGCGGCTCAAGCGCGCGCCTCCATCATTTCGACGAAGGCCTCGAGTCGGTTGCTACCTTGTTCGTCCGAGTAGTCGCGCGGGTCGTTGTGATCGGCTTCGAGCAGAAGCGCCGGGACGCCGAGCGTCTTGACTAGCCGGTCACGCTGATCGATCTGGCCGAGCGAATAGGGTTTGCAGGAGCGATCCGAATGCAGGATCACCCCGTCGAGCTCGAACTCGTCGACGATGCGCTTCATCGAGTCGAGCTTGTGACCCGTCGACCGGTTCAAGATCGGATGAAGGTACACACGGGCCATGGAATCGAGCGGCCGAGTCGGGTCGATCATCGGCGCGAGCTCGCCCCAGGCGAACGTATAAGTCGACGCGACGACGTTGACGCCCCGCTCGGCCAGCCAGTTCGAAAATTCGCCGATTTTGAACCAGATGGGGAGGTTGTCCCAGAGCACTCGATAGCGTTCTTCCTTAATGGCGCCAATGCCACGCTCGATCCGCTCGTCGAGCTCGGCGAGCAGGCGCTCGTAGTAGGCGACCGTCACCGCTTCACCACGCATGTCGACGATCGGTCCCATGTGAATGAAGCCGTCGAACGCGGTCATCGGCGCCGGATGATGCTGTGACCGGTTGAGCACTTCGAGCCATAGCTCTGCGCCTCGTCGCGCGTTTGTCATGACATCTTCGAAGTGTTTCTCGTCGAGCGACTTGCCCGCGATCTCTTCGGCGACCGCGATCATGTCTTCAATTTGGCGCTTCACGTACGCGATCTCGTGCTCGTGCGCCTCTTGGTAGAGAAAGGGCGTGTCGATCAGAACGAGCGGGCACTCGAAGTAATCAGCCAAGACGCGGTACCAGTGCAGGACGGTCTGGCAGATATTCGTGCAGCAAACGAGCATGTCCGGGCGCGGCAGGCGCCCAGCTGGCGTCTTGCCGGAGATCATCGCGCCGATGTCGGTGCGCGCGTAGGAGCAAATGTCGCGGGACCAGCCGGCGTGCTCGGCCTCTTCGGCAATGCTCTGAGCCTTGCGGCGAACCCCGCAAAGCGCCGCGTGGTTTTCCGGATAAACCAAGAAGTAGCCCAGTGCCTGAAGGGGCTCGGTCGGTGCGCCACTGGTCACCCATGCGACTTTGCGGACTCCCGCCGCGTAGCGCCCTTCGAGGTAGTGGCGGCTCATGATCTCTTTCATGTGCACGACCGAACGAAGCGGCGGGTTGAGTGGGCTATCTGGCCGCGGCCGTCTTCTGGCGAGCTTCCACTGGTCGCGCCAGCGCTGAACACGAAGCGCCGTCTTGCCGAGGAGCTCGTAGTTGACGAAGTGTTCGAGCCGGTTCGATTCCACGTAGTGCGGTAGAGCTTCGGACCTGGTCATGACAGCGTCTCCACGAAGGCTTCGATACGTGACAGCGTCTGGTGCGGAAGAGAACCCCCCATCTCGAACTCGACGTGCAGGACCGGAAACCCAAGCGCGTTCAGATGTTTGCGGAGCAGCGGGACGTCGAAGAGCTCCGGCTCGCAGAACTTGGGATCGTAGATGAGAAGCCCGCGTGCGCCCAGCGCCCGCATACGCGTCTGAAGCGTGTCGACGCGCGCTTGGATCGGTGTACCGCAGGTGGGATCGGCCGGAGACGTCATCAGTCGATTGGCGGCTCGCTCTAGGGGGTCGGCTTTGGTCGATGGCGAATAGACTCGCCGAAAACCGCAGGCGAGGTCGTCACCCGCGACGTGCGCTCCCATGTCTTCGATCCGGTCGAAGAGCTCCGGCTCGGCCACGATGCCCGAGAGCATCAGCCCCACGCCGCGCCGAGCCGCCTCGCCCTTTGGCAAGGCAGCGGCCTGCTCGCAGAATTGCTCGGCGGTCAGGTACTCTCGTGAACGGACGACGGTGTAGAAGTCGCGATCAGAGACTGCTAGCCGGGCCCGGCGTTGGTACAGCTCCGCCAGGGCTGCGTCCGCGGCGTCTTCTGCCTCGAACGCTTCGGCCCAGTCATCCGCGCTGGGCTCGTGACCGCTGACCTCGACGAGCGTCGCGGCGAGCCGTCCGAGCTCGCGACGGAGGAACTCGTGATCGGAGCTGCGCCGCGCGCGGGGCAGATAGAGCGTGAGAACACGTTGATCGGGCTCGATAAAATCGCCGAGTACCGAGCCCATGCCCTGCAAGGCGTCGCAGGTGTGGGGCACCAAAATGGCTTTCGCTTCGTCGAGACCGCCTGAACGAAGGAACGACATCGCCTTCACCACGATGTCGCATGTGTACGCTTGGAAGTGACGGCTCCCCTCGTAACGCTCGACATGAGGCGGCCCCCAGATCTCCATTGGATGAAGCCGATGCGCCCGCAGCATCGCGCGCGGATAGTGAATCGGCATGACGGCGACGAGCTCGCGGCCGAGCGACCGAACATGGTCGACGACTTCGAGCCGACTGGGAAGAGAAAGCGCTGGGGCCGCAGGCTCAGACACGCAAGGGAGTGTGCCCCAACTCCCCGCACCCCGTCGACCCAAAGAGCCGCGATTCCGGGGCGCAAATGTTTCGCTTCCAAAGAGAGAAAGCGCCGGTGTACATTCACTCTTCGGCGCCCTGCTCTGCCCCTGGCGGCGGCTAACCGGGCGCGGGAAGGAAAGCCATGGCTCAGATGGTTGGAGGAGAGGCGCTGGCTCGGATGCTGGCAGCCGAGGGCGTCGAGGTCGTGTTTGGAATCGTTGATGGCACGTACATGGGTTTCTTTGCGAGCTTCGAGAAGCACGGCATCCGAATGGTGTCGCCTCGGCACGAAACCAGCGCCGCGCACATGGCCGGCGCTTACGCGAGGCTCACCGGCAAGCTCGGCGTTTGCATGGCGTCGAACGGACCGGGCGTTGCAAACATCCTGCCCGGCATCGCCGTCGAAAACGGAGAGGGCAACCGTGTCCTCGTGATCACCTCGAGCCGACGCACGCCGATCGCCTACCCCGATCGCGGCGGCACCTATCAGTACTTCAACCAAACCGGCGTGACTCGCGCGATGACCAAGTGGAGCGGCGCAGTGCCTTCCTTCGAGCGTCTTCCCGAGTTCTTCCGCCGCGCAGCGAGGGTGAGCTGGACTGGAAGACCCGGGGTCGTTCACCTCGATGTTCCCGAAACGGTGATGAACGGGGTCTTCGAAGCCGACGGCATCGATCTTCGTCCGCCGCAAGCTTACCGGCGCACCGAGCCGATCGAAGCTTCGCCGAGTCAGATCACGCGGGCGGCAGCGCTGCTTCGAAACGCAGAGCGTCCGCACATCCATGCGGGAAGCGGGGTCTTGCACGCGCACGCTTCGGACGCGCTCGAACGGCTGGCCGAGTCGATCGGCTCGCCGGTCACCACGAGCTGGGCCGGGCGCGGCGCCCTCCCCGACAATCACGAGCAGCTGCTGCCGATTTGGGCGATGGAGCCGATCAATCAGGCCCGCAGCGAAGCCGATGTGGTTCTGGTCATCGGCTCGCGCCTCGGCGAGACGGACTGGTGGGGAAAGCCGCCGTACTGGGGCAAGCCCGATGAGCAAAAGATGATCCAAGTCGACATCGACGAGGAGATCCTCGGGCTGAACAAGGCTACCGAGCTCGCCGTCGTCGCAGATGCTGGCACATTTCTGTCCGCCCTCGCTGCCGAGTTCAAGAGCTCCCCGCTCAGCGACGAGCGTTTGCAGGCCAACCGGGCGCGCTCGGCCGGTCTCGCGGAAAGTGTGGGCAAGGTTCGCGCACAACTCGACATGGCGCTTCAGAACACGGCGAGCCCGATGCACAGCGCCCAGGTGCCTGCGGCCTGTCAGCGATTCTTCGGTGACGACACCGTTCACGTCTTCGATGGCGGGAACGCAACCGTCTGGGCGAGCTTCTTCTCCGAGATCAACCGACCGGACACGCTGCTGTCGACATTCAAGTTCGGGATGCTGGGCGCCGGCGTTTCGCAGGCGCTCGCTGGACAGATCGCCAAGCCGGATTCCAAGGTCGTCTGCATCATTGGCGATGGCGCGATGGGCTTTCACTTCCAAGAGCTCGAGACCGCGCTGCGCAACGACTTGCCGGTCATCTACCTGGTCCTCTGCGACAAGCAGTGGGGCATGGTGAAGCTCACGCAGTCGATCGCGCTCGGGATGCTGCGTCCGGCCATCGGGACCGATCAGCAGGGCACGATCAACGCCGATTTCAAAGAGATCGAGTTCGACAAGGTAGCCGAGGCAATGGGTTGTCACGGTGAGCGGGTTGCTGACCCAGCCGACCTCGAAGCGGCGCTTCAGCGCTGCGTCGATTCAGGGAAGCCGTCGGTGATTCACGTCGACGTCGACCAGAATATGCACCTGTTCGCGCCTGGTCTTCAGGAGTTCAAGGCGATGCACCAGGAGCCCGGAGCCTGATGGGTGCGGGCCCCGCGGTCTTGGTGACCGGGGCGGCTGGCTACGTCGGCCGCCTCTGCGTCGCCGCTCTGGCGAAACGTCGGGACGATCTATCTGTGCTGGTCGCATTGGACTGGACCGATGTCGAACCCGCCAAGCGGCTCGACGCAGTGGTGTACGAGCAGGACGACATCTGCGACCCGGCGCTCGAAGACTTGTTTCGCAAGCATGGAATCGACACCGTAGTTCACCTCGCTTCGATCGTCCGAGCACCCAAGGGGGCGCCGGCGGATCTGGCTTACCGCGTCGACGTGCTCGGCACCCAGAACATCTTGGAGGCATGCGAGGCGGCCGAGGCAACGCGGCTCATCGTGACCTCCAGTGGCGCGGCATATGGATATCATCCGGACAACCCCGACTGGCTGGACGAAACCGATCCACTCCGCGGCAACGACGAATTCGAGTACTCGAAGCACAAACGCATCGTCGAAGAGATGCTGGCACGCTGGCGTGAAGAGCGCCCTGAGCTTCGGCAGGTCGTGTTTCGCCCCGGCACCATCGTCGGACCGGACGTGCACAGCCCGGTCACCGATCTCTTCGAGAAGCCCGTGATCCTGGGCATCGTGGGCTCGGACTCGCCATTCGTCTTCATCTGGGATCAGGACTTGGTCGCCTGCCTCGTCGACGCGGTCTTCTCGGACAAGGTCGGTGTCTACAACCAAGCCGGCGATGGCGCGCTCACCCCGCGCGAAATCGCGAAGATGCTGAAGAAACCGTACGTGCCGCTGCCAGCGGCATTGGTCAAGACCTTGCTTTGGACACTCAAGGGGCTCGGTCTGACTGAGAACGGGCCGGAGCGGGTTAAGTTTCTGCGCTATCGGCCGGTGCTCTCGAACCGGCGCCTGAAAGAGGAGTACGGCTACACCCCGCAACTCAGCAGTCGCGAGGCGTTCGAGCTGTACGCCCGCGCGCGAGGGCTTCTTGCCTCGACGTGATTTTCGCGGACGCGCGGTCGTCATCACAGGCGGTGCCGGTGGGATCGGACGGGCGCTCGCGCGGAGCTTTGGTCGCACAGGCGCCAAGATCGCCCTGATTGACCTGCCAACGAGCCCGCTCGAAGAAGCCCAGGAAGAGCTCCGGAGCGCCGGCATCGACTCGGTCGCGCTTGCCTGCGACATCACCGACGTCGAGCAGGTGCGATCTGCAATGAGCGCGGTCCGCGAAGCCTTCGGGAGCATCGACGTACTGATCAACAACGCGGGCATCGTGCACCGGAGCCCGTTCGCAGAGACGCGACCCGAAGTCTTCCGCCGCGTCATGGAAGTGAACGTGTTCGGTGCGCTGCACTGCACGCAGGCGTGCCTGAGCGAGCTCGTTGCGAACCGAGGCTTGATCATAGCCGTATCGAGCATCGCGGGCTTGGCGCCACTCTACGGACGCAGCGGATACGCCGCCTCCAAGCATGCGATGCACGGCCTCTTCGAGAGTCTGGGCGCGGAGGTGGCCGACAAGGGGGTCGGTGTGCTGATGGTCTGCCCTTCGTTCGTCGAGAGCGGCTTGGAAGCGTCGACGCTGGGCGGCGACGGCCAGCGTGTCGCGCGGCCGCGTTCCAAAGTCGGAAAGCTGGGCGATGCGGACGAGGTCGCTGCCGACGTGCTGAAGGCTGCCGAAGCCGGAAGGCGACGGCTCGTGCTATCCCCGGTGGGCAAGACCAGCGCGATCCTTTCGCGCCTTGCGCCCGGGCTGTACGAGCGACTGATGATTCGCAGCCTGCGCTCCGAGCTCGACGAAGGCTGACCTGGCCTCCCTCAGCTCTTGGGCGCCGCCAAGCCCTTCACCGGGTGCGCGCGATACGGCGCTTCGAGAATCGCGATTTCTTCGGAGCTCAGCTCGATCTCCACTGCAGCGATCGCATCGTCGAGGTGCTTGAGCTTGGTCGCGCCCACGATTGGAGCGGTCACCGCTGGCTTGGAGAGCAGCCAGGCCAAGGCGATGCGCGCCGCTGGTTCGCCACGTTCAGCGGCCACCTTCTTGACGGCATCCACCACATCCCAGTCGGACGGCTGGTCGTAAAGAATCTGATCGAGGCCGTCGCTCGACGAACGGCTGGTGGAGCTGTCCCCAAGCTTGCTGCGTGTTCCGGCGAGCATTCCGCGAGCCAGCGGAGACCAAGGAGTCACCGCGATCCCCTCGTCCTCACACAGCGGCATCATCTCGCGCTCCTCTTCGCGATAGACCAGGTTGTAGTGATTCTGCATGGTCACAAAGCGCGCCCAGCCATTGCGCTCGGACATCGAAAGCAGGCGTTGAAACTGCCAGGCATACATGGAGCTCGCGCCGATGTAACGAACCTTGCCCTGGGTCACGAGTTGGTCGAGGGCGGCCAGCATCTCATCCATCGGCGTGTCGGGATCGAGGCGATGGATCTGGTAGAGATCGATGGTGTCGACGCCCAGACGCCGGAGGCTGTCCTCGCAGGCCTGCTGGATGTGCTTGCGCGACAGCCCACCCATGTTGGGGCGATCGTTCATCGGAAAGAAGACCTTGGTACCGATGACGATTTCGTCGAGCTTGCCGTATTCGCGAAGCCACTTCCCGGTGACCTCCTCGCTCACTCCGAGTGAATACATGTCGGCTGTGTCGAAGAAATTGATGCCCGCTTCGATTGCGCGCTTGAAGAACGGCGCCGAGGCCTCTGAATCGTGAACCCAAGGCCGCCAGTCAGGCGTGCCGTAGCTCATGCAGCCGAGACAGATCCGCGAAACGGTCACCCCCGTTCGACCAAGATGCGTGTACTTCATAGAGTGGATACTACACCATGTCTGCGAACCGGAGCACGGTCTTCCAGTTGCGCAGGGTGCTCGTCAGCTCTTCCCGTAGACGGGGACCAGCGCGCCACGAGTGACCGCATTCTGCGGCGAGGCGAGGAAGGCGATGGTCTCCGCGATCTCTTGGGGTGTCGGCCAGGCTTCGTGGTCAGCGTCTGGCATGGCTTCCCGATTCGCCCTCGTGTCGATGATGCTCGGAACGATGGCGTTGACCCAGATCCCAGACGGTGAAAGCTCTTCGGAGAGGGATTGGGTCAGAGCGGCAACAGCTGCCTTGGACGCGGAATAGGCGGCCATCTGTCCCGTCGGCACCAGGACGGGACGCGCCGCCACGTTGACGATGCGCCCCTCCCTTGCTCCGATCGCCTTCACCGCCTCACGACAACACAGAAAGCAGGTGGTGGCGTTCATCTGCATGAGGTGCTGCCAGAGCTCGAGCGTCGTCGAGCTGATCGGACCCATTGCGAAACCACCTGCGATGTGAATGCTCGCGTAGAGCTTGGGCGTGGCCTCGTACAGCTGGGCGACGTCGTCTTCCCTAGTGAGGTCGAGACCCTCGTGCAGGGTGACGGAATCATGATCCCGGTAAGCAAAGCGCTCGAGCTCTCGCGATGCGAATACGGGCACGTGAGCCCTCGCGCCGGCGGCGATGAGCCGGCCGACAACCGCGCTTCCGAGCGCGCCGGTGCCACCTGTGACGACCGCTTCGCGGCCCGAGAAATCCAGCATGGGCAGGAGCTTAGTCCAGGAAGCGGCTGACCTCACGCCTCCGATTCGTGAAGTCGAGCTTCAGGGATGCGCCCGGATGTTGGAACGATATGACTTCACCTGGAAAGTCGGACCTGCCGTACGGGTTGTCGTACCGAGGGTAGTCCGCCACATCGACGGCAACTCCGTCCTGCGTGAGCGGGCCTTCCCAGCCCATGACTAGGCGACCTTGCGAGGGAGAGTCGTAGTCGACACTGAGCGCCTCGGCATCGGCGGTCAGCGAGGCTCCAAGGATCGCCGCCTTGAAAGCATCAAAGTCTGCATAGTCCGCTGCGCTCCCGAGCTCGCAGATCCAGATCGTTTTTTCTCCGTTCGCGATGATCTCGTGATCGCCGAGGTCGGCGTGGTCCGGGTCATCGTTGACCTTCCAATCTGCGTCGGGGTCTGATGCCCAGAGAGCGAGATATCCGTCGCCGTAGCGGGCAAAGAACCAATCCTCTTCTTTGTACGCCTCGTCAAACTGGCTCTTGTCTAGGAACGCGTGGGTGTAGAGCGGTTGGTTTTCAACGTAGATCGTCGGACCGGTCTCGACGTCGTAAAGCGAGATGACGACGTTCTTGACTTGGATTGCGCGCGGCATCGTGCCGTAGCCTGTCCAGTAGCGCGGCGTGTCACCGCCCCAGTCTTCGTTGGCGGGGTGGGTCGTGAAGGCGACCGCGTCGAAGCCGAGTGTCGCCTGCCAAATCGATTGCTGGTCTCCGCCGTATCCCTTGCGCCAGTCCTGGGCCGTGCTGAGCATGTAGCTCGGCGTCCGATAGGTGTAGATGTTCACCTCAGGGCGCATGTTGCGGGTAATGTCCTTCTCTGCGCCGACGGCAAACGCTTGGCGGATCAGCGGATCGTAGAGGGCATCGGCGTAGTTCGCGAAGAGCTTGTAGTCATCGTGCTCCCACCAGTCGTAGGCGTCGAGCATCTCGACCCAGAGGCCGATGGTGAGCGGGTGCGTGTAGGCCTCGAGCGTCATGAAGGTCATGCCATCTTCGAAGCGAGTCGTGTCGAGCCCCCAGTCCGCCGCTTCTTCGAGCTTGATGCCCATTCGCTGACGATTGACGGACTCTTTGCGCTCGATGTCGTGCGCCATCTCGTAGATGACCCGAGGCAATTGGTACGTGCTGCTCAAAGCAAGCATCGACGAGCTCATGTTGCCGGGACCAAACTCATTGAGGTCGAACAGGAGCTTGGCGGTCGAGCCGGTATTGTCCCGCGAGCCGCCCATCTTGTCCTCGTACGTTCGCCCGTGCGTGCTCCCGAAGGAACCCCGGTACTGATTCAGGGCGATGTCCGCGTATATGGTGTCCAGGACCATCGTCGCGAGCTGCTTGATCTCCTCGTCCTCGGCTAGCTCGACCAGCGCGAGCAGTCCGGGGATGTCTTCGTCATAGTAGACGTTCGACAGCCACTCGCTGAATCCGGACTTGTAGCGAAGCTCGAGCCAGCGCATGACGCGCGGTCGAAACGTCGCCATTTTCTCGGCGCCGGTTTCGCCGCTCGCCGCGAACACCTCGCTCGGATAGAGCTGGCCCACCAAGTACGCGCTGCTGGCATACAAGATGAAATGGTTCTCGGTGACGTAGACCATGCTGTCGGTCGTCGGGCCGGGCTCGTTGAGGCGTTCGTCCGGCCAGAACTTGTGCTGGAGCAGGGTCGCCTTGGTGTTGGCGAGGATCTGCGAGCTCAACAGGTCCGAGTCGGCGTACTTGTAGAGCATCCAGAGAATGACGGGCAGCTTGAAGTCCGAGGTGTCCTCGCGATTGGTCAGCCGATTGAGGTCGAACTGGATCTTCGACTCGTCCGGCGCGACACCTCGGGCCACGCGCATGATCTCGGAGTAGCTGTTGCGAGGCTCAGCTTCGATGGTCGCGTCGAAGAACGCGTCCACGCGGAGATCGTATCCCGTCGACGCGAGCTCGGGAGCCGGAGACGAGCTCGAGCAGCCGAGCCAGGCCGTAGCAAACACCAACGCGGCGAATCCCGCTATCCATTTCATCTGACTACCCTCCGCCCGGAACCAATCGAGCCTTTAGCGCGTAGCGAACGTCCTCACAAGGAAAGCCAGAGCCCATCTTTCGCGATGGGCAACTCGACCTCAGCAGCCCTCGACAGCATGCCTTCGCTCAGCTGGGTGAGCATGATGTTCTTGCAGCCGGGACCTTGGCGGGCACGCCTGCGACCCAGCTGCTCATGTGTTCCGACCCCGATGATTTCTGGTTCATCGCTCACGTACGTGCGACCGAGGCCCCGCCGTAGTCAAGCCCGCTCCTAATTCCTCGATCTAGGCCCCCACTTCGCCTCCGAGACGGTGTATTGTCGCAGGCCCATTCGAATGAGGAGTGACCGATGGCCGATCAGAAGCTCGTACTAGATGACGTCTACCGCTGGGAGCAATCCGAGCCCAACCGCCTGTGGATTACGCAGCCGATCGGCAATGGTGAAGTCGAGACTTACAGCTGGGCCGAAGCGATGGACCAGGTGCGACGGATGGCCGCGCACTTGAAGTCGCTCAACCTGGAGCCCGGCAGTCACATCGGCCTGATCTCGAAGAACTGCGCGCATTTTGTTTTCGCGGATCTGGCAATCTGGATGGCCGGGCACGTGAGCGTCGCGCTCTACCCGACTCTGAATGCGGAGACGATCGAGTACATCCTCGAACACAGCGAATCGAAGCTCCTCTTCGTGGGCAAGCTCGACGGCTGGGAGGAGATCAAGAAGGGCATCCCCGACGACATGCCCTGTATCGCGTTTCCGCTCGCGCCTCCGACCGACTACGAGTCCTGGAATTCGATCACCGAGCGAACCGAGCCGCTTGCGGGGAACCCCGGCCGCGGGGCCGACGAGCTCGCGATCATCGTGTACACCTCGGGAAGCACCGGACGCCCCAAGGGCGTAATGCACAGCTTCGGCGCGATTGCGGCCTCGGTCGATGGCGCCGAGCAGATCTTCCATGCGAACAGCAAGGACCGCATGCTGTCGTACCTGCCGCTCGCCCATGTGTTCGAACGCTTCTTCGTGGAGGCACAGGGCTTTCGCACGGGCTTGCAGCTGTTCTTTGCCGAATCACTCGACACGTTCGTCGCCGACCTGAATCGCGCGCAGCCGACGGTGTTCATCTCGGTCCCTCGCCTCTGGTTGAAGTTCCAACTCGGCGTATTCCACAAGCTCCCGCCCGAGAAGCTCGGAAGGCTTCTTCGCATCCCGCTACTGAATCGGGTCATCAAGAAGAAAGTTCTGACCGGCCTTGGGCTGCAGCACGTCCGGCTCGCGGCCAGCGGCTCGGCGCCGATCCCGCCCGATCTGATTCAGTGGTACCGGGACCTGGGCCTCGAGCTGCTCGAAGGCTACGGGATGAGCGAAGACTTCGCGTACTCGCACGCAAGCTACCCGGGCAAGGGGCGGGTCGGCTACGTGGGCAGCCCGATGCCCGGCGTCGACGTGAAGATCAGCGACGAGGGCGAGATCCTGATCAAGTCTCCCGGCAACATGATGGGCTACTACAAGCAGCCCGACATGACGGCCGAGTGCTACACCGAAGACGGGTACTTCAAAACGGGCGACCGAGGTGAGCGCGACTCGGAGGGCCGCCTCAAGATCACCGGGCGCGTCAAAGAGCTCTTCAAGACCAGCAAGGGCAAGTACGTCGCTCCCGTGCCGATCGAGAACCTGATCAACAACAACGCGCACGTCGAGATGTGCTGCGTCACCGGCTCCGGGCATCCTCAGCCGTTCGCCTTGGTGCTTCTCGCCGAAGAGCTCCGCCCGAAGCTGAGCGACCCCGGCGTGCGCGCGTCGATCGAAGCAGAGCTGGAACGAGCAGCTGAAGCAGGTCAACCAGGAGGTCGAAGCCTTCGAGCGCCTTCAGTTCTTGACGGTCGTCAAGGATCCATGGCTGATCGAAAACGGCTTTCTCACCCCGACCATGAAAATGAAGCGAAGCATGCTCGAAGACACCTACGGCCCCAAGATGGACGAATGGTACGCGGAGCGTAAGAAGGTGGTCTGGGAGGCGTAGCGGCCGTGCGCTAGAGTCCGCGCACGATGGAAGAACAGCCCGTTTACGATGTCGTCATCGCTGGCGCCGGCCCGGCCGGAGCTACGGCGGCGTACTTTCTAGCCAGAGGCGGAAAGCGGGTTGCGCTTCTCGAGAAGGCGACCTTTCCGCGTGACAAGCGCTGTGGAGACGCCTGGTGCGAGCCGGCGCTCGACATCCTGGAGGAGATGGGGGTCATCCAGGAGCTCGACGACGAGGGCGCGGTGCAATGGGTTCGCTCCGGTGGATTGGTGTCGCCTTCAGGACTGAGCTTCACCAGCCCCGATGAAGGCGTGCGCAAGAGCGCGCCACGTGTTGCTGCCATACGAAGAATGGTTTGCGACGAACGCATCGCACGCGCGGCCGTCGCGGGTGGGCGCCGAGCTCATCGAAGACGCAGCGGTAAGTGAGGTGAAGCTCGACGACGAGTGCTGGACGGTTCGCTGCAAAGACGGCCGCCGATTCTTGGGCCGGTGCTCTGATCGCGGCCGACGGCGCAAAGAGCAAAATCGCTCGTTCGCTCGGGGTGGTGACGACCGGCGCAAACAGCGTCGCGAGCCGGCAGTACATCAAGGGCGGCACACACCGCTTCGTCAGTGACGGTGTCCTGCTCTATCCGCCGTACGTGCTTCCTGGCTATGTCGCGCTCTTTCGCCACTCGAACGGAGACATCGATCTCGGTTGCTACGTGCTTCCCGGAGGCCGCGTTCCGCCTACTGAGCTCAAGTCGCTACTGCACACCGCAGTCGCCAACGATCCCTACGTGCGGGAAGCGCTCGGCGAGCACGCGGAGCCGCTCGAGCCGCCCGGCCTGTCTCCGCTTCGCCTAGGGGGTGAGCCGAGGACGCACGGGGAGCGCTTCATCGCCGTGGGCGACGCGGCCGGACAGACCGACCCGCTGACGGGCGAGGGCATCCACACCGCCATGATTGCAGCCAAAATTGCCGCAAGCGTGCTCCACGAGGCATTCGATGAAGGGGACCTCTCGGCCGAGCGGCTCTCGGCCTATCATCGAGGCTGGATGAAAGCGTTCGGTCGCGACTTTGCGATCTCCGCGGCAGCCGGACGGGCGATCGATCGCTTCCCGGTCCTCCTCGATACCGCTGCGGTGGCCGCCCAACGTCGTGGTGCCAGCTTCATGGATCAGTTTGGCGCAGCGATGACCGGGGTGAAACCGAAGTCGCTCTTTCTTTCGCCGCGCATGTCAGTTCCACTGGGCGCCGCGTTGCTCGGCCTTCTAGGCTCCCGCCCTCGAACGAGCTACCAGGACGGCCCGCACGCCGAGCCCAGTCACGAGCTCAGTTTCGCCAAGAACGCGATCCGGCGGAACGAATCGCGTTCAGCATGAGCGCGCCGGGGAGATTGTGAGCGATGCCGGCAGGCTTCTTTTGTCGGCAACGCCGTGCTAGCGTCGCGCCGCGATGAAGCTCTTTTTGTTGCGACTGTTCTTCGGACTGCTGGTCATGGTCGCGGCCTTGGCGATCGTGCTGAACCTTCGCTACGGAGGCGGGGAACCGTATCCGGATCTCAGCGGAGAGCCACTCTTCGAACCAAGCGCGCTCGAAGTCGTGGTGACGAGTCCGGAGCCGATCGGCAACCTCGCGGTGTCCGCCGATGGGCGCGTATTCTACACGATCCACCCGGAGAGCCGACCGAGCGGGGCCAAGCTGCTCGAATGGGTCGACGGCGCTCCGCAGCCCTTTCCGAGTGAAGAAGCACAAGCGCAGCTCGAAACACCGCTGGGCATCGCCATCGATCGACAGAACCGGCTCTGGACGATCGACCACGGCAACCACGGCACCGGGGCAGGCCAAGCTCTTGGCTTTCGACCTCGGGACGGGCGGCGTCGTGCACGAGCATCTGTTCGATTCCTCCGTGGCGCAGCTCGGCTCCTTTCTGCAGGACTTGCAGGTCGACTCCAAGGGCAAGCGGGTCTTCATCGCCGATGTGAGCTTCTGGCGGAAGAACCCCGGCCTGATCGTGTACGACGTCGAGCTCCGAAAGGCGAGACGCGTCCTGAACAGCGACCCGTCGGTGTCGGCGCAGAGTTGGCTGATTCGCAACCCCAGCAAAGACATGACCTTCTTTGGAGGCCTGGTGGTGCTCAAGCCGGGTGTAGATGGAATCGCGATCAGCCGTGACGACGCCTGGATCTACTACGGCGCCATGTGTCACGACACGATGTATCGCGTGAAGGTTGCGGATTTGCTCGACGAGTCGCTGAGCGACGGGGCGCTCGCTGCCAGGGTCCAGGCGATCGGCCCGAAGCCACTCAACGACGGCCTCAGCACCGACAACGATGGCAATCTATTGATTACCGACGTCGAGCACGGCGCGGTCCTCCGAATGAAGCCAGACGGCGAGCTGACGACTCTGGTCCGCAGCGAGAAGATCCGCTGGGCCGACGCCTTGAGCTACGGCCCCGACGGTTGGCTCTACGTCGCCGACAGCGCGATCCCCGACCAGATGCTTCGATCCAAAGCGCACATGCAAGCCCATGCCCCCTACTACATCTTCCGCTTCAAGCCGGGTGTCGACGGCATCCCCGGCCAGTAGGGACAGGCGCTCAGCCCGCGAAAAGCTAGGCATCTACGAACCGAGCGAGATCATCACAGGCATCGATTTCGCAAGCCACCCCGAGAGCCTCGGCTGGGCGATCGACGCGCTTCATGGAGTGGAGCGGCCCGTTCCCTCTGCCGGCGTGGGCAAGCCGAGCTCCGCCTACTAGACTCACGACGAGCACAATGACGCGACGCCGCACCAGACCAGACACCTCAGGCCAACCCGGCTACGTCACGCCGGAGGGATACCGGCGCTTTGAGGAAGAGGCCGACCGCCTCTGGAACGTCGACCGCCCAAAGATGGCAAAGGCCGTGCAGGTCGCGGCAGCCGAAGGCGACCGCTCCGAGAACGCGGAATACCAGTACAGCAAGCAGCGTCTCGCCGCGATCGATCGACGACTTCGCTTCCTGGGACGACGGCTCAAAGTGCTGACGATCGTGGACGAAAGACCGCCGGACGACGGCCGGGTCTACTTCGGGAGCTGGGTCACCATCGAAGACGAGGATGGCGGCACCCAGACCTACCGAATCGTGGGCCCCGACGAAATCGACGCGGAAAAGAAGTGGATCAGCATGGACTCGCCCGTCGGGAAGGCGCTGTTGTCCCGCGAGCTGGGCGACGAAATCACCCTCCGACGCCCCAAAGGCGAGGTGACCTGCGAGATCATCGTAGTGCGGAACACGCCGCCAGAGTGAAAAAGCGCACCCCCTGGACGCCAGCGATCAAAATCACAATGACGGCGACGCCCAAACCGACGCACACCTGCAAGGGGCGCCCAGCCGTCTCAGAGGTGCCTATGAGAGCGCCAGCGGCTATGCTATCAAGTCGATCGGGTGCTGGAAGATTGATGCTGGAGAACGTTCGGACTGACTTTGCGACTCACGGTCGCACCTTACGAAGCGGTGGCTTCTGGGCAATGCTGATCTACCGATTTGGCGTATGGTCGAAGAAGCGTCGCTTTCCGCCTTGGCGATGGTTCACTTCGGGACTCTACGTCCTGATGAACGGACTCGTTCAGGGAGCCACGGGCATCGTGCTCGAGCGGGACACCAAGCTCGGCGACCGGTTCTACATCATCCACCCGGGCTTGCTCCACATCCATCCTCACGCGACCATCGGTGAACGCGTGTCCGTCATGCACAACGTGACCATAGGCACCAACATGTCGGCCGACTGCCCGACAATCGGCAACGATGTTTTCATCGGCTGCGGCGCAAGCGTACTTGGTGGCATCACGATCGGGGATGGCGCACGGATTGCTGCGAACACGCTGGTCATCTCTGACGTTCCTGCGGGCGCGGTCGCAATGGGGGTGCCCGCTCAGATTTACCCGAATATGGATAGGCTGCGAAAGCGCAAGAAGAAGAACGACGCCGTCCGTTTCGGCCGAAGCACCGCCTCAAGAATCCTGAGGATGTCAGAGCTCTTCGACAGGCTGCAGCAGCACGGCCGCAAGCAATCGACTCGTACCGCGGTCTGGCGCTACCGTCGCGGAGAATTTTCGCCGACGACGTACGGCGAGCTCGCAGCGAGCGCGCGAGCTTTTGCGAACGCCTTTGGCTCCCAGCTGCCCCAAGGCCAGATCATCCCTATGCTGCTCGCCCGGACCCCTGACTGCATTGCAGCCATGCTGGGCGCGCTCGGCGCGGGCTGCGCGCTGTCCTGTGTGAACCCGAAACTGCGTCCGCCGCAAATCGAACGCATCCTGGTCGGAACCAAGACTCCGATCGCGCTGATCGATGGGCCCGGGCTCATGGCCCTCAAGACTGCGATCTTGCCGGAATCGCCCATTGCGTCGGTACGCTGGTGGATCGTGCGGGGGCCGCAGTTCGGCAAGATCCACGAGAGGCTCGCGGCCAAGCTCGCCGCCATTGCAAGCGTCGAAGACTGGGACCCCACGCGATGGCAGGACCAGTCGAAGAGCAGCGTTCGCAGGGTTGAAGACGATGTCGCGGGCTGTTGCCTGTTCACCTCGGGCTCGACCGGCACGCCAAAAGGTGTGCTCATCAGCCACGGTGACCTCGAAGGACGCGCCGAAGCCGAATCGGCCTGGTTCGACCTTCGCAGCGACGACGTTCTGCTGAGTATCCTGCCCTTCTCGTTCGACGTCGGCCTAAACCAGCTCATGTCGTTTCTCTGGACCGGATGCGAGCTCACCCTGCTCGACTCCTGGTTCTCCAAGGACATCATGAACGCGATCGAGCTCCGTAAGGTGACCGGGATTTCCGCGGTTCCTTCGATCTGGCAAGACTTCCTGACGAAGGACCACGCGCTCGACACCAAAGGCGCGCACGCTTCGCTCCGCTACCTCACCGTTTCCGGCGGAGCGCTCAGTAGCCGCGACCTCGACCGACTGCCCGAGTTGGCGCCGGGCGCCGGTATCTACAAGACGTACGGACAAACCGAGGCGTTCCGAGGCAGTTCCCTGCGGCCGGCAGAGTATGAAGCGCGTCGCGAAAGCGTCGGCCGTGCCTTCCGGGGAGCTCACGTTTATGTCGTGCGCGATGATGGCACCCAGGCAGCGCCCAACGAGAAGGGCGAAGTAATCATCACCGGCCTCGGATTGATGAGCGGCTACCTCGACGGCAACGATCCCGAGAACAAGCTTCGGCGCAATCCTTTCGCCGGACACGCGGACGCATCGGAGTTGGCGATCTTCACCGGCGACGAGGGATACCTCGACGAAGAGGGCTATCTCTACCTCGCGGGTCGGCGCGACGACATGGTGAAGATCCAAGGCAATCGCATCTATCCTCACGAGGTTCTGGAGCAGCTAGTCCAGATCGAAGGCGTCGCTCAGGCGGAAGTGATCCCGGTCAAGCACAGCGATGACACCCGGCTCGTTGCGTTCGTGGTAGCAAGCAGCTCGAAGCCGCCGTCGGAGGCCGACCTGATGATGAAGATGGGGGCCCTCGTTCCGTCTTACATGATTCCCAGCCACATCGTGACGAAGCAAGCACTCCCGCTCACCGCAAGCGGGAAACCCGATCGTCCCCAACTCGCGGCCGAAGCGGCCGCTCTGCTCGAGAGCCAGCACGACTATGTCTAAGATCGAAATGTTGCGGCGCATCGCCGAGGAACGCGGGACGCCCTGCTTCGTTTACTTCATGGACGACGTCTACGCGCGCATTGACTCGGTTCGCGAAGCCTTCGAGGGGCTTTTCGACGTGAGCTACGCGATGAAGTGCAACCCGCACCCCGCGATCCTGAAACGCCTTCAGAGCCGGGTCGACACGCTCGACATCTCGTCGGGCGGCGAGCTTGCAGCGGCGGTCGCGATGGGCTGGCCGACGGAGCTCATCAGCTTCACAGGCCCGGCAAAGCGGCGCGCCGAGCTCCAGGCCGCGGTCGACCAACGGATTGGGGAAGTGATTCTCGAGTCCGTGAACGAGGCGGAACAACTCGACGAGATCGCGGCCGCGGCCGGAATCACACAGGCGGTTTGCGTGCGAATTGCGCCGGAGAACGTGCCGAAGGGATTTGGCGTCAAGATGTCCGGCAAGCCCTGTCAGTTTGGGGTAGACGAAGAAGTTCTCGACGAAGCGCTCATCCGAATCCAATCTCTCGCACGGCTGCGCCTAGTCGGGCTGCACATCTACTCGGGGACACAGTGCCTCAAGCCTCAGGCCATTGCCGAAAACTACGAGAATTTCGTCGCCATCTTCCGACGCGCCTGCGAGACACACGACATCTCGCCCTCGAAGCTCATCTTCGGCTCCGGGATTGGCATTCCGTATCACGACAAGGACGAGCCGGTGGACCTCGCGCCGATTGCAGAGCGCATCAACCCGGTGCTTCGCGAACTGAAGAGCGAGCCGCGCTTCGCGAATGCGCAGCTGCTTCTCGAGACCGGACGCTACCTCATGGGCGAAGCCGGGATCTATCTCACGCGCGTCGTCAACAAGAAGCACTCGCGCGGCAGCGATGTTTGTGTGTTCGACGGAGGAATGAACCACCATCTCGGCGCATGCGGCCACTTGGGCATGATGCTACACAGGAACTACCGAATGATGAAGGTTTCATTGGACGAGGCTGGCGCAGAAGAACAGCCGTACGATCTCTTTGGCCCCCTGTGTACGTCGATCGACACGCTTGGGCGCGGGGTCAGATTTAGAGGGCTCGACACCGGCGACGTCATTGGCGTTCATTGCAGCGGAGCCTACGGCGTCACGGCAAGCCCGCTCAACTTCATCAGCCACGATCCACCAGGAGAGCTGGTCGTCGAAACTTCAGGCGGCGAGGTCGTGGTCAACGACATCACGAGGCACGGTCGATGAGCAAACGAGAAGCGCTAATCAAGTACATCCGCGAACAGGTCGATGAGGAGTTCGAGCCCGATCAGGATCTGCTCGACATCATGGACTCGGTGACGCTTCTGCAGTTCATGCTCCACATCGAGCAGAAGTTCGGCGTCACCATCGACCGGTCCGAGCTCATGATCGAAAATTTCGAGTCGATCGACACCGTGATCGAAGCCTTCTTCGAGACGGAGTAGCGTTCGTTCGATACACGCGCCTACTGGGCCGGGCCCGGGATGCCGATGCCCACGCGCCAGACCTGGGCCCCATTGAGATTGGCAAACAGGTTGGTCACGTAGAGTGAGCACGGATCGTAGTCGCCCTGGCCGAAGGCGAAGCTGGCAGGCTTGAGGACCCCGTCAGCGATGACGGTCACCGTGCCATCCGGCTTCACCTGGGCGATCTCGTCGTTGAGATTGAGGGCGACGTAGACGTTGCCCGCGCTGTCGATTGCAACGCCGTCCGGAGTAGAGCCTACCTCGAAGCTGACCCATTTCTCCGGCGTCCCGGCCTCACCCGCTTCGCTGACGGGCACCCGCCAAAGACCGACGTCGTCGAACGTCGCGGCCACATAGAGGGTCCTGTTGTCGAGTGAGAAGACCATGCCGTTGGGCGTGGGCACCCCGTCGGACCAAACCGACGCAACGCCATCCAAGGTGACTTCCCGAATGATCGACGTCCCACTGGTGTCATCGGAAACCAGCGTCGTCCCCCAGGGTGTCGTGACCACGAAATTTGGAGCGCCGAGGCCATCGGCAATCGTGTCCGACGCGCCGGTGTCCGGATCGATCAGCAAGAGCTCTCCGGTTCGGAGCCCCGCGGCGAGGATTCCATCGGGGTGGCTCGCAAGACCGAGAATCGACTGGGCTTCTGCGACGACCTCGTGGCTGCCGTCTGGCGAGAACTGGAGCAGCTGATCGTCGGCACCGTTCGGGCTGGCAGAAACGAAAAGCGTTCCCGCCGCGTCGAAGGTGATGCCCTCGCTGGCCGCGGCCATCGTTTCACCGAAGGGTTGCACTTCACCGATGGCGATGTCGTCTGCACAGGCGCCTCCCGAACCGGAGGCCCCGCCCGAACCTGGGTCAGAGCCTGGGTCAGAGCTGCATGCAGCCATTGTCAGCAAGGCGGCGGTCGTGAGTATCGACAAGTTCTTCATTGGACATCCCTCCTGAGACGCGGCGCGACTCAGCGATCGCTTATAACGCAAAGTGCCGTGATGACGCAGCGCGCAATATGTGCACTTCTTTCGCTGAGAAATTCCGATGCGCATGATTTGCACCGCCCCGGCCTGACCCCCCTCAGCGAGGGTTTGAGTTCGGCAAAGCGGGCGCTTGGGATCGCAGGGCGCGGGCGCTGAACCTTCGCAGTGGCACAGAAGCTGCTTATCCGCAGCATGCCCCTGCACACTTGCAACTAACGGCGCACAATCTGCGGCGGAGAAGACGGGAGACCTCTCCATGGCCCACGGCAGCAGCCTCGACGCGGAATCGCTCCGCCTCGTTCTTGATTCGTTGGACGATTTCGCCAAGGCGAACCTCAGCGATGAGAAGCTTCTCGAGCTCGATGAGAAGGACATCTTCCCCGAAGAGCTGGTGCGGGCGATCGGCAGCGAGGAGCTCGGCGTACAGCTCGTGTTCATCCCCGAGGAGCACGGGGGGATGGGTGGCGGGGCCTTCGATGTGTACCGCGTCTGCGAGGCCATGGCGCGAATCGACGTCGGTCTCGCGACCGGTGTGCTCGCTACGTTTCTCGGCAGCGATCCAATCGTGTTTGGAGGTACGCCCGAACAGAAGGAGTATTGGCTGAGCCGAATCGCGGAAGAAGGTTTGCTGATGGCCTACGGGGCGACCGAGCCCGCAGCTGGCAGTGACCTCGCCGCACTCAAGACGGTGGCAGTACCCGTGGAGAAGGACGGGCAGGTCGTTGGCTACGAGATCACCGGCAACAAGCAATGGATCTCGAACGGTGGCCGAGCGGATGTCTACACCGTGCTCGCAAAGGCGCCCGGCGGGCCGAGCTGGTTTGTCGTCGAGCGCGGCGCCGAGGGCTTCTCGTCTGGCAAACCGGAGGACAAACACGGAATCCGGCTGAGCAATACGACCGCGTTAGTCCTCGAGAAGGTCTATGTCGATGCCAATCAGCTCATAGGGCTCGAAGAGGGCCAGGGCCTTCGGCAGGCGCAGCTCGTGTTCGGCTTCACGCGACTCATGGTGGCTGCCTTCGGGCTGGGTGCCGGCTGGGCGGCACTCGACCGGACGATTGAGTACTCGACCGAGCGCATTCAGGCCGGTGCTCCGCTATCGGAGAAGCAGGGCTACACGCACAAGCTGATTGTGCCGCACGCCGTACGCTTGGAGGCGGCACGCGCCTACATCGAGCAGACAGCCGAGGCGATCGACAAGGGTGGTGACGAGCTGTTGAACACCGAGGGCGCGATCGCCAAGTACCTGGCCACCGAGGCGGGCAACGCCGCTGCAGACGCGGCAATTCAAGGGCATGGAGGCTACGGGTACACCAGGGAGTACATGGTCGAGAAGATCAGGCGTGACGTCCGAATCACAACAATTTATGAGGGAACCTCGGAAATCATGGAGATGACAATCGGGCGCGATCGCTGGCAGCAGCACCTCAAGACGCGCGGCCAGCACTATCATGACATCGGACGGCGGCTCGAAGGGGTGCACGCCGAGCATCCGAAGGTTGGCGCCGACATCGCCGCCTTGGCAGCGCACGCCCTCGCGGAGATCATGGAACGTGCGCGCGCCCAGCGTCTCACACGCAACCAGCACGTGCTGTTTCGAATCGGCGAGCTTGCTTCTTACGTCGAAGGGGCGGCGGCTTTTTCGCGAAACGCGGTACGCGCCGAGATGGATGAGCTCAACCCGAAAGCTCCGAAGCGATTTACGCCGCCGACCGTCGCGGCGATGGCTCGGGTCTTCGCGCGCGAGGCCGCCCAGCACGTTGCCGTCGATGGGATGCGCTGGATCGTCGGTGCGCTTAGCGCCGGAGACGCCGATGTTCAGTCGCTCGAGACGAGCGCTGGGCTTTCGAACGTGTATGCAGCCCAGGCGGGGTTGATAGAGGATATGAACCAAGTGGGGGACGCGCTCTACGAGCGCTCCTGAGGAACGACGGAGCCGGTAGATGCGAGACCAGGTACACAGAGCCATAGCGATCGTCGGGGTCGGCGCGGTCCTGCCCGATGCACAAGATGCCAAGGAGTTTTGGAACAACATCTCGACCGGGCGCTACAGCATTAGCGAGACGCCCGTCGATCGATGGGACCCCGCCCTCTACTACGACCCGGACCCCAAGGCTCCGGACAAGACCTACTCGAAGATCGGCGGCTGGGTTCGTGAGTTCAACTGGGAGCCTCTCAAATGGAGGCTTCCGATTCCGCCCAAGGTCGCCGAGTCGATGGATCGCACGCAGAAGTGGTCGATCATGTCGGCCCGCGAGGCGCTCTTGGACTACGGCTATCCGGAACGCCCGCTAGATGGCGACCGCACCGCTGTGATCCTCGGCAACGCGATGGCTGGGGACCAGCACTACAAGACTGCGCTTCGTATCTTCTTCCCGGAGCTCACGCGCGAGCTCGAAAGCGCGCCAAGCTTTCAGACGCTCCCAGAAGCGGTCAAGACCGCGATCCTCGAAGAGGCCTTGGGACAGGTGCGCGAGCACTACCCGAACATTACCGAAGACACGATGCCGGGGGAGTTGGCGAACATCATCGCCGGCCGCGTCGCTGCGGTCTTCAACTTCCATGGACCCAACTTCACAGCCGATGCCGCGTGCGCGTCGGCGATGGCGGCCTTTAGCGCCGCCATCTCAGGGCTCGAAGAAGGCGACTACGATGCTGTGCTCACCGGCGGCATCGACAGCAACATGAGCGCATCCAGCTACACGAAGTTCTGCAAAATTGGCGCGCTCTCCGCGACCGGAACCAGACCGTATGACGAAGGCGCCGACGGTTTCGTGATGGGGGAAGGCGCTGCGGTCTTTCTTCTGAAGCGCTTGGAAGACGCCGAGGAAGCTGGCGACAAGATTTACGCGGTGGTCCGCGGCATTGGTGGGTCGAGCGACGGCAAGGGGAAGGGAATCACCGCGCCCAACCCGATCGGTCAGAAACTCGCGATCGAACGCGCATGGGCACACGCCGGCGAAGATCTGGCGACGGTGAGCCTGATCGAAGGCCACGGCACGTCGACTCGGGTCGGCGATGTGGTCGAGGTTCAGAGTATGGTCGACGCGTTCGCTGGGTCGGGCGTGCCCAACTCGAGCATTCCGATCGGCTCGGTGAAGTCGAACATCGGACACCTCAAGGGAGCTGCCGGAGCCGCAGGCCTCTTGAAGGCCACCCTCGCGCTGCACCACAAGCAATTGCCGCCGAGCATCGGCCTCAAGACGCCCAATCCCAAGATCGGCTTCGGTCAGATCCCGTTCTACGTCAACACCGAGCTCAGGCCCTGGGACGACTTCAAGGAGGTTCGTCGAGCCGGCGTCAGCGCGTTTGGTTTCGGCGGGACGAACTTCCATGCCGTTCTGGAGGAGCACGTTCCGGGCCGGATCGAGCGAAAGAATCGGCCCTCGGTGCCTGTGCCTGCGGGCTCGGCGGCGACGGTGTCTGCCAGCGGTGTCGCAATGGCGGACAAGGCACCCCTGCGCGGCTCGTTGGTCCTCGGCGCAGGCTCGACGGCCGAGCTGGCGATCAAGCTCGACGCGGTACTCGAAGACGCGAAGTCGGGGCACGCGCCCGATCGCAAGCCACCTGCCGCTTCGGATCTCAAAGCGGCGGAGCGCCTCTCGATAGACTTTGGCGATGCGGCCGAGCTGGTCAAGAAGGCCACGAACGCGGCCAAGGGTCTTCGCGCTAACAATGCGGCGATGTGGAGGGCGCTGCGCCCTCAGGGCATCTTCTACCAAACCGGACCCGCGGCCAAGACGGCGTTTCTCTTCACCGGTCAGGGCTCGCAGTACGTCAACATGCTCCGCGAGCTGCGCGAAGTGGAGCCGATTGTGGCAGACACTTTCCGGGAAGCGGACGAGGTGATGAAGCCGCTTCTCGGGCAGCCGCTGAGCGAGATCATCTTCGTCGACCCGAATGACCGAGCCGCCGTGGCCGAGGCTGACGAAGCGCTTCGACAGACTGCGATCACTCAGCCGGCGGTGCTCGCAACGGATCTTGCGCTCACCCGATTGCTCGCCGCGTACGGCGTGACCCCGGACTTGGTCATGGGGCACAGCCTCGGAGAGTACGGAGCACTGGTGGCCAGCGGGGCGATCGGCTTTCGTGAGGCGCTCGAAGCGGTCAGCGCGCGCGGGCGTGAAATGACCAAGGTCTCCGTCGAAGACAAAGGTCTGATGGCCGCGGTCCTCGCGCCGATCGAGGAGGTGCAGTCGATCGTGAGCTCAATCGATGGCTACGTGGTCATCGCGAACATCAACAGCTCTGGCCAGTCGGTCATCGGCGGTTCGACGCCCGGTGTGACGGCAGCGGTGGAAGCGATCACCAAGGCGGGTCATCAGGCGATCCCCCTCCCGGTGAGTCATGCGTTCCACACCGAGATCGTCGCCCCTGCAAGCGAGCCGCTTAGAAAGGAGCTGGCTCGCCTGGGCGTTGAATCGCCGAAGATTCCGATCGTCGCGAACGTCGACGGGGAGTTCTATCCGATGGGGCCGAACGTGTCCGGAGAGGTGATTGAGATCCTCGGTCGACAGATCGCCTCGCCGGTGCAGTTCGTAAAGGGTCTCGAAACCCTATACGAAGCGGGGGCGCGAGTCTTCATCGAAGTTGGCCCGAAGTCCGCGCTGGCCCGATTCGCGGAAGACGTGCTCGGCGGCAAACCCGACACCCTGTCCTTGTTCACCAACCACCCGAAGATCGGCGACCTTCCGGCCTTCAATGCAGCGCTGACAGGGCTCTACGCGAGTGGACACGGCGCGCCAAAGAGCGAACGAAGAACACCGGAGCTTGGTAGTCATGGCACGCACGCAAGCGCGGGGACCGCTGTGGCACCGCCTGCACCCGTACCCGCGCCGGCGCCGGTGCGTCGGGCTCCGCGGCCGGTTTCATCGCTTGCGGGGGCCGACCGCTATACCCAGTTGGGCCGCCTGTTTGCGGATTTCCTCGATCAGGGGATGGAGATCTATCGGGGTGGGAGCCCTGTCGATTCCGGAGAGCCCGTGGTGGTCACCGGAGCCACCATCGGCCTACCGGGTGGCGACAAAGTCTTCGCGGACAGCAACGTCGAACGGATGCTGCACGGACAGACCTTCATCGACGCTATCCCAGTCAGGCTTAGGCGCGCCATCGCGGGCAAGAAGATCACCCGACTGGTGAAGTCAGAAAAAGGCGGGCCTCGTTTCGAAACGATCGACTCGCCTTCGGACGTGATCAAGCTCGCCGGCCGAGGTGGCGACATCGCACTGACCAGCGACTTCGGCATTCCCGAGGAACGCGCGGCTTCGATGGACTCGACAACGCAAATGGCGGTTGCCGCTGGCGTCGAAGCTCTGCTCGACGCCGGGATCCCGCTGATGATGCACTACAAGACCACGTCGAAGGGAACCAAGCTTCCGGACCGCTGGGGTTTGCCCGCCGCGATGCAAGACGAAACCGGCGTCATCTTCGGATCGGCGTTCCCGGGCTCTGACATGTTCATCGGCGAGGTGCGTCGGTACTTCGAGAGCAACACCCAGGAGAAGCTCCTCGAAGAGTTGCGAAGCCTGCGCGGGCGAACAGCCGGCAATGGCGTCGATCCCATTGCCAGCGAGATCGATCGTCGTATCGCGGAGATCGAGAACGACCGGGAGCTAGATCCGTACACGTTCGACCGTCGATTCCTCTTCAAAGCCCTGTCGATGGGCCACTCCCAGCTCGCCGAGTATATCGGTGCGCGAGGGCCCAATACCCAAATCAACTCGGCCTGCGCAAGCGGCACCCAGGCTGTGGCGCTCGCGGAGGATTGGATCGCGCGGGGCCGCTGCAAGCGCGTGATCGTCGTCACCGCCGACAACGTGACCAGCGACAACATGATGGAATGGGTGGGCTCGGGGTTCCTCGCCAGCGGGGCCGCTGCGACCGACGAGATTCTCGAAGAAGCCGCCCTGCCCTTCGATCGACGGCGCCACGGACTGATTCTCGGGATGGGCGCCTCTGGCATGGTCATCGAAACCGCCGAAGCAGCGCGCGAAAGAGGGCTTAGGCCGATCGTCGAGGTCCTCGGCACCCTGACCGCCAATAGCGCCTACCACGGCAGCCGCCTGAACATCGACCACATCCAAAGCCTGATGGAGAAGCTAGTCGCCGATTGCGAGGCACGGCATGGGATCGACCGCGCAGAGATCGCGCCTCAGACGGTTTTCGTTTCGCACGAGACCTACACGCCGGCCCGCGGTGGCAGCGCCCAGGCGGAGATCAGCGCGCTTCGAAGCGTGTTCGGCGCCAACGCGGACAGCATCGTCATCGCGAATACCAAGGGCATGACCGGCCATGCGATGGGCGCCGGTGTGGAGGACGCGGCGGCGGTGAAGATCCTGGAGACCGGCCTGGTCCCGCCTGTCGCAAACTTCAAAGAGATCGACCCGGAGCTGGGTCCGCTCAACCTTTCGAGAGGCGGGAGCTATCCGGTGCAGTACTCTCTTCGACTGGGTGCAGGCTTCGGGTCTCAGATCAGCATGTCGCTTTCGCGCTGGATCCCGAGTGCCGATGGACGCCGACCGGCGCCACGGGACTTGGGCTATGCGACGCGGATCGAGGACCGGGCTCGGTTCGAGCGCTGGGTTGCGGAGGCGACTGGCTACGCTTCGCCCGAGTTGGAGGTGGTGAATCGGACGCTGCGGGTCAAGGATCAGGGGCCGGCGGCGGTGTCAGTGGCAGTGGCAGCGCCAGTGACAGTGGCAGCGCCAGTGGCAGCGGCAGTGGCAGTGCCGGCGAGCGATCCGGTGACTGACAAGGTCTTGGCCATTGTCTCCGAGCAGACTGGGTATCCGTCGGACATGTTGGACCTGGAGCTGGATCTCGAGGCGGATCTCGGCATCGACACCGTCAAGCAGGCGGAGACCTTCGCCGCGGTTCGTGAAGCCTACGACATCGAGCGCGAAGACAATCTCGAGCTCCGGGCGTTTCCCACCTTGGGGCACGTGGTGCAGTTTGTTCGGGACCGAAGGCCGGACTTGGTGACGGCGGCAGTGTCAGCGGCAGTCCCAGTGCCAGCGCCAGTGTCAGTGGCGGCGGCAGTGCCAGCGGGAGTTTCAGCGACAGCACCAGCGACAGCGGCGGATCCCATCGTCGAGAAGGTGTTGGCTATTGTTTCGGAGCAGACTGGGTATCCCTCGGACATGTTGGACCTGGAGCTGGATCTCGAGGCCGATCTTGGGATCGACACCGTGAAGCAGGCGGAGACCTTCGCCGCGGTTCGTGAAGCCTATGACATCAAGCGCGAAGACAATCTCGAGCTCCGGGCGTTTCCCACCTTGGGGCACGTGGTGCAGTTTGTTCGGGACCGAAGGCCGGACTTGGTGACGGCGGCAGTGTCAGCGGCAGTCCCAGTGCCAGCGCCAGTGTCAGTGCCGGCGGCAGTGCCAGCGGCAGTGCCAGCGACGGTCCCAGCGACAGCGACGGATCCCATCGTCGAGAAGGTGTTGGCGATCGTTTCGGAGCAGACTGGGTATCCCTCCGACATGTTGGACCTGGAGCTCGATCTCGAGGCGGATCTCGGCATCGACACCGTGAAGCAGGCGGAGACCTTTGCCGCGGTCCGCGAAGCCTACGACATCTCGCGGGATGACAACCTCGAGCTTCGGGAGTTTCCGACGCTCGAGCATGTGGTTCAGTTCGTGAGGGATCGAAGGCCTGACTTGGTGGCAGTGCCAGCGACGTGGCCAGCGACAGGGGCGGATCCCATCGTCGAGAAGGTGTTGGAGGTTGTCTCGGGGGTTACGGGCTATCCGTCGGACATGCTCGAGCTCGACCTGGACCTCGAAGCCGACCTTGGAGTCGATACGGTCAAGCAAGCGGAGACCTTTGCGGCGGTGCGTGAAGCGTATGGGATTCCGCGTGACGACAAGCTCGAGCTTCGGGATTTCCCGACGCTCAATCATGTCATCGCATGGGTGAAGAGCTCCCTGCCAGAGGTCCCGACCGCCTCCACCCGCCAAGCCGAGACAAGCGACGATTCGCCTTCGACGCCGCCAAGAGCGGAGCAGACCGAGGGGCTTCGACGGGTCCCGGTGCCCGTGCTCCGCCCAGCTCTGTCGTCCTGCAAACCGACCGGCATCGTCCTCGACGAGGGAGCCCGCGTCGTCGTGATGGTCGACCAAGGCGGCGTTGCGAAGGCCCTGTCCAAGCAGTTGAAGAAGCTTGGGGTTCAAGTCCTCGAGATCGACGACGCCCCGTCCGCTGAGGAGCTGGCCGCGAGGCTTGAAGGCTGGATGAACGACGGCCCGATCCGTGGCGTCTACTGGCTCGCGGGGCTCGATCGAGAACACGCGATCGGCGACCTCTCTCCGAAGGCCTGGGCCAGTGCCGTACATCTCCGGGCAAAGCTCTTGTTCGCCACCATGCGCATGCTCTACGGGCAAATCTCGGCACCGGGCACGTTCCTGGTCTCGGGCACCCGTCTCGGGGGCAAGCACGGCTTCGACGACAGCGGAGCGATTGCGCCACTAGGCGGCGCGGTCAGCGGCTTCACCAAGACGTACAAACGCGAGAAGCCGGAAGCAACGGTCAAGGTCGTGGACTTCGAAGCCAGAACCAAGGCCAGCGCCGTGGCCGAGCGGCTCATCGCGGAAACACTGGCGGATCCAGGGGCGTGCGAGCTCGGATACGTCGGAGACGAACGCTGGGCGATCACAGCCTCCTTCGAAGCGCTCCCGTCGGAACGTCGGCTACCCCTCGGGAAAGATACCGTCTTCGCGATTACGGGCGCGGCGGGCTCGATCGTGTCGGCGATCGTCGAGGACTTGGCGAAGGCGTCCTCGGGCGGAGTCTTCCACCTGCTCGACCTGACGCCGGAACCCGATCCACGCGACCCGGACCTCAAGCGTTTTGCAGACGATCGAGACGGCCTTCAACGAGAGCTCTTCGAACGCCTCAAGAAGAGCGGACAGAAGGCGACCCCGGTGGCCGTGCAACGCCTGCTCAGCGAGCTCGAACGAAAGCACTCCGCGCTCGAGGCGATTGAGTCGGTTCGCGCCGCGGGCGGCGAGGCGCACTATCATTCGGTCAACCTGCTCGACCGGGACGCGGTGGCCTCAGCGGTCGCAGCGATTCGCGAGCGTAGCGGTCGGATCGACGCGCTCGTGCATGCTGCCGGGCTCGAGATCAGTCACTACCTGCCAGACAAGAAGCCATCCGAGTTCGATTTGGTCTTCGATGTGAAGGCGAGCGGCTGGTACCATCTCTTGTCGTCGATCGGAGACATGCCGCTCGGCGCAGCCGTCGTCTTCAGCTCGATCGCGGGCCGATTCGGCAATGGCGGTCAAACCGACTACAGCGCCGCCAACGAGCTCTTGGCCAAGTCCGTGTCGAGCTTCCGCAACGCACGGCCCGACACGCGTGGCATCGCGGTCGACTGGACCGCCTGGGCGGACATCGGCATGGCATCACGGGGTTCGATTCCCAAGATGATGGAGCTCGCGGGCATCGACATGCTCAAGCCGGCGGACGGAATCCCGGTGGTCCGTAACGAGCTCGAAGCGGGGACGCGCGGTGAAGTCGTGATCGGCGGCGCGCTCGGCATCCTGATGGATGAATGGGACGAGGCCGGTGGACTCGACCCGAGCAAGCTCGAAGAGATCCCCCGAGGCCCTATGAGCAGTCGCATCCTCTCCATGGGTGTGCACAGGGGTCTCCTCGTCGAGACGACGCTCGACCCCAAAGAGCAGCCGTTCCTGTACGACCACAGGATCGCCGGAACGGCCGTGCTGCCCGGGGTCATGGGTATCGAAGGCTTCGGAGAAATGAGCAAGGCCCTCTTCCCGGACTGGCACATCAAGGCGATCGAAGACGTCGAGTTCCTCGCGCCCTTCAAGTTCTATCGCGACGAGCCGCGCTCGCTCACCTTGACCGCTCAGTTCAGAACCGGCGGAGATGATCTCCTGGCTTCCTGCGAGTTGATCGGCGTGAGAACCATCATGGGCAGAGAAGAGATCAAGACGCATTTCACCGCCACGGTTCGACTGGCGCGAAACCCCGTCGACAAGGACAAATCCAACGCGCCGCCCGCCGCGGGGGAAACGACCGTGAAGGCCCAAGACATCTACCGTGTGTACTTCCACGGCCCGGCGTACCAGGTCCTCGACGCCGCTTGGCGCGACGACGGAATGGTGCTGGGTCGAATGAGCGACAAGCTACCCGCAGATCGGCAGCCCGCGGAGCTCGCCCTACAGACCGAGCCTCGGCTCATCGAGCTTTGCTTTCAAACGGCAGGCGTGTGGCAGATCGGCACCACGGGCCGAATGGGGCTTCCGAAGCACATCGACCAGGTGAGCATCGTCCGCCCTGCTGACCAGGCCGAAGGACGGCTGCACGCCGTTGTGAGCCCGAAAGACGGCGGCCAGTCCTACGATGCGTACGTCGCGGACGAGGCCGGCAATCTCTTTGTGGTGCTCCGCGGTTACGAAACTGCGGAGCTGCCCGACGAAGTGGACCCGGGTATGCGACAGCCGCTACTCGCTGCAATGGATTGAAGACAGATGAGCAATCCGAGTTTCAAGCGAATCGCCATCGTCAATCGCGGAGAGCCCGCGATGCGCTTCATCATCGCCGCGAGGGAGTACGAGCAAGAGCACGGGCAGCGGCTGCATACGATCGCGCTGTACACCACCCCCGATCGTCGGGGGATGTTCGTGCGCGAAGCGGACGAGGCCTACTCGCTCGGTGCGGCGACCTACGTCGCAGAAGGGGGGCAGCACAAGTCGAGCTACCTCGACTACGAGCGCCTCGAGCAGGCCCTGATCAAGACACGCGCCGAGGCCGTCTGGCCCGGCTGGGGCTTCGTCGCCGAACATGCGGCGTTCGCCGACCTCTGCGAGCGTTTGGGGATCGTATTCATCGGGCCGACCGGCGACATGATGCGCAAGCTCGGCGACAAGATCACATCCAAGCAAATCGCGGAGAAGGCCGAAGTGCCGGTTGCCCCCTGGAGCGGTGGGGAAGTGGCAACACTCGAAGATGCGCGCTCACATGCCGAACGACTCGGGTACCCCCTGATGATCAAGGCCACCGCGGGCGGCGGAGGTCGGGGGATTCGGCGAGTTCGAAGCGAGGGCGAGCTGGCGGATGCGTTCGAGAGCGCGCGCTCCGAAGCCGAGAAAGCGTTCGGAAACCGCGCTGTCTTCCTCGAAAGGATGGTCACCGGCGCACGACATGTCGAGGTCCAGATCATCGCGGACAACGTGGGGACGACCTGGGCACTGGGCGTGCGGGACTGCACGGTTCAAAGACGCAATCAGAAGATCCTCGAAGAAACCCCTTCGCCGGCGCTGACGGCGCAACAACAGCAAGAACTCGAGCAAGCGGCGGTGCGCCTGACCCAGGCGATCGGCTATCGAAACGCTGGGACTGTCGAGTTTCTCTATCACAAGACGACCAAGCAGTTTTCGTTCATGGAAGTGAACGCGCGGCTGCAGGTGGAGCACCCCGTCTCCGAAATGGTAACAGGCGCCGATCTCGTGAAGCTGCAGATTCATGTCGCGCGTGGCGGCCACCTCGACGCTGAGCCGCCGAACAAACGCGGGCACGCGATCGAAGCGAGGCTCAACGCCGAGGACCCGGAAGACAACTTCGCCCCATCACCCGGCCTGGTCGAGCAACTGCGATTGGTCTCTGGCCCTGGACTCAGAGTGGACACCGGCATCACAGAGGGCGACCAGATCCCCTCCGAATTCGATTCGATGATCGCCAAGATCATCGCATACGGTCGCAACCGCGACGAAGCGATGGCCCGACTGCGGCGCGCTCTCCTAGAGAGCGAGGTCGTGATCCGCGGGGGTACATCGAACAAGGGATTCTTGCTCGGACTGATCGACAACCCTGCGGTCGTGTGCAGTGAAGTGGATGTCGGCTGGGTCGATCGACTCGTCGCCGAGGGCAAGCACCTTCCGCGCGAGGGGGCCGAGATCGCCCTGCTCCAAGCCGCGATCGAGACCTATGGCGCCGAGCTCGAGATCGAGCGCGCGCAGTTCTACACGTCCGCAGCACGCGGTCGCCCAAAGGTCGAAGACCGCCACGGCCACGCCATGGAGCTCACCTACGCGGGGAACACCTACGAGCTAACCGTCTATCGCTTGGGTCCCCATCGCTACCGCATCGACGTCGACGGCCAGCGGATCGAGCTCTTCGTCGAACGCTTTGAGGGCGCCGAACGAAGGCTGCGCGTAGACGAGCAGAATTTCCGTATCCAGTCGGTCGACCAGGGCTTGAGCGTGCTCGTGGAGGTCGACGGTGTCCCGCATCGCATTTCACGGGATCGCGGTGGGCTGGTCCGCGCTCCATCGCCAGCGGTGGTCGTCAACGTCCTCGTCTCCGAGGGCCAGGATGTTGCGGTCGGCGACGGTCTCGTCGTTCTGGAAGCCATGAAGATGGAGATGGTCATCGGGGCCAAATTCGCGGGCAAGGTTCGCGAGGTCATGGTGATGAACAACGTGCAGATCGCGATCGGTGCACCGATGTTGCTCATCGAGCCAAGTGGGGGCGAAAGCAGGTCTGCGGCGACCGAGCGCCTGAACTTCGCGGACCTTCTCGAACGTCGCGACGCCACCTGGTCCACGTCCCGTCACAATTTGGCCGAGCTTCGGCGTCTTATCCTCGGTTTCGATGCGGATCGGGCCGAGCTTTCGCGCCAAATGGAAGATGGCGCGATGCTCACTGAAAGCGTCGCACCCGACGACCCAAAGCGCCTTGCCTACGAAGACAAGACACTCGAGATCTTCGTCGACCTGATCGCGCTGTTCAGACGCCATTCCCATGACAAAGATGGAGCGGAGGATTTCGGCAAGCACACCGCAGAAGAATACCTCTTCACGTTTCTCCGTGACCTGGTGGTCCATCGTGAGGAAGATCTCCCACAGTCATTCGTCGCCAAGCTCCGAAAGGCCCTCGGCCACTACGGAATGGACGAGATCAGGCGGAACGCCGAGCTGCAGGGAGTGCTTTTCCGTATCTGCAAAGGGAACAATCGCGTCGATGAGCAGATCGCACCGATCCTGAGCCTGTTGCAGAGCCGGCTGGACAATGTCGGGGCACTTCGCGAGCAGGCCGGAGATGAGTTCCATGCTCTCCTCTCCCGTCTGATCATTGAAACGCAGGACAGATTCCCTTCCGTCCACGATCTGGCGCGCGAGCTTCAGTATCACTACTTCGAGCGGCCGATTCAGGAAGAGGTGGCAGACCAGGCGCTGAAGAGAGCCGAGGAAATTCTTTCTGGCTTGCCAGCCGAGGCAACGGCTGCGGACAAGGCCGCTCGCATCGCGGAGCTTGTCGCACTTCCCCATCCGCTCAAGGGATTCATGTCTCGGAGGCTCGCTCAGGCGAGTCGCCATGAGCGCCTGGTCATGCTCGAAACCCTCGCCCGCCGCTACTACAAGATGTGTGAGCTGAAGGAGTTCGAGCTGCACTCGGACGCCGGAATCGACGTCTCCAGTTGCTGGTACGAGTACGAGGGGAAGAAGATCCACTTCGTCGCAACGCACGTCAGCGGAGAGCAACTGCCCGAAGCGATCGCCGCGCTCAATCGCCGGGTCGAGTCCGTGCCCGCAGGCGAAGACGTCGTCGTGGACTACTATGTCTTGCACACCGACCGGCTCGAGGATCCCAACAAGACGTCCGAAGGGCTTCGGCAGCTGCTGGAGGCCTCACCGCCCGCGCGCCCGCTCCGGCGAATCATCGTGTCCGCGACGGGAAGCGAAACCGGGCTTGGTGCCAACGAGTTACAGGCCTTCACTTTCCGCATGAAAGACGGAGGCTTCCAAGAAGAGCTCATCTACCGCGGCATGCACCCGATGCTGAGCAAGCGGCTCTTCCTGTGGCGCTTGAAGGAGTTAGAAACCGAGCGCGTCGAGTCGGCCGATGACGTGTACTTGTATCGAGTGACCGGCAAGGACGAGCGTCTCATCTGCCTTGCAGAGGTCCGCGATCTCACGCCGGTTCGCAACGCGTCGGGGCGCGTTGTCGCACTTCCGAGCCTGGAACGAACCCTGTCGAAATGCCTGGTCGAAATCCGGCGCGAGCAGAGCACCCGGCCTCCAGCAAAGCGCTATCAGTGGAACCGGGTGCACCTCTTCCTCTGGCCGCAACTCGACATCAGCCAAGACGAGATCAACAGCATCATCCACAAGCTGGCGCCCGAGACTGCGGGCCTCGGGCTCGAGCGGATCGTCGTCCAGGGGGAGATTCGCAACCCCGCGACCGGCGAGCTCGAGCAGAAGCTGCTCGACGTGTCCAACCGGGGACGCAGCGGGCTTCAAATCCGCCTACGCGATCTCCCTACCCAGCCCATGCGACCGCGCAGCGCATACGAGCAGACCGTGGTCCGCCTGCGCCAGCGCGGCCTGACTCACCCGTATGAGATCATCTCCATGCTCACGCCGGACGAGGACAGCGCGATCCAATCGGATTTCCCGCACGGCGTGTTTCGGGAGCTCGACCTGAATGATGCCAACGAGCTCGTGCCGGTAGACAGACCGCCCGGAAGCAATAGCGCCAACATCATCGTCGGTCTGATGACCAGCTACACCGACAAGTATCCGGAAGGCATGACGCGCGTCGCGCTTTTTGGGGACCCGAGCCGAGGCATGGGGGCCTTGGCCGAACCCGAGTGTCGACGGATCATCGCCGCCCTCGACCTGGCAGAGGAAATGCAGGTGCCACTCGAATGGTATGCGGTTTCGGCTGGCGCGAAGATCTCCATGGAGAGCGGGACCGAGAACATGGACTGGATCTCGGACGTCCTGCGAAGGCTGATCGAATTCACTCAAGCTGGCCTCGAGGTCAACGTGCTGGTCTGCGGCATCAACGTGGGCGCCCAGCCCTACTGGAACGCGGAGGCCACGATGCTGATGCACACCAAGGGCATCTTGGTGATGTGCCCCGGGAGCGCGATGGTGCTGACGGGCAAGCATGCGCTGGACTACTCCGGCGGCGTCTCGGCCGAGGACAACACGGGTATCGGCGGCTACGACCGGATCATGGGACCGAACGGCCAGGCGCAATACGCCGCCCGCGACCTCTCGGATGCCTGTCACATCTTGCTCCGGCACTACCAGCACACTTACGTCATGCCGGGCGAGCGCTTCCCGCGGCGCGCGGCCACGAGAGACGCCGTCGACCGCGATGTCTGCGATTCGCCACACGGACACGTGGGTGCTTCCACGTTTGCGACCGTGGGTGAGGTGTTCAACCCAGAAACCAACCCCGGCCGAAAGCGGCCGTTCGACATTCGCAAGGTCATGCGCGCAGCGACCGACCAGGATCAGGACGTACTGGAGCGCTGGTATGGCATGCGGGACGCGGAGACCGCAGTGGTTTGGGATGCACACGTCGGTGGCTATCCGGTCTGCCTGATTGGACTCGAGTCACAGCCCCTGTCGCGGCTTGGGTTCGTGCCGGCGGATGGGCCCACCGTCTGGACGGCCGGCACCTTGTTCCCGATGTCGTCGAAGAAGGTCGCCCGCGCGATCAACGCCGCAAGCAACAACCGTCCGGTGGTCGTATTGGCCAACCTGTCCGGTTTCGACGGCTCTCCCGAGTCCTTGCGGCAGCTGCAGCTCGAGTACGGGGCCGAAATCGGCCGGGCAGTGGTCAACTTCAAGGGCCCGATGGTGTTCCTGGTGATCTCTCGCTACCACGGCGGAGCGTTCGTAGTGTTCTCCAACAAGCTCAATCCTTCCTTGGAGGTGTCGGCTCTGGAAGACACCTACGCATCGGTGATCGGCGGTGCGCCCGCCGCAGCAGTGGTGTTCGCGGGCGACGTTCGCAAGCGAACCCTCTCAGACGAACGAATCATCGCGCTTCAGCAAAGGCTCGACGCAGCAAGAGGCGCCGAACGGCTTGCCTTGCGTGATCGCCTCACGAAGATGAAGAAGGTCGTGCATTCGGAGAAGCTTCGTGAGGTCGCCGAGGAGTTTGATGGAGTCCACAGTGTGCATCGCGCGCTGAAGGTGGGCTCGGTGCACAAGATCATCCCGGCTGGCACCCTGCGACCTTACCTGGTGGATGCGATTGAACGAGGAATCCAACGCGAGCTTGCCAAGGCATGACGTTACGCTGGCTGCTCCGTTCCGCTTCTGCTTTGCCGGAAGGAGACGACTGGCTTGGAACCGAAGAGCGGAAGGCCTTGGCCGGCCTCCGATTTCCGAAGCGGCGTTCGGAGTGGAGACTCGGCCGCTTCGTGGCGAAGCAAGCGCTATCCTCGTTCGCTGAGATCGACGCCCTCGATCGGCTTCAGGTCATCGCCGCCGCCGATGGTGCTCCTGAAGCCTTTGTCGACGGGCGAAGCATGGAGTGCGCGATCTCGATCAGTCATCGGGAGAACGTTGCTGCCTGCGTGATCGCCGAACGCGGTACAGTCGGCTGCGATCTCGAAGCGGTCGAGCCGCGAACGTCCCGATTCGTGAACGACTTCTTCTCCGATCGGGAGCGTGCCGAGGTGGAGAACGCAACGGGCGCCCAACGCGAAACTCTGATCGCTCTCACCTGGAGCGCAAAGGAGAGCACGCTCAAGGCACTGCGAGTGGGACTGCGCCGAGATACCCGCTGCGTCGAAGTGCAGATCGACGATCTCGACACGAACGAGACCGGCTGGCACGAGCTTCGCGCGATGGTGAGCCCCGAGGCTCGGGTTTTTCGTGGATGGTGGCGTCGAGAGGGCGGCGTCGTTCTCACGGTCATGGGCGAAGGGCTCGAAGTGATCGATCGTGAGCGGCTGGGCGCTCGACGAGAGCTAGTGACCGAGTAGGGCCTCGACGGCAGACAGGCCGAGCCTGACCCCTGTCTCCGGAGCAAACCAGACGATCGTCTGACCGCCCCAGCAGATCAGTGACAAGGCGAGCAGCACGATTCCCCAGAAGATCTGCATATGGGTGTTTACTCAGGACTTGCCGAACCAGCCACGCAGGCGGCTCAGGACGCCGCCCTTCTCTTTCGCGATCTGCCTGTGGATCTTCCCCAAGGTCTTCGACGAGGTTTCGAGTGGATCAAAGCTCGAAGCGAGCGCGGCAATCGAATCCTGGAAGTCTCTCACGACTTCGACGAGACTCGGGTCCACTGCGAGAAGCGCTTCGAGCTCCTTTTCGTCTTCCTCGGATGCCGCGCCGGCCGCATGGAGCGCCGCTAGCAACTCTGCTCGTTCTTGCTGTTCGTTCATGCCTTCATCGCCCGGTGAATGATGGGGAGCATACTGCGCAGGGAGCGCATGCCCGCAAGGATCCTCGACTTGACCGTACCGACTGGGAGATTGAGCGTCTCGGCGATCTGACCGTGGGACATTCCTTGGAAGTACGAAAGCTCGAGCACGGCGCGCTGCTCCGCGTTCAGGCGCTGAAAGGCTTGCCGCAGGGCCTGGTGCCAGCGCGTCGACGAGACCATCACGTCGGGGCGCTTTGCTTCGGTCACCAAGGCATCCCCTTCGCTGTACTGGAACTGCCGATCGCCATGACGTCGTTTGCGAGCGCGGATCGCATCTAGCGCCCGGCTTCGGGCAACTGTAACCACCCAGGCGATGACGCTGCCCCGCGTGCAATCGAACTGAGGTGCGCGTCTCCAGAGCTCTACAAACACCTCCTGCAAGAGCTCCTCTGCTTCGGCTGGAGAGCGGATCATCTTCGTCAGAAGCGCGAGGACGGTACTGGAGTACTGCGCGTAAAAAGCGCTCAGTGCTCGACCCGAGTCACCCGCGGCCATCGCCGCGACGAGATCTTCGGGGTCTTTGGGTCGTTCTTCAGCCACTATGCATCCGTGAAGGCCGACGCGGCCTGAATCGTCCCAAGGCTACCAAATTCCGCATCGAGCTCCCGGTGAAGCCTGATTTCTTCGCCGATCGTGTCCCACCATTCGGCTGCCTGCTGCTGAGTCCATCGCTCGATGGGCAAGGCCTGCAGCCGCTCGGCGATCTCCGCACAGGAAGCCGGACGAGCGTCTGGCTTCTTCTCCAGGCATTGCATGACGATGCGTTCGAGGTCCTGATTCAGAGCGCGGTCACCGGCCGATGACGGTAGCGTCGGAGCGGCGCTCAAGTGTTGCGCACAGATCTCGATGGCGTTTGTCCCTTCGAACACGAAACGCCCGGAGAGCAGGAAGTACCCCACTGCTCCGAGCGCGTAGAGGTCGGATCTCGCGTCGACCGCCGGCGGGTCGAGAATTTGCTCGGGGCTCATGAACCGCGGCGTTCCGATGATCGCCTCGGTCCAGGTCTTCGTGGCGTCGACATTGGTGTCGACGTTCTTCACAAGGCCGAAGTCGAGGACCTTGGTGACATCGTGCGCGCCGCCTTGCTGGGTCAGCATGATGTTGTTGGGCTTGATGTCCCGGTGAACCAGGCCCATTGAATGCGCTTCGTCGAGCGCCATCGCGCACTGACTCAAGATGTGAATGACTCGCGACTCTGGTAGAGGCCCCTCGGTTCGCACGATCTCGACGAGGGTGACGCCGTCGAGCAGCTCCATGGCGTAGTAGAAGGTCCCATCTTCGGTTCGACCGTAGTCGTAGATCGTGACGGTGTTCGGGTGCCTGAGCTTCGCAGTCATCTGTACCTCGCGACGAAAGCGGTCGAGGTCTTCGGGCGCGTTCAGCTCAGGGCTAAGGAGCTTGACGGCGGTGGGTCGCTTGAGCAGCCCATGTTGCGCTCTATACACGGTGCCCATCCCGCCCTCGCCGAGCTTCTCTGCGACGATGTACTGCCCGAGCTTTCTTGCATCGCGCACGTCCTTGCGGAGCCCGTAGATGACCCTCGTCGCCCAGGCAGCCAGCAAGGTAGTAAGCGCCCAAGCGAAGCCGATTTGAATCGACTGGCTTCGCGCCAGAATTCCGGGATCTTCAATCTTCCGGAAAAAGCCGTGGCTGTTCCAGACCTCGAGATCGACCGTGAGGAAGTTGAGATAGACGGCGATGACGAGCGGGATTCCGATCGCGAAGCCCAGCCAGGCGGTGTGCTTCGCGGTGCTGGGAACGACAATCGCCTGGGCGATGAGACCGAAGGACAACGCGTATGCCGTCGTGGTCGCAGCACCCGCCGCTGCTGGGAGATAGCCACCCATCACGACGAGACCGACGCTGGTCAGCACCAGGCCGACGCCTTCGACGATTTGAATCGTGCGCGTTTCGAGGGGACGCGAGCGACAAATCAGCCAGACGCAAGTGACCGGAATCCAGGCCGCCGCGTGGGCCCAGAAAGAGGGATGCGTGAGCTCGCCGCGCAGGTACCCAAACGCCGCGCCGAGAATGATGCGGCTGATCAAGCCCAAAAAGAGGATCACCGCGACGGCAAGGCCGAAGGCAGCCACACGTTGCTGCAAGAACTCCCGGCTATCGCTGGTTTCGCCTACTCCGGTAGTCACGCCACCTCGACTATATACTGCTTCGGGCCGCGCATCTCGCCAAAGAGATCATCGGGACTTCCTCCGCTGTTGACACTCCCTCGCGACCCCGGGTATCAACGTGGCGCGACCCGAGGCGCGGAGGTGCAGATGAAGTGGATAGCGGCAACGATGTTGGTTCTTGCACTCGTGTGCGGGGGCTGCGGGGTGGACTCTCAATCGCCCGGCGAGCTGAGCTCGGTAGGGTCGAGCAGCGAGGAGCTCTGCTGGTTCTGGTGCTCGAGTTACGCCGAGACGAAGTATCCGATCGTCTTGGCGCACGGCTTTCTCGGCTTTGACGAGCTGCTCGGGGGCGTGGTGCAGTACTGGCACGGCATTCCGGCGGCCCTGGCAGATGGCGGCGCCGAGGTCTACGTCGTCACGACTAGCGTCGTTAACTCGTCAGAGGTTCGCGGTGAGCTGATCATCGACCAGCTCGACGAGCTCTCGGCGATCACAGGACACTCCAAGTTCAATCTCATCGGTCACAGCCAGGGCGGTCTCGACATTCGATACGTCGCGGCGGTCAGGCCGGACTTGGTCGCCTCGGTGACGACCGTCGCCAGCCCGCACAAGGGTACCGGCGTGGGCGACTTGGCGACCTCCGACGGGCTTGCGAGCCTCGGCGAATTCGCCATCGACCTGATCGCCGAGCTCCTGGTCCTGCTCGGCGCGCCCGGCGGGCCGATCGACTTCGACGCAGCTTTCGAGCATTTCTCGACGACGGGCATCGCCTCCTTCAACGCCGCGTACCCCGTTGCGCTGCCCAGCGGCTGCGGCGAAGGCAGCAAAGTCGTAAACGGCATTCGCTACTACTCCTGGAGCGGTACCGGCGTGCTGACCAACGTGCTCGATCCGCTCGACGCTCTCTTTGGGATCACCGCGCTCTTCGTCGGAGAGGCCAACGACGGCCTGGTCGGCCGTTGCAGCTCGCATCTTGGCGACGTCATCCGCGACAACTACTTTCAGAACCATTTGGACGAAGTGAACCTGATGTTTGGTCTGGTTTCGCCCTTCACAACCAACCCGAAGACGCTGTTTCGCAACCATGCCAACCGGCTGAAGAAGAAGGGCCTCTAGGGCTCCGCGTCCGATGCGACACGCAGTCGCTACAGTCATCCTCGCTTCGTTGATTCTACTCGGATGGTGGTGTTCGGCTGACCGCGGTCCTGCGCCAAGGGCAGAGCGCAGGGTCGACGAGGTCGCGGACGGTCAGGCTCTGCTCCACGCCGAGGAGCCCGAGGGCGAGGACGACGAGCGCCTACTGCCCCCGGGGGCGAGCCAGGAGCCGACGAGACCTGCGTCACTGTCGGGGACCGACGTCGATGGAAGCCTGACGCTGATCGACGGCCGATTTGTTCCGGACCGGCACGCCCTTCGCTTGTTCGACTATTTCTTGTCGACCGAGGGCGAAGTCAGCCCCGAACGGATCCGCGAGATGGTGGAAGAGGCGGCCCGGGCGCGCGTGCCGTCCGATCAGCTCGCGGCGGTGATGACCCTCTTCGACGAGTACCTTCGCTACCGCCGCGAGGCCGCGGCTCTTGCCGAACGCTCCTCTGCGGACTCGTACCTGCAAGAGCTCAAGGCCCTGCAAGTGGAGATATTCGGAGACGATGCCGAATCGCTCTTCGGAAGAGAGAACCAAATGGCCGAGTATGCCAGCGCGCGAAGAGCGATTGCGACGGACCCGGAGCTGAGCGCCAGCGAACGCAACACCAAGCTTGCCGAGCTGCAGGCAAGCCTCCCTGAGCCACTTCGCGAGCTGCGCGCGCCGATGATGCACCAGCAGGAGGTGTCCAAAGTGGTCGAGCAGATGCGGCGCGATGGCCTCAGCGAAGAAGAAGTCTACGAGTACCGGGCCGACGAGTTCGGGGAAGCCGCAGCAGGCCGCCTAGCTGAGCTCGACGTGAAACGCGCCGCATGGAATGAAAAGCTAGACGCGTATCGCGTTCAACGAGAGCAGATCTGGGCGCAAGAGCTCGATCCGCAGCAAGAGGAGCAGGCCCTGGAACAACTCCGGCAGGAGCAGTTCGAAGGCACAGAAGTCCTCCGAATCCGCGCGCTAGACAAGCACGAGCGAAGCCAGGAAGACTGACGGCCGCCTCAGTCGGTGCTGCTGGGCTTCGGCGACGACGGTTCGTCGTCTCGGAGATAGCCGAGCGCCTTGAGCTGTGCGCTCAGCTCTTCGCTCAGGTCCGTATCAGGGGCGGGGCGCGCGGCGTGTGCTCGATCGAGCGCACGGCACTGTTCCAATAGCTCTTCTGCGGCGGGATGATCGTCGGCTGGAATGGGATGCTCCTCACCGGGATCGGAGGAAAGGTCGAAGCGCAGCACTTTTCCTTGCCTGGCGACCAGCTTCGACGCCCCCAACCAAAGCGCCGCGCTCGAAAACGAGCAGGGCGAGCTCGGGCTCGTCGAACCAGGTCGATCGTGAAACGCGCTGGCCAGGGCGCGCGGCAACGGCTCCGGCAAGATGCCGTCTCGGGCTAGCGAATGCGCAACGATGGAGGGAGCGTCGTTCGGAAGCTGCAACTCCCCTTCCGTGCTGAAATAGAGGAGCGGCACGCGGGTGACCGGCTCGTAGAAGTACGGCCGTCCGTGTTCCACCATCTGGTGCTCGCCCAAGTACTCGCCGTGGTCGGATGTGATGATCAGTCGATACTTGCCGTCGAGCCATCCTGCGTCCTCGAACGCTGCTAGCACGAGAGCAAGCGAGCGATCAGCTCGTAGAACCGAGTAATCGTACACGTCCGAGACATGCGAAAGCCAGGCCTCGGCCTCCTCGTCACCCATCGCTCCCGACTCGAAGAGGCCTCGTTCCGGATCGATCATCAGGGCGGGTCTAGCGGGAAGGAACCCCTGGTCTTCGGGAATCTCTACCCAGGGCGCGTGTGGATCGGCGATGTTGATGAATGCAAAGAGCGGCCGATCCGAATCCAAGGCGAGGTACTGAAGAATCAGCTTCAGCCGATCGGCGAGCCGGTGATCGTGCATCTCGGGAAAGCTCCGGGCCACCACCGAATGCCCGAAGCCGCGAATCAGACCCAAGCGTTCGCCGACAACCGGATTGCCCGAAAGAAGAATCGTTTGATAGCCGCGAGCCGCCATCTCTTCGGCCAAGGTAGGCCAACGAGTGCCGAGCGGCGTGACCCTGCCCCAGGTCATACCCTTCGTGTTGCCGCCGGACCCGCATTGGTGATCCTCCAAACCGAGGCCCGTGAAGAAACTCGCATGGCTCGGCAGCGTCCAGGTGGAAGGCGAGTGAGAACTGCAGGCGTAGCTCGCCCCACGGCTTGCCAAGTCTTCGAGTGTCGGAGTCGTTGGCAGCTGATAGCCGCAAAGGGACGCGCGGTCGGCCCGCAGCGTATCCATGACCACGAAGATCACGCTGGGCGGCGAGCTCGCCCGGCGCAACGCCCTCACCGAGACGAAAACCGCAAGCGCCATCGCGAGAGCTGCAAATGCCGAAATAAGGCGCTTGGCGTTCACGGAGTTGGGCACGGCGCCAAGGTATCACGGACGGCGCCGTGAATCAGGACAGCCCTGGCCGAGCTCAGTTGCAGTCGCCCGGGCCGTCTTCTCGGCTGCCGATGTCGGGGCTCGTCCCGTTGAAGTCGCCTGGGGCATCGCCGTTGAGGTCGTAGGAGACGAGATCATCGCCACCGTCGATGAGTGTCGACGACCCAAGACAGTAGAGGTCCTGATCCCCGACCGTCGTGCTCGTGTAGAGCGGGTCGACGCTGTACTCCCAGAATGATCCCGGCGGAAGGCAGCTGCAAGACAGGCATTTGTCGCCGCCGCAGGATCCGTTGTCGTTATCGAAGTCATTGTTGCCGTACGCCGTCCCGGGTGACAGGGGCGCCCGACACGACGCGCTGGTCCTGAACGTGACCTCCTTGTCAGCGTTGAGTCCGTAGTCTCCATTGCCGGTGACGTTGTTGTTCCGGACGCAGACGCCGCTAGAGTCGTCACCGTAGAACTCGATGCCGGAGCCGCCGTTGTCGGCAATCGTGTTCTGGTCGATGAAGATGTTGACCACTTTGCGAACTTGCACGGCGTCCATCACGTTGTCCGCCACCGTGTTGCCTGCGACGACCGAGCCGAGCGAATCCTTGACGAGGATGGCCGCACGGTCGTTGGCTTGTGGGTACGTGCCACCTGTAATCGTGTTGTGCAGAATCTGGGCGCCATCCCCGCCGTCGACGAAGATTCCCTTCTCCTCGAATCCCTCAAACACGCAATCCTGAACGGTGTTGTTGTCGCCCTTCATGACGACGAGGTCCTTGGCGTGGACCTGGTTCACCACGTGTACACCGTCGATCACGTTGTTGTTGCTGTCGATCTCGAAGATCAGGAGCCTGCTGCCCGAGCTGACGGTCAGGACGGCGCCCGCGATCTGACGAATGGTGACCCCTGCATCGTCATCCAGCTTGGGCGCAGACCGGATCATCGTGAAGTCATTTAGAAGGATGTAGTTGTGACCGAAAGCGGAGTTCGCCGCGTCGATCGCATTCTCGTACTCGAACTGGCTACTCACCTCGAGACACTCGGATCCACTATTACTCGGATTGCTTCCGCAGAATGTCTCGACGCAGTCGACGTGGTCACCTCCGTCCGAGTTGCTCGTGCAATCGACGTCGCAGGTCGGAATGCCATCGTTGCAATCGAAGTCGATGCAGTAGTCGTCATTGTCGACGTCGGTGCAGTCGAACAGACAGAATGGCTTGCCGTCATCGCAGTCTCCCAGCGCGCAGGCCCCATCTCCATCGGCGTCGACGCCGTCGTTGCTCGGATCGAAGGCGGTCAGGGCGCAGTCATCACAGCTGTCGCCATCCGTGTCCGCGCAGACGTTCGCATAGCCGTCATTCGAATCGGTCGTCCCAAAGATACAACCCGCATTGCCTAGGGTGCCGTCTCCCAAGCCGTCGCCATCGACGTCTACGCAATCGTCGGTCAAGTCACAAATGCCGTCAGAGTCCTCGTCTACGCCATCGTCCAGCGGACTGAAGTAGCCAGTGCTGCAGTCATCACAGCCGTCGTCATCCGTGTCCGCGCAAACGGTGGCTACGCCGTCGTTCGAGTCAGTCGTCGCGCTCGCGCAGCCCGCGTTGCCGTCGGTGCCGTTACCCAGGCCGTCGCCGTCGCCGTCCACACAGAGATCGCCAACGTCGCAAATGCCATCGCCGTCGCCGTCGGCACCGTCGTCGCTCGGATTAAACGTGCCGGTGCTGCAGTCATCACAGCTATCGCCGTCCGTGTCCGCGCAGACGCTGTCGTCGTCGTCGTTCGAGTCGGTGGCCGTGTCGACGCAGCCCGCGTTGCCGAGCGTGCCATCGCCCAGGCCGTCGCCGTCACTGTCTACGCAAACGTCGCCACTGTCGCAGATGCCATCCGCGTCATCATCATCGCCGTCATTGAGCGGATCGAAAGAACCATTGCTGCAGTCATCGCAGCTGTCCCCATCGGTGTCCGCGCAGGCGGTGTCCTCGTCGTCGTTCGAGTCGGTCGTCACGTTCACGCAGCCCGAGTTGCCCTGACTGCCGTCACCCAGGCCGTCGCCGTCGCTGTCTACGCAGACATCGCTGATGTCGCAAACTCCGTCGCTATCGGCGTCGGTCCCATCATCGAGCGGATCGAAAGAACCATTGCTGCAGTCGTCACAGCCATCGCCGTCCGTGTCGGCGCAAACGGTGCCGTCACCGTCATTGGAGTCGGTCGTCGCATTCGCGCATCCCACGTTGTCGCGTGTGCCGTCACCCAAGCCGTCGGAATCGAGGTCCACGCAGTCTCCACTGGGCCCGCTGCACTCGCCGGTTTCGATCGAACATTGTTGACTTCCCAAACAGCCTTCGCCGGAGAACGCGCCAAGCTCGACGGAGTAGCTCTCCAGAGGAGAAGCGTCGATATCCACCTCGTCGCATCCCGCCCCAACAACCGCACAATTTGCATCCTGCGCAACGGCGTAGAGCCCGTACTGACCGGGTTCGGGGATACCGATCGCCGGTCCTGCGCTTCCGTCGCGCAGAACGAACATGCTGTCGATGGCGTCGTCGGGCCGCTCACCCATCGTGACCGAATCGCAAGAATCGACTAGATACACCTCGACGCGAACGGATTCATCTCGGGCCGCCCGGGGCACGCCCGCAGCAAAAGTCACATCGACGCTGAGGCCGGCAGAGCCTGATTCACCGCTGCAGCCGGCTGCCAACGATACGACGAGGCCAAGCACCGCGAACATGAAGCGCGTTCGATGGCGGAGCCAAGTCACCAACTCACCGTGACGCCGCCTGCTGCAGGCTGGCTCTGTTTGGAGCTCTTGGAAAGGAGGACACCTGCGGTGACCCCGCCTGCGACGGCCACGACCGAAGCAGCCACGATCCAGGGCCACTTCTTTTTCTTCTTCGCTGCCGGCTCGTCGACGGGATCCTTGTACTGGGGCATCTGAAAGACGCCTTGCGACTTCGCTGGCACCACCGTCGGAAGCGGTTCTGCTGCGAACGCGGCAGGAGGCGCTGCCTCGACTGGTCGCTGGGGGCGGGTGCCCTCGACGCTGGCGCTGAAGAGAACCGTACCCCTTCGGGTCTGTGCGCTGGCCTCGCATCCCTGGTGCGCGCCTGATTTCGGAAGAGCGAGCCTGGCACTCGTCCCTTGCGCCGTGCGTGTCATGAGCCTGCCATCCGGTTCAACTCTGCACTGCAGACCAATATGGTCGACGAGACCCTTCGGTACTCGCTCGACACGAGCCACGACGTACGGCTTCCCGCCGAAGTCCTTCTCTTCGACCACGAGCTCGACTCCCAGCGTTCCGCCGTTTGTCTGGAGCATCTCTTCGAATGCCTTGCGCACCGGAGGCGGCGCAAGGCCGCCGAGCTGATAACTCGGGCGTAGGGCGGCGACCCGCTCCAGGTCCCTGAGCATCGCGGACTCGTTGCCCATCGCGTGATGAACCAAGGCCCGCATTTCGAAGAGGAGGAGGAACTCGTCGACCGAGAGGTCGGCATCCCGGGCAGCGAGGTTGAAGGTGCGGAGCGCAGCCCGGAAGTCAGCCTCCTCATAAGAGGCGATCGCATCGTCTAAGAGATAGTGGGCCTTGGCCTCCGCCGAAAACAGGCAGAGAAGACCCAAAAGCCCAATGATTTTCGTAGTGATCGACATAAGCTCTGGTCTGAATAAGTTAGCAAAAATGAAGTGTCAATCAAAACTTTCACCCATAACGGCCAAGCTGCGCTATAGAAGATGAGGGAATCGTGAGCCTGAGTACGAACAAGGGGGAGACCCGGGGTGCGCCGACGTCGCATCCGCCGGATGCATCTGCGGACACGCTGCCGCCGGAGCGCGCCCAACCGGAGCGGATCGGCCGCTACGAGCTCCGCTTCGAGCTGGCCTCGGGCGGGATGGGTTCGGTCTACCTGGCCCGGCTTGCAGGAGTCGCGGGTTTTGAGAAGTTGGTCGCGCTCAAGCGAATCCACCCACACCTGGCGAAGCAACAAGACTGCGTCGAGATGTTCCTCGACGAGGCCAAGATCGCTTCCCGCATCACGCACCCCAACGTGTGCAGCGTCTTCGATTTCGGCGAAGCGGATGGAGAGTACTACCTCGCGATGGAGTATCTCGTCGGCGAACCCCTGTCGCGTCTCTACACGCGAGTCGGGAAGGACAAAGCGCAACGCCGCGATCCTCTTCTGCCACTCAAGATGGCGCGCATCATCGCGGATGCTTGCGAGGGCCTCCATGCAGCACACCAGCTGAAGGATTCAAGTGGTGATCTGCTCAACGTCGTGCATCGCGACGTCAACCCGCGAAATCTCTTCGTCACCTATGACGGAGCCGTACAAGTCGTGGACTTCGGCCTTGCCAGCGCGCGGGAGCGCCTGCACCAGACCGAGACAGGCGACGTGAAGGGAACCATGGCGTACATGGCCCCGGAACAGTTGAGGTCGGGCAGCGCCGACCGAAGAATCGATGTCTGGGGACTGGGCGTCGCCTTGTGGGAGGGCCTCGCGGTCAGGCGCTTGTTCAAGCGCGACACCACTGCCAACACGATGTATGCCTTGCTCTACGAGGAGGTCGATCCACCATCCAAGCATCGCCCACAGGTTCCAAAGGAGCTCGACAAGATCGCCCTGAAGGCCCTCGCACGCGATCCAAACGAACGTTGGCAGTCCGCGCGGGAAATGGGCCAAGCGCTGCGGCAATTCTTGGCTGCCCGGGACGAGTTGATCGGTCCGCCTGAGCTCTCGGAATGGATGGCAGAGCTTTTTCCCCAAGGAGAAGCGCGCAAGGGCCAGCTCATGGAGCTAGCGCGAATGCCTCACGCTCCTGTCTTGTCGATCCCCGTGACCGGCGAGTTCGATATCACGCAGGTCGGAAGTGCCTCAGCGCTCGTACCGACTCTTCCGGCACAACACAAACCGCGGGGCGGCAAGTTTGGCTTGATCGCGGCCGCGCTGGCGATTGGGACAGCGCTTACACTGTATTTCGTTCGAGGCGAAGCGAGATTGGAAGAAGGATCCCAGCTCGCGGCCGGAGTCGCGGCCGAACCCGCAGAGGTCCCGATGGCCGGTCCCACGGAGACTGAACGACTGGACTACGAGCCGGCGCTCCAAGGAAGCGAACCGAGCGTTGATTCGGAGACGCTCCTAGCCGAGGACCCGAAACCCGAGCTCGAACCCAAGGCGGCCGAGCCGCCGGTCAAACGGCGCGCGCGTCCGAAGCCGCGAAAGAGCACGAAGCCCGGCACCATCAATCTCGTCACCCGCGGCGGTTGGGCTGAAGTGTTCATGGACGGCAAGTCTCTTGGCACCACGCCGAGTCGGTTCACGCTACCGGCAGGACGCCACCAGCTCGTCTTGAAGCCCTCCGGCGGCGGAGCCTCGAAGCGAATCCTCGTCGACGTCGAGGCAGGCCAGACCAAGCCTGTCTCGGTCCGCCTGAATTGAAGCTTTCCCGCGCTAGTTGCAGGTTGTCGCAGGACTGCTGGAATCCCGTGTCGCGGTCCAGCTCACCCAGGTGCGACTCTGTTGCTCGTTGGGGACGTTGAAGGACTGGAATCCGCCTGCCGCTCCCGTAGGAGTCGTCAGCGTCGAAAGGTCGCCCGCGACGTTCAAGGAGTTGGTGCCGGTCGCCGGAGGCCCGTTGATCAGAGGCTGCACCCAGCTAACGGCTTGCGGATTGTTGCCTTGGTTCAAGCCGCCAAGACTACAGGACCCGCCGGCGCAGCTCACGTTTCCCACGGATTGGAAGTCGTTGAGGCAGCCCGGGCCGCTGCTAACGAAAACCGTCCGATATGAGTCGCCGCTGGATGCGGAGGCGCTCCAGTACCGATCGCTTGGCGCACAGCTGTCCCAGGCGATCTCTCCGTTGCCAATGTCCAGGGTGCCGCTCGCGACGGGGCTGGTATTGCCGGTGTAGCCGCATTCAGTCGGAAACCCAGGGTCGGTGTCCACGCGCCACGTCGGAGCGGTCTCTCCGTTGCAGCTCGGGGCGAAGCCATGAACCTTCGTCGCTACAGTGACGAAGCCGCCCACGATGAAGTCATTGTAGACCCAGTAGTGGAGCACGTTGACCGGGCCGTCGACGATGTTGCCGCTGCCGTCGTCCGTGTACTCGACGACCATCGATCCATCGAGGTTGGTGAAGACCGAGTCTCCAAGGCCCAGCGGGGTGTTGGTGATCTGGAACGTCGCGTTCAGATCATAGAGTACGGTGCAGGTACCGGGCTGTCCGATTGAGCAGCTCGAGCTGTCCCAGGCCGCACACGTCGGTGCACAGCTAGCCGTTCCACTGATGAAGCCTCCGCCCAAAGTGGTGCAGTCGATGGTGTCGCCGACTTCGCAAAGCTCGGTCCCTTCGAGCGTGCCATCTCCGCAAGTCTGGATACTCGCACAGGCTAGGCACTCAGCATCCCCGCCATCGTTGGCCCCGTCGTCGCAGACCTCGGGCGGGGTGACGAAGAGGTCCCCACAAAAAGGAGCTCGGGTCATGCACAGTCCAGTGCAGGTTTCGGTGTTCGGGGGCTCGCAAAGCTCCGGGGGTTCAACCACTCCGTTGCCGCAGACAGCGCCGCTTTCCAGAGTGCAATTCGACGCACAGCCATCACCACCGACATTGTTCCCGTCGTCGCATTCCTCTCCGGTGTCTAGCTGTCCGTCGCCACAGAAGGGTCCGCCCATCTCGATGGTGCAGTTGCTCGCGCAACCGTCGCCATCGTTGCTGTTCCCGTCGTCGCATTCCTCTCCCGCGTCGAGGCTGCCGTCACCGCAGACCGGTTGGATGGTGCAGTCGCTCGCGCAACCGTCGCCGTCATTGCTGTTCCCGTCGTCGCATTCCTCTCCCGCGTCGAGGCTGCCGTCACCACAGGAGTCGTGGACAGGGAGCCCGGTGAGGTAGAGCGACACCTTGTGGCCGTCCTCGGCGATGCTGCGGTCGCCGATGCCCGGGTAGGCCCCGATGGTGAAGTCCCAGTCCATCGTGTCGGACCTCCCGAACCGAATGCTGGCCTTGTCGCCAACGACCGCTGGAAGGGGGAGCCAGAAGTTCGAGTCGGAGTGAGCGCGAACCTTGAAGTCGAATTCCAAGGTGATCGTCGCATCTCCCGATCCGGTTATCACAGCCGTGTTCGAGCCGTAGAAGGGCTGATGCGTATCGAAAGGGCTCGCGCCGATTGGGTGGTCGACTCGGTCTGGTGTCGGCACGAAATCGAACGAGCCTGAATCACCGGCGCTGGTCGTGTAGCTGGCCGAAACCACGCCGCCCTGTCGGAACTCCGTGAATCCGCCACCGTCTGCCGCGGTCGGGTTCTCCCTCGCGAGGTCGAACGCGCCGCTGATCGAGTGGGACAGGTCGATGCGCCAGGTTTCGGAGGGGACCGAGACAACGTCGAACTCGACCAAGTAGCTCACATCGCCGACTGCGCTCTTGTCACCCGTTGTGCAACAGGCATCGGCCCCGGCAAAGCCGCGGAGGGCCGCATTGATCGTCCGCGAAGTCGAGTTGCTGGACAGACGATGCCGCCATTCGGAGATATCGAAGATGCCGTCGTATCGGTAGTCGCCACCACTCATGTCTGTGACGACCACGTTCTCGATCTTGGAGGTGGGGATCTCACTGAGCGCTCCGAAGAGAACTACCCAGTCCGCGACCGGCGCGACCTCGATGGCCGAGAGCTCGAGCCCAAGAAGCGCAGGAATTGGAAAGGCCTCCATGGCATCGGCCAGTGGCTGCTCGAAGAACGGGAGAAAACCCTGCAAGGCGGTGAGAAGTGTCGATTCGGACGCGCCTGTCCGGTTGACCGTGACGTAGCCGTCGAGCTCCGCTTCAGAGAGAGATGCAATGTCGAAGCTGAGGTGACCGGCGTTGTATGCGAAGTCGACACCGATCCCGAACGCCGCGTCCACGACCAAGGCCCGTGTCAGAGTGGCCCCGGCTATGACGTCGAAGGTCACTGTTACCCCTCCGAATCGGAGCTCGCCCATTTCACCCTGCGGACCGGGCTGGCCGGTGATGACCGGGGCGGCCGTCGAGCTGACGCTGACGACGACCGGAGTCTCCGGGTCACCCTGCCCCGCGAACTCCGGAATCAGCGTGGACAGGAGGCCAACGGTGAGCGGTACAGTCCCCACCCCAGGCACCTCGAACTCGGTGATGTCGATCAAGAGCATGCCGCCTTCGACGAAGGCCTTGAGCATCTGGTTGAGCGCGGAGATCGATATGCCGTAGGCGAGGTCGTACGGAGCGCCGCCTGGGCTCGTCCCTCCGAGGGCCGGTGCGCTCTCGTCGAGAAAAGCATAGGAAGCGCTGAGGTCCGGGGCTCCTACGTTTGGGTTTGGCTGGGTCACGCCGGAGTCCGCCGACAGCGTGATGCCATACAAGTCCTCATCCACTGACGCGAAGGGAGCCTCCAACACTGCGCCGATCGCTTCACCGAGGGGCCCCGCGATTGAGACTCCGGCCAGCGCCGTTTCAATTCCTTCCGCGATGGGAGAGTCCAGGGGCCCCGCGCCGTCGGGATCGCCCAGATTCGAGAGGAATGCGGAGCGGGTTAGAATCGCAATCTGATTGTGAAGGAAGAAGTTGATGATGCCGCCGATGATCGGGTCGTCACAGATGCCGGAAACGAACCGCGAGCCGTAGCCGGTCATCGTAAGATCCGGCTCGGCGCTGAGATTCACATCGACGAATCGCGGATCGGCCGCATTCGGTTGCATGTCGAGGTCGGCTGTGATCTCCGCGCTGTCGATCGAGATCTCGAGACCACAGGTGAAGTTTGCGGTACCTGCCGTTTCGCGAACGAAGAGGTCGATCTCCGCAAACAGGCCGTCCACCACGATCCTCGTACGTACCGCGCCGGCGCCAACCGACGTGGCGTCGAGGGAGCTGCCGTTCGTGCCGACAAAGAGGGCCGTGGCGGTCGCCCGATGGGTGCAATTGCCGGCGTTGTAGAGCACGCACTCGTCGTCCAGAAGCGGATTCTGCGCGACCACGAGCTCAGAGATATCGAGTGCCTGCTCCACCGACTCTGAAATGACCGGAGCAATTTGATCGAAGCCCGTGTTCTCGATGCGCAGCGCCACGCTGTTCGGGGACAGATCGCCGTCCGCGACTCCTGCTGTGGTCACACCATCTACCGCGACTACGTGCCGGAGAATCGTACGTTCGTGCCCGGGCATGACGAGATCGACGAGGATCCGGTTGTGCACCGCCGTCTGATCGAGCGGGACGGTAGCGCTCCAGGTGTTCGCTGTTGGTCGACTGGCAACAATGCCATTGACGAGAATCGGCGTGGAGTCGGAGACGTCCACGGCCGTCCCTTCCACGGTGACGGTGTCCCCGACGACGAAGGCTCCTTCTGCGGGGCTCGTCACCCTGATGCTCGGATTCGGCTCGCAAGCCAGGATGACTGAGAGGATCAGCGTTCCGAAGACAACGGAAACCAAGCTCCAGAGCTCGCTACTACGGACGGAAGCCCAAACAGATTCTGACATGGCACACTCCGCATCAAGGCTCGCCTAGGGGAGCCTTGACAGGCGAAGCGGACTATACACAAAGTAAACTTTGTCGACTAGCTCCTTGTTTTAGGGCGCAACCGTGCAGGTAAACGGGTTCGCACCCTCCTGAGCCACCAGATTGCCCTCTTCGACGGCATCCAGCACAGCCCCCGGATTGGCCATCGCGTCCGTGAGCCAGTCCTTCAAGGTCACCCCGCCAGCCGTCTGCGATTGGAAGAGGCTCTCGACCTCTAGATAGGTGTGCTGCGGCGCGAGGTTGGCCGGCATGAAGTAGTGTACGTTCGGTGTGCCCTGAAGATCGCAATAGGTTTGTCGCGCTGAATTGGTCCAGGCCAAGTCGCTGGCAAAATACGTCGTGCCTGATTGCGTGGAGTCCCATTGGGGGGAGATGTTCAAGAGTTGCTGAAGCGGTGTGGCCCCGAGGCGTTCGGAATGAGCCGGGAAGATGACCTCGCCGAGAATGCAGTCCGCCGAGAAGCAGTACGGCGGAAGATAGGGCCGCGTGTTCCAGACCGGCTCCTTGAGGGTCACGAGGCCCGGCAAGGACTGCAAGCCTCCGTTGAGCGCCAACGATGAGTCGGGTGCGATCGTCGTGTTCACCCAGCGAAGGTCGTCCAAGGGATAGTGGGCGTTGTACTGCGCACCGTAGCCGCCGGCCGACGAACCTGCGAATAGGACCTTCATCTGGTCTGGGCGATACTCCTGCCCTTCGGCTCGAAGCGTGGCCCAGATTGCATCGCGGGTGTAGCGGAGGGCTTCGCGTGCGTTGCGTGCGCCGTAGCGTTCGACCGTGACGCCCGGGAAGACCTCGGCTTCGCCGCCGCCCGTGAAGATGTCCTGTGTGCAGTAGGGCAGGAAGATCATCGACCAGTTGGCGAAGGGATTCACGTTGGCATCGGTGTTCAGGAAGCCACTGTCGGGGAACGCGTCCCCTTGCGCATCAAAAAGCCCAGGGGAGCTGTTGAACCGCGCTGTGCAATCGCTATCGAAAAGGCAGATGCCGCCACCCTGAAATTGGACAATCAGGTTCTCGACAGGCTCGCCATTCGGGGCCAGACGGAGGTAGAAGGCAAAGTCGGAGCCGTCGCCGCACTTGCTGGCCCATTGCGTGCTGTCGAGGATGACCTGCGTTGGGACCCCGCGTGGCGGGGCAGGGACGGCGGTTCGCGGGCCGCAGTCGAGCTCGAGTGGCGAGGTGTCCGTGTGGGCCGCGGCGAGCATGCAGTCGCTTTGCTCTTTGGCCAGGGAAAGCATCTCGACGGGCGTGCTACCAGCGGCGAAGTAGAAAAGAGAGGAGGAGCAAACCGCCTCGAAGGCAGCGACTTCGAATGCCTCCTCGGCAGCGATGTCGGCTTCGACCGTCGCGCAGGCGGTGCCATCGACGATGCAGGCGCGCTGCGTGTTGTACGCGAAGTCGAGGAGATCGGCGCTCGCCGAATAAGCGGTGTCGAGACAGGTTTCGATCAAACTACCGCTCGTCGTTCCGACCAGCGTTTTCGCATGCGGCCCACCGAACACCCTCGCTGCCAGTGTTGCCGGATTGCCCAAGCATTGCTCCATCAGGCTGTCAGCCAATGCATCGGCCGCGGCGGCCCCCGCGGGCGAGCCGTCGCTGCAAGCGGTCGTGACGCTTGCACGCAGAGCGGACTCCGCAGCAACGAGCACCGGGGCCGTCGGACTGCAAGGACTCCGCGTGTCGATGTAGCACTGCTGCGCAGCGTCGCTCGCCGTGAGGAAACACTGACCCAGAGCGGCGCTTGCTGCGTCCTCGCAGGCATCGACCGGCAACCAGGTGAACGTGACGAGTCGGATAGCCGCACCTCCCACGCCGTCGGCGTTGAGCTTGACCACGAATGATTGGGGGCCGGGGACTAGGCCGAGGGATACCGCGTCCAAATCTGCGGAGACGCCCGTCGCCCCCGCAAAGTCAGACTGCCCGGAAGGCAAGAACAGCGATGTGACGTCGAGAGTCGTTGCGCCCGACCCTGTCTGGATTTCCATGCGCACGAAGGAGCTCGCGGTTAGCACCGTCGGAAAGGTCACCGAAGTTGTGAACAAACCCGCGGGCGAAATCGAAGCGCCCGGCGCCGGCGAAGTGATGGTCGGATATTCGGTCACCTCTCCTTCGCAGCCAACGCCGTAGAGCGAAGACACGCCAAATAGGCAGACGAGTCCGACGATGATTCGTTGGGTGTGCGGGCGCATGGATACCTCCGGGGCTTGGGGACGAGCCAGGCGCATGGATATCACAGGATCGCCCGGCTGTGGATCGTCAGGATCGGACCCGCTATCGGGGACTGGTCTCCCAAGGGGCGAGTCCGCATTTGAGGGGTCCGCTAGACGAGAACGGCGACGAGGCATACTGTTTTCATCTGGAGGTTGGACCGATGAGCCTACGTGCGTTTTCTACGGTGTTCGCCGCCTCGTTCGCCTTGTTGGGTCTCGCCGCTCGGGCGGGTGCCGAGCTTCCCGAGTACACCCTATTCGAGGCTGGCCAGGTGCGGCCGATGGCGATGTCGCCTGACGGGACGCGGCTCTTCGCGGTCAATACCCCAAACGCGCAGCTCGAGATCTACGCTATCGACGGGTCGGGGCTCACCTTCGTCGAGGCGGTGCCCGTCGGGCTAGAGCCGGTGGCGCTTGCGGCTCGCGACGACGGGCAGGTCTGGGTAGTGAACCACCTTTCGGACAGCATTTCGGTGGTCGACGTGGCCCTGGATCCAGCGCGTGTCGTGCGCACCTTACTCGTCGGCGACGAGCCACGTGACATCGTGTTTGCCGGGTCCGGTGGCAACCGAGCGTTCATCACGACGGCACATCGGGGACAGAACAGCCCCTACCCGCAAGGAGAGTACGACGTCGAGGGGACGGGCCGCGCGGACGTTTGGGTCTTCGACGCGGGTGCGCTCGGGACATCGCTCGGGGGAGACCCGCTCACCATCGTCACCCTGTTCGGCGATCGCCCTCGTGCTCTCGCCGCGTCAACCGACGGGTCGACGGTGTTCGCGGCGGTCTTTCGTTCGGGAAACCAAACGATGAGCCTGGGCGAGCCCCTGGTCTGCGATAGCGACGCCCCCTGCAACATCGAAGGTGTTTCGTACCCAGGGGGCCTTCCATCACCCAAGACAAATTTCGACGGGACGCAGAGTCGGGAGACGGGTCTCATCGTCGGCTGGAACGAAAGCAGCGAGCTCTGGGAAGACGAGCTCGGGCGGGACTGGAGCAACGGGGTTCGCTTCGGACTACCAGACATCGACGTGTTCGGAATCGACGCCGATGCGCCGACACCGGTCGAGATCGGTTCCGCGTCCGGCGTTGGGACCATCCTGTTCAACATGCTGGTCAACCCAGCGAACGGGCACCTCTACGTCACGAACACCGAAGCGATCAACCGCGTTCGTTTCGAGGGGCTCGGGGACTGGGTGGATGAGCTCGGCCCCAAACCATCCGGGGACCCCGCCACAGTTCGCGGCCACCTCCATGAAGCACGGGTCACGGTCATCAACACCGCGCTGAACGTGCTGCCCAGGCATCTGAACAAGCACATCGACTACGCTGCCCGCCCTCAACCATCGGGAACTGAAGAGCGGAGCCTCTCGACGCCGCTAGAAATGGCGATCAGCGGCGACGGGAGCACGCTCTACGTTGCCGGTTTCGGCTCGGCGGCGGTTGGCGTCTATGACACGGCTGCGCTCGAAGCCGATACGTTCACACCGGACGCAGCGAACATGATCTCCTTGCCCCGCAGAGGCCCGAGCGGTTTGGTGCTCGATGAGGCTCGCGATCGACTCTACGTCATGACGCGTTTCCAAAACTCCATCGTGGTGCTCGACACCGTGACGCGTGGCGTCGTGCAAACCATCGACATGGAGAATCCAGAACCCGAGTCCGTCATCGATGGACGTCCGTTTCTCTACGATGCGAAGCTCACCGGCAGCAACGGCGAAGCTAGCTGCGCGAGCTGTCATGTCTTTGGCGACATGGATGACCTGGCCTGGGACCTCGGGGATCCGGACCTCCTGCCGGTAGGCAATCCCAACCCCTGCCCGCCAGGGGTCGTGGGCGTGTGCAACTTGCAGGACTTCGATCCCCTCAAGGGCCCGATGACGACCCAAAGCCTTCGCGGGCTACAGAACGCGGGGCCGATGCACTGGCGGGGTGACAGAACGGGCGGCAACGATGGCGGAGAAGCGCTCGACACGAATGCGGCGTTCAATCTGTTCAACGTAGCGTTTCCTGGTCTCGTGGGCCGCGACGAAGGAGAGCTCGACCGCGAAGACATGCAGGCCTTTACCGATTTTGCGCTGCAAATCACCTATCCTCCGAATCCGATTCGGCGACTCGACAACTCGCTCCGCCCGAACGAGCAGGCCGGGTCGGACCTCTACAGCGGCCGCATCACAGACACCGTCGCCAACTGCAACGGCTGCCACGTGCTGGACCCGGGGTCGGGGTTCTTTGGGACGAGCGGGGGCTCCACCTTCGAGGGCGAGACCATGGAGTTCAAGGTTCCGCATTTACGCAATGCTTATCAGAAGGTCGGCATGTTCGGGATGGCTCCCTCGCCGTTCTTCCCCGGCGCGGACACTGCATTCGCGGGGGATCAAGTGCGGGGCTCGGGTTTCCTTCACGACGGAAGCGTCCCCAGGGTTGCCGACTTCCTCAGCGCAAACGTGTTCAACGACGTGTCGTCGACCGACCGGCAGAACCTCGAAGCGCTGGTCATGGCGTTTGACAGCAACCTCGCTCCGATCGTCGGTCAGCAGGTGACGCTTTGGGATGATGGCGAGGCCGATGCGGACGCGCGTGTCGAGCTTCTGATCGAGCGCGCTGGCACGCCGTTTGCCATTTCCGGAGAGACGGCGGCCACCGAATGCGATCTCCTGGTGACCGGGGTCGTCGATGACGAGCCGCAGCGCTGGCTACGAAGGAGCGATGGATCCTTCGAAAGCCAGCAAGGCAGCATTTCGGAGGCCGAGCTGCTTGCGCTGGCCGATGTCCCAGGCCAGTCGCTGACCTTCACCTGCACGCCGCCGGGCTCCGGCGCGCGCATGGCCGGGGTGGATCCCCAAGCAATGGGCGGGACCGGTGGCTCCGGCGGGGCCGGCGGTTTCGGCGGAAACGGAGGATTGGGCGGCTCCGCTGGTTCAGGTGGATCGAGCAGCGGAGACGGTAAGGGCGGATGCGGATGCGTGGTAGGCGCAAGTCCGCGTGATAGACTTTCGGGTGCGGCTCTCGCGGCGTTGACGCTGCTCGGCCTGGCTGCGATGCAACGCCGGCGCCGACGCCACTGATTCTCGTCCAACTAGGTTCGCGAGCGCAGCACGGCAACGAAACTGGGTGATTGAAGCGCGGGCGGCTATAGTGGAGCTTCAGTGTCACTCACCGAAGCGGAAGGCCCGTTGCCGTTAGGTCCGGCGAACGACATCATTTGGTTCGCAAGGGGACGTGTAGCAGTTGGCCTGCCGCGCACTGCCCACGGCGGGGTTGACGAGACGGTTCAGCAGCTGACCGAGCGATATCTGCGCATCGGGGAAAAGTTGGCGCTCGCGATCATCATCAAGGAAGACACGGAGCGTCCCGGCCCCGAGATGGACCAGAGGATTCAGCAGGCGCTCGAAGCCGTCGCGCCCATCGTGGTCGGTAGTTCCATCACGATCCTCGGCTCAGGGTTCTTCGCCGGGTTCTTCATTAGTTTGATGTCCAGAGTGCTGGGCGTGATCAAGCGAAATGGCGTCGGGCCCACCCTCCACAGCAACCTCGAGTCGGCGGCCGCCTGGCTGCACGAGCAACTGAACGACCCGGACAGCTCGCTGGATGAAGTCCTAGCGACCTTACGCTGGGCGAACGCAAACGCGAGCGCGGACGCGGCCTAGCCCGATCAGGGCTTGTACTTGATCGTCATGTCGATCAGGCGCTCTTGCTTGCCCGTGTACGGCGGATAGAAGAGGTTCAGTAGTGAAAAGCGCGGGTTGGTGAAAACCGGGCGCATCTTGCTGAACTCCACGAAGCCCTCGTAACCGTGGTAATGGCCGATGCCACTCGCGCCGACACCGCCAAATGGCATGTCGTGCTGAGCGACGTGAATGATGCAGTTGTTGATGGTGACGCCGCCGGAGATCGTGTTGTAGAGGAGCTTGTCTTTGCGCGCGCGGTCGTTGGTGAACACGTAAAAGCCCAGCGGCCGGTCCCGGACGGTCACGTACTCGATGACCTCATCGAGGTTCTGATAGCTCATGACCGGGAAGAGCGGCCCGAAGATCTCTTCTTGCATGATCATCATGTCCTCGGTCGCGCCGAGCACCAGGTACGGCGGGATCTTGCGAAGAACGTCATTGAAAGAGGCGCCCGGGACGAGCGGTACGAGCGTTGCCCCCTTTGCCTCCGCGTCTTCGAGCGTCATACGCAGGCGCCGGTATGCCTTGTCATCGATGACCGAGGTGTAGTCCGAGTCATTCGTGTCCGGGTAGCGTTCTGACACGACCCGCTGCGCTGAAGTCACGAATCGATCCTGTGCACCTTCGGGAAGGAAGAGGTAATCGGGAGCCAAGCAGGTCTGACCGGCATTGATGAGCTTCGCGTACATGATCCGCGAGGCGGCCTCGTCGATGTTGAAGTCGTCGCAAACGATCGTCGGCGACTTCCCGCCTAGCTCGAGGGTGACCGGGGTCAGGTTGTCGGCTGCAGATCGCATGACCGTACGACCGACGTCGGCCGAACCGGTGAAGATGATGTGGTCGTAAGGCAGTGTGGAGAAGTCGCCCGCGCGCACGCCTGGTAGAATCGCAACGACTTCTTCTGGGAACACCTCGGCGAACTTGTCGGCGAGCAAGCGGCAAAGATTCTGGGAGTTGCTCGCCATCTTGATCATGGCGCGATTGCCCGCCGCCAAGATGCTGACCAGCGGGCTCAGGGTGAGGAAGAGTGGGTAGTTCCAGGGCGAGACGATGCCGATCACGCCCTTGGGCTGTGGGATGACTCGGTTGGAGCCGGTTGCGAAGAGCACCGAGACGTGGCGGCGCTGCGGCTTCATCCACTTGCGGGTCTTCCTCAGGGTGTCGCGCAAACCGTCGATGACCGGGAAGATCTCGAGGATCTTCGACTCCTCGACGGAGCGGTGGCCGAAATCTCGGCTGATGGCCTCCGTGATCTCGTCCATGTTGTCCAGCAGGATTCGTTCGAGCGCACGGAGGCGACTCTTGCGTTCGTCCAGACTCGGATACGGATCGCGCAGGTAGGCTTCGCGCTGGAGCTTGAAGACACGTTGCGCCTCGTTTTCGACGGTTTCGATGGAGCGGAGCTGAGCGGTTTGGGCCATAGCAGACTGGTTGTAGCGTCACCGTCGGCTCAACCGCAAGCCGGACCTGCACAGGCCAGCCCGGACTATTCGCCGGCGGCCTTGGATTCGAGCTCCATCCAACGGGTCATCATTCGGTCGAGCTCCGCTTGAAGCTCGCCTTGGCGCGCCACAATTGAGGGGACTTCCTCGGCTCGCTCGGCGTATAGGGCCGGGTCGTTCAGGAGCGCTTCGACCTCCGCGGCCTTGGTTTCGGCGCGTTCGATGCCGGCTACGAGCTTCTGTAGCTCCTGCTTTTCCTTGTATGACAGCTTCTGCCCCTTCGGGCTCGGGCCGCCCTTTTGCTTCTGGGGGCTCCGGTCCGCGCTCAGCTTGCTTTCGGCCTGACGCGCAGCGCGTTGATCGCGGTAGTCGCTATAGTTGCCCGCGTAGGCGATGACCCGGCCGTCGCCCTCGAACGCCAGAATCTTCGTCGCGACCCGGTCGAGGAAGTACCGATCGTGACTGACGATGAGGGCCGTGGAACCGGATTGTACGAGCATCTCCTCGAGCGCCGCGAGGGTGGCGACGTCGAGGTCATTCGTCGGCTCGTCGAGGACGAGCACGTTGGCGGGAGCAAGCAGCAGCTTGGCCAAGGCGACGCGGGCTCGCTCACCCCCGGAAAGAGACGAGACCTTGTCCCGGGTGCGATGCGGAGCGAAAAGGAAACGCTTCAGGTAGCTCCGAATGTCGATGGAGCGACCCTGGAACGTGACCTGCGGACGATCGGGCGCGACGTTCTGCTGAACGGATTCGTCCTCGATCAAACCGCTTCGAGCTTGATCGAAGTACGCGAACTTCGTGTTGGCTCCGATGACCACGCTGCCGCGTGTCGGCTCGAGATCGCCGAGGAGCACACGAAGCAAGGTGGTCTTGCCCGCGCCGTTCGGGCCGACGATGCCGAGGCGATCCCCGCGGGACAGGATCAAGTCCAGCGAATCGACGAGCTCCAGGGTGCCCAGACGCACGCCGAGACCATGCGCTTCGACAACGGTCCCGCCGAGCCGCTGAGTCTGCGCCGCAAACTTGGCTACCTGCTCGACCTTGGGGCCGCTCGCATCCCGAAGCGCTTCGGCACGATCGACGCGCGCCTTCGACTTGCTCGTGCGGGCCTTGGGAGAGCGCCGGAGCCATTCAAGCTCCGTTCGCAGAAGATTCTGACGATTGGCCTCGGCGCGATCGGCGTGGGCAAGCCGGTCCGCTTTGGCTTCCAAGTATCGATGCCAGCCGCCCTCGTAACTGTATACCGTGCCCTGGTCGACTTCGAGTGTTCGGTTGACCACGCGGTCGAGGACGTAGCGGTCGTGCGTGATCAAGATGAGCGCGCCGCGGTATTGCTCGCGGAGGTAGCTTTCGAGCCATTCGATTGTGTCGGCGTCGAGGTGGTTGGTCGGCTCGTCGAGGATTGCAAGGGTGGGCTCCTCGACCAGGAGCCGAGCGAGCGCCACGCGCCGCCGCTCGCCACCGCTCATCTCGTCGACACTGCGATCGATGTCGCGAAGCCCGAGCTGCTGCAACAGCACATCCACCCGAAGGCCGTTCTCCCAGCCCCCGAGCCGCTCGACTTCATGGGCCGCGGCTGCCTGTGGCTCGGTGTATGCTTCCCATCCTGGTTGCTGGGCGGCGATCAGTTGGCTGAGCTCTTCGTGCCGCTCGAACGCGTCGGCCCAGGCCCCTAGCCCTTCGAGCACGACTTCCCGCGCGTTCCGGCCCGCTGGCAAGACCGGCTCCTGTGGCAAATAACGAATGTTCGCCTCTCGGCGGCGCGCGACCCGTCCCTCGTCAGGCTGGTCTTCACCCACCAAGATCCGAGCCAGGGTCGACTTCCCCGAGCCGTTGTTTCCGACGAGCCCTACCCGCTCACCTTCGTGAATCGATAGGTCTACTTCATCGAGAAGTCGCGTCTCGCCGTATGCTTTGCTGAGGCCTTCAGCAACCAAGATGGGCACGTTCCCCGGCTCCTCAGGGACTCGTGAAGAGGCCGTCGCCAAAGCTAGCGCCGACGGGGACGCACCAGACGCTGATACCATCGAGGTCGTCCAGTGTTCGGTTCAGGGGGAGCTGCGCGTAGACTGGTTCGCTGCCGTCGTAGCCTCCGTTGCGAATCAGATCGTTTTCGCTCATCGAAAAGCCGTTCACATAGTTGCCACCGAGGCCGCCGTAGAAGCGAACGTCGACACCGGTGCCGTCATAGACGAAGTCGTCCACACGAATGGTGCAGTCGTCGACAATCACGGCAGTGCCGGAGACTTGATGCGCGAAGGTCTGGAGCTCGGCGATCTGTCCGATCTTGTCATGAGTCGAGTCGCATTCGCGAAGCTCGCCCATCCCGCCCATCCCGCCGGTGCCGCCTCCCGTGCCTCCCGTGTCTCCCGTGTCGGCTTCAGCGCAGCCCAGGACGGTGGGCGCGAGCACCAAAGCCAATATCAAAGCAAGTCGTCTCATGAGGCCACCGTAGCCTCGATTTCGCTCGAACGGCAAGGCGCTTGGTTTTGTGCCCGGTGGATTGACGAAGCCCCGCGTCTTGGGCACGCTAGCGTCACATTTCACAGGAGAGTCCAACATGAATCGTAGCTTAGTGATCGTCAGCGTGTTCGCCCTTGCTTTGGGCTGTGGAGAGAGCAGTACAAACCGCGAGCCCGAAGAAGTCATCGTCGACGCGTTCAACGTGGCTTTGGCCGGGTCGTTCATTCTCTACGAGGCCGAGCGACGGCAACCTATTGCGGACGCGATCGCAGCCCACGACGCCGATGTCCTCTGCCTGCAAGAGGTCTGGACCCAGGCGGACAAAGAGCTGATCCGCGATGCTGCGGCCCAGGCGTTTCCCTACGCTGTCCTGTTTGAGAATGACGTCGACACTCCCGTCGACGATCGCGACCGACCAGCAGGGGCTGATTCCGCCAGCTCCGACCACCGTGCCTTGTCCGGACGAATTCTTCGATGAAGACGAACTGACCATCAAGGGGCAAATGGACGTTGCCATCGACTGCGTGCGAGACAACTGTTCGACGATCCCGAACAGCGACATGGGTAGTACCACTAGCGCTGCCTGTGCCACCGCAAACTGCTCGATCGCGGTCGCGCCGCTCTTGTTCGGCGATGACCCTCAACATCAGCGCTGCTATGCATGCGTGATACCGCAGCTTCCAACGGCGACGTTTGCAGAGATGCGCGAGAGCTGTCCGACCGTGATCAACCAAGATCTCGCATTCGGCGGGCAGAACGGCGTGATGATTCTCTCGCGCCATCCGGTCAAGAACACCGAGAACTGGGTCATTCCCGGCACCTGGAATCGCCGCAGCATCCTCAAGGCAACCGTGGAGCTACCGAATGGGGCAGAGCTCGATACCTACTGCAATCACCTCACGCCGATTTTCAGCGTCCCGCCCAATTCCATCAACACGTTCCCATACACGGGGCAGTACGGGGAGGGACAGAAGGGACCCGCAGGCTGGCAGGCCGAGCAAGAGCTCCAAGCGGAGAAGCTCATCAACTACGTCGCCTCGAAGAGCGGCAACCGGCCGGCCGTGATCCTGGGCGACTTCAACGCCGGCCTCGGATACCCGGAGCAAGACATCGTTGGGGAGGGCGAAGAGACGTTCAGCATTCTGGAATCGGCTTACACCCCGGCGTACACGGCGGACTACACGCCGCTTTGCACGTTCTGCACGACCAATCCCATGACCGAGACAGAGTCGTCGGTTTGGATCGATCACATCTTCCTGCACAACCTGCCTGTGAGTGCGGTGAGCTCGACCGCGCGCATTTTCGATCAAGACGTCGTATCCGTGGTCGTACCTGGGGAAGGCGAGATGACGGTTCCGCTTTCCGATCATTTCGGGATGCGGACCGTCATCCTAGTGCCTTAGGAGCTCAGGCGAAGACCACGAGATTCTCGACGGCGTTGTAGTGCGACCGCTTGGCACGACGCGCCCAAAGGGCTTGCTCGAGCTCGTCCTGGGCAGAGCTCGTTACGTCGCGGCCGCCATATGGATGAGTCGGACGGTTCTCAGTGGACTTGGAAACAGAGTCAGAACGGATACGACTGAAGGGTGTCGAGGGCCATCGTCATGAGCATTTGGATCGCTTCGGGACTGTCGATGGGGATGCCAGCGGCGCCGCCGCCGTAGATGGCCGAGCTCTGGGGCTCGGCCTCGCGGTTTTCGCGCGCGTAGGCGACGGCTTCGCAAAGATCGGTGGAGAACGCTTCTGCGATGCCGGGCCGGGTTTGGGGCCGGGTCACGCACATGTGAATGGCCGCGGGGTGCTGTTGTCCGTTGAAGCGCCAGCCGCGGGTCTTCATGAAGTCGTTGACATGATAGATGTCGAACTCGTTCGAGCGGAACGCGAAACAGAACGTCGGTGAGCCCATGAGCATGAGCTCCGGCTGGCTCTTGACCGCGTCCTGCATTGCGAACGACGTTTCGAAGATTTGCTTGGCATAGCGAAGGTAGCCTTCCTTCCCGTAGCGGACCATCGCGGCCCAGGTCGCGGCGATGAGACCGCCGGAGCGGCTGCCGGCAAGGCCGTTCGATGCGTAAATGCCGCCCTTCCAGAGCGGCTCGATGTAGTACTGGTACTTCCGAAACGACGCGTCCCTGTAGACTACGACCGAGGTGCCCTTGAGGCCGTAGCCGAACTTGTGGGTGTCGGCGGATACGGAGGTGACGCCGGGCAGTCGGAAATCGAAGGCTGGGATGTCGTAGCCGAGCGCTTCACCCCAGGGCAGGATGAAACCGCCGAGACAGCCGTCCACGTGCAGGCCGATTCCGTGCTCGACGGCCAAATCCGACAAGGCGTCGATGGGATCGATCGTGCCGTAAGGATAGTTGCCGGCCGAACCTACCAGGGCAACGGTGCGATCATCGATCTGAGCGCGCACGAAGTCGACATCGACCAGCGTGCTCGTCGGATCGCTGGGCGCTTGCACGGCCTCGATGCCAAGTAGGTGCGCGCCCTTGCGGAAGGCCGGATGGGCGGTTTCAGGAATGATGACCTTGGGGCGATCGATGCCACGCTCCTCGCGCGCCTTGTCCCGGTAGACCAGCAATGGATTGATGATGCTCTCGGTGCCACCGAAACCGACTGCACCACAGGCCTTGTGAGCGGGGTTGTGCTTGCGGGCCTCTTCGCCATGCATGAGGTCGAGGGTCATGGCGATGATGTCCGACTCAAAGCGGGTCATGCTCGGGCAGATGTCTCGCTGAAGGGAGTTCACATACGAGAAGAGCCCGCAGACAGCGTTCAAGAAGTCGTAGTGCTCGTGGTCGCCGCTGTACATCGTGCCCGAGCAGCGGCCGTTCTCCCACGCTTCGTCTTCTTTGCTGGCAATCGCTCGGAGCTCCTCGAGAATCGCATCGGTCGAGCGTCCCTCCGCCGGGAAGCTACGGATCACGCCATGACTCTCCGCGTACGGATATAGGCCCCTCATCAAGGATTCGATCGTGTCGCTCATGACTCACTCCCTACATTCAAGGCACGAAATACAGAACGGTTCTTCCGAAACGCGCGAACGAACTGCGCAAACATCGTGTCGTAGCGCGCCGCAAGCTCGGGCCGCGGCTCATAGACGGCCGCGATGGGGATGCGCGCTTCGATTTCGTCTAGAGAAAGCTCGCCGAGGCGATGAAATCCCAGCAGGGCGAGGCCACGGCTTGCGGCGTACTCCGCGTCCCCGATCTGCTCCACAGGAAGCTTGAGGATATCGGCGAAGATCTGGGCCCAGGCCGAGGAGAGCGCGCCACCTCCGTAGAGCTTGATTCGGGAGATGTCCCGTCTTGCGAAGCGTGCGACGCGCCCCTGCACCCAGCGTAGGTTGAACGCCACGCCCTCGAGCACGGCCCGGCCCAGATGCTCGCGCGTGGTCTGGAGCGAAAGGTTCAAGAAGCCGCCGCGGACCTTGCCGTCTTCAGCGGGCGCGACTGAACCGGTGAGCCAGGGAAGAAAGAGCACACCGTCGCTGCCGGGTTCAATTTTCGCGATGGCGCACTCCAGGGCCGAGAACCGCTCGGCAAGGCTGTGATCCCCGAATTCGTCGCTCGGGAAGATCAGACGCTCGAGAAAGTAGTCTAGGGCTCCGCCGCTGCTTCCCGCTTCGGCCATGACGAAGTTCCGACCACGGATCGGGGACGGCATGCTGACCATGGAGTTGAGGATGTCCGTCTTCTTGAAGTCGACATGGGTGACGCAGACCCCCGTGGTGCCGATCGAGATGCCGGCGTGATCTCCCGCGAATGCCGCCGCGCCGACGCCGCCCGCCTGGGTATCGTTGATCGGAGCGAAGACGAGCGTGTCGCTTGCAAGCCCAAGGCGCTCGGCGACCTCGGGGAGCACCGGCCCGAGGGGCTCATCCACCGGCACGAGCTCGGGCAATTTTTCGGCGTCGAGGCCGGACCATCTCAGCAAGGTCGGGTGATAGCCGGCATCGGGACGCCGGTTGTCGGTGAGCAGCATCATGAAGCTGGAGCAGCGGTTGCTGACGTGTCGGCCGGAAAGCCGCATCGCCACGTAGTCCATCGGTTCGAGGAAAGTCGCGGTTCGTCGATAGACTTCGGGACGCGCAAGCTTGAACCAGCGCATGTGGGCGAGCGAATCTGCGCCGGAGTCGAGCGGTGGGATGCCGTGGATCTGCACCCAGCGCCCCATCTGAAAGATATTCGGCTTCATGTGCTGCCCGCCGGGGAGCTTCTTCAAGCGAGCTGGCGCGCCGCGCTGATCCATCCAGACGACCATGTTGGCGGTGGGGCGGCCGTCCTGGTCCACGGGAATGATCGAGGAGTATTGGCTTGCGCAGGCGATGCCGCGGACTTCATGCCGGTTGGGAAGGGACGCGAGTGCCTCATCGGCGGTCGCCAAGACTGTCTGCCAAACGAGCTCGGCGTCCTGCTCAGCGCCGCCGTCTGCGGTGAGAAGAGTTTCGATGGTGCCGCCGCCGGTGCCGAGCAGGGTACCGTCGCGATCGACCACAGCGGCCTTGACGTTCGAGGTACCAAGATCGATGGCTAGAATCGGCAAGGGAACTCCGGACTATTGCTCGATGCAATAGAGTCCTAGCTCTGTGGAGCAGGCCGGGGTGATGTTCTCCGTCCACTTGCTGGTAGTCAAGTCGGTCGCTCCGCAAAGGGCGACGCCGGTCGTACCAGTCGTGAAGGAAGCGCAGTCGTCGCCGGGGAACGAGGCGCCGGTGGCGAGCGTTCCGGTCCAGACCTCGCCGGCTTGGAGCGTTCCAGTCGCGTCAAGATTGATCGGTTCCAGGATCGACCCGTCGACCAGGTCGTCCCAGTCATTGGCAACGATGGCTCCGTTTACGAGGACATACGGCCCGGTTGCATGGGTGACGCGGTCGGAGACCGGTGACGAAATGGTGGACAGCCATGCTCTGAATTCGCCTTGCAGACCCGCGGCGCTTGCTTGAGCAGCGCATATCGCGTCAGCGCCTGCGATGCCGCCCAGGTCTGCGTTTTGAGCCGTGGCGGTTCTGAAGAACGGACTGCGTATCATTCGAGTCCTTTCGCACGCTATGACTCTCGAAACAACCGCCCGCGCTAGCTGAGTGGGTCCACTCGAAGGCGGGTGAGCTTGAGCTTGCTGATGAGCCATTTGCCTCCCTCTTTGCGGTATTCCTCGTGGTAGTGGCCGTAGCCGCGGATGCCGCGTGAGGGTTTGAACTCGACGTAGTCGTACATCGCCCAAATGCCACGCGCCTCAGCGGGGCTCAGGATCTCGATTTCGGGCATGTGGCCGTGGTGCACGGTGGTTGCCTTGCCAACCGCTTTGCGAATGAAGTCTACGACGTCTGCGCGGCCAACAATGGTGTCGCCGGGCGCGTGCTTGTCGTGCGAGACGTCGACGACGATGTCGTTTGTGAACACTTGAGAGAAGGGGAGCCACTGCTTGGTGTCCATCAAGCGAAAGTAGCGCGCCTTGAGTTGCTTGATCGCTTCGAGCTCGAGCAGCTGCTCGGCGGCCGGAAGCTCCTTGTCTGCGGACTCAGCCATCGAGGGCGATTTTCGCCAGATTGTCCGGGTTTGCAAAGAGTCTTCGACGAGGTTCGAACGTTTCTCGCACAGGCACTTCCTGCCGCCCTTGATAGCGTTTGAAAGGACTCACCCAAGGGCGCAGGCTGAAGCGAATGGAACGGCTGGCCGGCATCGACGCATCGTTTCTCTACATGGAGACGCCCCAGGTGCACATGCACGTGGGCTTCGCCTGTATCCTCGACCCGGGCGACTCACCTGAAGGATACGATTTCGATGCAGTCGTGAAGCATGTCGAGGAGCGCGCTTCCTGCCATCGCGTGTTTCGACGACGGCTCGCACGTGTCCCCTTTGATCTCCACCATCCGCTCTGGGTCGATGACCCCGACTTCGACCTGATCCATCACATGCACCGCGTCGCGCTGCCAGCACCAGGCGGCCCTGAAGAGTTCGGCGCGATGATCGGTCGAATCAGCAGCTCGCCACTCGACCGTTCAAAGCCGCTCTGGGAAATCTGGATCATCGAGGGGCTCGAGGGCGGGCGCCTGGGCCTTTCACTCAGGATGCATCACTCGGTCGTGGACGGCGTCTCGGGTGCGGGCATCCTGATGCATCTCTTCGACAAGAGCCCGACCACGATTGCGCCGCCCATCCCGCTGCCGCCGGAACCGGACAAGGTGCCGAGCGACCTCGAGCTCTTCGCCTATGCGGCTCGATCGCGAGCGAAGCAGCCTGTAGACGTGCTGCGCACGATGGGTCAGACCGTGAAGAAGGCCACGGGGCTTCTGCGGGACATGATCAGCGAGCGTCGACCGGCCGGTACTCGTCCTCTTGGAGCGCCCCGAACGCCGTTCAACGGCAGTGTATCGCCACGTCGCAATCTCGCGACGATGCGCGTGTCGTTCGAGGAGATTCGGGAGATCAAGAACGCCCTGCACTGCACCGTCAACGATGTGATTCTCGCTATTGTGGGCGGCGGGCTTCGAAACTACCTCGAGGAACGCGACGCTCTGCCCGAGGATTCGCTCACCGCGGCGTGCCCTGTCTCTGTACGCACCGAAGAGGAATCGCTGGAGTACAACAACAAGGTCTCCGTCATGTGGACGAGCCTCGGGACCGACACGGACGATCCGCTGGAGCGTGTCGAGCGCATTCACCGCAGCACCATGATCGCAAAACGCGAGTTTCAAGCGATGGGCGGCCGAACCCTTCAGAGTTGGGCAGAGTTCGCGGGGCCGCGCGTGTTCAATCTCGCGGTCCGCGCCTACAGTAGTCAGCACCTCGCGGACCGGCATCGTCCGGTCCACAACCTCGTGATTTCAAACGTTCCAGGGCCGCGCGGGCCGCTCTACTTGGCCGGCCTCAAGCTGGAAGCCGTGTATCCGACCGGCCCCGTGATGGAAGGCATGGGACTCAATCTGACGGTCTTGAGCTACGGCGGCTTCGTCGATTTCGGATTCTTCGTCGACAGCAAGCTCGTCCCCGACGTCTGGGACTTGGTGCGCGCAACCAAGAGCGCGTCCGAAGAGCTCCGGCGCGCGGTGCAGCAGCGCCAAGCTGCATCATGCCCGTGACCCAACATCGACGGCTAGTGCCCGCACTTGGAATTCGCGGTCCCTGGAGTCCTCGCTAGGCCACTGTCTCGCGGGGACAGCGGCGTGATGGGCTCGCAGCCTGGTGGCGGTGTCGTCGCGCACACTCGAGAACGAAATCTCCCGCTGTGAGAATTGCAGCGAGCGCCTTCCGCTTGGGCCGCGCCTAGGGGGCTAGCTGTCGTCTCCGCGGACGGCTGATCGCAGCTTCTTCTTCTCGCTCTGGTGGCGTTTATCTTTGAGCCGTCGGCGCTTCTGGCCTTTGGATGGTTTGGTCGCGACGCGGCGCTTGGGCACGACTAGGGACTTGAGAATCAAGCGTCGAAGGTTTGCGCGGGCTCGCTCGAGGTTCTGACTTTGCGAGCGCTCGGCTTGGGCGCTGATGAGTAAGCCCCCATCCGCATCGACGCGGCGGCCGGCGAGCTTCCGCAGGCGGCGCTTCTGAGTCTGCGTCAACGCATCGGTGCCGTCGAGGTCGAAGCGCAGGGTGACCTTCGTCGCGACCTTGTTGACGTTCTGTCCGCCAGGGCCAGAGGCGCAAGTCGCGCTCCATGAGAGGTCACGACTGGGGATGCGTAGGCAGTCATTGATTGGAAGGCCCTTCATGCGTGTCCCCGAGATTACGGAGACGCGGTCCCCGCCCACTGGCAGAACTCGTTGAGCTCAGGCGCGTCAGCCGATTCGGGCGTCATGGGACCGACTCCGCCGAACTCCTCGCTCATCGCCGCGCTGAGCCGGCGCTCACCGGCGATTTCGGCAAGCGTCGTCGCGCCTTGGGTCGGGGTGCGCGCGTAAGTGCCACCGTCGACGTCGACGGCGTACAGACCGAACTTCGGCGCGAAGCCCAGGTCCCACTCGAAGTTGTCCATCAGGCTCCAGTGATAGTACCCGCGCACGTCCACTCCGTTTTCTCGCGCTTTCCAAATCTGCTCGAGCGTACGCACCACGTTCTCGGAGCGGCGCGGCCCAATCTCGGTGGCGATTCCAGCCTCGGTCACGGTCATCGGCAGGTTTGGCCAGAGCGCCGAAAACTCCTCGAGAATGAGGCTCAGGCCCTCTTCGGCGTACTCGTACTGCATCGTCGGGATGCACTTCGTCGGATCTTGAACCTCGATGCACGCCTCTGTAATGGGGAGCCCGGCGAAGCATGGAAAGCCGCCGACGAGCGGAATGTTGGAGCTCGCCGAATCCGTGACCCCTGCGCGAAAATAGTATTGGGGTCCAAGGAAGTCGATCTTCCCAGCCCAGTCCGGTCGCTGTTCGCTCTCGTCGATCATGCGGTCGAGATTGCCATCCCATTGCCCGTACACGAAGGCGTCGGTGAAGACCTGGTGGTAGAGATAGCGAAGGTTCTCGGTCGCCACGATATCCCGAGGCTCCTCGCTAGGCTGACCATTCCTCGACGGCACCCAATCGATGACCGACAGCACGAAACCCACGTTCGCGGCGATCCCGTCCCCATCCGCATCGACGGTGTCGTTGGCCTTGATCGCGTCGTAAAGGGCAGCGTGCGCCCCGGCAAATCGCTCGACCGTGTCCAGGAGCGCCAACAGCTTCTCTTCGTCGAGCAGGTCGAACAGGCCACCCCGCCCCGGCGGATAGCTTGCGGTGCCGTAAGCGGAGAGAAGGTAGTTGATCGGCTCGTTCAAGGTCACCCACTCGTCGACACGGTCGCCATACTCGCGCGCCATCAGCGCACCGAGCTCGGCGAGCTCTTCGGTGATCGCGGCGGCCCCTGCATCATCGTTCCAACCGCAGAGGTCGGTGTCTGAAGGCGTACAGGGCTCCTCGATGTTTCGAAGGGGGTCATCAACCCAGATCGGGCTCGAGAAGTGATGAATCGTGATCATCGGCTTGATGTCTGCGGCCGCGAGGGCATCGATGAGGTCGTCATAGTGGTCGACAGTGGCCTGATCGATGCTGTCGCGGGTCGGCTCGAGTCGCGACCAGTTCACGTTGAACCGATAGGCATCTAGATTCGTGTCGGCCGCGAGCATCACGTCATCCAGGGCGAGCTCGTACCCGCGCACAGCGTCCCCCACGAACGCCTCCCCCTTGCCCATGCCGTCGGGCGCAGGCTGAGTCCAAAGGTGCCAATCGAGCTCCGGAACGGATTCCTCGATCTGCGCAGCGGCCGTGGCGGCGCCGAAGGTGAAGCTGCCTTTCCCTTGCTCGCCGGCGACAGGGCCTTCGGGAGGGAATACGATTCCATCCGCGTTGCTGTTGCCGTTGCCCCCGCAGGCGACGACGGAGAGGAGAAGGTAGGACGTCAGTAGTATGCGCATTGCGAAAACCATATACGCCTGACCCGAGCGGGATCAACCAGGAATCGGGCCAGGTTCGAGCTGCTCGATGGGTTGAACATCCGGCTGACCTAGCGCAGATCGGACCGCGGTTGGAGCGCGGCGAGGAACCGGAGATGAACAGTGACAAGCAGGGATTGATCCCGGACGGCGCGACCGGCTGGCCCGATGACGCAAGGCGGGATCGCCTGATTGGCGACTGGTACATCTACCAGCGAACAGGCGGGCATCGAACCAGTACGGACGACCTGATCACCGCCTGGTATGCCGTTCATCGGAATCCGGAGGCCCCAGGGCGATACCTGGACCTCGGCTGCGGAGTGGGCTCGGTGTTGTTCATGGTGAGTCACAAGCTCCGACCGCAGATTGCAGTCGGCGTCGAGGCACAAGCCCAATCGGTCGCGATGGCAAGACGCGCCCTTGGGGAGCTCCCGGCGCACGAAACCCGGCTCGAGGTGCGTCAGGGGGACTTTCGCGATCTCGACTTCGGAGGCGAACGATTCGACCTCATCACCGCTTCCCCACCCTACTTCCCGCTCGATGCGGGTGTGCTGCCCGACGACCCACAGAGACGCGCTTGTCGCTTTGAGGAACGTGGCGGCGTGGAAGCGTACCTAGAAACGGCAGCTCGCGCGATGAATGAGCGAGCGCGGCTCTACATCGTTTTTCAAACGCGCTGGAACGATCGCGTCACCGCGGCGGCGGAGGAACACTGTCTGCATCTGACGGGCCAAGCGGACTTCTCGACGCGCGCCGACAAGCCGGGAGCGTTCCTCACCGTGTTCGAGTTTTCGCAGCAGCCAACCGAGCCCGTTCATCGCTTCCGCTGTTCGGTACGGGACGCGGATGGACTCATCAGCGATGAGTACGAGCGAGCTCGACAGGAGCTTGGCGTTGCGGAAGACGCAGGCTGAACCTCGTCTTCAGACCGGTCGTTGCGCAAATAGACGCGGGGCACGGACCGCAGAACCAGGCCAGATCTTGGCTCGATTCTGCTGGCACGTGCCCCGCAAGGCTGACCTGGACGCAGACGCTAGATGAGGGTCGTGACCGCGAAGGTCCAGGTGTACGGAACGCTGGCCTGGCCGGCGCTGTCCGTGACGGTGAGCGTCACCTGGTAGTTCCCATAGACCAGATCGAGTGTCAGGTTTGGGCCGCTGCTGGTCAGGGTGTCGGCGACAACGCCGATCTCGATGATATCCCACTCGTAAGTGAGAGCGCTCGCTGCGTCGTGATCGTCCGAGACGACTGCGCTGAAGACCAGTTGCTTGCAGCGGTCCGCATTGTTGATCGCGCCATCGCCAGTCACGTCGACCGCGCACTGGTCTTGCCAGAAGGTCGAGGGTGGCGTGTCGAACAAGTTTGGCGAGGTTGCTGTAATGGTAGCGTGCGAAATGCTAGGTCGACGATCGAGCGGATCGGCCTCGACGATGATCTCAATCGTGTCCGACGCTGAGGCGCCGCTCGTGTCGGTCGCCGTAGCGACCAGGTCGTAAGTTCCCGGAGGGAGAACGCCACCTGGGATCGTCTGACTGATGCCGTTGCCGCTCCAGAATGTGAACGGAACCGGCCGCGGTTCTTCGAACGGCAGCATCAGATAGGTAAACCCGTCGACATCCCAGCTGACGCCGTCCAAGTTGAAGTTGCGATCCACCGCCGACGCAGCCAGGGCGATGGGCTCACTCGCATAGTAGCGGGTCCGAGCTATCGGCTGCTCGATGGTGACTCTCGGTGCCTCGTTGACGACTTCGATGGTGACGGTGTCACTGAGCACGAACTCGCCATCATCGGCGGTGCAGGTGATTTGATGGAAACCCTCGCTCAGCGTCCCCGAGGACGTGAACATGCTCTCCCCGCCGATGCGACCGTCTCGATCGCTCGACCAGGAGACCGTGACGCCGTCCATTCCGTCTTCGTCGCTGACGTCGCAGCTCAGAGGCACGCTTGCAGCACGAAGCGGGAACGTTTCGCCGTCGGTGGGCCGAGCGATCTGCACGAATGGGGGCGCATTGTCGCCAAGTGCGCGGTGGACCGCGCCGAACGCGTTGACCCAGCGATGCACGCTGCCGCGCACAGTGGTGTGGGCTGTGTCGCGAATCACGGTCCAGATACCGTCCGGGCCGAGGCTCGGATCGGACGCCTTGACGAGCGCTGCGACGGCGGCGACGAACGGCGACGAAAAGGACGTGCCACTCACGAACGTCGCGTTCGTGCCCGGTAGGGTCGGCGTAGCGCCAGTTGGCGTCTGGTGCACCCAAGTCCAAAACGGTGCGTAGATGTCAACCGAGTTGCCGGAGTCCCGCTGCTTGCTCCCGCGTGCGCTCGACGGGTCCTTCACCGTCGCGTTGTGGGCCAAGCCGCCGACGCAGACCACGCCTGGCGCTTCGCAAGGAACGCGATACTCGCTTTCCCAGAACCAATCCTCGTCGTCTACGTCCGCACCATCGTTTCCGGCAGACGCGAATACCAGGATCCCTGCGCGATGAATCGAAGATGCGGCGATGTCGACCGCAGTACACACACCGACCAGACAGAGTCCTGCCGGGATCCCGCCGGACGCCGAGATGTTCACGATGTCCGGGAAGCGAGATAGCGCGGTCGGGACTGTCACGAAGATGTACTCGAGGTAGTCCCAGAGGTTGGGGTTCGGGCTTTGCACGAAGATGGGGTTCACGACCTCGGAGGCCGGACCCGCCGCGCCCTGTCCGTTGTCAAACACGGAAATCGCGGTCGAGGCGACCATCGTGCCGTGCCAGGGACAGGGGTTGCCACCGGAGCAAGCGTTTGGGTTCGGGGTCCCAAAACGACCGCCGATGATGGTCGCCCTGGGGAAGTCAGCGAGGTCCAAGAAGCCGCCGTCCATGATCATGAAGTCGACTTTGTTGCTTGGCGTCGGCACCCGGCCGGCGTCGTGCACCATGCGAGCGGCTTCTGCAGCGCCGATGTCCTGATTCGAACCTCGGTTCATGTACGGCCAGTCGAAGGCGTCCTGCGTGTAGTCTGACGTGCCTCCAGTGGGTGCCTCGAGCGCTTCTCGTTCGCTCAGGCTGTCGTACTCGAACAGGAAGTTGGCGCCGAGCTCCGTGCCCTCCTCGACGCTTTCGCGCGCCATGGCGGTCAATGCATCGAGGGCTGCTTGCGACGACACGCGATGCGCGGCCCTGTTGTCGCCTTCGCTCGACAGGATCATCTCCACGAGCTCCGACGGATCCGCTTCCCGCGGATCGACCCGCACGAGCACGAACAAGGGCGTGCCGTCCGGCGCGCCGTTCGCAACGGGGTCGATCTCGCGAAGCACCGTGCCGTTGAGCCGTTCGAGAATCGACGGCAGTTCCGAACGATCCTCCAGCGTCAGGACGACCTCGTCTTCGACGAAATCGATCTGTCGGCCTTTGTCATCCGTGATTGAGGCGAGCGGCCGTTCGCCGCTGCCATCCACGAACTCGATCGAGTCCGTGCCGGGCTTCACCCCAGGGTCCACCTCGAACGAGAGCTGCCCGCCCGCTGCATCCGACCCGCAGCCGACCGCCAACAAAGCGACCAGGGCCACAAGCCAACCAAGAAAAGAAAAGCGAAGTTTCGTAGTCATTGTCTCTGCTCCTTGCCCATCGCCATGTTCGTGGGCGGACGGGCACTAGAGCAGGACTCGTGCCAGCGTGTGTCAAAGCACAATTGCCTGGTTTTCATGGCGAATTGACGCATTGCGTGCGACTTGCAGGCCGCTCACTGGCACATATTGGCACCATCGCAGAGATCGCGGCCGTCGAGTCGACCGTAGTACCGTTGGCGAATGCTTTCATCGTCAAGCGGGAGGTTTCCGTCCAGATCGCGCTTCGCGGTGCAGAGCCAGAAGAGCTGACAGTCTTTCTGCACTCCAGAGCAGCCTTGCATCCAGGCGCGAAGCGATTCGTCGAGGTCCGTGACACGCGGGCCATCCATTTCGTCAATCGTGACTGCATCGTCCTGGTCAAAGCGACGGAGTGAATCCCTCCTTTGCTCAGGCGCTAGCGGAATCACTTGCCAACCGCCTGGTTTCGACGAGCACGAGCCGTCCACCTCCACCGCCTGCGACAGAGGTCTCCCGAGGCGACTCGTCGGTGGCAGTGATTGGCGCCGACGAAACCGTTCCATTTGTGCGCGTCTCTTCTTATTCCCCGTCGGACTCGGTCATCGCGACGGTACCGGTGCAAATCATCCAGCAACACCGCATGATCCCACTGGAGCTTCGCGACCGGGTCTTGACGGTAGGGATGGTCGACCCTTTCAACAAGGCCGCGCTCAGGGACTTGCAGCGCGTGCTGCACAACGCTCGGCCTCGAGTGGTCGCGATTTCCGCGGAGGACTTCACCGCAGCGACACGTCGGCTGAAGCTTCACGCGTCGACGCCGCACGGGCGACGCGCTCAGCGCGTGGACCCGAACTCCGTGATCTTCGACGAGGCGGACGCGAGGCGCGACTCCGAACGCTCGGTCCAACGAGCCGGAGAGCAAGTCGTGTCTCTTGCGGCAGAAGTCGTCGCAGCAGGCCTCGACCGGGGCGCGAGCGACATCCACCTGGAACCGGAGCGAGGAGGTGTTCGGATTCGCTTTCGCGTCAACGGGATGCTCTCCGATTGGGAGCAGACCGTTCAGGTGCACATTGCCAGGGCGCTGATCGCCCGATTCAAAGTGCTTGCCGGCCTCGACATTGCAGAGCGCCGGCGACCCCAAGATGGGCGTATCGGCGTCCGCGTAGGCCGGCGCGATGTGGACCTGCGCGTCTCGACGCTTCCTGCAAGCGAGGGTGAGAAGCTGGTCATGCGGGTGTTCGAAGCCGCTGCGATGCTGCGGCCACTCGACCAGATTTTCGTCGAGCAGGGCACCTTGTCGGCCATCCGTGAAGTCCTTCAGCGACCCTATGGCGCGATCGTCGTCGCTGGGCCGACAGGATCGGGCAAAACGTCATCCCTCTACGCGGCGCTTCACGAACGTCGGACGATTCGTCCCGACACGAACATCATCACGGTCGAAGATCCGGTCGAATATCGCCTCGAGGGCGTGACCCAAGTGCAGGTCCACCATGCGATCGGCCTGGGTTTTGCCCAGGTGCTCCGCGCGATCCTACGTCAGGACCCGGACGTCGTCATGGTTGGAGAGGTGCGCGACGAGGAAACCGCACAGCTTGCGCTGGAGGCGGCCATGACCGGGCACCTGGTATTGACTTCGATTCACGCCAACAACGCGAGTGCAGTCATCCAGCGCTTCGAAAACTTCGGCTGCAACCGAACGGTCATCGCGGAATCGATGGCGCTGGTTCTCATTCAACGTCTCGCCCGCCGCCTCTGTCCCCACTGCACCGTCATGGAGGCGGTCCCCGAGTTGCTGCGCGAGGCACTGATCGCTCGCCAGCTCTTCGATCCAGAGCATCCCGCCGCGCTTCCCCGGGCGACCGGCTGCGATGAATGCGAACAAACCGGTTTCCTCGGACGAGTGGCTGTGGTCGAGTCTCTGCGCTTCACGGACCCAATCCGGACGATGCTGATGGCCAACCGCCCGCTGAGCGACGCCATGGACCTCGCCACGCAGTCGGGCGCCTTGGTACAGTTTCCGCGCTACGCCTCGTTCATGATGGAACAGCGGCTCATTGGGCCGGCGCAGGCGCTCTTGTCGGTTGCATCCTGAAGGTTGCCCCTCAGGTTTGGGGGTTGCAGCTCAAGGTGACCGGATGTGTATGGTCTTGGCCCACCGCCCCAGTGTCGGACGACTCGAGGGTCACGACGGTGCCAGCGTCGAGAGCGACGAAGTCGTCGGCCGTTACCGTAACCGTGTGGCCGTGGCCGGTGTTGTTGCCCTGGATATCGTAGGTGACGTCAACAGCTGCCGAAACGTCGGCAAGTGCAATGTCCAGGGTGTGCGCGCCGTTGGGATGGTTGTCGACGATGAAGCTAGTAACTCCATTCTCGGCACACAGGCCCGAAGCTTCGTTGGTACCGCTACTCCCACAGGCGGTCGCGAACGAGGCTGTGATTGCGAACACGAGAACTAAGAGGATTGGATGTCGCATGGCTCTTCTCCTTTAAGACAAAGAACAATTTGACTCGGGATCCGAGATCATCCGACGTGGCATTTTGTCGCGGCCGGAGCTCGGCGATTGAGATGGCCTAAGCGCATCCCCGAAGCTACTGGGCAGTGAACTTGGCGACCAGATCTTGGGCGATCCGTTCGGGTACGGGGTCGTAGTGGCTGAGCTCCATGGTGTAGCTGCCGCGGCCCTTGGTCATGCTCTTGAGCGTAGGCTCGTAGTCCATCATGTCCGCCAGCGGTACCGAGGCCTTCACTACGGCCTTCCCGCTGCCCATCATGTCGGTGCCGAATACTCTGCCGCGACGACTCGAAAGGTCGCCCGTGATGGCTCCGAGGCTTTCATCGGGCGTAGTTACCTCGATGTTGACGATCGGCTCGAGAATCTGTGGACTGGCTTTGAGAAAAGCGTCTTTGAAGGCGAACTTCCCGGCAGTCTTGAAGGCGATCTCTTTGCTGTCGACCGAGTGTGTCTTGCCGTCGATGACGGTCACGCGCACGTCTTCGATCGGGTAGCCCGCGACGATCCCCTTGCGCATGATGTCGCGCACGCCTTTTTCGATCGCGGGCATGAACCCCTTGGGGATGACGCCCCCGACGATCTTGTCGACGAACTCGAAACCGCCGCCGCGTTCGAGCGGCTCGACGCGGAGGTTGACTTCACCGAATTGGCCCGCGCCGCCGCTTTGTTTTTTGTGCCGGTAATGCCCCTCGGCCTGTCCCATGATCGTCTCGTGGTAGGCGATCTTTGGTGGCTTGGTTTCGACCTCGACGCCCTGGTTCTGGATGCGCTCGATCACCAAGTTCAAGTGCATTTCACCCAAGCCATGAATGACGAGCTCGCGTGTTTCGATCTCGAAGTGCGCCTCGAAGGTAGGGTCCTCTTCGCGAATACGGGAGAGGACGTCGGTGATCTTGTCTTCATCGGCGCGGGTCTTGGGGACGAGGGCGAGGCCGTGCAAGGGAGTGGGATACGGCAGCGCCTTGTGGTGGACGTGGTCCAGAGCGTGATCGTCGTGCAGGACATCGCCTAGGTGTAGGTCGTCGACCTTGGCAATGGCGCCCATGTCACCCGCGACGATTTCGGTCGCCACAGAGCGCTCCTTCCCTTGCATTTGAAAGAGGTGGCCTAGCCGCATGGGCCTCTTCCCATCGCCTATGAAGAGCTGGTCACCTACTTTCATGGTGCCCTGGTAGACCCTGAAGAAGCAGAGCTTGCCCAGGTACGGGTCGGTCGTGACGTGGAACACGCGGGCGAGGAGGGTCTTGCTTGCGTCGTCCGAGTAGACGAACGGCTTCTCGGCGTCTCCTTCCCCGATGAAGAACGGACGCGCATTGCCCTCGGGCGGGCTCGGGAAGTGCCGGACAATGATGTCGAGCAGCTCCTCGACCCCTGCACCAGTCAAGGCGTCGGTGAAGCAGACGGGGATCACATGAGCCTCATCCATCGCGCGTTCGAAGGGTTCGTGGAGCGCTTCGTAGTTCGGCTCTTCGCCTTCGAGGTAGCGCTCCATGAGTTCGTCGTCGATCTCTACGACTTGATCGAGCAGCTCGGTGTGAAAGCCCGAGACTGGACCGAGATCACTGTCGCCCTGCCCGTGCAGCAAGCAATCGATGACTGCTGTACCCTCGTTCGCAGGCAGGTTGATCGGTAGACATCCGCGGCCGAACACGTCTTTGAGCTCAGCCAGAAACGGGCCCAGTCGGTCGATGCCTTCCCCGATGTGGCTCACGACGATCGCGATCGGTAGATCGAAGCTGCGCGCCAGCCTGACCAGACGCCGGCTCATGCTGTCGATCCCAGCCTCTGGATCCATGACGAGCACCATCGTCTCCGCAGCGGGAAGGCTTGCGATCCCCTGTCCTATGAAATCAGGCGCACCCGGAAGGTCGAGCAAGTTGATGCGCTTGCCCTGATGAGTGGCGTGCAGGAGCGAGGAGTACACCGAGTATTGATGCGACTGCTCCTCCTTGGCGAAGTCGCTCGCCGACGTGCCAGCGTCGACCGTGCCTTGGCGGCTGATTTCGCCAGCGTGAAACAGAAGGGCTTCGGCCAGGGTGGTTTTCCCGCTCGAGCGCGAGCCGGCGAGCAGAATGTTGTGGATGTCGGCAGTTTCGAAGTCGGGCATGGTCGGATATGAAGCAAATGTTGAGGGAGACCGCAAGGCGACCCAGACTAGGAAGGCAAGGGCCTCAAAGGCATGCGCCTTTTGAGGATGGTAGAGACTCGGACAGCTGGTTGCCATCCCCTGCCGGGAAGTCACAATCGCCCTGGTCTTTCGGCGCATCAACCTACAACATTGGGGTCATCGAGATATGCGAGTGAAAAACACACCGTTCGTTCTGTCGGCCCTGGCGTGTTTTCTGATCGGCTGTGCCAGCGATGAGTCTTCGTTGGGCTCTGCGCAGGACCACGTGCTGCGAATGAATCAGATTCAGGTGCTGGGCACGCACAACAGCTATCACATTCAACCCCGAGACTCGATTCTGGAGGCGCTGGCGCTATTCGACTCCCAGGAGCTTGCGGACAGTCTGGAATACACGGCGCTGCCACTCAAAGAGCAATTCGACAAGGGTGTTCGACAGCTCGAGCTCGACATTTTCGCAGACCCGGACGGAGGTCTGTACTCGATGCGCCGAGGTCTCCGCGTTGTCGGTGATGATCCCGTCTCCGGCCTGCCGGAGCTCGACGAGCCGGGCATGAAAGTCTTGCACGTTCAGGATATCGACTTCGAGACATACTGTCTGACGTTTGCGGCCTGCCTGACATCGATGAAGGAATGGTCGGACGGACATCCCGGGCACCTGCCGATCACCGTCATGCTGGAAGCCAAGGAAGAAGTGATCAGCGATCCTCTCGATTTGGGGTTCGTCATCCCTTTGGAGTTTGGGCCGGACGAGGTCGCTGAAATCGACAACGAAATTCTGGCATCATTTCCGGCCAGTCGCTTGATTACGCCCGACGATGTGCGTGGCGAGGCAGATAGCCTCGAAGAGGCGGTGCTGAACGGTGGCTGGCTGACCCTGGCCGAGGCTCGCGGCCGCGTCATGTTCGTCTTCCTGAACAGGAGCGCCGCGCGGGACCACTACATCGACGGGCACCCGTCGCTCAGAGGGCGGGTGATGTTTACCAATTCCGACGAGGGAAGCCCGGAAGCTGCATGGTTCAACGTGAATAACGCGCAGAACGACGGGCAGAGGATTCGCGAGCTGGTGGCGGCCGGATACATGGTTAGAACGCGCGCTGACGAGGAAACGCAGCAAGCACGCGAAGGCGACTATTCCTTACAGGAGGCGGCCTTCGAGAGCGGAGGCCAGTTCGTGAGCACGGACTACGTGGTTCCCGACCCCGACTTTGGTACCGGATACTTCGCGGCCGTCCCCGGAGGATACGTCGGCCGATGCAATCCGATATCGGCACCGGCCGATTGCGACTCTGAGTTGATCCGGCCGTAGGACTCAGGCCGGAAGCTGCGCGCTGGGAGCTTGGCTTTAGGGCTGGGACCTGTTTCCTGTGGAGAAGCCGCCCGGGTAGCCGTAGGAGTCGAAGGCTGCGTAGCCGTAGACGTAGAGGCCTACGGGGTTGGGCGCCAACAGGGTGTGAGAGCCGATCGAGATGGGGACTTGAGCGGCCGAGTAGGTCGTTCCGGACAGGGGAGTAAACGACCCCGCGGGTACGGGTGCTCCGTCGAGCCGCACCCTACCGGCAGACGCATCGGCGGTCGGGGCGACGATGTTGGCGAAGTTCTCGGGGAAGCCCGTCCCAGGCGTCGCGAAGGTGTACGTTCGGATGAACTGCGCAGCCGATGGAATCAGCATCATGAACGGATCGGAGGTGATGCCATCCCACTGGGTGCCGTTCGAGAACTGAGACACGAGGACCGGCGCGTTCGCGGTGATGCGGTAGCTGCCGATGAGGTTCCGCTCGACGAACTGACCAGCGTTCAAGGTGAACGACTCGGGCGCAGCACCATCGAGCTGAACCAGAGTCCCGTTCTGGTCGGCCATGATACGGAAGGTGTCACCCATGGTGCGGGTGGCGAGAGGGACGGTGAGCGCTTCGGTGCCCCAGGTGGAGACGGGTGGGAGCTGCTCGACGACGTGGTCGCAGAACCCGGTGAGCTGGGTGGGAATGTTTGCGCAGCGGTTGCCACCATACACGGAGATCGGCCGAGTCGATTCGATGAGGGAGCCCGTGAGATCGCCATCAGACTGCAACTGGTATGCTTCGAAGGGCATGAGCACGATCGAGTAGGGGACCCCAGCAGGCCGGGCACCAGCAGCGCTCGCTGGCGTAATCGTAACCGTGGTTGGCGTCGTGGTGTCGCCGTCGAAGGCGGGGACGGCCGCGATTGCGAGTTGTGAAGGGCCATTGACTCCAGCGGACCAAGCGGCGACACGATAGCGCTGACCGATGACTTCGGTGGGCAGCGCTGCGAAAGCATCCGTCGACAATGTCAGCTGATTCAGACCGTACACGGTGATCTGCTCTGAAGCCGTCACACGCACCGCGGCCCCTACTTCGATGACGTCGTTCGACGTAACCTCCGTACGGGGCGGCAGGGTCACGGTGGTGACAACACCAGGAGTCACCGAGAACCCTTGACTGAATGTCGTCCCGGGTATGGAAACGATACCGGTCGTGGCTTGGGGACCAGACAAGAACAAGCTCACCTGGGAGCTGAAGTAGTTGGCTTGGAACACGATGACGAAATCAGTGCCCAAGAGCTCGTTTGTCCTGCACTGCCCGACAGCACAGATGCCATTGCCAGCGTCACAGGAAGTGCCGTCTGGGACGTTCGTGTTGTTGCAAAGGCCCGCGTCGGTGTTGCACGCGCCCACCGTGCATTCGTTGTCGTCGTCACAGTCTTGATCGACGGTGCATTCGATCTCGGGCACACACAGGTTGTCGACGCAGATATCGCCGACGGCGCAATCCCCGTCGACGTTACACTCGACATCCGGTACGCACACGTTGGCAACGCAGACCTGGCCAGCACTGCAGTCTGCGTCGATATTGCACTCGACGTCGGGCACGCACTCATTCGCTACGCAAACCTCGCCGACGCTGCAGTCACCGTCCACGTTGCACTCCACATCAGGCACACAGACG
>CAVQUI010000006.1:0-671046 GCA_963716775.1 uncultured delta proteobacterium
CGAACAAGCGCGTATCGCCCTTAGCGGCTTCAGGCAGGTACTCCTGGGCGATCATGAAACCATCGCGTGATACGGAGTCGATCATCTGGTTCAGGTTGGGCACGTCGTCCGGTCGCACGAGAAAGACCCCCGCTCCCCCCGAACCCTGAAGTGGCTTGAGCACGATGGTCCCACGCTCCTTGGCGAAGGCCTTGATGTCGGCCCGATCTCGGGAAATGACCGTCATGGGGCGGACTTCGGCCGGAAAGGTCTGGAAGTACATCTTGCTCGATGCTCTCGACAGCCCGTCGGGATCGTTGAGAACGACCACCCCATGCCGCATGGCTACGCGACCGAACTGGATGCCAATGTTGGCTGCCCACGGTCGAGCGATTGCATCGGTCGAAGGGTCGTTCCGAAGCATGAGAACGTCGAGGTCATCCACGGTCACGCGCTGCTGAATCGCGGCTTTTCCATGAAGGTCTTTCAGAAACGATGCACCGTTCTTGTAGATCCGCTTCGGCACCGACGTCGCGTTGGCGCGAATCTTCTCGTCGGAGTCATACGCGAAGTCGCCGGCGCCCATGAGCCAGACCTCGTGCCCCATCTGGCGTGCGCGCATTGCGAGACGAACGGTCGTGTATCCCGCTTCCTCCGTCATCACGTCGTTGACGACGAAGCCGAGGCGCATGGCGCGGTGCGGCGCGTTCGCGCCCTTATTCGCCTTCTTCTTTGGCTTCTTTCTGGCCTTCAGCGCTGCCAGCACCGGCTCAACCGTGGATGCGAGCGCCCGCTGGATCTCTGTCATGGCCTCGCGGTCGGGTTCACCGGTCCACTCGTCCATGAAGAACTTCTTCATTTCGATCGCGATGACACAGCCGGTATTGGGGAAATTCTCGTGGACCCATTTGGGTAGCTGCCGTCCAACAAACTTCACGTTCTCGCGCACGTCGAGCTTTCGTCCTTGAAAGTCGTACTTCGAGAGAGCCTCTATGAATGCGTCGACGACGGGAGCCCACTGGGCACGGTTCATCGTGCCTGTGCCAACATTGACTTCTGGGTTCTTCTCGGGATCGGCGACCGGACCGTCGGGTCCCCCGCGGCGATGGTTGTAGCTGTGCAGGTCGAACACCACGAAGGCGCCGTATTCTCGTTCGAGGCCGAGTAGCACCTCTCGGAGAGCCGCGTAGTATGCGTCGTACTCGCCGAGGGATCGATCGACGATGGCCTGAGGGAGGGGTTCTTTCCAAATATCGAGGCCCCACGCATCGTCCGGACCCAGATAGACCGCTTCGTGTCGTGCCCGATTGAGGTCGACTTCGAAGCGCGAGCGCTTCGCGACGAAGCGAGTCGGCGCAATCGACGTCCATTCGCCCGTGAATGGATCCTCCTCGCGGAGGCGGTCTTGCTCCGGCAGTTTCGCCAGCTCACGCACCTCCGGGCGAAGCTCATGTCCGTTGTGGGACGCAACCGCGACGAAAGGGCCTTCTCCCAATATTTGGGTCCATCCGCGTTCAAAGGTCTCTTGCATACGTCGCTCCTTGCTGATCACCGGCCAGATGTCTGTTGTCCTCGATCCCCAGAGACTTCGCAACCGGATTCCCGAAGCCAGTCGCCGCCATCCCGATGCATTCCCGGGCGACAAACTGAAGCGCTCGAAGCTTGTCGCGCGAGCGTGAGATCGTTTCTGAAAATCAACGGCTCCTCCGGGCGACCCAAAGCATGGAAGCTGGTCTCGAACGCGGTCGGCCAAGGCGCGCGGCGGCATCCCCGGGCGGCGGTGCGTGGCACGGATCGTGCCCGTAACCCGGCGCAATCAGTGGCTGATCGAAGCCTGAAAAGAGATGATACGATGACTGATGATCGCGAAGTCAGAAACTATGAAAAGCTTGCGGAACGAGCCAAACCATGAAAATGCATCCAAGTCTCGTTCTGACGATTTCGATCTGTACGTCCTTGAGTGCGGCGGTGATGGCTGGCTGCAAGAAGGAGGCAAGGGAGCCCATGCCTGAGATCACTGCGGGAGCCGAAGCACTTCCCCCGGAACCAAAGCCGGCAGAGATCGAAGAGCTGCCGTGCGAGCGCCGTTCGCGACTACATGCGCGCGCTTGGTTTGAGCTCGAGCCGGGTTTCGATCCCTCGGTCGGAGAAGAGATGGCGACTGGCACCGACGAGGCCAGCTGGGCGCAAGATCGCAAGGTCACCCCTAGCCGCGAATAGTCGCCACCGCACACTCGAACAAGCACCTGGGCGCCGGTATCTCGAGAAGCCGGTCGTCATGACTCAGCCGGAGAAACTCTATGAAGCTCGACGAAACGACAAATCAAATCCTCTCTTCACTCATCCAATGGAAGCTGAGCCTGATCGCCGCACTGCCCAATCTGGTCACCGCGCTGATCGTTCTCTTGCTCGGATGGGCGCTGGCCTGGGGCCTGGGTAGGGTGGTCCGCCGGGTCTTCCGAAGGCTTGCGAAGCAGATTCCTTCGGGGACGGGCCGGGCGGCCTGGTCCGAGGCGATCGAAGACAAGGACGTTGGCAACATCGCCGCGGGCGGCGTGTACTGGCTGGTCCTGTTGACCACTTTCATGGTCGCGATCGATGCCCTCGATATTGCCGTCTTCAGCCGCTGGATCCGCCTGATTGCCGGCTACCTGCCGAGACTTGCGGTCGCCGCTGCGCTCTTGTTTGTCGGCATGGTCGCCGGCCGGCTCGCGCGAAACGCGATCATGAAGACGGCCGTTCGATTGCCAGCATCGCAAGCCCGAAGCTTGGCCCGGTTCGCGCAGCTGGCGATCGTGATTGCTGCCGGCCTAATCGCCGCAGAGCGACTCGGCTTGGATGTGTCGCTTCTAAGCGCGATGTTCATGATTCTGTTGGCGGCGACACTCGCGGGCGCAGCATTGGCATTTGGCCTCGGAGCGCGCGAGTTGGTGGCGGATATTCTTGCGATGCACTACGTGAATAGGTCCCATCGAGTCGGTCAGCTGGTTCGTCTCGGACTAGACGAAGGTCGTATCGTGAGGACGAGCAGGACGGGGGTATCGTTGGAGACTGCCGATGGTGAGATGTTGATTCCAGGCCGAGATTTCGTGAGCACACGGTGTGTGCTCTTGAGCGAGGAGGGTCCCCGTGGAGCTTGAATCGAGGTTGCTCAATGCATTCACCGATGCTCACCCGGCCGAGGTCGCGCGGGTCTTGGAATCGCTCCCCGTCGCAGCCGCAGCAGAGGTGATGGGGGAGCTTCCCTTTGATCGCTTGGCCGAGCTTCTTCCATGGCTTGCCCCTCCGCTGGCGGCGAGCTCCCTCGGTCTGGTCGAGTTGAACAAGGTCGCAGCTGCGCTCTCTGCGACCCGCCATGACGTCGCAGCTACGATCATTCGCGCGATGGGCCCGAAGCCGCGTTCCCGGGTCATCGAATCACTGAGCCCGGCGGCGCGCAAGGCAACGAAGAATCTTCTTCGGTACTCCCAGGACACAGCGGGCTCACTCATGGATTCACAAGTGCTCGCCCTAGCGGAAACGGTCTCGGCCGGCGACGCAGTGAACCGGCTCATAGGTGCCGCGAAGCACGCCTTGCACTATGTGTACGTGGTATCCGAAGATCAGAATCTCGTGGGAGTCGTCAACCTGCCGGAGCTCATGGCGGCGAGGCCGGATCAGCTTCTCGGGCTCATCGCCGTTCGTCCCGTTGAATCCGTTTCGGCGCGGGCCACTTGGCAAGCGATTGTGGCCCACCCAGCGTGGACACGATTCCACGCCTTGCCGGTCGTCGAGGCGGGTGGTCGTTTTGTCGGCGTCCTCCGATATGCGTCGATTCGAAAGCTTCAAGAGCGATTGCTCGACACCGGGCTACAGGATCAGGGTGCGCAAACCGCATCAGCACTCGGGGAGCTCTATGGCCTCGGGCTGCGTGGGCTAGTCGAGTCGGCTGCTGCGATCGTCGTGGGGTCGAACGAACCCGATCGGGGGGGCAAATGAGCACCGCGGTCCACGAGGTCGTAGGGAAGTTCATGCGTTTGCACCCTGGAGAGGTGGCGAGGCAGATGGAGAGCGCCGCGCCAGAACAGGTTGCTTCCGTGCTCGCTGCCCAATCACCGCAAACGACGGCGAGGGTTCTTGGTTACATGCAAGGGGACCACGCCGCGACAGTTCTCGCCGCAGCAGAGGAGAAGGGGGTGGAACACCTCGTGTCCGGGCTCGACCCCGCACATGCAGCCAACCTGTTGGCACGCCTCCCGGAGGAAACACGCTCCGAGCTGCTCGGTGCACTCTCGACGTCTCTGGCACAAGAAATCAGAGAAATCCTAGCCTTTCCGCCAGGTACCGCAGGCCAAATCATGGATGCGAGGGTCGCCGTCTTCAACAGAGAAACCTCGGTGCGAGACGCCCTCGAACGAATTCAGAACCTTCGCAACCGAAGGATTTCCAATCTGGTCATCATCGATGAGGAGGGTGCTTTCAGCGGCGTGGTGCGCCTGCAAGACGTCGCGGGCGCAGCGCCGGACCAGCAGTTGGCAGAGCTCAAGAGCCCGCGTGTCGTGTCCGTTCATCCCATGACCTCTCGCGAAGAGGTCGTCGAGCTCTTGAACAAGTACCACCTCTCGAGTCTACCCGTGGTCGACCTTCAAAACCGTGTCGTCGGAATCATTCGACAGGTCGGCCTCGTCGAGGCTGCACAAGCGGATGCCATCATGGATCTGCAACAGATGGTCGGTGGTTCGAGGGAAGAACGCGCTCTCTCCCCGCCCTGGGTCGGCGTGCGAAGTCGACTCCCCTGGTTGAACATCAACCTGGTCACGGCCTTCCTCGCGGCTTCCGTCGTCGGTCTCTTCGAAGGCACGATCGCTCGCTTCACGGCTGTTGCGGTTCTGCTTCCGGTGGTCGCCGGTCAGTCCGGCAACACCGGAGCTCAGGCGCTCGCCGTCACCATGCGCGGGCTCGCCTTGCGAGAGTTCCGCGTGTCGCAAGGATTTCGCGTACTCGTGAAAGAGCTGATCGTCGGCTTGATCAACGGGATCGCAATTTCCATCGTCACTTCCGTCGGTGTCTACATTTGGAGCCGCAACCTCGGCCTCGCCTTCGTCATGTTTCTGGCGATGATCATATCGATGATAGCGGCGTCGGGCGCCGGTGCGATCATTCCCGTCGTGCTGGTCAAACTCAACCGAGACCCAGCGACCGCTTCTTCGATTATTCTCACGACCGTGACGGACATCGTGGGCTTTTTCACCTTTCTGGGGCTTGCGACCTTGCTGGCCGGAATGCTCGCGGCCTCTTAGCAGGCCAGTTCGTATCGAGAAGCTGGTATAGAGGAGCAATATGCTGGAAACGTCAATGAGGCCTGGGAGTCGCATCCCATGAACGATCCGCACACGCAGCTAGACGCGGTCGGGATTGCCTGGCGCTTGGGGGCCACGCTGTTTTTCGTGTTGCTCAACGGTTTCTTCGTCGCCACTGAGTTCGCGCTCGTGAAGGTTCGTGCAACGCGCATCGACAACCTGGCGAAGGAAGGTAGCCGGAGCGCCGTTGTGGTCCAGCACATCCTCCAGCACATGGATCGCTACCTTTCGGCGTGCCAGCTCGGCATCACTCTGGCTAGCCTGATCCTCGGCGCCTTGGGCGAGCCTGCCGTGTCGGTGTTGCTCATCGCGGCGCTCGACGCGCTCGGCATCGAAGTCGCGCAGGATGCGACCTGGGTCCCCATCGTCTCGATCACCATCGCCTTCGCCGTGATCACCGTGCTGCACATGACAGTGGGCGAACAGGCACCGAAGATGTGGGCCCTTCGCCGGGCCGAAACGACCGCCCTCCGCACGGCGCTTCCGCTGAAGCTCTTCACTTGGGTCTTCACGCCGTTCATTGCCGTGATCAACAGCATCTCCAACCGATTGCTGCGTCTGGCGGGCTTGCCCGCGCAGCACGGCGACGAGGCCACACATACGTCGGATGAGATTCGATCGATGCTCGCCCTTTCCTGGGCCGCGGGGCACCTCTCGAAGCTCGAACATGACGTCACCGGGAACGTCTTTCGAATCATGGAGCTCGAGGTCCGGCACATCGTGCTTCCACGCGTTGACGTCGCATACCTCGTCATCGGTCGCCCCGACGAAGAAAACGTCGCGGTCATTCGCGACAGTGGTCACAGCCGCTTACCGCTGTGCTCGGTTGGTTTGGACACGATCACGGGCTTCGTGCACACCAAGGACGTGATGCAACAAGTGCTCGATGGGAAAGCGTTCGATTTCGTCGCTCTGGCCCGAGACGCAATTTTCGTTCCCGACACCATGTCGATTTCCAACTTTCTCATCGAGCTGCAATCAAACCAACAACACTGCGCGGCCGTCGTGGATGAGCGCGGAACAGTCATTGGATTGGCGTTTCGAGAGGACGCACTCGAGGAAATCGTAGGGCCGCTCGGCGATGAGTTCGATGAGATGGACCGAGAGTTCCAAGAGGTGCAAGAGGATGTCTACGAAATCGCGGGTCGCATGTCCGTCCCCGAAACCTGCGACAGGCTCGATTTCGAGCTTAGCGAAGACGAGGCTGAAGACGAGGATACCATCGGCGGTCACGTGACCGCGCGACTCGGACGCATGGCTGCGCCCGGTGACCAAGTGCTCGTCGGGCCCTACGTAGCAACCGTCTTGGAAGTCAGTCGCCGTCGCATCCGACGCCTTCGGCTGGAGCGAGCGCCGAGCGACGACGAAGCCGGCGCTGAGACCACCCTATGAGCTGGCGCCGCACGATGTGCATGAACTGTTCTCTTCACTATACTCCGCGCGACCCAGTGAAACGAACCTCCATCAAGACGCATTCCACGTTCGGGTTCGCACTGAGTGCGGCACTGATGCTGCTCGTCCGAACGGCCCAAGCACAGAAGGGCGGCGCGGAACCAGACTTGGCCGAGGCGATCGAGAACACCGAGAAGCAAATCGGCGTCGTCGAGGACAAGCTTGCTCAGTTTGGAGACCGCGCCGTCGAGCTCCTTCCCTTGCTTGCGGTGGCCTTCGTCACCGTTGCTGTCTTCTGGATCATTGCGCGCTTGCTCACCAATCGAGATTGGCTCTTTCGCTGGGTCGACAACCGGTTCATGCGCGACACGGTGCGCCATTTCGCACGCATCGTCATTGTCGGGGCTGGGGTGCTCATTGCCCTCGAGTTGCTCAATGCGACTGCACTCGTTGGCGCGGCGCTTGGGGCCGCGGGTGTCGTGGGTGTGGCGCTGGGCTTCGCTTTCCGCGACATCATGGAGAACTACCTCGCGGGGCTGCTCCTCAGCATGAGACACCCATTCGAGCCCAACGATTTCGTCTCAATCGACGGAGATGAGGGCAAGGTGGTTCGCTTGACATCTAGGGCGACGGTCCTTCTCACGCTCGCGGGCAACCATCTGCGCATCCCGAACTCGAAGGTATTCAAGGCGGTGCTCCTCAACTACACCAGAAACCCTTTCAGGCGCCTGGATTTCGAAGTGAGTGTCGGAGTCAACGAAGATCTGATGGCCGCACAGAAGCTTGGGAGCGACACGCTTGCGGCGATGCAGGCGGTCATCGCAGAGCCCCCGCCGCTCGCCCTTCTCGAAGGTTTGGGGGACTCGAGCGTTCCGATCCGATTCTACGCGTGGGTAGACCAAAGAGAGACCGACTTCTTGAAAGCGCAGAGCGAAGCGATTCGAGTGGTGAAGACCGCCTTCGACGAGGCCAACATCCAAATGCCCGAGCCGATCTACCAGATCTACATGAGGAGTGAGGGGAAGAGCCCGGCGCAAGAGGTCGTCCATCCGTCGGCGGAGAGCCTCGCGTCGGGAGATACCGCTGTGGACGTACGTCTCGACGCCCAGGTCGAGTCCGAACGCGAAGCGGAGGGCCCAGATCTGCTCGATGAAGAAGCCCCACGAGAGTGAGCCTTGATTCCGCGTCGAGCTCTGAGAGGACCTTGACAAGGCCAAGGCCACGACGTCAGATGCGATTCCTGACCCGAAGGAGACTCCCATCGCCAAGAAGGCACAGCGGAAGAGCAAGCGCACGACCTTGCGTAGGCGGCGACCCCAGACGCACGGCTTGGCGCCGGGGACCATCACCGCCGTCCCGGGCGTCGGGCCTGCGGTCATTCACGTCATCTCCTACGACGCAGATCGGATCGAGGAGCGCTCGATTGAGCACGTTTCTGATCTGAAATCACTTCACGACAGGAGCACGGGTGTCAGTTGGGTCAACATCGACGGCCTCGGCGACCCAGACACCCTGTCTCAGCTCGGCAAGCTGTTTGGGCTTCATGTGCTCGCCTTGGAAGACACAGTGAACCTGCATCAGAGGCCGAAATTCGAGGACTACGGCGACACCGACTTCATCGTGCTGCGTATGCCGTCACTGAGCCCGGGCCTCGACCTCGAGCAAGTGAGCATGTTCGTCCGCGACGGCCTCGTCATCACGATTCAGGAGAGGCCTGGGGATTGCTTCGATTCCCTGCGCGACCGGATCAGGAAGGGGAAGGGGAGAATCCGCCAACGGGGGGGCGCCTACCTCGCCTATGCCGTGCTCGATTCAATCGTCGAGACATTTTACCCCGTGGTCGAGAGCTATTCCGATCAGCTGGAAGAAATCGAAAGCAGAGTGCTGGCAAACCATACCGAGGATATCGTCGCGGAGATTCATGCGGTTCGTCACGATTTGCGTGTCTTGCGGCGCGCGGTCGCTCCAACCCGTGAGGTCCTGAGCGCAATGGCCCGGGCCGACGCCAGTGACGCCCAGGGCGATACTCACATCTTCCTCCGCGACTGTCATGACCACACGGTACAGCTGATGGAGGCTCTCGATACGAACCGAGAACTCGCCTCGAGCCTCATGGACATACATCTCTCCAACGTGAGCATGCGAATGAACGAAGTCATGAAGGTCTTGACCATCATTGCGACGATCTTCATGCCGCTTGGCTTCATCGCAGGGCTCTACGGCATGAACTTCGACGGCGACCTTTCACGCTGGAACATGCCCGAGCTCCGCTGGCGCTACGGCTATCTCTTCGCTCTCGGCGCGATGGGGCTCACCGCGATCGGACTGGTATTGTTTTTTCGTTCCAAGGGCTGGCTTGGTGAACGCCGCCATGTGACCAAGCACGGGAGTGAGTCAGAGACAGATCCATCCAAGGGCGGAGGCGAGTGACCTGGGATCGGCAATGGCGGCGAAGGTCAGCCAGCGTTGGCTAGACCCAGGGCCGATGAGCACGACTTGCGCCTTGACGGACCCGCGCTCGACCTAGGCTAGATGTACCAGGTCACACGGCTCCGGCGGCAGATAGCGCTTGCGATCGCAGACGCTGGGAGGAGTAGCCGCCCGGTGTTTCTGCGCGGCAGGATGAGGTCCAATACCCAAGCCAAGCCACCTGACAGTCACGACGCCGGGTGACGCGGATCGACATGCATCGAACCTGGCCGCCCTCACATTCGCTCAGCCGCGCAATGGAACGAGGGAAGTGCGAGGAGTGTGGGTTTGCTTCTTCGTCGCGGGCCCGAACTAGCTCCCCGGTGCGGCAAGCCTTCGAAGGCTGTCCACTACGTGACGGTCCAAATGTAGATCGAGCTGCGGGAAGGCGATCACGATCCCCTGCTCCTTGAAAGCCCACCAGATCGCCTCGTTCAGCTGGGATAGCCGGAGTCGCGACCACCAGGGATCGTCCATCCAAATCGACACTTCGAAGTCAACCGAGTAATTGCCAAACTCCAGCAAGAGCACTTGCGGCCTGGTGTTTGGCAAGTCGGTCCTGATCCGGTTTGCCACATCCTCGAGAACCTCGCGGACCAGCTTCATATCTGAGCCGTACGCTACGCCGACTCGGGTGCGCACCCGGTATGAGCCGTCATCGAGTGTGTAGTTCTTGACGATCGACTGCACCAGCACGGAGTTCGGAACGATGACGTCTTCACCGTCGCGCGAGCGCACCACGGTTGATCGAATCCCCATCCGTAGCACCCTTACGACGGTCCCCTCGACTTCCAAGACGTCACCTGGCGTGATCGCTCGCTCAACCAAGAGGATCACGCCCGCGACGAAGTTCTGGGCAATGGTTTGCATTGCGAAGCCCAGACCAATGGCGAAGATAGCGCCGGCCGCGAAGAGCGCGCTCAGGTTGATGCCCATGGTATGGACTGCGATGCCGAAGCCCACGAACACGACGATGTAGTGAAGCAATCGACCCGTGACGACGATGCTTCCTTCGTCGCTGACCCCTCGGCGCAGAAGCCAGCGCCGCATTCCAGTCTGAGCTAGCCGAGAGACCAGAATCGTGATCAAGACGATCCCCAGCGCGGCGACTAGCGTCGCGCCGCTCACCGGAGTGCCCCCGATCTCGAAGAGGGTCTTCCTCATGACACTCGCAGTGGCTTCTAAGGTCTCCATCCGGTTACCTGCTTCGGTAGTTGGAACACGAGGTCAATTGTCACTCGCCGCAACGTTGCGGTCTTGAGCCCAGCTAGCTTCGTCGGTGCCGGTCGCCATCTCTTCACCGACCGGCGTGATCGAGAGCTGGCCAGACGTCCAACCGAGCGAACGCAGCCGTACTGAAGGCAACACAAACGGAAATCGTCAGAAATGAATTGGGATGCACTTTCATGGTTCTACTTGCTCCGTCAGCTTTTCCTAGCTCTTTTTGATTTCGCGATCTTCGGCCTGCTCGCCTGCCTCGCAGAATCGGCCCATAGTCGACTCGTGGCTAGGGCAATCTTGGTGCTGTTTGGAGTCGGGGGGATCGCTTGGGCGTTCCTTACGCTCTATGCGACCCAGTTCTTGGCAGCCCGCATGGGCTTCCGGCTCACCGACGACAACGGAATGATCGAGTTCTTCGGCCTCAATGCCGGTTTGCGGCCGGCGCTGGGTGCCCTGGCGTTGGCCGGCGCAGCGTTTGGTCGGTTTCGTATTTCGGCAATCGTCACTATCTTCGTGTGCCTGGCTGGGACAGCCGTCGGACGGGTGGTCGGCATGCTCCAGGGCGCCGAGCCTGGACTCTACACCTATGTGGCCCTTGGATTCGAAATTGCCGGTACGCTGCTGGCGACGCTCGCCTACGGCTCTGAAAAGCGAGAGGCTACCCTCAAAGCCAGAGCGGCCGACCACAAGCGTCAACGTCCAGTCGGTCCTGCACCGCAGACACCGCCAAGTTAGCAACGGGCGTCGCGGAGCAAGCAATTTCTGCAGCGTGCGTAGTAGAGCTGCGCGCCAAGCTGCACGACACCCCGGAATTCGCTTCGCGGGGAGAATGGCGCAGAATGTGCGGATTTTCAGTGTGCCCGTTGCGAGCTCGAGTCTAGACTCCGGGTGATGCTGGACCGCCAGGAGCGTTACTGGTTGTCCCCGGCGAAGAAGCCGGCAAGAGTTCTAGGGACCAAAGGGCGGCGCTATGCTCTGCTACCCGCCGTCCCATCTGTCATGCCCAAGCGACGCACCGCCCAACTCGAGTTAGAAATCCTACCCCAGCCCGATGACACGAGCTGCGGGCCGACGTGCCTTCATGCGGTTTACTCCTACTGGGGCGACAAACTTTCGCTCGAAAGCGTAGCCGATGAAATCGAACCGCTTCCGGGGGGCGGGACGCTGGCCGTTTCGCTGGCGTGCCATGCGCTGCGTCGGGGGTACCGGGCCGAAATCTATACGTACAACCTGCAGTTGTTCGACCCGACCTGGTTTGACGGCGCCGTGGATCTTGCGGAGCGACTTCGGTCGCAGCGCAAGCACAAGCGGACGCAACGACTCAAAATCTCAACCGATGCCTACCTGGAATACCTGCAACTCGGGGGAACGGTTCGTTTCGAGGAGCTCCGGCCTGCATTGATCCGCCGCTTCTTGAATCGAGACGTCCCCATTCTCACAGGCCTGAGCGCGACCTATCTCTACAATTGCGCTCGCGAGCACGAAGACGACTACGACGATGTGCGCGGCGAGCCGGTCGGTCACTTCGTGGTACTGAGCGGATACGACCGCAAGAAACGGCAGGTGACGGTATCCGACCCTTCCCACGACAATCCTAGGTTTCGAACCCACCGATACAGTGTTGGTATCAGCCGTCTAATAGCAGCGATTGCCTTGGGTGTGATGACCTACGATGCCAACCTCCTCATACTTACTCCCCAAGTCGATCGGGATGCAGGGCATTCATGAGCGCGCTCATCGTGGTGGAGCGGCCCGAGAATTGGCCGCTCGAGATTCCAGGCACGGAGGTAGTTTCTGCGACCGACTACCTGACCGACGCACGCTTTGTCGAGCTCAGGAGAGCCAAGGTCTTCAACCTGTGCCGGAGCTATGGCTACCAGAGCGCTGGGTACTACGTCTCGCTTCTGGCGGCGGCGCGGGGGCACAAGCCGTTGCCGTCCGTCACGACAATGCAAGACCTCCGTCAGTCTTCGCTGATACGAATCGCGTCTGAGACGATCGAGCAGCTCGTGCAGCAGACGCTTGCACCCATCAAGAGTGACCGGTTCGAGCTGAGCATCTACTTCGGGCGCAACATGGCGAAGCGCTACGACCGACTGTGCCGCGCCTTGTTCAATCACTTCCCTGCGCCCCTTCTCCGCGCGGAATTCGTTCGGGCCGGGCAGTGGCGACTTGCGAACCTGGGTGCCATCGGCTCCCATGAGATCCCCGACTCGCACCGCGACTTTGTCATCGAGCAGGCCAGGAGCTTCTTCCGACGACCTCATCCTGCAGGGGTCCAGCGAGCACGATACGACCTCGCCATTCTCGTGAATCCAAGTGAAGTCGACGCGCCTTCCGACGAAAAAGCCATTCAACGCTTCCTTCGGGCGGCCAAGAAAGTAGGGTTCGATGCATGGCTGATTCAGAAGGAGGATTTCGGGAGGATTGCTGAGTTCGATGCACTGTTCATCCGTGAGACGACGGCGGTGAACCACTACACGTATCGGTTCGCGCGTCGCGCCGAAGCAGAGGGTTTGGCGGTGCTCGACGATCCCGAATCGATTGTCCGATGCACGAACAAGGTCTATCAGGCCGAATTGTTCAAACAGAACGGGGTGGACTGTCCAAGAACACTGGTAGTCTACCGCGAGAGCCCGGACGAAATCGCGGCCGAGCTCGGACTCCCGTGCGTCCTCAAGAAGCCCGACAGCTCCTTCTCGGCCGGCGTGGTCAAGGCCACGACCGAGGCCGAGCTCGCGGCCTACCTGCATCAGTTCTTGCAGGAATCCGAGCTGGTCATCGCGCAGTCGTTCGTTGCGTCCGATTTCGACTGGAGGGTCGGGGTGCTGGACGGAAGAGCCCTCTATGTGTGCCGATACTACATGGCTCGCGGTCACTGGCAGATCCAGAAAGCCGGGGAGGGCGCTCGCCGTCTCTACGGGAAGACCGAAACCATGGCGGTCGAGGACGCTCCGAGAGAACTGGTCGAGCTCGCCGTTCGGGCGTCGGACCTGATCGGTGATGGGCTCTACGGCGTCGATGTCAAAGAGGTGGACGGCCGCCTGCTCGTGATGGAGGTCAACGACAATCCCAGCATCGAAGCGGGGATCGAGGACGCGGTTCTCAAGGACGAGCTGTACGTCACCATCGTGCGGAATCTGTACGATCGCCTCGAGCGGCGAGGACAGCGGGAGCACAGGTGAGCGCTCCCAAGGCACTCGGTCTTTTCCAGGGGTTTGGGGTCGAGATCGAGTACATGATCGTCGATTCCGAGACCTTGTCCGTGCGCCCGATCGCCGACGAGATCCTCAAAGCCGTGGCAGGGGCCTACGAAATGGAGGTCGATCGAGGCGCTCTGCGTTGGTCGAACGAGCTCGCCCTACACCTGATCGAGCTCAAGACCAATGGGCCCGCAACAACCCTCGACGGCCTTCACGAGGCGTTTCAGAGCGACGTCTCCGCCATCGATGCATTGCTCGCTCCCATGGGCGCACGGCTGCTCCCGAGCGCGATGCACCCCTGGATGGCACCGGACGAATTCAGGCTCTGGCCTCATGAAGACGACGCGATCTACCAGAGCCTCGATAGGATCTTCGACTGCCGCGGACATGGCTGGTCCAACCTGCAAAGCATGCACATCAATCTCCCGTTTGCGAACGATGACGAGCTCGGGCGTTTGCATGCAGCGATTCGGCTGGTGCTCCCAATCCTTCCGGCGCTTGCGGCAAGCTCGCCGTTCGTCGATGGCAAGCGGAGCGGCCTTGTCGACACACGATTGGAGGTCTACCGTCACAATGCACGCCGACTCCCTTCTATTACGGGCCGGGTGATTCCGGAGGCCGTCTTTCGGCGCATTGACTACGAGCGCCTATTGGCAGGCATCTATCGAGACCTGGCCCAACTTGATCCCGAAGGCATCCTGCAGCACGAGTGGATTAACGCGCGTGGTTGCATCGCGCGCTTCGACCGCATGGCTCTGGAGATCCGATTGCTCGACGTGCAGGAATGTCCACGGATGGACATCGCCATCGCCCAGGCCGCAGCGGCCGCTGTTCAGGCGCAGGTCGAAGAGAGCTGGGTGAGCATCGAAGCGCAGCAGGCTTGGGACGAACGCGAGCTCGAGCAGATCCTGCTGTCGACGATTGCCGACGGGGACCAGGCGATGATTGAGAACCCGCGCTTCCTGAAGGCGTTTGGTCTAGGAGAAACGAAGATCCGCGCCGACGACCTCTGGCAGCATTTGCTCGAGACGCAGGTTGAGCGGCGCCCCGAGTACGCATCCGCCGGACCTGCGCTCCGGCTCATTGTGGAACAAGGCTGTCTGGCGCGGCGCATCCTCCGAGCCTCGGGGGCGGCCCCAAGTGCAGAGCGCCTCCGCGAGGTGTACGGGCGTCTCGCCGACTGTTTGGCGCGAGGGCAGAGCTTCTTGGGCGATCCGTGAAAAATCGGGCCCTCATTCTGAGCTGCGAACACGGCGGAGCAAGGGTTCCGTCGCGCTACCGTCACCTCTTCGGTACGGCTGCAGCGCGGAAGGCGCTCCGCTCCCATAGGGGCAGTGATCTGGGTGCGATTCAAGTGGCTCGCTCTCTACAGCGAGGGCTTGGGGCCCCACTCCATGCGAGCACAGTGACCCGGCTCTTGGTCGATTTGAACCGCTCGATCGGCCATCCCCGCCTGTTCTCCGAGTTTTCAAAGAATCTGAACCGCGAGGAGCGAGCCACTCTTCTCGAGCAGCACTACTTCCCTCATCGTCGCGCCATCGAGTCGTCGATCGCTGGGCAAGCACGGCGTGGACGCCAGGTCGTGCATGTCTGCGTACACAGCTTCGCGTCCCGAATAGACGAGCAAGTCCGAACCGCCGACCTAGGTCTTTTATACGACCCCTCCAGGGCGAGCGAACGCGCGTTCGCCAACGATTGGAGAGTCGCGCTCCGTTCCGTCCATCCGGGGCTTCGCGTTCGTCGCAACTATCCGTACCTCGGGACAGCGGACGGCCTCGCAACGCATTTGCGCTCCGTATTTGGCCCGCAGCAGTACATCGGGATCGAGCTCGAGCTGAGTCAGAGCATTCTCGGGAAGGCCGAATCGCGTCGAAAGACCGCAAAGGCGATCACGCAAAGCCTTCAAGTGGCGATGGGCTAATCACGGCACGCTAGATGGAAGGAGACAACGCGCTGAGCCGCGCGTAGAGCACGTCGAGCTCTGGATGCTCCCACAGCACCTCCGGCTTCTCGGAGGCCTCGACCCTGCCCACCGTGCGCGTGAGCGTCCTCTTCCGCACTCCGGACGCAGCGCAGATCCCAGGTGCTGCCCATACCCGACCTCGAACCCGTTTGCGTGCCGTTGGACGGCCCTGCAGGCCAAAAGATCGCAACCCCCTGGGCAACCGACGTAGAATCCAGGATCCAGGAGGGGCATGACGAAGATCTTCATACTCACGTACACCAGCATCGCTGTGATCGCGGCGCTCGACACCTGGACCGGTCACGAAATCTCCTTCTCCGTCTTCTATCTGTTGCCCGTGGCGCTTCTGGCATGGCGGACCAGTTTGAGCGCGTCGATCGTCGCTGCCGTGCTCTCGTCCATTCTCTGGTATTTCGCTGACGTATCCAGCCATGAATACAGCCATCCAGCTATCGGCGTTTGGAATGCCACCGCCCGACTCATCATCTTCATCTTGGCGGCGCTTGCGCTCCACCGTGTTCGAATTCTGATCGCGCGCGAGAGCGCGCTTGCGCGAACCGATGCCCACACGGGGCTCTACAACCTGCGGGCTTTCGCGGAGCTGCTCGAGCGCGAGCGTTCGAGGTCTCAGCGTACGGGTCGCGCGTTCACGCTGGCGTACTTAGACCTCGACCGCTTCAAAGCGATCAACGATCGCTTCGGCCATGCCGCCGGCGACCTCGTCTTGCGAGAGGTCGGCCTGAAGCTCGCCACTACGATCAGGTCCAACGACGCCACCGGAAGGCTCGGTGGAGATGAGTTCGCGATCGTTCTCAGCGAGACCGATGAAGCGCATGCGAGACTGGCTCTAGAGCGCATTCAGACGGCACTCTCGACGACCCTGCGCAGCCTTCGCACCGCTTCGGACGTAGGAGTCACGGCAAGCATTGGCGCCGTCGTCTTCAGCGGAGGACCTGCAAGCTCGGATGACTTACTGAGAGAAGCCGATGCCCTCATGTATCGGGCCAAAAAGCAAAGACCGGGTTCGATCCTGATCGAATCCACTGAGGCTCAGAGGACCACCACCAAGCATGTATCGGTAGTGACTCGCTCGGAGCCGTGACTTCCGCACCCCTTGGTGATAGCTGCGGGCCATGACACAGACCGACGGTTCGTCGAAGGACCAGGCGCCTCCATGGGAGAGGCTGCGAAGCCTCATCGCCGCGCAGGACCAAACCGCGGCACAAGCCTTCATAGACGAGGTCCCTTCGGGAGACCTTCCGCGTGTCTTGAGCTTGCTCGGCAACGAAGAGAGCGCGCGCCTCCTCGAGATGTTGGAGCCCGCGACCAGCGGCGCCCTGATGGAGAGCCTCCCGGAGGCCCAGGCCACCGAGATGCTGGGAGAGCTCGATTCGGAGAAGGCCGCGGAAATTGTCGCGCAGCTGCCCAGCAACGAGCAGGCCGACCTCATATCGCACCTTCCGGACGATGAAGCGCAAGCCATCTTGGCGCAGATGCCTCCCGCCGAGGCGGCCGACGCGGAGCGTCTCGCGCAGTACCCCGAGGGCACCGCCGGCTCGCTCATGATCACGGAGTATCTCAGCTTCCCCAACGAGGTGACGGTGGGAGAGGTGCTCGAAGATCTTCGCCGGAACACCGAGCGCTATCAGCGCCACGACGTGCAGTACATCTACGTCACCGATACTGCCGGAGTCCTAAGAGGCGTGCTGCGCTTGCGAGACCTCGTGCTGACTTCGGAGCGGACGCCGGTCCAGCAGATCATGATCACGGCCATGGAGGCCGTGCCGGTTCAAGCTCCGCTTGCCACTCTTCGAGATTTCTTCGCCACCCGCGCCTACCTCGGCGTTCCCGTTACCGATCGCTTGGGGCGGCTCGTCGGCATCGTGCGTCACGCGGACGTCGCGGAAGCAGTGGGCGAGCGTGAGGTGAGCGATCACCTCAAGGCACAGGGCATCGTCGGCGGTGAAGAGCTTCGGACGATGCCGACTCTGACTCGCGCCTGGCACCGCTTGTCCTGGCTCAGCATCAACATCGTGCTCAACATCATGGCCGCGAGCGTCATTGCATTCTATCAAGAGACGCTTGCAGCGGTGATCGTGCTCGCCGTGTTTCTTCCGATCATTTCCGACATGAGCGGCTGCTCGGGCAATCAGGCGATCGCTGTCAGCATGCGTGAGATCACGCTTGGACTCATTCGTCCGGCCGATGCGTTACGCGTCTGGAGCAAGGAGCTTGCAGTCGGTCTCATCAACTCACTGGTCTTGGGCACCCTCCTCGGTCTGGCGGCATACTTCTGGCAAGGGAATATCTACCTGAGCCTCGTCGTCGGCCTCGCGTTGGCGGTCAACACCATCGTCTCCGTATCGCTCGGAGGTCTGGTGCCACTGTTCCTACGGAGCATGCGGTTCGATCCGGCGCTCGCATCCGGTCCGATTCTGACGACGGTCACCGACATGTGCGGCTTCTTCCTGGTGCTCAGCTTCGCAACTGCAATGCTTCCGCTCATCGGAGGCTGAGATCAGCGTGCTACAGCGCGCTGATCTTCGAGTTGCCGCGCTTGGAGTCGTATTCGACGTTGATGAGACCGCGGCTCTCGACGTCTTCCATCAGATCCGAGAAACTCCGGTAGCCGTAGTAGCCTTCGTTGAACCCTGGATGCACGCGTCGCAGCGTTTGCTTGACCATCGAGCCCCACAGGGTGTCGTAGTCCCGCTCCATCGACTCGACGATCTCCATGAATAGATCCACAGCCTCGTCCTTCTTAGACTTGGGCTTCTTGCGACCAGGGCCCCCCGCGGCCTTTTTTGGCTTGGCCGCGCGGACCAAGTCGTCGTAGTAAATGAACTCGTCGCAACCGGCTATCAATAGGTCAGACGTGGACTTCTTGACTCCGACGCCAATCACTCGCTTGTCGTTCTCTTTGAGCTTCGAGACGAGGGGTGAAAAATCGCTGTCGCCCGAGAGCAACGCAAAGGCGTCGATATGGCTTTTGGAATAGCACAGGTCCAAGGCGTCGACGACCATGTGGATGTCGGCGCTGTTCTTCCCACTCATCCTGCTCTGAGGGATGTCGACGAGACCAATTCCCTGACCGTGGAACTCGCGCACGGCGCTCGGGTAGCGACTCCAGTCGCAGTAGGCGCGCTTGTAGACGATCCGGCCTTTTTCAAGCAACCGTTTCAGTACCAGCTCGATCTGGAAGCGTCCGTTCTCCGTCACTTGAGCCCCGATGGCCAAGTTCTCAAAATCAATAAACACTGCGATCAGAGATTCACCAGGCATGCCGATTCCTCGCGGTCTATGGTACACAAAAATCCTGATCGACGTGATCCCGAAATTCGTGGGTAGTCGAATCCGGAGTTCCCTGTGTTGCTGAACAAGGTCGAAAAGCTATTGATGAACAACCCATTGCGCGCGGCCGTGCAGCGCCACGACGAGGCCAACCGGCTCCGCGAGCTGGGCGGCGTCATGGATGGTGGGCACGCCCTCGAAATCGGATGCGGCCGCGTTCGGCTTTGAACTGGCGATGCAACCGCCATCCAAGCCGTCGACCCATCTTTCTGTCGGCTCGCGCCGCTACTCGAGCTGCGCAAAGAGGACAACCGTGTTCTTGCCATAGCGTTTGGCGCACTTGGGACAGGTTGCGTAGAAGAAATAGGTCTTCTTGAGCTGCAGGCCTTGGTCGCTCACGTACCGATCCATCTCCTCCATCCACTTGCCCACGTTTCGATACGGACCTTCGAAGACCTTCGTCAAGAAGGTGCCCGATAGCCTCTCGATTTTGGCGTTCGGCACCTCTCGATCGACCGCTACATAGACGTCCGATCCCCAGGGCGAGACTTCGTCGCTCAGCCAAATCGGTTCCTCGGGATAGGCCTCGGCTTCTTCGATAGCGGCGTGGTCCCGACTAATGACCGATCCGAAGTTGAGCGGCACGTGGAGCAAGGAGCGAATGTGGTCTTTCAAGAACGGTTTCTCGTTCCATTCCAGTCTGCGTCCATCCCAGAGCGCCGCGTCGAGCTTGGCACAGCAGCCGGTTTCGGCGTTGTCGTACTTGGCTTCAGCGAGTTTCATCACGCGTCTCCTTTGTTCTCAGCGCCAGTCGTAACCTGCGTGGCGCATCGCTTGCGCGAGGCGCTGACAGGGCAAACCCTCATTCTTCATGCCATCGCTGACTTAGAGCACGTCGCCATCGCGCCGTGAGCCGTCGCTCCTCGGTGAGTTGGTCGAGTGCGACTTGCATCGCGTCGAGCACGCGCTGATGGCATTCCTCCACGTAGCTCGCGTCGTCCGCGGCCTCGGGCCCCGAACGATCGAAGTAGATCGGCTCCAGGACGTCGATGAAGACCGACACGGGTAGGGGAAGGAACGGTGGCGCCCCCACGGTGAGCCCCCAAGGAAGCGAAAGCGTGATGGGAAGAACATCGGTGCGCAGGAACCGATGTGTGCGCAGCAAGCGCGACAGCCAGCGCCCGTCGCTCAGGACCCACCAGACGTCGTGAGAACCCGCGGATACGACCGGGATGATCGGTACACCCTCACGCAGCGCGAGCCGCACATAACCACGGCGGGGACCAAAAACGACGCGACCTCGGTCACGGGAAGGGCGAAATGCGTCGAGGTCGCCGCCCGGATAGACCAATACCTTGCGTCCGGCGGCAAAGACTCGGTGTGCGTTTTGGGGGTTGGCGGCGATTGCACCCATGGCTGGCAGAAACTGGTTCGTGAGCGGGGCTTCCATCACGACCTGATGGGCAAGTGCATAGGGGACGTCGTCGGTTCCGCGCTCGCGTGTCAGGGCGACCGCCAAGATCCACGTGTCGGGGGTCATGAAGCCACCGCTGTGGTTGCACACGTAGAGCGCGCCGCCGTCGGGAATGCTCTCGAGACCGCGGATCCGAGGCCGAAACCACTTCCAGAGGATCGGTCCGGCGACTTCCGCGAATCGCTCGAGCACCCTCGGATCGCGATTGTCGAGCGAGTTGACGTCGTGAAACCCAGGTATCCGCTGCCAGAAGTGAATCACTGCAAGGGAGAGAGTAAACCTTAGCCTACGCACTGCAATCATCTTGTGGCTCGAGCGCGAAGGCTACTGACGAGACACCAAGCTCTCGACGCAGAATGTGCGCCTTGGTGCGCTCGTCCATGCCAATGCCGGTGTCTTGCACCCAGAGCCGCACGTAGGATCCCCGCTCGGCAAGCGGATGATGCAGCTTGGCTTCCTCCTCGTCCAGATGTGCTTCCTCCGTGCGAATCGTGAGCGAACCTCCTTTGGGCATGGCGTCTCGGGCATTGGCCAAGAGGTCCGCCATCAGGCTCAAGTGCCCCGCGTGCTGGTGGGTGACGACGACGAAGGCAATGCCCGCGTCTGGTGGCATCCCGGAGAAGAAGGTCTTCAGAGACTCGAGACCCTGGAAAGCCGAAGCTATTACACTATCTGAGGACTATCAACCTCGGCAGATCGCGTTGGCCCGATGCTTGCTTTGAAACCAAGCATGAACGATCAAGTCAAAGTCACCTTTCGGGGTATTGAACCCAGGGACGCCCTCATTCGTTCAGCTGCGAGCTGGGGCGCTGCCATTGTCGACGGGCTGCCGCACGCAGCTTCGATCGAAGCCCAGGTCCTGATCCATCGCTGTGCGCCACAATGGGGGGCGTCGACCACCGTACGGGTCGAGCTCACCATCAATGGGCAGCAGATCGTCGAGTTTGCGCGCAGCGAAGAACCACATGATGCGGTTGAGGAGTCGTTCGTCGCCATCGCGAAACGTCTGCGCCCAGCTTGTGCGCACGGGAGCTCGAGAGTCTCGCCAAGCTCTATCCGAGGATGGCATCGCTATGGACAGCAAGACCCTAGCAATCCTTTCTGAAGCGCTGCAGAGCGAGTACAGGGCGCGCGCGATCTACCGGGCGGCGCTTGATCGCTTCGGCGAGCTGGACCCTTTTGTCCATCTCGCAGAAACCTGCGAGCGACAGATTGATGCGTTGCGTCAGCTTCATCGGCGAAATCGAATCGAGCCACCGGAGGATCGATGGATGGGGCAAATCGAGCTTCCGCAAACGCTCGAGCAAGCGCGCCTCGAGGCGATTGCAGCAGAGACCGACAGGGCGGACGCATGCGAGCGCCAGCTCGACGAGGTGGATGACCCCGTCGCTCGCATGATGTTGAGCCAACTCGAGGAGGCCAGCCGCTACCAACGCCTCCCGCTCCTAGAGCAGTCGCGGGAGCGACGAAAAGCCTAGGCGGCGAAATGCATGCGCCCCGGCGCTATTCCTGCATCGAGTGACGACATGAGGTCCTTGCCGCTGGCTCTTGTCTCAGTCGGGCTCGAGGTCGACGTGCCGAGCCTCTGGCGCGGCCTCGCTGAGCTTGTCTTCGAGCCGATCGATTTCAGCGCCGACCGCGTCTGTGACTTGGCCGCCGAACTCGACCAATAGGCGTTCGAGTGCCTCCGGTCCATTCAGACCGGCCCAGATCGCATCGAGATCCCGTTCGGCCAACAGACGCCGAGCGAGCTCGCGACCGTCGAACGTCACTTCGGCTTTGAAACGAACGGAATCGGCTCCGAGTTGCGAGACTTTCACGTCTTGGATTCGAGCGACCAGCGGGCTCTCTTCGAGAACCGCCGTCATTCGGGCGACCGACTCGGAGGGAGGGGCGGCCCCAAGGAGATGGCGGCGGTTTCGATTGATGAGAAAGATCGCAGACGCGCCAAGCAGCAGCCCGATGGCGACGGACGCGGCGCCGTCCCAGGCTGGGTTTCCGGTCAGCTCGGCCAAGCCAAGCCCCGTCGTCGCGATCAGCACGCCGAGTATGGCCGACGCATCTTCGAGCACCACTGCCACGCCCATCGGATCGGGCCCCGTGTGTAGATATTGCCCAACGGATTGGCCCGCGTCTCGGGCTGATTGTCGAACGGCCGACAAGCCAACCGCGAGCGAAATGCTCTCCGCCGCGAGTGACACCAGTAAGATGACGAAGCCCAGGCCCAGGTGCTCGAGCGGCTCCGGCGACCAGACTTGCTGCGCTCCACGCACTACCGACACGCCGCCCCCGACGAACAGCACCCCGGCGGCAGACAGGAGCGCCCAGATGTAGCGAGATCGACCGAAGCCGTACGGATAGTCGCTATCAGGCTGGCGTCGGGACCGAGCGATCCCGACGACCAAGAGGCTCTGATTTGTGATATCCGCGGCGGAGTGGAGCGCCTCCGCCAAGATCGCCGTCGAGCCGGTGAGCAGGAACGCAACCGTCTTGGCCACTCCGATGACCAAGTCGACGAATAGCGCAACGGCTACAGCGCGCGTGCTCGTCGTCATGAAGCCAGTATAGCACCCAAGTCTCCGGATGTTTGGCGGGCGACCGGAAGTCCTGCTCGCGCTACTGCTCCAGTGGCCAGGCAGCTGGACGCTATGAGAGTCATCATCGTTGGTATCGGGGACATTGGCTACGAGCTCAGCAGGGATCTCACCCGCAGTGGGTCGCACGAAGTCGTGCTCATCGACAGCAGCGAAGCGCGGTGCAAAGACCTCAGCGAAGAGTTCGATGCATTCGTTCGCAGAGCGACGGCCGCCTTCGCGATCCGCAACTGCTTGCTCTCGTGGGCATCGTCTTGGCGGGCGCACTGCTGCTCTTTGTCCTCGAGGGACGGCCCTGGCACGCCGTGTTCGACACGGTCAGCTCATTGACGACGACTGGCTTCTCGCTCGAGGAGCCTGCTGGCTGGTCGACCACGCGCAAGTTCTTCACGACCCTGTTGATGCTCGTCGGGGGTGGGGCCTTGGTCCTGGCGGGATTCGCACCGCAGGATGCCTTCTTCGAGAGCGCGTCCGCTATCGGGACCGTGGGCCTTTCGTCCGGCATCACGGATGCCGGCCTTCCGGCCTCGATCAAGCTTCTTCTTAGCTTCGAAATGTGGGCCGGCCGGCTCGAGATCCTCCCCGTGCTCGTGCTGCTCTACCCGGGCACGTGGAAGCTACGCAAGAGCTCTCGATGAGCGTCATCATCACGCGCGGCGAGGGCGAGCGCCTCTCCTCGGAGTCGAGCCACCTTGTCAACGAGTCCTGGTCCTCGTAGGACCCCCTGCGCACCGGCTCGTGCCGGGAGAAAGACCATGAGCAGGACCGCACTACTGACGGGGGCCGCGGGAAAAGTGGGCAGCTACGTGATCGGCGCGCTGGCCCGTCGCGGTATGGACGTCATAGCGACGGACCTCCATTCCGAGGGCATCCCCGCCGACGTTCGCTTCGAAGCCTGCGACCTCACCGACGCCAACGCGGTGACCCGGCTCGTCGCGCTCGTGAAACCCGACGTCGTCGTACACTGCGCCGCGGTCGTAGCACCGATTTCATACGCAGATCCCGAGCGGGCCGAAGCGGTGAACCTCGGGGGTACCCAGCATCTGATCGACGCGACGAAGCGGCACGCGCCCAAGGCATTCTTCGTATTCGTGTCGAGCTACGCGGCCTTCGGCCCCTGCGCACCTGGCGACCCGCTCCGGGAGTCGACCGATCCATGTCACCCTGCCGACAACTATGGCTTGCAGAAGCTCACCGCCGAGAGCTGGCTTCGCTATTCGGGTCTCCGCCAGTGCTCGTTGCGACTCGGCGCCGTGATGGATCTCCGCAATTTGATGCCGGAGCACCCGAGCTATCGCCCCTTCGTCTTCATGGTGTCGCTCGATCAGCCCGAGCACGGCGTCGACGTTCGGGACGCCGCGCGCGCCATCGCTTCGGCAGCGGCCCAGCAGCTCGATGGACATCTGTTTCTCATCGGTGGTGACCAGTCGTGGAAGGTGACCGCGCGTCAGTTGCGCGGCGAGGTGTTCGATGCGTTGGGCATGTCGATGCCACCCGAAAAAGCATTTAGGCCGAGCCCCGATCTGTCGATCAAGGACGGCTGGTTCTACGAATGCTGGATGGACGAGAAGTACAGCGAGCAGATGCTCGGCTTCCAGCGCATCTCCCGAAGAGAGCACATGGAGGAGCTCCGCAGCCGCGCTCGGGTTCGCAAGGTGGCCTTGTCACCGTTGCGGCCTCTGGTTTCGCGCGCGCTCGCAGCCGCCTCGCCATACACCGGGAAGAACGCCATCGAGCCCGGCGCGACCGTCTGGGATGACATCATCCGCGTCTACGAGCTCTCGCCCGGCATCGCCCGCAACCGCAGCAGCAACCCACCGCCCCTCCCGCCCTTCGCCCGCTGAGCGCTGGGGTCATGGCAGCCGAGTCCGAAACCAACGACGCCGTGATGCAGGTCGGCCCCAACGCTGACTTTGCGGTACATGGGCGTCGGGCGATCCGTCGACTGCTCGCCACCCAGCTTCGTGGCGCCAAGACCTTGGGTGAAGCTCTGTACGTCGGGCTCGCGGTGCGCGCGATCCAGATGTTGTCGGAGTCGATCCAATCATTCATCTCGACGGCGATCGACGGGTAGCGGCTCGCCAAACGTCCCACCCCGTGTCCGGCCAAGACGTCGACAGTGTCCCACCATGACTTGTGGCTGACGAGAAACGCGCCCTGGTCGAGGAACCTCTCGTCGCACACGCCGATATGCTGCTTCACGTAGTCCGCGCCGAAGTACTGAAGCTCGCGCTCGTCCTTGCGCCAGCAGCCCTTGGTGAGTCGAATCACGTCGCCCTGAGAAGGAATAGGCGCACCCTTGAACGCGGCGCGCTGCAGGGCGCGGCGCTCGCCGGCAATGACTCCGTAGAACGCGAATTGGTTCTTCATGTAGCGTGCCATGTCGGCCGCGCGCTTCGGGTCCCCGGCAGCCTTCAACGAGGCTTCCAGACTAGCGAGTCGCTCCGGCGCCCAGCTCCGCGTCACCTCACTCCTCGGCCCGCAGTCGCGCGAGAACTGCTCCAGTAAACGCCGGCCGCAGATAGAACCCCCGGGGCATCGTCCATTGTACGGCGCCTTCCTCGTCGGGCGCGCGGCGCCGGCTCCTTCCGTGGGGCGCCTTCGGACGAACCTGCATGACCTCACCGATGTGCCCGCTGATCCGTTCGACGTCGCCGGCGGCGATCATCTCGGCAAGTTGCTCCCAGTCCGCGCGAAGCAGCAGCTTCTCATCCTCCGTCGGCAACCAGAGGTAGGCACGACCCACTCGCCGATCGCGCAATGGGGTCTGAGAAGCCGCCTCGACGGGAACGAAGAGCACGCGCGAAAGCTTCTTCAGTACGACGCTCTGCTCCCAATCGGTGTCCGCCATCGCCGACAAAGGAATCGATGCCACGAAAGTGGACTCCTTGGGCTTCCCGCAGGCATCGAGGGGAATCGTCTTGAGCTCGACACCGAGCTGCACGAAATCCGGCTCGGCGCGCGAACCCGCACTCGCCCCAAGCGCCTTCTCGAGAATCTGCCCTGCGACACCCTTGCCGCGGACACCTTCGGCCGGCACCGCGACACCCACGCGCTCCCCGAGCTCGCCGAGCGTCAGCCCTCCGAGATCCCAAGCCCGTCTGAGCAGCTCCTCTTCGGTTCTTGGCTCGGGTTCGAGGCGCACGGCTCAATGAAGCTCACAGACTTTGCCGCCGAACAGTCGTTCGAGGCCCGTGAGCAGCGCGTCACTCGGGTCGACGAAGAGGCCGGTCTCGGCGAGGTTCACGCGCCAGTCGCCCGGCGAGTTGAGCTCGAGCGTGACGGGGCAGGGGCCCGGGTACTGCTCGAGCATCGAGCGGAGGGAGTCGAGCTTCGTCCGGTCGATGGTTTCGACTGCGAGCCGCACGGTGATCGACGTGGTGCGTTCTTGAAGTGCGTCGCTAAGAAGCGTTGCTTCTTCGAGGAGGATCTTCGCCTCAGGTGCAGCGCTGTCGTCGTTGCGGTCCTGCTCGTGCTTGACGCGGCCGCCGAGCAAGATGGGTTCGCCCGACTGAAGGGCCTCGCGGATGCCGGGCTTCTCGAGAGGCTTGGGGCGCACGATGACTTCAATGCGGCCGAGCGCGTCTTCGATGTGAAAGAACGCCATCGTGTGCCCCATCTTGGTGCGGCGCTCGCGATAGCCCTCGACAGTGCCGCCGACGGTGATCTGCTGATGATTGCCGAGCTGGGCCGCGCTCTCGGTCGTCGCGTCGCAGAAGCGGAGCAGCTCGCCCCGATATCGGTCGAGAGGATGCCCCGAAACATAGAAACCAAGCGTGCCCTTCTCCCGAGAGAGCTGGTCGCGCGAGTCCCAAGCATCCAGCACCGGGAAGCTGCCGCCCGGGTGCTCGTAGGCCTGCGCTTCTTCCTCGCCGCCCATCAGGCCGAAGAGGCTTTCCTGCCCGCTCGAACGCTCCGCCTGGATCCGCTTGCCTCGCTCGATCGCCGATTCGATGGCTACGAACGACTGCGAGCGATGCACGTCGATCGCGTGGTGAACCGTATCAAACGCCCCGCACTGCACGAGCGCTTCGATCACGCTCTTGTTCACCCGCCGCAAGTCCACGCGAGCGCAGAAATCAAACAGGTCGACGAAGGGGCGCTCGTGCGCCTTGCCGCCTTGTTCATCGGGTTCCCCTTGCCGGGCTTCGAGAATCGCTTCGACCGCCGCCGAGCCCACTCCCTTAATCGCACCAAGTCCGAAACGAATCTTCGGCCCCATCGGGTCGTGCACCTCGCCGTTGTAGCAAACCGGCTTGTGCCGAAGCCGCGCGACATCTTGCGCGTCGTCCGGGTAGTAGACCACCGTGAACTCGATCTCCGACTCGTTCACGTCCGGCGGCAGGACCGTGATCCCCATCGACCGCGCCTCGGCGACCGTTCGAACCACCTTGTCGATCTTTTCTTTGTCGGCAGTCAGCGTCGCGCAGGTGAACTCGACAGGGTAGTGCGACTTGAGGTAGGCCGTCTGATAGGTGATGAGCGCGTACGCCGCGGAGTGACTCTTGTTGAAACCGTACCCCGCAAAGTACGCCATCAGGTCGAAGACTTCCTCGGCCTTCTCTTGGGTGTGTCCGCGCCCGGTCGCGCCCTCGATGAAGATGGCCTTCTGCTTGTCCATCGCGGACGCCTTCTTCTTGCCCATCGCGCGCCGAAGGAGATCGGCGCCGCCGAGCGAGTACCCAGCCATCTCTTGAGCGATCTGCATGACCTGCTCCTGGTAGACGATGACGCCGCGGGTCTCTTGCAGGATGCCTTCGAGGGACGGATGCGGGTACTGAACCCGCTGCCGCCCGTGCTTTCGATGGACGAAGTCCTTGTCCATCTGTGCGCCCATGGGACCGGGGCGATACAGGGCGACGGCGGCCACGATGTCGTCGAAGCGATCGGGTCTGAGCTGCTTGAACAAGTTCTGCATACCGCTCGATTCGAGCTGGAACACATTGGTCGTCTCGCCCGATTGCAGGAGCGCGTAAGTCGCGTCGTCGTCCATCGGGATCTGGTCGATCCGGAACGGCTCTCCTTTGCGATCCGGGCGGCGGTCGATCAGCTTGGTCGCAATGTCGATGACGGTGAGCGTGCGCAGCCCGAGGAAATCGAACTTCACCAGGCCCGCCGCCTCCACGTCATCCTTGTGGTACTGCGTGACGTAGACGTCCTTTTCCGGACAGAACACCGGCACGTGGTCCCAGATCGGACCCTCGCTGATGACGACGCCCGCTGCGTGCATGCCCGCATGCCTCGTCAGGTTTTCGAGCGCCTGAGCCGTGTCGAGCAGCTCGTGCGCCTGACTGTCCTGCTCATACGCCGTCTTGAGCCGAGCTTCTTGTTCGAGCGCATCGCTGATCGAAACGCTCTTTCCGCCGACCGGCTCCGGAATCATCGTGGCGATCAGGCCCGCTTCCCCTGGCGTCATGCCCATCACGCGCCCCACGTCTCGCACGACGCTTCGACTCTTGAGCTGATGAAAGGTCGCGATTTGGCCGACGCTCGCTTGGCCGTACTTGTCGCGCACGTACTGAATGACGCGGTCGCGCTGATCCATGCAGAAGTCGATGTCGAAGTCCGGCATCGACACGCGCTCGGGGTTCAAGAACCGCTCGAAGAGAAGCCCGTGTGTGATTGGGTTCAAGTCGGTGATGCGAAGCGCCCAGGCCACCAAGGAGCCCGCCCCCGAACCGCGTCCAGGCCCCACAGGCACGCCGCTATCCTTAGCCCAGTTGATGAAGTCCTGAACGATCAGGAAGTACCCGGCGAACCCCATCTTCAAGATGACGCCGAGCTCGAGCTCGAGGCGGCTGTGATAGGGGCTCTCTTCGAAGGTCTCGCCGCGCGCCCGCATTTCCACCATGCGCCGCCCGAGGCCGGCGACCGAGAGCGCGCGCAGGTAGTCTTCCTCGCTTGCCCCGCCAGGCACCGAGAACCGGGGAAGCCTCGGGTCGGCCAGCGGCGTGGCCTGGCCAGCGCACATTTCGCTGATCAAGAGGGTGTTCTTCGCCGCATCGGGAACATGGGCAAAGAGGTCGAGCATCTGCTCGGGCGTCTTGAGATAGAGCTCGGAGGAGTGGTGGTGCACCGCTTCCATCTCGCGAACGCTGCGCCCCGCGCCGATGCACTGCAGCACCAGCTGCGCATGCGCGGACTGTCGCTCGAGGTAGTGGCAGTCGTTGGTGCCCACCAGCGGCAGCTCGAGCTCCTTGGCGAGCCGGCCGAGCACTTGGTTGAGCGGTCGGTTTTCCGGAAAGCCGTGGTCCTGAATCTCGACGAAGAAGTACCCCGGGTCGAACGAGTCGCGCAGCTTTGCGAGCGCTTCACGCCCCACATCGGGACCCTTGTTGAGGATCTCCTGGGCAACGTGACCGCCCATGCAGGCGCTCATCCCGACGACGCCCTTGCTGTTTTTCTGAAGCACCTCGAAGTCGATGCGCGGCTGATCATAGACCGCCATCCCATCGACCCATCCGGCGCTCACCAAGCGAACCAGGTTCTGGTAGCCCTCCTGAGAGCTCGCGAGCAGCAGCAAATGATGAAGCTCATGGTTGTTCGGGTCGCGGCGGTCGCCCGCAGTGAAGCTCACCTCGCAGCCGAGGATCGGTTTCACGTCGGTCCCCTTGCACGCGCGCACCAGCTGCACGGCGCCGAACATGTTGCCGTTGTCGGTCAGCGCGACCGCAGGCATGCCCATCTTGCCGACGCTCTCGACGAGCTGCGGAATCCGGATGGCCCCGTCCAACATCGAGAACTCGCTGTGAACGTGCAAGTGAACGAATTCTGCGCTCATGAGCGGCTTGACTCTACTTCGCCCGCCGGGCTCGATCCACCGGACTTTCGCTCAAAGCAGCAGGTCGAGGAGGGCAGCCATGTGCTCTCGGCGGCGCTTGCGGTCCGCCTCGGTGAACCGCTTCTCTCCGAAGAGCCTATTGATGAGGGGATCGCGAAAGAAGTAGACCACCAGGGCGCCCAGTATCGACACATATACGTCGCGAGGGTCTTGACCGGGCTTTGCGCTTGGCGCCTTTTGCGGAAGCGTCGCAAGCGCTCCGGCCATCCCGTCGTAGAAGCCCTTCATCGCGCCTTCGAGCTGACCATCCCCCGATGCCATCTCCCAGAGCATGATTCGCACCTGATTTGGGTGTTCCCAGAACAGGTCGAAGCTCTGTAGGACGACGTCGCGCGGCGAAATCAGAGCGCCATCTGCTCCCAGTTGCTCGAACAGCCGTAGATGACGCTGAAAGAGACGCCCCACCACCTCTTCGTAGAGGCGTTCCTTGGTATCGAAGTAGTAGTGCAGCAGTCCGTGCGTCAGCCCCGCGCGCTTGGCAATGGCGACCATGCGCGCGCCGTGAAACCCATGCTCGGCGAACTCGTTTTCGGAAGCGTCGAGAATCGTGGCTCGAGTTCGTTCCGAGTCTGCGTCCTTGGGTCGTCCCATCGCTACTCTGACTCGCCAGAGAAGTACTCGGTGGCTGCCTCGTATGCGCGCGCGAAGTCGTTGTCGAACGGATCGTCGATATCATAGAGAACCCCGCCAAAGCCCAGAAGGGCGAGGACGATGATCGTGGCCCCTGCGCCGACCGGAATCCAAAAGCCGGGGCCGCGACGAATCGCCTGCGGGGCGCGTATCCCGAGAACGCCGAGCGCAACGGGAATGCCATAGAACAAATGGTACACCCCAGCGATGCCGAGCAGCGCGTAGTACGGATAGAACCACAAGGGCATGAAGTGCAGGGAGAACGAGACCCCGCCGAAAAACGGTGGCGCGTCCGCGAGCACGGCGGGAAGTCGGGTCGCTGCCATGTGGCCGAACACGAAGATCGCCAGGTAGTAGGCCGCGTAGCGGTGGAGCCGGAGGCGAAGAGGCGGCTTGGCCTTGGAGCCGCGCCGGCCGCGTATCCGCAGCACGCCGGAGACGATGTGCGCCAGGAGCGTCGCGACGAGGGCCAGCTCGAGGAGAGGCCACTGGTAGACCCCTCGAACCGAGCTCTGGAATCCGTCGTACGGATCGGGGCCGAGGACGGCGAGGGCGGTGTTGCTCAGGTGGACCAGGGCGAACAGCGAGAACAGAAGTCCCGAAACGGCCTGCGTCCGTGCGAGTCCTTGGTTATTCACAAGGCGGTTAGTAACAACTCTGTTAATAATCGTCAAACCGAAGCGCAACGCCGAATTTCCCTCCCAACTCAACCTGGGAAGATCGGGGTGGCGGGTTGCGTAGGGAGGCCTCCGTGCTAATCCGGGCGCTCCAAAGCCCAGAAAACCTGGCGTTTTGGGGCGAAGGTGCACGTGATGAGCAAGTCCCCCCTGTCGATGATGAAAGAGCGCTTCGGAGACGATCCGAAGAAGGCAAAAGAGAAACTGGTCGCCGCCGTAAAGAAGGTCGCGGGCAAAGACCTCTGGCTCGACCGGCTGAACGCGGAAAAGGGCTTGGATCACGTGTCCAACAAGAAGCTGCTCCATCTGGAGCAGGTCTTCGAAGCGATCGGCAAGAAGGTCGGTTCGCGGGACAAGCTCATAGGCGAGATCGCCAAGCTCCAAGGCCGAGCGAAAGACGAGGACTACAAAACCCGTTTGGGTGAGGAGTCGACGCCGGCCTTGTGGGATCGGTTCCAAGCTGTACAATCGAGCGCATCCGGTAAGCCGGAATCGAATTGAAGCACTGCCTCGGCATGGCGCCGCGTCAGCTGCACAGTGAAAGAGTTGACCATGAGTAAGAGACTGTTCTGCGGGGGCCTCGCCTGGGCCACGACCACTGAAGACCTTCAGGATGCATTCGCCCCTTTCGGTGAGGTTACCGACGCCAAGGTTGTGAGCGATCGTGAAACCGGCCGTTCCCGCGGCTTCGGCTTCGTGACCTTCACCACCGAAGAGGCTGCCGCGGCAGCCCGCGACCAAATGGACGGCGCCTCGCTCGGCGGCCGGACGATTCGCGTCGACCTTGCGCGCGAGCGTGAGGGTGGCGGCGGCGGTGGCGGTGGCGGCCGCGGCGGGTACCGACGCTAGGCGTTCATCGCTGCAGCAGGCCGAAGTACCAGGACAGTATCGCGTCGCCCGCGAGAAGGTACTCTAGCGCGCCTAACGCTAGAAACGGCCCAAACGGAAGCTTGAGTTGCCCGACCCGGCTGTTGTCGGGCTCCTCGGGCGCTTCGATCACTTCACCATCGATGACGCGTTCGTCGATGTCTGGTGTCAGTTGCCGTCCGGTGACCAATGCGAAGGCCGCGAACAGCAGCCCTTGCAAGGACCCCGCGACGACGCTGAAGAGCGCGCCTTTCCATCCAAGAAACGCACCGATCATCAGCAAGAGCTTCGAATCCCCTTCGCCCATTCCCCGGCGTCCGGCGATGTGCTCGTAGCCCCAAACGAAAACCAACTGCACCACGAGGTAGGCAGCGCCTGCGCCGACTGCGGAGGACCAAAGTCCGGGCTCGGTCCGAAACGGGGCGCTCATCAGGCCGAGCGCCGCGCAGGGCAGGCTCACCTCATCGGGGATCTCCATCCATTCGAGGTCGACGAACGTGGCGATCAGAAGCCCGCCTGCGAACACGAAGTAGAGAAGTGCTTCGATGGTCGCGTGCACAAGCATGGTTCCCGGCGGGGCTCGCACCACCCAGAGCTCCGCGATCGCGACGAAGAGGATTGCCGTCAGCAACTCGACGAGCGGATAGCGTGGCGATATCGCGCTGCCGCAACAGGACGCCTTCCCGCGCAGAAAGAGCCAGCCGAAGATCGGCACGTTGTTCCAGGCCCGGATCGGTTCGCCGCAGCCCGGGCAGTGACTGGGCGGGCGCACCACCGATATGCCCCGCGGCCACCGATAGATCGCGACGTTGAAGAAGCTCCCCCAGGCCGCGCCCCAGGCAAAGGCCACCAGCCAAACGAACCAGCGACCTACCTCCGCTGCAAGCATCCGCCCATGCTACCAGCCAGAAGGCCGCTGTCCCCTTTTTGGATCCCGGTTGCGGCGGGGCGTTCGGGATGCGATTCAAGGGGCTGGATATGACTGGCGACCAAACTAGAGCCGCGCTTCGCGACTGCAAGCGAATGGTGGTCAAGATCGGCAGCCGCGCGCTCTGCGCCGAAGGCGGCCGGTTTGCGCAGGTGGCCGAGCAGGTTGCGACCCAGGTGAGGGCGGGGCGCAAGGTCGTGCTCGTCTCCTCGGGTGCGGTCGCTGTTGGCAGAGAGCGGCTCGGGCTGACCGAGCGTCCGAAGAAGATCGCGCTCCTTCAGGCAGCCGCAGCGACCGGGCAGTCCCTGCTGATGCGCGCTTACGAAGATGCCTTCGAGCCGCTTGGCATCCACGTCGCGCAGGTCCTTCTCACGCACGATGCGGTGACAGACCGTGATCGCTACCTTCACGCGCGCCAAGCGATCGACGAGCTTCTCAAGCTCGGCGTCGTTCCGATCATCAACGAGAACGACACCGTGTCGATCGACGAGCTTCGCTTTGGCGACAACGATCAGTTGGCGGCGATGGTGTGCACCCTCGTGGGTGCCGACCTACTGGTCCTTCTGAGCGACGTAGTCGGCATCCTCGATGACCAAAACACGCGCATCTCGCTCGTGCGCGAAGTGTCCGACATCGAGGCATTCATCAGACCGTCCGAGGGCGATGTCGGGCTAGGCGGGATGCAATCGAAAGTCGAGGCCGCGCGACGTGCCACGCTGCATGGTTTGCCGGTCGTGATCGGTCCTGCCGGCTCGCAGGCTTTCCTCGAGGACTTGATGCAAGGCGCAGACGTCGGCACGCTGCTGCTCCCGCACGGTTCGCCCTTGCCGAGCCGAAAGCACTGGATCGCGTACACGCTCAAGCCGCGTGGTCGGATCGTGGTCGACGCCGGGGCTTGCCGAGCGCTCGAGAAGCGCCACTCGAGCCTCCTGCCCGCAGGAGTCGTTTCGGTGAAGGGTTCGTTCAAGGCGGGGGACGCGGTATCGATCATCAACGAGTCAGGAATCGAGCTTGCGCGTGGATTGGCCCGGTACGGTGCCGACGAGGTTCGCCTGCTCGCAGGCGGACACAGTCAGCAGATTGCAGAGCGAATCGGAAGCCACGTTGGCGACGAGGTCGTGCACCGGGACGACATCGTTCTGACCAAGAATGACGCCTGAGCAGCCCGGCTCCCGCTTGCGGGAAAAGGTGCTACCGTCACGGGCTATGAGCGATGACCTGACCGCGCTCGTCACGGGCCTAGCCCAGCGAGCCAAAGACGCTTCGCGCGTGCTTGCCAATGCGAGTACGGCGCAGAAGGACGCCGTCCTGCTCCGAGCTGCTCAAGCACTGCGTAGCGAGGCTGGCGACGCCGTGATCGAAGCCAACCGCAAAGACATGCTCGCGGCCGCAGAGATGGGGCTCTCCAAAGCGATGCTCGATCGCCTGCAGCTCGATCGGAAGCGTCTCGATGGCGTCGCAGATGGCCTCGACCAAGTCGCCGCGCTTCCCGATCCAGTCGGCACGGTCGTCGAAGAGCGTGTGCTCGACAACGGCCTTCGCGTCGGAAAGATGCGCGCACCGCTCGGGCTCATCGGCATCATCTACGAGTCCCGGCCGAACGTGACGGCAGACGCCGCTTCGCTCTGCCTCAAGAGCGGGAACGCGGTGCTGCTACGCGGCGGCAAGGAAGCCTTTCACAGCAACACCGCGATCGCGGAGGTGTTCAACAAGGCGCTCGCTGCCGAGGGCCTGCCCCCCGAAGCGGTCACCTTGCTGCCCACCACCGATCGACAAGCGACTTTGGTGATGATTGGTCTTGATGGTATTCTCGACATGGTCATCCCGAGAGGTGGAGAAGGATTGATTCGGTTCGTCGCCGAGCACGCGCGGGTCCCCGTCATTCAGCACTACAAAGGTGTGTGTCACGTCTTTGTCGACCGCAGCGCCGACGCGGACATGGCCATCGAGATCGCGCTAAACGCCAAGGTCCAGCGTCCCGGTGTCTGCAACTCCATGGAAACCCTTCTGGTCGATGCCGAGTTGGCGCCGACGTTCTTGCCGAAGCTAGGTGAGGCGATGGGGGCGGAAGGGGTCGAAATTCACGCGGACGATCGCGCGGCTGCGCACCTCAACGGCGTCAAGCCGGCAAGCGAAGCGGACTGGGACACCGAGTACCTCGACTTGATTCTCAACGTAGGCGTCGTCGACGGAATCGACGGGGCACTCGCGCACGTCGCCAAGCACGGCTCGAATCACACCGAGGCGATCGTCACCAAGGACAGCGCCCACGCCGATCGCTGGTTGCGGGAAGTCGATGCGAGCCTGGTTCTGGTGAACGCCTCGACTCGCTTCAACGACGGATTCGCGCTCGGCCTGGGCGCAGAAATCGGAATTTCGACAACAAAGCTCCACGCGTATGGTCCAATGGGCTTGGCTGAGCTCTGTACGCTCAAATGGGTTGGCCAAGGCGAGGGCCAAATCCGTCAGTAAAGGAGGATGCTAGTTGGCCAAACAAGCAGAAGGCGCACAATTGGAGACGAACCCGAGCTCCCCCACGAGCAAGGACCAGCTAGTCGGCCGCGAGCTGGCTTTGAAGGTCGCCGAGGCGGGCCTCGACAAAAAAGCCGGAAATATCGAAATCATCGATGTGCGAGGCAAGGTCGACTACACCGACTACGTGGTCGTGATGAGCGGGCGAAGCGATCGCCAGGTTGCTGCGATCGCCCGCGGCATCGAAGAGGACCTCAAGCACAAGTATGGTTCGCGCTGCTCAGGCGTCGAAGGCCTGCCGCAGGGCAACTGGGTGCTTCTCGATTTTGGTGACGTGGTCGCGCACATCTTCCATCAGGACACGCGCGGCTACTACGACCTCGAAGGGCTCTGGCTCGACGCCGACCGGGTGGAGTTCGAAGGGCAGCAGGCGGACGAAGGTTTCCGCTTTCCCTAAGCCTTCGCATCGTGCGCGTACGAATCATCGCCGTTGGCAAAGCAAAGGACCGCGATCTGCGGTCGCTGCTCGGCGACTACTACGCGCGCATCGGGCGCTACGCGAAGCTCGAAGAGATTGAGCTCAAGGACGGGAAGGTCGAAGAGCTTGCCGAACGCCTCGAGCGAAGCATCCCCGATCGCTCACGTGTCGTTGCGCTCGAAGTCGACGGCCGCTCCCTAAGCAGTCGCGACCTAGCGACCTGGCTGGGGCGCGCGGAGAACGAATCGGTGCAGACATTGGTGTTTCTAGTCGGTGGCGCGTACGGGCTTCCCCAAGAGGTATCGAAGAAGGCAGACTTGAGGCTCTCGCTTTCGGCCATGACGCTGCCCCACCGGCTCGCGCGCTTGTTCTTGGCAGAGCAAATCTACCGTGGGTTCTCTATCCTGCGCGGCGAGCCTTATGACCACTAAGCCCGTAGGACGCCACCCGCTCCCCCACCCACCAACCCGCAAGACAACACCCCCCGCCACCGTCAGCCCCCGCACAACTCCCAAGCCAAAAGCTCGATATAGCTTCATGCGCGAGCTCATCGCCGGCCTCGTCACCCTGCTCGCACCACAGCGATGCGCTGGATGCGACCAACCCCTAGAGTTGACCGACGTCTTCTGCGCTTCATGCGCGCTGCTCGTAGAGCGGACGTCCGACCCAAGCGCGGTCTTCGAGTACGGCGGTCCGGTTGCCGACGCAATTCAGCGCTTCAAGTACGCGGGCCGAAGTGAGCTTGGCGCGATACTCGGCGCGCTGATGGCGGATGACTCGCATCGATGGAGGGGCAAGGCCGATGCCGTCGTTCCCGTTCCGCTTCATTGGCGTCGGCGCCGCTCCCGCGGTTACGATCAGGCTGCGCTTCTTTCGAAGCCAGTGGCGAAAGCGCTTGGCGTTCCCTTGCTGCTCCGCGGCCTTCGGCGCGTGCGGAACACCCGAGCCAGGTCGATCTGCCGCATCGTGCGCGGAAGCACAACATCGCGGGGGCTTTCGCACCTTGGCGGCTTCGCGGGCTTGGGCGGGTGCTTCTCATCGACGACGTGAGAACGACGGGGGCGACATTGCGGGCCGCATCAGAGGCCCTGCGCGCCGGCGCGGTCCAAGAGGTGCACACCCTAGTGCTGGCAGCTCGCGTTCTTGCTCAGGCGACGTAGAGTCACACCGTGCGCTCTCTCGTTGTTGCCTGTGCAGTCCTGGTTGGATGTGCGACGACCGCGCCGGTTCAAGATCCTTTGGACTACCTGCGGGTCGGCGTCGAGCCGCGCGCGGAGGCCAACGCGATCATCGAAGACCTCCGACAGCACGGCTTCACGATCGGTCGCAGGATTGAAGAGCGCGGGTACGTGGCCTTCGACGCGACCAAGGGTCCCGATTCGACCGTTCGTCTGGTGACGACCCGCGGCCCCTCATTGGCGATGCGAGTTCCCGACGTGCGCTGGCCCGAGCGGCTTTGGCTCGAGCTCGCCCCCGATCCGCGTCCGGACTTCGACCGAGACGGCCAGCGCGATCTAGTCGTTCTGATTCGCGAACGGGGGCGGTTCTGCATGGCCTGGGCGCAGGTCGATTCCGAAGGCTTCGTGTCCGAGGTCTTTCGGCCGCAGCCTGACTGGGGCGAATCGCCCTGCGTGGTCGAAATCGATCCGTCCTGGCCGCGGCTTGTGCTCGAGGTGTCGGTGCCCGGTTCCCGAGCGCCCGAAGCGCGTGTCCGGTTTCCGGTCACGGCGAGCGCGCGTGGCTGGTCGCTCGACGAGTCTCCTTCCGCCGTTGCGCGTTGGAATCGGGAGCTCGACGAGCGGAAGCAAGCGCTGGACGAAGCCGAGGGCAAAGGCGACCTCGCGGGTGCCGAACGACTTCGAGCGGAGCTCGATTGGCTCGAGCAACTTCGCAAAGGCAAAGAGCCCGTGCTAGAGCCGGCAGGCGATGGCGAAGAAGCGCGTTGATAAGGGCGTTCCCGGGATGGAGTTCCTGGTGTGCCGCAACCCGATGGCCGCCAAACGCTACGACATCGAGGAACGACTCGAAGCGGGGATGGTGCTCTACGGTACCGAGGTGAAGAGCTTGCGCGCGCGCCGCGGCAACCTCGAGGCGGCCTACTGCCGAATCGATGCTGACGAGCTCTTCCTCTACAACATGCACATCGCGCCCTACGAAATGGGCGGCCATGCGGGGCACGAGACCCAGCGCCGCCGAAAGCTGCTGGTGCACAAGCGCGAAATCGAAAAGCTTCGCGGACGACTGACGATGCGAGGCTACGCCCTGGTTCCGCTCCAGGTCTACTTCAAGAACGGCGTGGCCAAGGTCCAGCTGGGCCTCGGACGCGGCAAGAAGAAGGGCGACGAACGCGAATCGATCCGCCGCCAGGAAGATCTCAAAGAAGCGCGGGCCGCGGTGCACCGCCAGAAGGGCTGAGCGGTGAATCTTCGTCTAGAGAGCGGCGAGGACGCAGTGGCGACCAAGTTCGACGGCAACTTCCTGACCCTACTGAGCCCACGAGCATTCGCGCCGGGCTCGCCGATTCGACTTCGTCGCCCTGGGCGAGCACAGCGAACGAGACCTAGAGGGCAGGGCGCTCGGCTCGAAGCGCGTAGAGCGACGAGCAGTTCGAAGTACGAATTCGATTGGTGAACTTGCGGCGGGATGCGCGGGAGTTGCTGTTGGAGGAACTGGGGTGATGCGGTGCCGCGGGCTTGGGTCAGGCGGTTTGGGTCTTCGCGCGCTTGTCCAGCTCTCTGAACACTGAGGTCTTCACGGCTTCGAACTCGCTGGGCAAGCTCACCGGAGTGTTCGGGTGCTTGCTTTCTACGTCTGGGATTTCGTTCTCGTGATATCGAATCTTGAACTGCGTGAACTTCAAGCCGTTGGCGGTCGAGATGACGACGACCTTCTGGCCGGGTTCGATTGTGCCCTTGGCCCGAAGCTTCTCGAGCGCTGCGAGCGCGACGCCGGTGTGAGGGCAGGTGTAGCTGCCGGCCCGGTCCGCTGCGGCGGACGCTTCGGCGAGCTCCGACTCGCTTGCCTGCTCTACCACGCCGTCGAACGCCTCCAGGGCGCGAATCGCGCGGCGAACGCTCACCGGATTTCCGATCCGAATGGCGCTCGCTTCGGTGGCGCCGGCGGTCATTGGTTTGAAGTTCTCCCAGCCGGCCTTGTATGCGAGGTACAGGGGATTGGCCTTCTCGGCCTGCGCTAGGCAAATCCGCGGTCGTTTCGAGATGAGCCCGAGCTCGAGCAGCATGTTGAAGCCCGCACCGAGCGCCGCGACGTTGCCTAGGTTGCCACCGGGAATGATCACCCAGTCGGGCACCTTCCAGTCGAACTGCTGCACGATCTCGATGGCGACCGTCTTCTGACCTTCGAGGCGAAGCGAGTTCATCGAGTTGGCGAGGTAGATGCCTTTCTCGGTCGTGAGCTTCTGCACAATCTCCATGCAGCCGTCGAAGTCGGTGTCGAGGGCGCAGACGAGCGCTCCGTTCGCCAAGGGCTGAACGAGCTGGGCCGTGGTGACCTTGCCCTTGGGCAACAAGACCACGGATGGGATCCCGGCCGACGCGCAGTAGGCAGCAAGCGCGGCGGAGGTATCTCCGGTCGACGCGCAGGCGATGGCGCGAATCGGTTGCCCGTCCTCGATCGCTTGCTTCACGGTGCTCACCAGCACGGTCATGCCCAAGTCCTTGAACGAGCCCGTGTGGCTGTTGCCGCAGTTCTTGATCCACAGGTCGTCTAGACCGAGCGTTTTACCGTACCTCTCCGCCCAGAAGAGGTTGCTGCCGCCTTCTGCGGTCGACACGACGTTGGCTTCGCGAAGGTGCGGCTGTACCCATTCCTTCTTGCCCCAGACACCGCTGCCGTACGGCCAGTCCCGGGTCATCCAGCGCTGATCGAAGAGCTTGCTCCAGGAGGATCCGCTGCGGTTCTTCAAGGCCTCGATGTCGTGCTGAACTTCGAGGAGCTCGCCGCACTCGGGGCAGGAGTAAATCACCTGGGTGAGAGGATAGGTTCCACTGCAACCGGCGACGCAACGAAAGGATGCGCTGTAACTCATGGGAGCCCCAGTATAGGCGCTTCGTCAAGGGGCGCACCTCGCCCGCAGCGAGCCTCAGGCGCTGCTTTTTCGCTGAGCCGCCGGAACGAGCGAGAAGGTCGGGGTGTCCGGTCCCTGCGCCAGCTCCTCGAGGTGCGCGACAATCGCCGGATGCGCGGACGCCACCTCGTGGAAGCGCCTGGCGGACATTCTCAGCACCAGTGCGTCGGACGTGGCCAGCACCGTCACTGGCGACGGCGTTCGGGTCAGGATCGAGTTCTGACCAAGCGCACGCCCCAGTTTTAGCCTGCCGAATTCCTGTCCATCCGAGCCGATGACGCTCAGCTCGCCGATCATAGGAATATAAAGCCCATCTGCCCGCCTGCCGGCCTCCAAAATCACGGTCCCAGGGCTGGCCCGGCGCACCTCGAACATCGTGGCGACCTCGGAGCGAGTGCCATTGTCGAAGCCCGCAAACATGGGCGAGGTGCGAACCAGAGTGGCAACCAGCCGCCGGCCGAGAACTTCGAGCAAGACGTCGCCAAGGGGCGGGTGCTCGATGACGAGTCGGTCCAACAAGAGCTTGCTGATTCGTAAGGCGCTGACCTTTGTCCGCGCGGTGACGTCCCCTTCGTAACAGGCGCGTTCGAGCAGGCAAGAGATGCCGACGACGTCGCCTTCCGACAGGACCTCCGCGGCCTCGTTGACGCTCCGAACGAACTGTACGCTTCCTTCGATGAGCACATAGAGCGCGTCAGCGGTGGTGCCACGCTCGACTAGACTTTGGCCCGGCTCGAGATCGACCAGTCGCGACTCCTGAACCATCCTCGCCAGCAACGCCTGCGGAACCTCGGCGAACAGCGGCACCGACGGAAGTTGGGCCAAGTGCTCCGGCGTGGGCCGCTCGTTGAGGCCTTCATCGGTCAGAGGGGGGCGGTCCTGCAGCTCCACATCGGAAATGTCCAGGTCTAGCGTCGGCCGGCGAGAGCCCGGTGGGCTCGAGAATCGGAGCGCGTCATCCAAGGCGGATTCGTCGGCGATCAGCGGAAGCGCGTCGGCCGTGATTCGTTTCGTCTGCGTGTGCGTGATCTCGCGTCCTTCAGCTTCCTCGTCCAGATCGGCCGTGACGACTGCGGACCTGGTCGAGCGATGAAATTTGCGCGCGATCTCCGGGTTCACGCGAGAGAGGACGTCCTCTCGCTCTGGGGCAATTCCCATGACGACTTTGGCCATTGCCGCCGCGCGAGCCACGAACCCTTGTTGCGCATAGAGGTCGATCGCCTGCTCGTAGGCCTCGACCGCTTCTTCCGGCCGTCCTAGACGTTTGAGTAGGTCGCCTTTGCGATGAGGCCAGCGTGCTTCGTGACGCTCCACCTTCTGAAGGGATTCGTACAGGCGCAAGGCTTCCGCGAGCCGCTCCCTCCGGAGGGCCTTTTGCAATTTCTCCCGGAGCTTCCGGCTTTCGCTACCCGACACTACCTTAGAACCTTATACCCGTTGGACCCCGCAGCCAAAGCGGTGGGCCCCCGCCCAATCGCTGCTAGGCTTGCCCAGACGCCAATTCGCATGAGTCTATTCATCCGCCTCGTTCGTGCCCAGCTCACCTTTGGTGTCATTCTCGCCAGCTACTTGGTCCAATTGGGCCTGTTGAAGCTGTTTCGGCGCTGGCGTCTCGATCCTGACACCGGGCACGAGGAGCCGGTCGTGCCGGCATGGTTGACTCGGCGTCAAGCTAGGGTCGACGAGAACAACTCCAAGCGGATGCTCGCGGGGATGCTGAAGCTGCGGGGCGTTTACATCAAGCTCGGGCAGGTTCTGTCGATCATGGGTGGCTTCTTGCCGGCCGTGTACATCAAGCGGCTCGAGACCTTACAAGACGCTGTCCCGCCGCACTCATTCGACGAGATCGAGCAGGCCTTCATTGAGAGCCTGGGTGCACCGCCCGAAGCCTTCTTTCGGAATATCGAACGTGAGCCGGTCGCGGCGGCGTCCTTGGGACAGGTGCACGTCGCTTATATGGAAGACGGCCACAAGGTCGCGGTCAAGGTCTTGTATCCAGGGATTCGCGACGTCGTCCGCATCGACATGCGCGTCATCAAGCTGATGGTCAGCGTCTACAAGTGGTTCGTGCCCGTGCAGAACATCGAGGCGGTTCATTCGTCGCTGGTTGATCTCTTGCGGCGCGAGACGGACTACTTGCACGAGGCCGGTTGCATGCGCCGCATGTCCGCCAATTTCGCCGACGACGATCACATTCTGTTTCCCGAGGTCGTCGACGGGCGTGACCACCCGGGATGTGCTCACCATGACCTTCATGGAAGGCATCAAGATCTCGCACCTCGACGCGATTCGTGATCGCGGTGTCGATCTGCACAAGCTCGCCGAGCGGCTCGTGAAGAGCTTCTACAAGCAGCTCTTCGTCGACCGCTTTTTCCACGCCGACCCCCATCCGGGGAACTTCCTGGTTCAACCAGTCGAGGGGTCCGACGATGCCAAGCTGGTCGTGCTCGACTTTGGCGCGATCAGCGAGGTCGACAGCAAGACGGTCTTTGGGATGGTCGACGTCCTGCGAGGCTTCTTCGAGCAGAACGATTCACTGGCACTGCAGGGCATCGAGGCGATAGGCTTCGTGGCCGAGGGCGGCGACCGAGCGCTGCTCGAGCAGACCGTGAAGACGTATTTCCAGAAGTTACTCAAGCTCGAAGCGCGCACTCCGGGGGCGCTCATGAATGCGAATTCCAAGGAGCTCGAAGCGCTCGCCGATCCCGAGGTCGAACGTCGCGAGCTTCGGACTCTGATGCGCTCCTTCCACTACCCGGACGGTTGGTTCTACGTGGAGCGCGCGGCCGTGATGATGTTCTGGCTGGCAGGGCAGATCGCGCCCGACGTGGATCAGTTCCAAGTGGGTTTCCCCTACGTCTTGCCGCTGCTGAGCCAGCGCATCGCGACGAGCCGGCCGGCTTCGGCCGCCGAGGGTGGGGCGCAGCCGGTGGTGGGTAGCTGATATGAGCCGAATCGTGGGTATCGACCCGGGCGAGGCGCGCATCGGAATCGCCATCTCGGATGAAATGGGCTCCATCGCATTCCCGCGAGAGACCATCCCAGCCCGGGGCGGCAGGACCGACGCTCTGAGACGCGTCCGGGAGGCGCTCAGCGACGACGAGGTCTCCCTAGCCGTGGTCGGTCTGCCTCTGCGACTGGACGGCAGCGAGGGAGAGGCGGCCCGGCGCGCGCGGGCCTTCGGTGAAGCCCTCGGCGAGTCGCTCGGGGTGGAGGTCGTGTTCTGGGACGAGCGTCTGACCACGGTGGCGGCCGAGCGCTCGTTGCGTGAAATGGGTCGACGAGGGGCCAAGAGCCGCGACGTAGTCGATCAATCTGCGGCGACAATCCTGCTACAAGGATATCTAGACGCGAATTGAGGGTGGAGCGTGGAAGGACCCGAACAGCCCATCGAGGTCGAGAGCGATGTCGGATCGACCATCGCCCGGGCCCTGAGTCTCGTGACATTGCTCGCGGTGCTCGGCCTGCTCGCGGTGCTGGGCTGGCTGTTCGTTGTCTACCCGGACAGTGACGGCCCCTCCGGTGAGGTCGAGCAAGTCGTCATCGAGGTCGACGAGGGGATGACTCTTCGAAAGCTCGCCGACGAGCTGAAGAGCGAAGGCGTCATCGAAGATCCCAGAGTCTGGTCGCTCTACATGCGCATGCGCGGACTCGACCGGTACCTTCGACAAGGCAAGGTCCGCTTTCGCGTGCCGATGACGCCCGAAGAAGTGGCCCGTCATGCGACGACGCGCCTGGGCCGCATTCAGGTGCGCCTCCTCATCCCCGAAGGATTCTCCAGATTCGAGATCGCGGAGCGACTCGAGGAGTACGGCGTTTGTGGGGCCGATGAGTTCCTCGCGGCAACCGAAGATGCGGCCCTTCTCGCGAGCTACGGCGTCGAAGCGAATGACGCGGAAGGTTATCTCTTTCCCGACACCTACGAGTTCGACGACCAAACCAAGCCCAGGCGCGTCGTCGAGCGGATGTTGGCGAATTGGACTCGGAGGCACGAAGAGCTCCGGAAGAAGTACGCAACGCAGCTCGGGGAGCTCAAGGGCTGGACGACGCACGACATCGTGACCTTGGCGTCGATCGTCGAAAAGGAAGCGGCCATCCCGGCGGAACGCGCACGGATCGCGGGAGTGTTCTGGAACCGCCTCAACTCCAAACGCTTCTTGCCGCGCCGGAGGCTGCAAGCCGATCCGACCGTCCAATACGGCTGCATGGCGGTCCCCGAAGCGGCCCCCTCGTGCTCGGGTTACGACGGCCGGATTACACGCGCGATGCTGGACGACCCCGAAAACCCCTACAACACCTACCGGCATTCGGGGCTGCCCCCAGGTCCGATCAGCAATCCGGGGGCGGCCTCGATTGCGGCGGTCATCGACCCCGAAAAGCACGAGTACTTCTATTTCGTCGCACGGGGCGCTGGGCAGCACCACTTCAGCAAGACCCTTCGTCAGCACAACATCGCAGTTCGGCGCAACGGACAGAAATGACACGGCGCCGCCGCCCGAGGAGTCTTCTTTTCGCCGAGGACGAGCCGCAGCTCGGACTCTTCGACCGTCCCGAAGACGACGCCTCCGATTCGACAGCCGACGGGCAGCGCGAGCTCCAATCGATTCGAGAGCGGCTTCCCTCGAAGCTGCGCTTCGGTACGTCTAGCTGGACGTTTCCCGGATGGGCGGGGCTCGTGTACCAGCAGCGCTATCCGAATCAGCGAGCCTTCTTGCGCGACTCCATTGGAGAGTATGCCCGGCACCCCTTGATGAGAACGGTCGGCGTCGATCGAGGTTATTACACGCCCGTCCCCGCAGAGGAGCTTGCGGCGTACTCGAGGCAACTGCCCGGCGACTTCCGCGCCGCGATGAAAGTGTGGCAGCGGGTGACGATGCCGGGCTTCCCCAGGCACCCTCGCTACGGAGCAGACGCCGGCAAAGAGAATCCGAGCTTCCTCGATGCCGAGCTCTTCGCACAGGCGGTGCATGAGCCGGCCCGCGCTGGGTTCAGTCGGCATATGGGCCCCTGGATCGTCGAGATCGCGCCATCCCCGTCGCCGCTCGACCCCGCCTGGTTCTGTGAGAGGCTCGATGCGTTTCTCGAAGCAGCGCCGAAAGATTTTCCGTTCGCGGTCGAGCTTCGTGATCGCAGGCTGCTGACCTCCGAGTACGCGCGGACGCTTCAGAAGCACGGAGCCAGTCACGTGTTCAACTATTGGTCCCGGATGCCCCGCATCGCCGACCAGATGCGCATCGAGGGCTTGCTCGAAGCCTCCCCGCTGGTCGTGCGGCTGCTGCTCCCTCCTGGGCGGCGCTACGCCGACCTCAAAGAGGCCTACGCGCCCTTTGACCGATTGGTCGAGCCCCAGCCCGAAATGAGGCAGGACGTGGTTCGGCTGGTCCGCGCGGCGCTCGAACGTGACATCGAGTGCTACGTGATCGTGAACAACAAGGCGGAAGGCTCCTCTCCGCTGACCGTGAAGGCGCTGGCGGAGCTGCTGACGGACTAGCTTGCTCCCCGGGGAAGCGAGGCTATGTTCAGCGTCATGAGCGCGCCCAAGGCAGAGAACCTGACCTGGCACATTGGCGAGGTCGATCGGGAGGGCCGCGCGGCCGCACACGGACACCGTGGGGCCGTGCTCTGGTTCACCGGCCTTTCCGGTTCTGGCAAGAGCACGATCGGGCATCGCGTCGAGCGCACGCTGATCGAGCGCGGAGCCTTTGCGTACGTGCTGGATGGCGACAACATCCGGCACGGACTCAACAGCGACCTCGGCTTCGCTCCCGAGGATCGGGTGGAGAACATTCGCCGCATCGGAGAAGTCGCGCGACTCTTTGCGGACGCCGGCGGCATCGTCCTGTCGGCGTTCATTTCGCCGTACCGAAAGGACCGGGGCCGCGTGCGTGGGCTGATGAGGGAAGGCGAGTTCATCGAAGTCTTCGTCGACACCCCGCTAGAAATTTGCGAAGCGCGCGACCCGAAGGGCCTCTACAAGAAGGCCAGGGCTGGCGAGATCTCCAACTTCACGGGGCTCGACGCGCCGTACGAAGCTCCGGAGAGTCCTGAGGTCCATCTTCGCACGGCGAATCTCAGCGTCGACGAAGCTGCTGGTCTGGTGATCCGCTATTTGGAAGAACAGAACATTCTAGGAGATTCCTGATGCCTTCTCGCGAAGAGATGTGGGAGCAAGTTCCCGAAGAAGTCGACCTGGTGGTCATTGGCGGCGGCATTACCGGTGCCGGCATCGTACGAGACGCCGCGCGGCGCGGTTTGCGTGTGGCGCTGTTCGAGCAAAACGACATCGCGTACGGAACGAGCTCCCGCTCGAGCAAGCTCATCCACGGAGGCCTCCGTTACCTCGAAAGTTACGAGTTCAGCCTGGTGTTCGAGTCGGTGAGCGAGCGCCGGGTCGTCATGGACCTCGCGCCGCATCTCGTGAATCCGCTCGCCTTCCTCTTTCCCGTCTATCAGGGGTCGCGAAAGAGCTTGCGCATGATCAGTGCCGGCATGTGGCTCTATGATGGGCTCGCCCTGTTTCGCTCGCCAAAGCGGCACCGGACCTTGAAGGCCAGTGAGGTCGCCGAAGAAGAGCCGCTTCTCAAACAGGAAGGTCTGCAGGGGGCTCCTGTCTACTACGACTGCTCCACCGACGACGCTCGACTCACCCTCGAGACGATCATCGACGCGACCCAAAATGGGGGCGTGGTGGTCAACTGGGCTCGAGTCGAGGCGCTGACCAAGAACGACCAGGGCCGGATGTCCGGCGTGGTCGTGAAGAACCAGCGAGACGGAAGCTTGCGCGAGGTGAAGGCGCACAGCGTGATCAATGCGACCGGGCCCTGGACCGACGAGGTCCTGGCGATGAGCGGTCCGCGCAAGGGCAAGATGCTGCGGCCGACCAAGGGCATCCACATCGTCGTCGAGCGGGAGAAGCTTCCGGTCGAGCATGCGGTCGTGCTCTTTCACCCGACCGACAAACGCGTCCTTTTCGCTCTGCCCTGGGGTGAGCGCACCTATGTCGGCACGACCGATACCGACTACGATGGCGTGCCCGGTGAAGAGGCGGCGACCTTGCAAGACGTCGACTACCTCATTGAAGCTTCGAACTACTATTTCGCGAACAAGCAAATCTGTCGTGACGACGTGATTTCCACTTGGGCAGGGTTGCGTCCGCTCATCGCTCCCGAGCCAGAGGTCGGCGAGCTGTCGGAGTCGCAAGTCAGCCGCGAGCATCAGATTCTGATCGGCGAAGATGGCTTGATCACCATCGCCGGAGGCAAGCTCACGACGTACCGGAAGATGGCAAAAGAGTGCGTGGACGTCGCGGTCAACCTTCTCAAGCTCTCGGGCAAGCTGCCCGAGAATCTCCAGTCCGGCCAAACGTTCAAGTTCCCGCTTCCTGGTGCGGTGGGCTGGCCCGAGGACGACGATCACCAGCGGGTCGCGGACGAAATGGCCGCGCAGTGTGATTGCGGGCTCTCGAAAGAAGTCGGACGACACCTGGTCGACACCTACGGCATGCGGGCCCTAGAGCTCGCCAAGCTCTGCAAGGCCGAACCATTCTTGGCAGAGCCGATCGTGCCCGGCCGCGTGGAGATCATGGCGCAGGTCGATTTTGGCGTTCGAGAAGAACTTGCTGCGAGCGTGAGCGACATCATGATTCGGCGGACGCAGATCTTCTTCAGGGACTTCCAGCAAGGGCTTGGCTCGGTCGAGAAGGTCGCGACGCGAATGGCAGAGCTAATCGGCTGGTCCGACGAAGAGCGGCAGAAATCTATCGACGCCTACAAGGTCGAAGTCGCGCTGTCGCAGCGATGGAAAGAAGAGCTCTAGGGCGCTAGCTGCGGGAGCTTGAGCTTCAGGGCCAAGGCGCCGGTCTCGACCTGGATCGACTCGAGCTCGAGCAGGTCGAAGACCATGGCTGCGGTTTGGGTCGAGGCGAAGCGCCGGACAGCCGGAACGCTTCGGAGGTCGACTCGCAGGCAGCCGGCTGTCTCGCGTTCGACGATGGCGCCTCCAACGTCAATCGAATCCGGCGACGCGATCATCGGCCAGGTCGCCTTCGCGATGCAGGCCGCCAAAGCGCCGACGATCGAGGTGTCGTGCGCGTCCGGAGGCTCTACGTCGAATGAGATCTCCTTGGCGCCCCGTGGCGCGAAGCGAACGGCGCGAGGTGCCAAGCTGAACTGAACCTCCTTGCCGGTGGTCATCGAGGCATCGACGAACACTCTCCCCGAACGACAGGAAACCATCGCCGAGTCGACTCCTTCAGCGTGAGCTGCAGCTGCGGTAAGCGTCTCGTCGCTCAGACGCCAGCGCTGCTGGGTCAAGCGCTCCACGAGCTGCTTGCCCGTCGAGGCGAGCTTGGTGCCGCGCAATCGCTCGACGGCCTGGTCTGCCGCCACGCGGACCCAGCTCCGGATGATGTCGAAACGGTCGGTCATTCTGCTGCCTGCAAGGATGATTTGCTCCGAAGAGCTTCAAGCTGCAAGGGCGCTACACGGCCAGCAGTCCGAGTCGCGAAGAGGCCGGTGCGGACGACGCGGGGGGCGAGCCCGTCGATGCCAGTTAGCGCCTGAAGCGCCTCGCCGGGCCGGGGGGTGGTCTTGCCCCCAAGACGGAACGTCATGGTCACAGGCAGCAGTGCGCCTTCGAGGCCAGCCAGCCCGAGGGCGTCTTTGCCTTCGCCAACTCGAACGTCGAGCAGAGCGGCGCCAACGTCCACCCGTTTCTTCACGCCCTTGATCTCGCGGTCGATGTAGAGCTCGGAGGGTCGCCTGCTCAGCACCAGCTTCAAGGCGGCGTCATCCTCGATGCCCAGGCTCGCAAGCTCCTGCCTCGAAAGGGCGACGACGTATTCGGTTTCCTCGATCACCCGGTTGAGCGCAGCGTCGTGCGGCCCGAGCACTCGGTGCTCGAAGAACTCGATGCCATCGATCGCCGCATCGTTGAGCCGATCACAGAGCCGCTCGAGGTCGGGGTTCTCAGCCGCGCGAAGCTTGATGTCGACGTGCTCGCAGAGGCTGGCCGTTCCGACCGGCAGCGCAGGGCCGAAGGTGAGCCGCGGAAGCGGACGGAAGCCCTCGCTGTAGTAGAGGGGAAGCCCCACTCGGCGTAGCATTCGCGGAAACGCCCGTACGAGATCGAGGTGCGACGTGTACGCTGTCCGGCCGAGCTTTCGGTAGCCGAGCCGGACGCGCATCACAGGACCCTGGTCGACGCCGTGGAACGGCCGCCGGTCGACCTCCTCGGCCTCGTCGACTTCGGGCGAAACCGGCGCCCGGAGGGGCTCGAGCGCGTTCATGCTCTTCAGGTGTTCGATTCGCTCGTCCTTCATCTGCGTGAGGTCGCAAGCGATGCCGCAATCGTAGCAAACCAGGCGACGTTTCTCGGCCTCCGCCTCTTGCACGTTCGTGTGATGCACGAAGCTTCCGACCGTCTTGCCACAGGGGGGGCTCAATCGGTTACGAAGTGCTTTGCGGTACTCCCGCGCGAGGAATCCCTGCTCGAGCCCCACGTCGATATGAGACCAGGCCAGCTTCGCCGACACCGGAATCGTTCCGAGGAACCAGCTTGGATCTATTTTCGTCTCCTCGAGCGCAGCGGTCCAGGCATCGAGGTCGAGTTTCTCGTCCCAGGAATCGAAGCGAGCGCCTCTCTGGTATGCGCCTTGAATCACGTCGGCTAGGCGACGGTCTCCGCGTGCCAGCATTCCTTCGAGCCAGGAACCATCCGACCTGTGCATTTTCAGTTGTACGCGCGTGCTCGCGGCCTCGTAGCGCAGCACAGATTGCTTGCGGATGATCTCTTCGTGAGAATCCATCGCGCACCACTGAAAGGGCGTGTGCGGTTTGGGGACGTGGGTCGACACGCTGACCGTTACACGCGCGCGCTTGTTTCGCTGAACCCGTCGGGCGACATCGAGTGCGCGAGCGCCGGTTCGGACGATATCGCGAACATCCTCGTCCTCTTCGCTGGGGAGCCCAATCATGAAGTAGAGCTTCATCTTGTTCCAGCCACGCGAGAACACTCGCTCGGCGGTCTCCATGAGTTGCTCGTCGGTCACGTTCTTGTTCACCACATCACGCATGCGCTGGCTGCCCGCCTCGGGTGCAAAGGTGAGGCCCCCTGCGCGCTGCCGCTTCATGTCGTCGAGTACGTCCTCGCTCAGCCCGTAGGCACGAAGCGAAGAGACGCTCAGGGACACCTGATACGGGGCGAGCGCTTCAATCGACTCGTGAACCAGAGGCGCAATCGCGCTGTAATCCGCGGTTGAAAGGGAGGTCAGGGAGGCTTCGTCATAGCCCGCTTCGGAAACCGATCGCAGCATCGCGTCGATGATCGCCTTTGGCTTCCGTTCCCGGACCGGGCGATAAATCATCCCGGCCTGGCAGAATCGGCAGCCCTCGGTGCAACCGCGGGCGACCTCGATCGACGCCCGGTCGAACACGGTCTGGCAGTTGGCGATCGGACCGTCGACGGGGAAGGGGTAGTCGTTCAGGTCCTCGACGATCGAGCGGCGAACCGGGAAGGGCGCCTCGGGGTGCTCGGGTTCGACGACCTGTGCCTTCGTTTCCTCCGTTGACACGCTCCGATAGAGCGCCGGAACGTAGAACCCGCCGAGCTTGGCCACTCGAAGCAAGCGCTCCGCTCGCGGAAGACCCTCGTCTTTCATTTCGGCCCAGGCGTGCATGAGCTCGGGCAGCTTGGCCTCGCCGTCGCCGATGAGAAACGCGTCGATGAAGGGGGCCATCGGCTCAGCGTGAGTCGCGGTTGGGCCTCCAGCGACGACTAGCGGATCCGCATCGCTGCGCTCGTCGGCGCGGAGAGGCACCTTCCCAAGATCGAGCATCTGCAGAATGTTGGTGTAGGTCAGCTCGTACTGAAGCGAGAAGCCCAGGATGTCGAAATCACGGAGCGGACGTGCGCTCTCGAGTGAACACAGGGGCAGGGCCTGTGACCGCAGCTCCTCTTCCATGTCGGCCCAGACCGCGTATGCGCGCTCGGCCAGGAGCGCTGGGCTCCGGTTCACCACGTCGTAGAGGATTTTGTAACCGAGATGACTCATCCCGATTTCATAGAGATCGGGAAATGCCAAGCAGATGCGGCAGCGGGCGCCTTCCCAGTCTTTGCGCGCAATTCCCTGCTCGCCGCCCAGGTACTGGGCCGGCTTGTTCACTCGATCGATGAATGAGGCGTAGGGGTGCTCTTGCATGACTGTGGGTTCGCGAGGGACCCTAGTTTGACCTGCTCCGGACAGTTTGCCACGCTCGCATCATGGCCCAGAAGCCGCAACCCAATCTGTCGATGCAGCTCCGCCGAGCGCCTACGCGCTATGAGCCGACCCGCAGAATCGCGGTGGGCGGCATGGCGGAGGTCTGGCGGGCCAACGCGATCTTCGATGACGGAGGCGAGCACCCGGTGGCCATCAAGCGCGTCATCCCGTCGATAGCTGACCCATTGTTCCGCACGATGTTCCTCGACGAGGCTCGCCTTGGGATGCTGTTGCGTCACCCCAACATCGTCCGGGTGTATGACGCCCGCGACATCGACGGGACATACATCATGGTGATGGAGCTTGTCGAAGGTGAGTCGCTGCGTTCACTGACGCGCGCTGCGCACGGCGAGAAGCGCTCGATGGGCTTGCCGCTTGCAGTCTACATCGTTCAGGAGGTGGCCAAGGCGCTGGCCTACGCGCATCGCGCTCGAGACGCGAGCGGCCGCGGCCTGGCGATCGTGCATCGGGACGTCTCTCCACAGAACGTCCTCCTCGGCGCAAATGGAACGGTCAAGCTCACCGACTTCGGCCTGGCGGACGCGACCGTGCACGAGCATGTTCGAGACGAGGACATGATCGGCGGCAAGCTCGGTTATCTACCCCCCGAGGTCATTCGGCGCGAGAGCAGCGATCATCGCGCCGACTTGTTCGCGCTTGGCGTGGTCTTCTGGGAGATGTTGGCGGGCCGTTCCCTGTTTGTCGGAGGCAGCGAGCGCGAAACGATTCGGGCGATCGCGAAATGCGAAGTGCCCACGCTCGCCGACTCCATCCGAGGAGGCGAAGCGGCAGACGCGATCGTGCGCAAGCTCATCACCAAGGACCCGGACGATCGTCTCAACGATGCTGCGCTACTCGCCTCGCAGCTCCGGCAGCTCATCGAGCGCAACCATTGGACGCTTGGTCCGCAAGACGTCAAGGCCGCGGTGCTCCAGCATCGCGCTGATCGAAGCCGGCGGACTCAGACGCCGCAGGTGACTACGCTCCTTGCCGAGGAGCTTGCCAAGTTTGCCGAGGCGACCGCGGACACGCCGTTCGACATGGGCGCCATGCCGCTCGATCCGTCGCGGTTCTGAAGAGCGAGGCCTCAGGGTTGCACTGGACGAGGGCCGCCGGGTCCAATCGCGAATAGTGAGGCAGAGACGGGATGCGGAGCGCGTTGGGCGGCATCTTCAGCCCGCCGTACGAGCTCCCCAGCGGCGGGTGCACGCGCAAGCAGCAGCACGTCCCGGTGGGGGGCAGCGGCCAGCCAGTCGCCCGGCCCGAGGCGTTCGAGCCTCGCAGCCAGGTCCGGCAAGAGCAGGCGCGCGCCGTCCAATCCGTCGCCCTGGCGCACGCGCAGGATCTGATCGCCCGCCTGTTCGAGGCGCAACGAACGCGATTTCGAAATGAGGTTGTCGATCGCCTGCCGCCGGATCAGAGCCCGCCCGAGCGCCCAGTTCTCGACCTCGCCGGACCGCAAGTAGCGCGCGCGGGTTCCGTAGCGGAGCTGGAGGGCCAAGTGCACGTCGTGCCCGATGGGGTCGAGGTGCAAACCCTGCCCGGGCGGCAAGGACTCCAGGAACTTCTGGGAGACCAGTCGAGGCAGCAGTCGCGGAGCGGCCTCGCTCCAGGGTGTCACCTCTTGGGCTTCAGCCCCTGGCAGCATGCTGATGATGCGCCGGGCTGCTTGGCTGGCCGCGTCGTCGTCCTGGTCGCGCGCGACACGCTCGAAACTGGACAGATCGACGCTTGCCCCGTTGCTGAGGTCTATGGTGAGCTCGAACTGCGACCGGATGTCGAGGTCGGGGCGGGCCCGGCCAAGCTCGTCGGCGAAGACCCGAACGATGCGGGAGACGGGCCCGTTCGCTCCGGCCTCGCGCTCCGCCACCGAGAGGTACTCGGACAGACGGGTTCGTGGGTCTTCCGCATCCAGGACGTCTTGAATCGCGCCAAACGGATCGAACCAGCCAAAGCGGCCGATCTGGACCCTGTGGCAGCCGTCACGCTGGTGCGTCCTGCCGCCCAGGTGGTCGATCAGCAAAAGGCCGAGAAGCGCGCCTGCGCCCTCCACGAAGCGATCGTCTTCGCCTCCATCGCTGTCCCGATCGACGAAATCCTCGAGCTGGGCCGCGAGCCAGCGAACGCCCTGCGCTCCCTTCTCGGGTAAAGGAGGGCGCTGCGAGAGCAGGAAATCCCTTGCTGCAGGCACGAGACGCCCCCCGACGTCCTCCAGAGCATTGAGCCATTCTGCTCCCACCAGCTACCCCACAGCGAAGTTAACACGACTCGGCTTGCACGCATAGACGGCAAGAAGAATGAATCAGTCCATGAAGGATCGCGCCAAAGAAGTCGCTTTGGAACAACTCGTGAGAGTGCTCGATCGGGTTCCCCTGGTGTCGAGCGTGAAGAACGATTTGAGTGGGCTTCGTTCGCTGCTCTACCGGCGTCGGCCTCCTCGGATCGCGGCCCTGGGGCTTGCGGGAAGCGGCCGATCGACGCTGCTCCGCTCCCTCATCGAACGGCGGCCGGCACGAGTTCCCTTGCAACCCGAGCACGGGCAGTGGGTCCAGCTCGAGCACGAAGGCGCGAAGGTGGACTGGCTCGAGATCGACCTGAATGATCGCGACGCTCGGGCGCAGTGGAAGGATGCGCTCAAAAAGGAAATGCCCGACCTGGTGTTTCTTTCTTTCGAGCCACGCAACGCGTCGGATGCCAAACGCATCATCGAACGGGCCAAGAGCTTGCTACCCGACGTCCCTGAAGGGGCAGCGGCGTTGCGCGTATTCACACTCATGACTCACGCGGACTTGATCGGGCGCGGAGACGCCGACGTGGAAGCCGCGCGTAACGAGCTCGAGGCGAAGATCAAAGAGAGCGGACTGAGCGCGGACCCACCGCGGTCGGTCTCGGCGATTAGCGGGTACGGGCTCGAAGGGCTTTCCGAGGCGATGATCCTTGCGCTGCCCGCCGAAGCCCGGCTCGAAGCGGCGAGAGCGCTGACCCGAGCAAAGGAGGCTCGAGTACGAATCGGAAACGAAATCGTCCAAGCCAGCACCGCGGTCTCGGTGACGGTCGGCGTCACGCCGATTCCGTTTTCCGACATGGTCTTGCTTGGGCCCCTTCAAGCGATGATGGTGAGCTCCCTGGCGTACTTGAGCGGCCGGAGCATGGGCAGAAAGACCGTGGCCGAGTGGCTCGGAAGCATCGGGGTCGTTGGCGGCATTGGGATGGGCCTTCGGTTCTCAGCGCAAACCATCGCGAAGCTCGTGCCGGGAGCGGGCAACGTCGTGTCGGCTGCCGTCGCCGGCGCCGGGACGACCGCCATCGGCCAAAGTGCGATCAAGTATTTCCTGAAGAGCTGATTTCGCCGGGCAGGCCGTCACGCCATTCGATTTCGGCGTCGTAGAGCTCCGCGAAGTGCCCCGCGAGAGACTCAGCCACCTCGGAGACCTCCAAAGCTCGGCCGAGCTCGGCGCAAAGCGAGGTGACGCCTCGGTCTTGGATGCCGCAGGGGACGATCCACTCGAAGTGGCTCAGGTCGCTGTTCACGTTGAGCGCGAGACCGTGCATCGTGACCCATCTGCTGATTCGCACCCCCACCGCACCCACCTTGCGCTCAGCGATCCAGGCGCCGTTCAATCCCTCGACCCGCCGCGCCTTCAAGTCGAAGTCCGCGCAGGTACGAATCATCGTCTCTTCGAGCGAGGACACGTACTTGCGCACGTCTTTCCTGTCGGGTTTGAGATCGACGATCGGATAGGCGACGAGCTGACCCGGCCCGTGATAGGTCACGTCTCCACCGCGCCCGACCTCATGGACGGAGATCCCGCGCGCTTCGAGCATCTCAATGGGCGCCAAGATGTGTTGCGCTTTGGCAGAGCGTCCCATGGTCAGGACCGGCGGGTGCTCGAGCAGCAAGACCGTGTCGCCGATCTCGCCGGCTATCCGTTGGGCCTGCAGCTCCTTCTGAAGGCGATGCGCTTCGGCGTATTCGACGGTTCCGAGGCGGCAAAAGAGCACGTCTGACTCTAACGGCGGTTCATGACGTGGACAGCCTCGCCCAGGGCATGCTTGAAGGCTTCCATGACGCCCTCACCCAGGGTGGGGTGGGGGTGCACCGTGAGCGCGACGTCCTCTGCGAACGCACACATCTCGAGCGCCAGCGCCGACTCGCTGATCAGGTCGCTGGCTTCGGGGCCGACGATGGCGACGCCGAGCAGTTGATGGTCCGCCTCGTCGATGATCACTTTGATGAAGCCGTCGGTTTCACTCACCGCCATGGCGCGTCCGGATGCGGCGAAGGGAAACTTGCCGACCTTGACCTTCCTGCCCTGTGCAGCGGCTTCGGACTCGGTCATCCCGACGGTCGCGATCTCTGGGTCGGTGAAGATCGCCGCCGGCATCCCGCGGTAGTCGCGCGTGGACTTGTGGTCTGCGATGACCTCCGCTGCGATTTCACCTTCCTTGGATGCCTTGTGCGCGAGGTAGGGCATCCCGGCCACGTCTCCGATCCCGAAGATCGACGGCACGTTGGTTCGCATTTGATCGTCGATGGCGATGTGACCGCGCTCGTCGAGCTTTACGCCGGCTTCTTCGAGGCCTAGGCCGGCCGAGTTGGGCTTGAAGCCCACTGCGACGAGCACCTTCTCGGCTTCGACGACTTGCTCCTTGCCGCCGGTTTCGATGGTGACCTTAGCGCCGCCGCCGCTCTTCTCGAGCTTGACCGCCTTGCTCTTCAAATGAATGTCGGCGCCGTCCTTCTTCAAGTGCTTCTGCACGACGCGGACGAGATCGGGGTCGGTCCCTGGAAGCAGCTGGTCCATCAGCTCGACGACCGTGATCTTCGTCCCGAGCTTCTGATAGACCATTCCGAGCTCCAGTCCGATGACGCCACCGCCGATCAGCACCATGCTCTCGGGCGCGTTCTGCAGGCTCACGGCCTCGCGCGCGGTGATCACGACATCTCCGTCCGGCTCGAACCCCGGGATCTGAATCATCTGAGCTCCCGTCGCGACGATGATGCCCTTGCTCGCCGTGTAGGTTTCTTTGCTGCCGTCGGCACTGGTCACCTCGACCGAGTTGGGTCCAGTGATCATCGCCGTGCCCATCGCGATGGTTCCTCCGTTGCCCTTGACCAGGCTCGTGACCCCGCCGACGAGCTTCTTCACGATGCCTTCCTTCCACTCTTGCATCTTGGCGACGTCGACCTCGAGGTCTTTGACCGTGATGCCCATGTGGCCGGCGTTGCGGACCTTGTTGGCGAGGTTCGCTGCGGCGATCAAGGCCTTGGACGGAATGCAGCCCCAGTTGAGACAAACCCCACCCATTGCTTCTTTCTCGACACAGAGCGTCTTCACACCGAGCTGTCCAAGCCGAATGGCAGCCACGTAGCCGCCGGGGCCGCCACCGATGACGATTGCTTCGTAGTCGTTAGACATTGGCGGAGTCTGGCCCAGCGGCCGAGATAGCGCCAGCATACCGGGGCGCGGACAAAGGCGCGACACGGGGTCGCGTCGAACGGCTCGGCCCCCACGCTGGCGCCGAGATTGTCACTCGCTACGTCGACTCCACCCCATATCGCCCCTTTGTCCGCGCCCCTCCATACGGATACATCAACAACCACGCCTCCCAACAGCAGGCGGTAGCGCGAGCCCGAAGGGCGAAGCCCGGCGCGAACGCGCCGGCAAGACGGAGCGAAGCGACCGCCGCGCCAGGGAGGATTACGGGTGGGGGTGGGCGGGCGGTGTAACTAAACCAAACCAGGCAACCAACCCACCACCCCGCCTCCCCAACACCCGCGGCAGCGCTAGCGTCAGCGACAGCGTCGGCGCTACAATCCGCGGTATGCGCTATCTCCACACGATGATTCGGGTGAGCGACCTCGATGCGTCACTTGATTTCTACTGCAACAAGCTCGGTCTGGTGGAGCATCGGCGGCGTGAGAGTGCGGCCGGGCGGTACACGCTGGTCTTTCTGGTGGCGCCAGAGGACGAGGGGCGCGCTATCGGCGAGGCGTCTCCCCTGGTCGAGCTGACCTACAACTGGGACCCAGAAGAATACACAGGTGGTCGCAATTTCGGGCACCTCGCCTTCGAAACTCGAGACCTCTACAAGCTTTGTCGTGATCTCATGGACGCCGGGGTGACGATCAACCGCCCCCCACGTGATGGGCGCATGGCATTCGTTCGATCGCCCGATGGGATTTCGATCGAGTTGCTGCAGAGCGGGGATGCGTTGGGGCCACAAGAGCCATGGGCTTCGATGACGAACACGGGGACCTGGTAGCGGAACCCGATCGCCAGCACGCCGCCGCGAACCGAAATGCGGCCTATGAGTGTTCGCGTCAGTCGAGGGCTTCGAACAAGCCCGCTGCGCCCATGCCGCCGCCGATGCACATCGTGACGATGGCTCGTTTGCCGCCTCGGCGCCGGAGCTCGTAGAGCGCGCTTGCCGTGAGCTTGGCTCCGGTGCAACCGAGCGGGTGGCCGAGCGCGATGGCGCCTCCATTGACGTTGAGCTTCTCGTCGGGGATGCCGAGTTGCTGCTGGACGTAGATCGCCTGGCTCGAAAACGCCTCGTTCACCTCGAAGATGTCGATGTCATCGATGCTGAGGTCGTTCATCTTGAGCAGCTTCTGGACCGCCGGCAGCGGGCCGATGCCCATGATCGCGGGGTCGACGCCGACCGTGGTGAACGACTTGAAGATGGCAAGCGGCTTGATGCCGAGCTGTTCGGCCCGCTTCTTCTTCATGACGATGGCTGCCGCCGCGCCGTCCGAAAGCGGTGAGGAGTTGCCCGCCGTGACGCTGCCCTTGGCGGCGAACACCGGGCGGAGCTTAGCGAGCGCTTCGACAGTCGTGCCCGGACGCGGCATCTCATCGACCTTGAACTCGAACATCTGCCGCTGACCGGCGCTGTCGTACTTGATGCCATGCACGGGTACGATCTCTTCCTCGAACGCGCCATTGGCGATCGCGGCGAGGGCCTTCTCGTGGCTTCGAGCCGCGAACTCGTCCTGTGCTTCGCGACTGATCTGGAAGCGCTTGGCGACGTTCTCGGCCGTGATGCCCATCGGCGTGTAAGTCGTCGGGTACTTCTCCATGACCTCGGGCGATGCACTCGGCTTGTTGCCGGTCATCGGGACCATGGTCATCGATTCCATCCCACCGGCCACGACGACATCGTAGTAGCCCGCCTTGATGGTGCTCGCAGCCAGCGCGATCGACTGAAGGCCGCTCGAGCAGAAGCGATTGATGGTTTGCGCCGAGGTCTCCTCGGGCAGCCCACCGAGCATGCCGACCATGCGCGCCACGTTCATGCCCTGCTCGCCCTCGGGGAAGGCGCAGCCGAGAACCAAGTCCTCGACCGTCGCCGGGTCCACCTCCGGGTTACGCGCCATCAAGCCCCGCACGACCTCGCCAGCGAGCTCATCCGGACGCCTGTTGGCGAGGGAGCCCTTCTTTGCGCGACCAACCGCGCTTCGAACCGCATCTACGACGACAATCTTACCCATGTCTTTACTCCTGATTTCCTAGTGCTCGTGCGTTTCGGTTGGCCTAGTTCCGCAAAGGCTTGTTGGTGGTGAGCATGGCCTGCATGCGCTCTTGGCTCTTGGGCTCGCCGCAGAGGCTGATGAAAGCCTCGCGTTCGAGCTCGAGCATCTGCTCCTCGGTGACTTCGTGGGCAGCACCCGACGGCCCGCCGCAAAGCACCATGGCGACCTTGCGCGCGATCAGCGCATCGTGCTCGCTGGCATAACCGCCGGCCTGGAGCGTGTCGATCATCATGTCGAGTGTGGCCATTCCGCTCTCGCCGGGGAGCCGGTAAGCGCGCGGAACCGGTGGGTGATAGCCGGCCTCGGCCATGCCGATGGCTCGACCCTTGGCTTCGGTCAGCAGTCGCGCCTTGTCGAAGGAGATGCCGTCCGTCTTGCGGAAGTAGCCGAACTCCCGCGCCTCGCCTGCCCCGGTAGCAACCCGAGCCATCGCGATGTTCTGGAAGGTTCGCGACACGAAGGGGAGGGTGTCGACGTCGGTGCCGTCGGGAATCCCTTCGAGAGCGCGCCAGAGCATGTTCATGTTGCCCGCGCCGCCCGGCAGCAGGCCCACCCCCACTTCGACGAGACCGACGTAGGTTTCGGAAGCCGCTTGCACCGCATCGGCGCCCATGCAGACCTCGAAGCCGCCGCCGACGGTCATGCCGAACGGAGCCGCCACCACGGGGATGGTCGAGTACTTCATGCGCTGAAGGCCGCCCTGCAGACCATTGATCGTCGCGCGGAGCTGGTCCCAAGCCTTCTGCTGCGCCGCCATGACGACGGCGAAGAGGTTGGCGCCGACACAGAAGTGGTCGCCTTCGTTGTAGATCACCATGCCGCGGAAATCCGTCTCGGCGATGTCGACCGCCTTGGTGATCCCCTCGACGACGGTGTCGTCGATGCTGTTGGCCTTGGTGGTGAAGGTCAGTCCCAGAATCCCGTCACCGAGGTCCCATGCCTCGCTGCCACGGTTGCTGAAGACCGGCGCATCGCCCTGCCGCATGATGGTCAAGGTCGCGTTGCGCGGATCGATGTCGCGCGCCTCGTACTCGCCCTTGATGAGGTTGAAGGCTCGGCCGTCATCGGTGTAGAAGCTCTCCGCGCCGGACTCGGCCATCTTGTCGACGGAAGCCGGCAGCGGGAGCCCATCAGCCTTCATCCGGTCGTACGCGGCCCTAAAGCCGATGGCGTCCCAGGTCTCGAACGGGCCGAGGTCCCAGTTGTACCCCCACTTCATGGCATTATCGACCGCTTCGACCTCGTCGGCGATCTCGCCGATCATCGTCGCGGAGTAGGCAAGCGTGCGGGAGAGCACCGTCCAGGCGAACTTGCCCGCCGGTCCGTCGTTCTCGACCAGTGCCTTCACGCGAGCCGCCGGTGAACCCTTGAGGCCCTTACAGAACTTCTTGATGTCGGGGTCGCCGGCCTTGGCCCGGTACTCGAGCTTGACCGGATCGAAGGTCTGAATGCCTTCCTTGCTGCGCTTGTAGAAGCCGCCCCGGGTCTTGTTGCCGAGGATCTTCTGCTCGACCATCGCGACCAGGTAGTGCGGCGGCTTGAACACGTCGCGCTCCGGGTCGTCGACCAGAGCTTCGTAGCAGTTGTCCGACACGTGCTTGAAGGTATCGAGACCCACCATGTCCGCGGTTCGGAAGCTCGCGCTTTTCGGGTGACCCATGGGCGGCCCGGTGATCGCGTCCACATCCTCGGGCGTGAGGCCGGCAGCCGTCATCTCGTTCATCGTGAGCGACATCGAGTAACAACCGATTCGGTTGCCGACGAAGTTCGGCGTGTCCTTGCCGATCACGATGCCCTTGCCGAGCTGGTTCTCCCCGAAGACCCTCATGCGCTTCATGGTCGCCGGGTCGGTCTCCTCGCCCGCGACCAGCTCGAGGAGCTTCATGTAGCGAACGGGGTTGAAGAAGTGCATGACCAGGAAGTTCTTGCGGAACGAATCCCCGCGGCCCTGGAGCATGTCGGCGATGCGAAGCCCGGACGTGTTCGACGCAACGACGGTGCCTTCGTCGAGCGTGTTCTCGAGCTTCTCGAGCAGGCTACGCTTGATGTCGATGTTCTCGATGATCGCTTCGATGACGAGATCGCAGCCCTTGAGGAGGTCGATGTCGTCTTCGAGATTTCCAATCGTGACGCGTTTCGCGTAGCTCGGGTGGAAGAACGCCGCGGGCTTCGCCTTGAGCGCGCCCTGCAGGCCACCCGCCGCAAATTGATTGCGCTTCGCGGGGTTCTTTCTGTCTGCATCGCTCAGCCCCGGGGGCACGATGTCGAGCATCACCACGTCGACTCCGGCGTTGGCGAAGTGCGCCATGATGCCGCTGCCCATAACGCCCGCTCCGATTACACCTGCTCGCCGTACTGGTTTCGTCATACTTCTCTCCTGAGGTTCGGGCGGGGAACTTTCTGCAAGACCTGCGTCCAGGCAAGCCGTTACGTTGATCGCCCGGTTCGCACCATTATTTGTAAGGAGTAGCCGTTAGAGCCGCGACCAACTCGTCATGGATGATTCCGTTGCTCGCGATGGCTCCGCCGCCATAGATCGTCTCTTCGCCACGGAAGGAGGTAAACCTTCCGCCCGCCTCGCGGATTAGGACCGCGGGCGCGCAGATATCATAGGGTTGAACGCCCGGATCGACCATGGCATCCGAGCGCCCGAGCAAGATCTGCCGGTAACCGTCGAAATCGGGGCAGCCCCGGGCGATGTCGGAAGCATCGGACAAGCGAAGGAGCGCCTCTCCAACCCCAGCCTGCGTGAACTGCTGAAGGCCGCCGTGGGTCACGGTCGCGTCGGCCAGGGACCCGATTTTGGACACACGAACGGGCTGGCCATTGTGGGTTGCCCCCTGGCCCTGCACGGCAACGAAGAAGTCCGCGGCCGCCGGCATGTACGCGATTCCCACGACAGGAACGCCTTCCGCTTCGATTCCCAAGAGCACCGACCAGGTCGACCAGCCGCGTACGAACGCGCGGGTGCCGTCGATTGGATCGACGATGAAACGCAGCCCCGTGCTCCCTTTGCGAGAACCGGTTTCCTCGCCGAGGAAGCCCGCGTCCGGGTGGGCCGACTCCACGTGGTCGCGAATGATCTGCTCCGCTTCACGATCTGCGACGGTGACCGGGCTTCGATCCGCCTTCTTCTCGGGGACGATTCCTTGTTGAAAATAATTCAACGCAGCGTCTCCCGCGCGGCGCGCAATGTCTTCCAGTGCGCGCAAACCGTCCGGTCCACCGATACGACTGATGTCGAATCCGTTACTCATGCCCGGAGCATGACCCGGAGTCACTTCGTTTCCAATTGACGCCCGCGCCTTCTGTCTCCACGATAGCCCGTATGGCGCAACGGGGGTCGATCGTGCCATTCGCCGGCTGGCGGCGAACTCGGTTGTTGGGGGAGTCCCCTCTGCGCCAAGTGGCGCGATCCATCGGCGATCGGGCGGTACGATTTGCCGAAGAGGTCGTCGGCCAAGACCTCGACGCCCGCATCGCCAGTATCAAGACCCATCCCAACGAAGTCGGCCACGATCCATTCGGCTTCGACCCGGAGACGAGCCGCTACGCGCTAGCGGTGGCCGCGCTCCTTCACCGCCGTTACTTCCGGACCGAGGTATTCGGTATCGACCGGGTTCCCGAGGGCAGGGTGCTCATCGTCGCCAATCACTCCGGCCAGCTACCCGTCGATGCGGTGATGATCGGCAGCGCCATGATGCTCGACGCGGATCCTCCGCGTTTTCCGCGCAGCATGGTCGAGACCTGGACGGCCGAGCTGCCCTTCATCTCGACTCTCTATCCTCGGCTCGGTCAGGTGGTGGGCTCGCCGGAGAACGCCCGGCGCCTGCTCCGACAGGAGGAAAGCCTCATCGTCTTCCCAGAAGGCGCCCGGGGCATCAGCAAGACCTTCGACCAGCGCTACCAACTCACCGATTTCGGACTGGGCTTCGTACGCCTCGCCCTCGAAACCAATACCCCGATCGTTCCCGTCGCGGTGATTGGCGGTGAGGAGCAGTATCCATCGGTCGCGGACTTCAAGCCCCTGGCGCGGCTTCTACGGATGCCCGCGTTTCCCGTCATGCCGCAGATCTTCTTCGGGATGATCGCCCCCCTGCCGACCAAGTACCGGCTCTATTTTGGCGATCCCTTCCGGTTTGAAGGCGACCCCGACGACGACGATTCCACCATCGAAGAAAAAGTCTGGCTCGTGAAGAGCACGATTCAGAGCATGGTGAACCGCGGCTTGCGCGAGCGCAAGGGCGTGTTCATCTGACCGAGACAGCCGCGATGCCCGACCCTCAAACTACAAACCGAAGCAAGCCGAGCGCGCGCCGAGGGCGTGAGCCCGTTCGGGATCGTCCCTCCGCGAGGGCGCCGGTAGCACGAGGAGTATTCGGGCATTCGACCGAGCCAGCTGCATCCGTCGAACCGCCGCCTCAGCTAGAACCGGAACTGCACGTCGAGCCTGCAACTGGGAAGCGCCCAAAGCCCGCCACCGAAGGGGCCGTCCTGGTGACCGGCGTCTGCGGTCGTCTCGGCAAGCTCCTAGCACGTGAGCTGCATCGAACCGATCAGGTCGTGGGCGTGGATCGCCGCTCCTTCGACGACCGCCCCAAGGACATCGTCCACCACCAGATCGACATGCGCCGCAAGAAGATGAAAGACATCTTCCGCAGTCGCGACATTCGCGCAGTCGTTCACCTCGGTGTCCTCCACGACCCGCGGCGCTCTGAGCGAGACCGGCACAGCTGGAACATCGTCGCTTTCCAAAAGCTGCTCGACTACATGACGCAGTATCAGGTGCCGAAGCTCGTCGTGCTTTCCGGCGCCAACGTGTACGGCCCCCAGCCCAACAATCCCCAGTTCCTCACCGAAGACGCACCCTTGCTCGGGGCCCAGCACTTTGGCGGCATGCGCGATCTGGTCGAGCTCGACATGCTCGCTCAGAGCTTCATTTGGAAACAGGCCGACATCGAGACGGTGGTCCTTCGGCCCTGCCACATCGTCGGCCGGGTCCACAATGCCGCCAGCAACTACCTTCGGCTCGAGCGCCCGGTCATGGTGATGGGCTTCGACCCGATGATGCAGGTCGTACACGAGCGGGACGTCGTCCGTGCCGTTCAGCTCGCCCTTCGACCGGGCGTTCGCGGCGTTTTCAACATTCGAGGGCCCGGTGAGATGCCGCTTTCGCATCTCATCCGCAAGGCGGGTGGGCGTCCGCGCGTCGTGCCTTCGCCGCTTGCCAAGGTTGTGCTCGACCAGCTCTGGAAGCTGCGACTCAGCTCCTTTCCATCCGAGGAGCTCGACCATCTTCGCTACGTCTGCATGGTGGACGACGCACGGGCCCGAACCGATTTAGGGTACGAGCCCGCCCATTCGATCGACCGGGTCCTTCGGGACGTCCGGCGCCTACGCTACCAGATGGGCTAGCGGCACTTGCCGTCGATGCAGTCTTGCCCCTCGAGGCAGTCGCTTTGGACCCGGCAATCACTCTGACGCTCGCTTTCGGCGTAGCAGAGGTTGTCCGACCCGCAGAGCGGAACCTGGGCGTCGTGCGAAGCGCAGAGTACGTCGGGCTCAGGGGCGCTGATGTCGCATTGGGTGCGGCACAAGCCCTCGAGACAGATGCTGCCGTCGCAGTCTGCGTCTGTGCGGCAGAAGGGTGTGGGGGCTGCAGGGTCCGGGCTCGTGCGTGGCCGGCAGAAGCCCTCGGCGTCGCAGATCTCGATGGCGGAGTCACAGCCTTCGTCGCAGCGGCGGAGGCAGGTTCCCTCCGACGCAGTTGGTCTTGAGGTCTGGGCACTCGCTGCTGTCGATACACTCGCCAACGATCGCTTGGCAGAGGCTTGCCTCGCATGCCGTTCCGCTTGGACAGATCGTGTCCGGGCCACACAGAAGGCGGCAACGGTTGTTGGCGCAAGTGAAGCCGGCTGAGCACTGGAAATCGAACTGGCAGGTCTCGGTGGCCGCGGTGCACAGATTCTCGATGCAGAGCTCCCCACCGACGCAAGCGTCATCGCTCAGGCAGTTCCCTGCAATGGCAGGCCGGCAGCTGTCTCGGAAGTCACACTCGAATCCCGACATACAATCGGCGTCGACGCGACATTCGGCGACGGCCGGGATGTAGCAGCCTCCGTCCGCTCGGTCGCAGTAGCTACCCACCGGGCAGTCACCGTCGGTGAGACAGATCCCGAAATCGTAGGCGATGCAACTGTTGCTCCCCGGATCGCAGAACGTATCCGAAGGACAATCGAAATCGCTCTCACAGGAGACTTGAACCTCGCGCTGCACCGGCCCCGAGCCATAGATGGGACAGCCGCCCAGGAGCAGCAACAGCGGAAGGAAGGAGACTGCGCGTGAATTGGCCATGCACCTCGGACGCGTCCCGTGGAGCGGTATTCACCCCTGGGTCGCTAGCCTAGAAAGGTGTCTTCAAAGGCCCGATTTTGGCGCAGTGCCTCATAGAGAACGATGGCAACGGCGTTGCTCAGGTTGAGGCTCCGAACCGCTCCGATGGTCGGAATTGCCCAGACGTTCTGGCGGTCCTGGAGGAGCTCGGGGGGGAGCCCCGCGGACTCCCGGCCGAAGACCAGAGCGTCACCTGGCTCGAACGGGGCCTCCAGATATGAGCGGGAAGCGCCAGCAGAAAACAAATGAATTCGTGCCTGTGGCACCGATTCCTCGAAAGCCTCGAACGAATCGTGGCGATGGATTTCGACCAAGTCCCAGTAGTCGAGGCCCGCGCGCCGCACCGCGTGTTCGTCGATCTGGAAACCGAGCCGCCCAACCAGATGCAGTGGCGACTGGGTGGCCCCGCAGGTCCGCGCGATCGCCCCGGTGTTGGGCGGTATCTCCGGCTCGACCAGGACCACGTGGAACGGGCTGCTCGGTGGAGGGGCGCGGAGCTTGGGGCCTTGGGGCATGCCCATTCTTACGATAGAGGGTAGCGGCATGGCAAAGCGCGGCTGGTTGTGGGTGGTCTTGGGAGTCGTTGGGGCTCTGCTGGTGTGGCGTCAGAGCCGGCCCGAAGTCTCGACCGCCTTGCTGCAGTGGACCGACGTCGCGGCCCTGGTGTCGCCCCCTCGCGGCCTCGACTGGGAGCGGGTCGATGAGTATCCGGATGTGAAGGAGGCGATCGAGGGCGCCGATCCGGATCGCCTCCGAGAGGCGCTCGCAGCCGCAGGGCTTCAGGGCCTCTGGGTTGGCGTGTCGGTCGAGCCGCCATCGGGGGCAGAGCTCTCCTTGGCAGACCGCTTCGCAGCAGGCGGGGTGGTTCGTGGGTTTCGGGGAGCGGCGCTGACGGAGCAGGGGCTTCTCTACGTCATCGACGAAACCAAGTGGCCGGTTGTGATATCGGATCGGGTGCTCGCCCGGGTGGCGCGTCGCATTCTCGAAGGGAGCGCCGCACCGCCGATCGACGCGTTCCCCGAAGAGCTGATCGGGGAGCAAGCGGTCGAAGTTCTGGTCTTGCTCAGCGGCGGGCGTGGTCCGCAGCTTTGGCGTTCGGCGCGCGCGCAGTCGATCGCCGACGGGCTGATCACGGCATCGCTTGCGGCTCGGGAGCGTTGGGAAGAGCGGACCGAGACGATGGGAGGGCCGCTCGGTGACCGACTCGACCAGCTCGACGTCGAGGTCGCGTTCCTGTTCGACGACGGCACCTTTGATCCCGGCGCCGTCTCGCTCATCGACGCGTTGGTCAAGCCGCAGCACGGGGTCGCCTACGAGCAACCGGCCCGCTGGCGTTACCTCTTGCCGCGAGCGACTCAGATGGCGGACAGCCCGACCGACGCGTACAAAAGGCTGTTCCGCGACAACGCCCTTCCGGAGGACAGCTTTGGGCGAGCCGACCTGCGCCTTTATCGTGTTCGGATGCAGACGGTGTCGGTCGATCAGGGTTTGACCGGCTCCAGGTGAGCAGGGGGAGCCTCGTGCTCGGCTGCGGGGGCGGCTGGCCTTTCGGTTTCGAAGGCATCGATTGCCGCTTCGCCGTCCGCTGGGAGCAAGACCACGAAGGTGGTGCCAAATCCGTCACGGCTCCGGACGTTGATGCGGCCGCCAGCCTCGGAGACGATTCGTTGCGAAATCGCGAGGCCCAGGCCGGTGCCTTGCTGCTTGGTGGTGACGAAGGGCACGAAGAGGTTAGCCAGCAGGCCTGGTGCAATGCCCGGCCCCGTGTCCCGGACGCTGATTTGGACCCAGCGCTGCGCGCCCCCGCCGCCGCCGATGCGGAAGCGGTCCTGGCTTCGGGTCTCGACGAATATCTCCCCGCCGCTCGACATCGCTTGCACGGCGTTCTGAACGAGGTTGATCAACACCTGTCGGAGGTGCTCGATGTCGATGCGCACCCTCGACAAATCCTCGTCCATCAGCACGTGCAAGGAGACCTCAGCCGAGTCGCACTCGGGACGTAGAAACTGGAGGGTTAGCTCGACGGCGGAGTTGACGTCGATCGGTTCGGGGTTGCTGTGGGCGGGTCGGGCGTAGTCCAAGAACGAGCTGACGACGCGATTCAATCGGTCCACTTCGTCGACGATGATGTCGAGGAACTCGGTTCCATCTTCGGGCTGCTCGGAGGTCTCGGACAAGTACTGGGCGCTCGCCTTGATCGATCCAAGCGGGTTTCGAATTTCGTGGGCGAGTCCCGCGGCCATCTCACCCAGCGCGGCGAGTCGGTCCTTCTCTTTCATCTGTTGATAGAGTTGGGAGTTCTCCACGGTGACCGCAACTTGGGTGGCCAAGCCAGCTAGGAGCTGCACCTCTTCCCGTGAGAAAGCATCACGCAAGCGATCGTCTCGCAAGGTGAGAAAGCCGTAGAGGTCGCCGGACTCTCCGCGGAGGCCCAGACAGACGGAGGCCTGGAGCGCCCGCATGGTGACTGCGATGTCATGGGCCGTCTCGGCTTCGCGGTCGTCGCCGACAAGCCTTCGCTCTTCGAGCTCGCGCTCCGCATTTTCGAGGACCGCGGTGCCAATCTTGGAGAGGCGATCGAGCAGGGGGCGTGCCGGCGCCATTTCGACCCGCTCGGCGGGCTTGGGGCCGAAGTGGTTCTTGAGCTTGAACACGCGCCCATCGTGCCTGAGCAGGTAGAGCGCGCCCTGGGTGAATCGAGGCGATGCGTCGAGCCCGTCGATCAGAACTTGGCCGAGCTCGTCGACGTCGAGGATGTGCGCGACTGACCTTCGAAGAGCCAGGATGGTTCGCTCGAGCTCGAAGCGTTCGTGGAAGAACACCTGCGAGATCCATTCCTGCACCTTCGTTCGAACCGGATCGAAGAGGATGAGCACGACGAAGGCGGACACGACGACGTGGAGGAAAAGCTGCTCGCCCGAAACCAAGCGCATCAACCACAAGATGAAGGCCAGCACGAAGGCGAGGGCGGTCAGGACGCCGAGGCGGCCGGCGAGCTCATAGAGGTCGAACAGGCGGTAGTGGGTGATCGACTGCGAGAGCGCATATAGGAAGACCAGGATCAGGATCGTGCCGACCGGGGGAATGTCGAGACCCACGTAGGGGAGGTACTCGATCAGTGTGAAGAGGCCGCCGAAGCCACCGACCAGGGCGATGTAGCGGAGCCGCGCGCCTTCGACGCGAGAGTCGGTCTCGAAACCGAGCTTGTAAAGGTAACCTAGGGCCAAGGAGAGGAACACGGTAGCGTAGAGGAGCAAGCCTCCGACGACGACCGCGTGGTCGTAGAACGGAGTCAGCATTGCGCCGAGAAGCAGCACTGCGGTGACGACCGATGCACGGTTGAGGAAGCGCGTGCGGCCGGTCTCCCAGGGCGCGAACACGCCGAAGAATCGCACCGCGGCCAGCGGTAGCAGGACGCCGCAGATCAAATTGAAGCGCTCCCAGAACGGGACCCGTCCGACGACGCCGAGCACGAACGTGCTGACGTACCAGAGGCCGGTGTTGGTGGCCAAGATGCCGAACAGCCAGCGATCGCGTTGGCGTTGCGTGCGCAGAAGGACACTGGCCGCGAGTGCGAAGCACAGAAGCGCTGCGATGAACGAGGTCTGGGTCCGTGCGTCCACAGCAGGAAGCGTAACAGCTCCCCTGGGCCTGGTCAGTTGCTAGACTGCCCCTGACGATGACGTTGCAGATTCTCGACGGGGCGATTGGGACGGAGCTGGCTTCTCGCGGCTTCGCGCTCGAGACGCCGCAGTGGAGTGCTCACGCGGTCCTAGAGGCACCCAACTTGCTCGCGGAGCTGCACGCGGCCTACCTGGGAGCCGGCGCGACGCTTCACATCGCCAACACGTTCCGCACGCAGCCGCGCGCGTTTGGGGACGGCTGGCTCGCTGCGCTCCAGGGCGCCGTTCGCATTGCTCGCGATGCCTTAGGACCGGGCCAGGCTGTGCTCGGGAGCATGGCGCCGGTGGAGGACTGCTATCGACCGGATCTGAGCCCGGGTGAGCAGGCCCGACAGGAGCATCGACAAGTCGCGTCCGCCCTCGCCAGTGCCGGTTGCGACCTCCTGCTTTGCGAGACCTTCGCCAATGGGGAGGAGGCGCTCGTCGCCGCGGAAGAAGCGATGGCGACCGGATTGCCGGTCTGGTTGTCTTTGACCGCAGGACCTTTCGGAGAGCTGCTCTCGCCCACGGAGCTGGCACGGATCGGGAGGGACGCCGCCTCGATCGGCATCGACCGGCTATTGGTGAACTGCGTCGCCGCGACTCAGATCGGAGCGTACGTCGCCGCGATCACATCGCTCGGTGTTCCGACGGGCGTCTACGCGAATGCTGGTCGCGAAGACGAGGCGCTGGGCTGGGGCACGAACAGCGCAGGGGCTGCCGATGCCTACGCGACGCTCGCGCAGCGATGGATGGACGCTGGTGCGACGGTCATCGGAGGTTGCTGCGGAACGGGACCGCTTCACATCCAAGCGCTGGCCGAACGCTTCGCTTAGGAGCCGGCCGCCGCTCGCGAATCCGACTCTGTGTCGATGAGCTCGCTCACCGTCTGCAGAAGATCCGATGGATCAAAAGGTTTGCGGAGCCAGCGCTCGGGCTTGCCATCGGGATCGGCATCGTCGGGTGGCGGCGCCCCGCTCATGATCGCGGCGCGGGTCACCAGGCCCTTCTTTCGGAGCTGTCCGAGGAGAATGTCCCCCCGTTCATCGGGCAGGGTCAGATCGATCATGGCCGCAGAGAACGGCCCCTTGCTGCAAAGCGCCTCTTCCGCCGTGCCGACGCAGGTCGATGAGGCCCCGCTCAGCATGAGTGCCGTCGCGATGAGGCCCCGCACCCCCTCGTCGTCTTCCACCACGAGAACATGAATGTGTTCCGCCTCTTCGGATTTCATCACCCGACTGATTCGGGAGGGCTTCGGCACCATCTCGGACTCGCGCTTCAAGCCGGCCTCCGGAAGCTCGATGCGAAACTTCGCACCTCTGCCAGGTGACGTATCGAGCCGAATCCGACCGCCAAGGGATTCGACGGTGCCGCGAACGATCGCCAGGCCTAGACCGGTCCCTTCGGTTCGCGTGGTGTAGTAAGGCTCGAACGCACGGGCTTGCTGCGCCGCGGACATTCCGGGACCGTTGTCGTGAACCTCGAGCTCGACGAGAGAGCCGTTCTGACGGGCGTGAATGGACACATCACCAGTTGCGGGAACCATTTGAACGGCGTTGTGAGCGAGGTTCCAAACGATCGAGAAGAGTTGCGAGCGCTTACCTTCGACCCAGCAGGGGTCCTCGACTTCGGCATGGACGATCACGCGCTTGCTCTGGGCTTCTGGACGAATGAGACGAACGACGTCCCGAATGACCACGGACAAATCGGTCCGAGTCCGTTCGTGATTGGTGTTCCGTACCATGCGCAAAAGGTCTTGCGTGGCGTCTCGCGCGACCTGAGCGCTCTTCTCGATTAGAGCGAGCGCTTCTTCCGGAGGCGCCTTGTCGGGTCGCTCGCGCGCGACCTGCGCCCAGCCGACGATCGCGCTCAGGGCGTTCGCGACTTCGTGTGAAACCCCAGCTGCCAGGTCGGCGGCGGCTGCCTTTGATTGAATGCTTGCGGCGAGCGGGCTGTCTTGCGATGTGATCAGGATGGCGGCCCGCCCCTCGGCGATCGGGACCGCGAGCATCTGCACTCCGGGCTTTGGAGTCGAAGCGGACGGCTTTCCCGAACGTGCGCTTTCGATGGCCGGCCGCACCGCCGCTTCATCGACGCTCCCGAGCAATTCCTGCGCGCCTGCAACCAGGTTGGCTGGCAGCTCTCCCCTGAGCGCTACGAGCGCTCCCGGGTTTCCTTGCACGGCGCCGTCCTCGCCTTCTTCGAGGAGCGAAAGTCGGAGTTGGTTAGCCATCCAACGGATTAGTTCTAATGTCACCGCAAATGTCCGTTTCAAGCAAAAAGGTAAGCGGTTTTGGGCGGATCCGTCAATCGAATCGCATCTTTTGGTGAGTGAAGACGCAGACCTCGCCTCGGGGGGCTAGGGGCCAGGTCGCTTCCGGTGTCATTTCAAAACCTTGTGTGGCTGGCGCCTCCTAACCCTTTCCGCTCGTTGAGAGGCTTCTGCCCGAGCTGCGGCGGCCGCCGGATGACCGAGCGTGCGGCGCATCTCATCGACCACGTCCTCCCGCACGCCCCAGTTCGGCAATGGGTGCTGAGCCTTCCCTTCGAGCTTCGTTATCGGCTCGCCTGCTCTCGCGTGCATTTCGCCGAGCGATTGCCGCCGATGCAGGCACACCATGGGACCGAAGACCAAGACGTGCCTTTCGCCCAGGCGGAGCTCCTCGACGCGCGGATGCGCCAGCTCGGCCGCGTCTTTTTCGACGCGCTGGATTCAGCTACGGCTGGTCAGTCGCGCAGGTCCGGTGCGTACGCATTGTTTCCGTACGCCTCGCAGAACGCCGCTTCGTCGCCTTGAAACCTGGGATCGAGCGCGACGAGCGCCGGTCGCATCGGATCCCAGAGCGTTCGGTACGAGGCTCCGAGGCCGGCAGCCTTCGCGATGAGCAACATGTCGAGGCCCGGGTGCCCGATGATGAGCTGACCGCCGGCGCCATTGGCCGCCCACGCACCGACGTCAAAGTCCTGCTCGCAGGTCCAGGGCAGGTCATAACCGCAGTCGCTCGCGCCCGAGATCGCGCGCGGGTAGTCAGGCCATATCGCCGCGGGCGAGCAAGGATCTTCGGGCCCCTGGATCCGTTCGGATGACGCGCTCGTCGCGTGATTGGCCCGCGAGTGCACCCAGGTCAGGTATCCGTAGCCCGTGTTGGCGTCCTCGAACGAAGGGTGCGTGATCTTGTCGGTCCATGACTCATCGAGGAGGCGTTCCCCGTTCCAAGCGCCGCCGTTGTGAATCAAGAGCCCGAGGCGCGCCATGTCGCGGACCGTGCTGTACCACCCAAAAGCCATCGGTTTGTCGGGCGAACCATCGTTCCAGGATGAGCTTTTCATCCCGAGCGGCCCGAACAGGAAGCGCTGCGTGAACTCCTCGACCGACGAGCCGAGATTTTCCGGGTCCTGCGCGATGGCCGTGCGCACGATGTCGTTCAATCGGTTGATCTGCACCTTCCCGACCGAGTCGTACGAGAAATCACGCGCGCCGAAGCTCAAGTCTTCGTTGTGGGCGACCATTCCGAGGACCTGCGCGACGGTGGCGTCTGGATTGAAATCGAATGAGTCGAGCCAGTGGTCCACTCGGTCTTCGTCGGAGAGCGGTCCTGTCTTACGACCCGTGTTCACGAGCTGCTTGGTGCGGTAGACCGCCATGCCCACGACTACGGCGCTGAGCGTCTTCGTCGCCGAGAAGAGCTCGCCGGGCGGATCGTCGCCGTTCGGGTAGTGCTCGTGGCAGAGCTTGCCGTGGCGAACGACGGCCCAGCGGACTCCAAGCATCTCGTCTGCGGCTTCGAGCAGGGCAGGGTCGAGGCCGCATTCGTTTGCAACGCGGTCCGGGGACACCAACTCCCATTCCGCAGCTCCGGGATCGGTCGGCGTCGATGAGGTCCCGCTCGGGTCGTCGCCGCACCCCGACACGAGCAGCACGCCGAGGAGCGCGAACCCCGCAAACCAAAACCCCCACCGAACCTCCGGCCGTTTCATGATGCGAGGAGAGCAGCAGGCGAGCAGACGGTCCATACGTAATTCCTCCCCGCTGCGGCCCTCCGAGGTGATTCGGCGACCACCGGACGCCGATCTGAGCACGCTATCCTTCGGGATCAATCAATTTCGGCCCGCAGGGCCGAGATCTAGCATACGCCCACGCCTTTCCTGATTTTCAAAGTGATTTCAAGAGGATTTGACACCGTCTAAGTTTAGACTATATCTATTCTCATGCTGAGCGACGACGCGACAATCCTCGAAACGCACGGCATCAAGCCGTCGGCGCAGCGCGTGGCCATCGCCCGCTACGTTCTGCACACGCAGGACCATCCCTCGGCCGATGAGGTCTGGGGAGAGGTCAGGCGTGCGTTCCCCATGGTGTCTCGGGCGACCGTGTACAACACGCTCAATCTCTTCGTGCGGAAGGGCCTGCTCCGTCATCTCGTCCTCACCGAAGGGCGGCTCGTCTTCGACCCAAACGTCGGCAAGCACCACCACTTCATCGATGAAGACAGCGGCCGGATCTACGACTTGCCTTGGGACACCTTGAAGGTGTCACGAGTCGAGCAGCTCGAAGGCTTCGACGTCCGCGACTACCAAGTCCTGGTCCGCGGAAAGAAGCGCGAGACCAAACCCAAACCCAAGCACAAGTTAACGTTCCAAAAGGAGGAAACATGAAGACCGTAGGTGACCCATTCCCAGAGTTCTCTCTTCAAGCCGTGGTGAGCACCGAGCCAGGCCAGGAGTTCGAAGACATCACGAACCGCTCATACTCCGACAAGTGGCAGGTCATCTTCTTCTGGCCGATGGACTTCACGTTCGTTTGCCCGACGGAGATCGCCGACTTCGGTCGAAAGAACGCGGCGTTCAACGAGCGCAACGCCCAGGTCTTGGGTGGCAGCACCGATACGCACTACGTGCACTTGGCCTGGCGAAACGAGCATCCCGATCTCGAGAACCTGCCCTTCCCCATGCTGGCCGATACCAAGCGCGAGCTTTCGACGGCCCTCGGCATCCTGCACCCGGACGCCGGCGTCTGTCTGCGAGCGACGTACATCGTCGACCCCGAAGGCATCATCCGATTCGTGAGCGTCAACGACCTCTCCGTCGGCAGAAACGTCGATGAAGTGCTCCGCGTGCTCGATGCCCTGCAAACGGGCGGTCTCACCGCTTGTGGCTGGACTCCCGGCGAACCGACCTTGGACGCGGCCTAGCGCCTCGGCAAGCCCCAGCGCCTCTTCGACGACGCGGTCCGCCGGAACGAGCCGGTTGACGTGGCCGAGCTCGTACGCTCGCGCCGCAGGCAGAGGGCGTTTGCTTTTCCTATCAGCAGCCGAGCCGGCGCGATGGGCTTGTTGCGACGCTGATGTTGCTCAGGGCGGCCAGTCGATCAGGGGCGACCGGTAAAACGCCATACCGCGGGCGTCGAGGCGAGCGCCGTGTTGAGCGAGGCGGGCACTGTATTCCTCCCAGTCCCGCCCGTCGCGAGGAGACCAACCGATCTCCGCGTACCCGAGCAGCCGGGGAAACATCATGAGATCGACCTCGGCCGCCTCGACGACGGTTTCGGTCCAGAGGGGTGCCTCGAGGCCGCTTCCGCTGATCTCTTCCCAGCCAACCATGGTCTTTGCGTGGCTCTCCACGATGTCCTGCGTCACGCGTAGGAACGCGGCGTAGTCCGGTTGGGTCGAGGCAAAGGCTTCATCCCCACCCATGTGGAAGTAGGGCCCGGGCACGAGGGCCGCGACTTCCCTCACGACGTCTTCCACGACACGCGGAGTGTCGGGGCCGCCGATCCAAAGCGAGCTCGAGCCGAGTGAAACCGTCGACGTCAGCTCGGCGCGTTCTCCGCTTTCGTTGAGCTCGGCGTATGACGCAAGCGCCGCATCGACATGGCCGGGAGGGACTCGCCTATCCCCAGAAATCGTCCGAGGCTTTGGGATCAGATGCAGCGCGCCGATCGGATCGTCATCTACCGTCGCGGTCTCGGTGTCAGCGCTTCCGCAACCCGAGATGAGCAGTGCGGCTACGACGAGAGGTCCGAAACCTCTTTGGAGGCGAAAGAAACCATCGCGCAAACCTACTGGAAATCGTGTGCCGGGAGCCATGATTGCTCTGGGAGTCCAAATCGGATCAGGGCGCTCGGGTTGGAAGTTTCTCGTCAAGACCCCAAGAGAACCACGAAGGCAGTCAGCGGCCGGAATTGCGCTGCGTGCTCCGCCTCGTGCAATGCTCTCGATGAATGGCTCCGCTTGCCACATCCTCCCTTTCTCCGCCCAGGGCCATCACCGGCGTCGTATTCTCCGGAGGCGGCGCACGAGGCGCGTACGAAGCGGGCGTTCTCAGTGGGATCTTCGATGTCCTGAATCGTGCCGACCGCCTCGAGCACTCTCCCTTTCAGGTCTGTTGCGGCACATCCGTCGGTGCGATTCATGCGGCATGGCTCGCGGCCCAAAGTCATCGGCCCGATCTCGCCATCAAGGAGCTCGAGGGCGTTTGGGGCGAGCTCAAGCTTCGCCAATTCCTGAAGGTCGACCCGGTCGGCCTCATCGGACCCAGCATCCTTCGTGCTCGGGGGCGGAAGCTTCACGCTGGCGACGCCTCGAGCATCGGCCGGGCCGCGCTCGATCCCACGGCGCTGAACGACCTCATTCGTTCGCGCATTCCATGGTCGCGGCTTCGAGAAAACGTCGATGCAGCGCGAATGCGGGCGGTGATCATATCGGCGCTTCATGTGCAGTCCGGGCGAACCACGCTTTTCGCCGATCTGGCTCCCGGTGTGCGCTTTCCGGGGACCAAGGACGTGCGGCGTGTCGTGGTGCCAGCCCAGATCGAGGCCAAGCACGTCCTCGCGTCGGCGGCGCTTCCCGTGGTCTTTCCGACCCGTGAAATCGACGGGTCCTATTATTGCGACGGCGGCGTGCGGTTCAACACACCGATCGCGCCGGCACTTCGCGCGGGCGCCAATCGCCTGTTGGTCATTCCCCTGCTCGCCGGTGAGCTGCCGAAATCCTCTCCGAGGCGCGAGCGGTCACCCAGCCTCTTCTTTCTCCTCGGCAAGCTGCTCAACGCTCTCCTCCTAGACCCGGTCAACTATGACTTGTCGATCCTCGAGCGCATCAATCGCCTGGTTCGGACCATGGAGGGCGTGCTCGATGCCGAGCAGTTACGGGCGGTCCGGGAGGTTTTGTCGCAGACGCGTGGGATCCCGTATCGGCCGGTCGAAACGCTCGTCTTTCGACCATCGAAAGACATCGGAAGCGTTGCGCGCGACTACGCGTCGCAGCTCACGCCGCGGGACGGACCTGGATGGCTACTGGCGCGATTGGATCGCTTGGGAAGCGTTTGGGATACCGACCTGCTCTCCTTCGTTCTATTCGATGGCGATTTCGCCCGCGCGCTGATCGAGCTCGGCCGTCACGATGTAGAACGCCGCGCCAGCGAAGTGATCGCGTTCTTCGCGGCAGGCGCCCACGCTGCATGAAAGCAGTGGCCCAACCCCGATCGCCCGCTCACGGAACCGAAATCGTCGTCCGGAAGAACTCTCGCGCGCGGACGTAGTGCCCCTCGAGCTGATGGTACTCGAATGCCTCCTCGTACATTCGGGCCTTGGTGGCGATGACCTCGACCTCTCCACCGATCGGAACGGGTACGATCAAAACCCGTCTTTGGTGAGGGGGGATACGGGTGTCCGCGAGCAAGGTGACCTCGGGCCACCAGGCGTAGCGGGAACCGAGCCTGGTCCACGCGCGTCCGACGACATTGCCGCCTCGTCGTACCACGACTTCCACATCGACATGGCGCTCGGGATCACCGCTCGGCATGTAGTGCCCAGCGCGGTCGTTTGCGATGACGACCGCGAGCTCACCCTTGCAGCGCCGACAGAGGCGGGTCTTCTTTGCCGCCAGTGCCTGGTCCTGCTTCGCGAGGGCGGGTGTTTCTTCGGCAAGCGCGCGAAGCTCTGCGGTGACGGCCTGCGTCGTGATGGTCAGCCCGTTTCCGTAGACTTCCCGCAACGGCGCGATCTCGGCTTCGTACTCCGGCTTCTTGGGAATGAGCGACCCACCGAACCAGTGCCTTCGTGTCTTGCGGACGGGGGTATCGAAGGCGGAGGCCAGTTTTCGCTCGACTTCCGGCATGTGACAGCTCTGGCAGGTTTGGCCCGTCTCTGCGTAGCTCGACGCGGCCCATTCACGGCCCGTGCTGAAGAAGCATCCGAGGTTCTCCGAGGTGTACAGGCGCTCCGCCTGATGGCACCGCGTGCAGACATCGACCTTCAAGAGGCTCTCGTCTTTGGCTACGGGGTGCGGCGCTTGGGTGTCTCCGTAAGGCCCGTACACGATGCCGTCCCGAACGTGACAGGTCGCGCAAGTGACCGCATCGCGCTGGAGTACCTCGTCGAACGTAGGGTTGATTCGGTATTTGGGTCGATCGATCCGTCCGTCGGTCAACCCCACGACGAGCTTCTCGAGCTGCGCCACCACGGGTGTGTGGCAGTTCACACACAACCAGCTCACGTCGCCGCGCATCGGGTCGTCGGCGCCCCTCGATTTGGCGAGCTCTTTTTGAAACTGAGCGTCATCCAGCCACGCGCGGCGGTGCGTGCTCACCGACCACTCCTGATAGATCTCTTCATGGCATGCCCCGCAGGTATCGGCGCGCAAATCGGCGAGTCCCTTCGGGACTACGGTCGCGACAACCGGCTGCTCATAGGAGGCGCGGGTTTCGTAAAATGACATCGCGCGGCCGACGACGGCGTCACGCGGCGCCTCTTCGGACGCTTCTGCGGGTGGTTCTACGGGCTTCGATGGACAGCCTGCCATCACGAAGGCTGCGACGAGCGCAGCATGGGTCGGGCCCCATTCAGTCCAGGAACGCCACATCACAACCTGCGGTAGCATGGACAGCGCGCGCCGGCTGGCACCTCGCGTCTGCGCAAGTACGCTCTGTTTCATGAAGCTGAGGGGCGTGATGGCGGTCGTGGCCCTCGCGACCATCGTGGAAGGGAGCTTTCCCCTCATCGGGAGGGCAGATCCCGAGAAATGGCACGCCGGGGTGCTTGGCGGAGGCGAGTTCAATTTCGCCCCAAACCTCAACAACCAGCTCAGCGGTCACGGCTGGGCCGGCTTCGACAGCGTCGGGGAGGGCGTCGTCGGCGGCGGTAACCTTCGCCTCTTTTACAACACGACCAAGGTTCACGTCGGGATCGAGAGGCTCACGTTTGCCAACGACAAGCTGGCGTTCTTCGCCTTCCTCGAAGGCGAGGCCGTGATTTCGCAACTGCTCAACGACTACTACAAGCAGGGCCTTCGAATACGCGAGTACTCGATCAAGGCGAGCTACGCGCTCTTCCACACCAAGTTGCAGTGGTATCCGGGGAAGCACCAAACGATCGAGATCCTCGCACCCGTGCGGTATTGGTGGTTTGGCGATCGAAGCTCGACCTCGCCCGACTACACGCTCCCGCCGAACACCTGGGTGTTCGAGCCCCGCATCGGATACAACTTCTGGAAGATCGACGTGCCGGGCGAGGAGTGGGAGAGCCACCGCGTTTTTCCGCGCATCAAGGGCATTGCCTTGGGGATCGACGGCGGGTTCGACGTGCGTTCCGACGCCCAACCCTGGGGTATTCCCGACGGCCGCAACGAACCGGGCAAGGTCATCTACAGCGTGTCGCAGTGGCTCAAGGCTGGCTGGCAACTTGGACACTTCGTCCGGCTTCAGCTCGACCAATGGGGCAACTACGGCTGGAGACAGGACGACATCACACGCCAGCGCATCGGGGGCGCGAGTCCTTACGTAATTCCCGTGCCCGGTTTGCCCTGGCCGGCCCTGATCGGCGAGCGGCTCTTTGCCGGCCAGCTCGGCCTTCATCTCAAGGCCAAGGAAAGCTCACAACACGAGTTCGGTCTCCTGGTGGCTGGAGGCGCATTCAACGACGTCTATCGGGTGGGCGCGCTCAACACCTACGGTGGCGCGGGCGGCCTCACGGTGTTTGGCGACTTGCGATTTGGTCCGACCGGCCGTTACCAAGTGAACATCCGCGGTAGCTGCGGTTTTCCTGCCGTCTGGTGGGAGAACCCTCCGTACGTCGCCCTGCTCGCCGCGCTTGGTGTCCGCATCTTCTGAGGAAGACTGTGCGGGCAAGGCACCCCAGAGCCTCCGGTAAAGCCGGACCGATTCAACCTTCGTTCCCAGGTGAAGCAAGCTCATTGGAACATCAAGGGCCCCCAGTTCGTCGCGCGCCACGAGCTATTCGACAGTCTCGCCGGCCGGCTCCTCGACCACGCGGATGTCGTTGCCGAGCGCGCCTCGACTCTCGGAGGCTACGCCATGGGTACGGTCCGGCAGAGCGCGGAGCATTCGAAGCTTCCGGAATACGATCTTCGCGCCGTCGACGGAAAACATCACATCCGAGCGCTCGTCGATCGCTACAGTGACTACAATCGCCTCATCAGGACCGCCGTAGGCGAGGCCCAAGAACACAAGGACCCGGCGACGGAGGATCTCTACACGGAAATCCTTCGTGGAGCGGAGCTAGACATGTGGTTTCTCGAAAGCCACGTGAACGTCTAGAGGCTGCCTGATGCCGCTCGACGGAATCTATGACGATCTGACGCGAAAGCTTTCGAGCTGGGCCGACACGTTCGGCGAGATGCTTCCCAACGTCATCGTGGCGCTTCTCGTGCTTGGCCTGTTCTGGCTGCTTGCACGAGTAGCATGCGCCGCGACCGATCGCGCCCTTCGGCGCTTCGACACCCATCAGGCCGCGCGCGACCTCATCTCACGCATGATCCGAATCGGCGTACTGCTGGCGGGCGTTGTATTTGCGCTTGGGGTCATGAATCTCGACAAAGCATTGGCCTCCATTCTCGCCGGTGCAGGTATCGTTGGGCTTGCCCTTGGTTTCGCTTTTCAAGACCTGGCTGGAAACCTAATCTCCGGTGTCGGCCTCGCCATCCATCAGCGCTGGCCATTCAAGATCGGAGACGTCGTCGAGACCAATGACGTCTTTGGCGTGGTGGAGAAGATCTATCTCCGCACGTCGATCATCCGAACCCTCGACGGAAAGATGGCCGTAATTCCGAACAAGCAGATCTACCAGAACAAGGTACTCAACCATTCGGCTTCGGGGACGCGACGCATCGACCTCACATGCGGTGTCTCCTATGGCGACGACCTCGAGAAGGTCAGGGAAGTCGTTGCGGAGACGCTCGACGGCATCGAGGTCCGCGACCGCTCGAGAAACGCAGAAGTGTTCTTCACCGGTTTCGGCAGCAGCTCGATCGATCTCGTCGGTCGCTTCTGGATAGACTACGAGAAGCAACCTGATTTTCTCGATGCGCAGAGTCGAGCGATCATCGCCATCAAGAAGGCTTTCGACGCCAACGACATCGTAATCCCATTCCCGATTCGCACCCTGGATTTCGGCATTCGTGGTGGACAGCCGCTTGCCGATTCGTTTCCCGAGAGGGCCTTCAACGGGCATGCACAGGAGGCATCGTGAGTCCGTCCGAACGAGCTCGCAGTCGCCAGCCAAGACGACGCCGGTCCAAGGCATCCGCCCGTCCCGCGCGCCGAAAGCCTCCCGCGCCGAAGCTCGCCGGCCGGCGCAACATCTTGGTCCTCGGGAAGAGCGGGCTCGCCGAGCGTGTCACACGGACGATTCGTCGGCTCGGCGTGCAATGCAGGCGGGTGGACACGCCTTCCGCCGCCGCCGGAGCAATCGACGAGATGACCAAAGGCCTCGTCGTCGTTCCCCCAATCCCGAACCTCTCGGTCTCGATGTTCGCGCGAAGTCTCGCTGCTGAACCTTCGGGTGTTCCTATCTTCGTCGTCATGGAGGGTCCGCTTCCGACTCGAACCGTTCGAAGGCTCTACGGGGACGGCGTCGAAGCCGTCTTCGAGTGGCCGGCCGACCGCCAAGCATTCAAGAGGACACTCTTTCGAGTGTCCGTCCCCTCTCTCGGGAGCTGGGGTCGTCCAAAGTCCGCGGGCGAAGTGGCACTCGAAGAAACCGCGCGAGCGCATCTCGACTCCGATGCAGTGCCGTTCGGAGCCGATCTCGGTGTGGTCGCCTGCGGTCGATTCGTCGTGCTCAAGGGAAGCCTCGACGCGCTCTGGAAGCTCGAGCTGGCTCGCCAGATCCTGAGCGACATTCCGGGCGTCGAGGACGTAGTCGCCGATGGCGTCGAGGTCACTGGCCAGGCGCGCGGAGACCGCGAAACCGCCAAAGCCATTCGTGAAGTTCTCCGGCACGCGGCCACAGTCGAGGGATCGACCCTCGCGATATCCGTTCGTTCCGGAGAAGTCACCCTGACAGGGTCCGCGCGCGACAAGCACGAAGCCTCGCGAGCCCTCGAGCTCATCCGGCAGGTCCGAGGGGTTCGTCGCGTGCACGACTATCTGGTCGTTTCCGCGCGCGGGAAGAAGGCAGACAAAGTCCTCGCGCAGCGTGTCCGCGAGGCGTTGCGCACGCGATACCCGAGCCTTCCGATCGACCTCGCCGTTTTCGGCAACGTCGCCGTGCTTTCGGGCCGGGTACCGCGCGCCGCGGTCCGCGACAAGGTGAAGGAGCTGGTTTTCGGGCAAGACGGTGTCGAACGAGTCGTCGACAAGCTGAGCGTCACTGGACGCGCGCCTCGTTAGCTGTAGAAACGCCTCAAGATCGTATGACGAATAGTAGCAGCGCGAACAAAGACAACGAACAGTTGCGTCGTTTCATGGAAGGCCTGAAGCGGCGAAACCCGCATGAGCGCGAGTTCATGAAGCGGTTTGCGAAGTCGCCCGCTCGATCTGCCCGCTCATCGAGCGGAGCGCAGAGTACCGAGACGCTAGAATACTCGAACGAATGAGCGAACCCGATCGGGTAATTGCTTTCGCGTGACGTGGGTGGATGACGACGGAAACGTCCGAGTGAGCCGGGCCTGGCGCGTGCAGTTCAATCGCTCCATCGGGCCGTACAAGGGAGGTCTTCGATTCGAACGGCGAGGTCGTTTGAGCGACCTGGACGGACGTGCCGCGAAAGTCGACTACCACGACGGCAAGGCGCCCTGGGGGGTCCCCTGCGATGTGGCCATGCCATGCGTGACGCAGAACGAGCTCGACGAAGATGCCGCCCGCACTCTCGTCGACAATGGGGTGCGAGCAGTGGTCGAAGGCGCCGACATGCCGTCAACCGATGCCGCAGTTGGTCTCTTCCCGAAAGCGGGCTTTCGCTTGATCCATCGCTTCATCTCCGCTCTTCTTGGCGTTCGGGTCGATGTCGACCGCTTTGCCGCGCAACATGTCGATTCCGATCAGGAGGATGATGATCCCCCCTCCGACTCGAAAGGACGGGATGTCAAGCCCGAGGAAATCCAGAATCGATTGCCCGAAGAATAGGAATGCGAGGAGAAGAGCCGTCGCCATACCTGTGACGAGCATCGCAAGCCTGGTGCGAACCGGTCCATCGCAGCCTTCTGAGGCCTCGATCCAAATTGGGATCTTCCCGAGGGGATTGACGATGGCGACCATCGCCAGCAAGAAGTTACGGATGCGTGTGATCTCCATAGACGGCTTCCGTCAGGCCTCCCCGAGACGCCAGCGGCGCTCGAGATGGTCGACTTCATCTCGCTGGTCGCCCTCGTATCGAATCAGGCCCCGTGATTCCAACGTGTCGACCAGCTGCTCCGCTTCAAGCGCGGAGCAACCGAGGATCGCCACCACCGCGGCACGTAGGTCGCCCTTGCCCCTCACGTATCCGGCTGGGGCGGCGCCACCGAATCGAGCGGACAGCTTTCACCGAAGCTCTTCGAGGTCGATATCTTCAGGAGTCACGCCGACCTTTTTAAGTCTTCATGCAATGCGTGGCAACGCAGCGGAATCCCAAGAATAGACGATGCACCACGAAACCATGAATGGCATCGTCATCTTGATTGCGCTTGGTGCGGGATCGCTCTGGATCGCCTGGCGACTGAGGGTTCCTTCGATTCTCGTGCTCCTCGCCGTCGGGTTCGTGGCGGGGCCTGTGACGGGTCTCTTCCGGCCCGACGAGGTCCTCGGGTCCCTCACGTTTCCGTTCGTTTCACTAGCGGCCGCCGTTGTTCTCTTCGAGGGCGGGCTGACCGCGAGCTGGGAAGAAATGCGAGGCGTTGCGACGCCCGTCCGGCGTCTGATCCTGATCGGCATTCCGACCACATGGGCGACCTTGGCGGCAGCCGCGCACTTCATCTTGGGACTGAGCATCGAGCTCGCCCTTCTTCTTGGCGCCATCTTGGTCGTCACCGGTCCCACCGTCATCGGCCCGCTCCTGCGCCACGCGCGGCCGCGAGGATCGGTAGGGTCGATCTTGAAGCTCGAAGGGATCATCAACGATCCGATCGGGGCCATCCTCGCGGTCTTGGTGTTTCAGGGGATCAAGGCCGAGAAGGTCGAGCGCGCGTTTTCGGTTGTCAGCGTCGGGATACTCAAGGCCGCTGTGCTCAGTGGCCTGCTGGGCTTCGTCTGTGCGTGGCTGTTCGTCAAAGTTCGAGAACGTGAGCATCTGCCCGAGTTCCTGCACAACGCGGTGGTCCTGCCATTCGCTCTCGTCGCCTACGCACTAGCCAACCAAATTCAGGCGGAATCAGGTCTCTTGGCGGTGACGGTCATGGGAATCGCGCTCGCCTCGCAGAAGAAGGTCGACATGGAGCAGAGCCTCGAGTTCACCGAGCATGCGCGTACCCTTCTGATCTCCACCTTGTTCATCTTGCTGACGGCGCGAATGGAGCTCTCCGACATCACCGGGCTTCCCATCGCGGTGCTTGGTTTCGTGGCGGTCGTCATCCTCGTGGCGCGACCGCTTTCGGTTGCACTCTCGACTGTGCGCTCGGGCGTTTCTAGCCGCGAGAAGGTCTTCCTCGGAGCGATGGCGCCGCGAGGTGTCGTGGCCGCCGCAGTTTCCTCGTTGTTCGCGCTCGAGCTGGTCGACGCTGGATATCAGGAGGCCTCGATTCTGATGCCGGTGACCTTTGCGGTCATTGCGCTTAGCGTTCTGGTTTCGGGCCTTTCTGCGAGACCTCTAGTGAAGTGGCTCGGGATCGCCCAGCGAGAACGCAAAGGCGTTCTGATCCTAGGCGCCGATTGGGTCGGACGGGTGTTCGCGCAGGCACTGGCGCGAAATGGGGTGCAGGTGCTCGCCGTCGATTCCGACGCCGCGAACGTGGACGAGGCACGACGCCTCGGGCTGCACGCGAAGAAAGCTGAGTTGCTTTCGCGCCGCCTGCTCCGCGACCTAGACTTGGGCGAGATCGGCCACTTCGTTGCGCTGACGCCCAATGACGAGGTCAACACCTTGGCGGTCGCCCGCTTTCGTCGAATCTCTACGGAGCCGAAGGTTCACCAGATTCGGCCAAGCACGGAGCTCGGACGCCCCTTGCCCCACTACGCGCGCGAGCTCCAAGCCCCCCTAGTCGCAGCAGGCGCCACCCTCGGCAAGCTCGAGGCACTGAACAAAGCGGGCGCTGCGACCACAACGCTTCCCGCGAACGAAGTCGCGAGCCTTGACGAGCTCCGACAACGATTTGGAACGGACTCGGTGCCTCTTTTCGCCGTGGACGACGAGGGGCGGGTCAGCTTCGTCCACGCAGACCAGCCATGGCCAACCTCGGGCACACTCGTCGTGCTTGCACCGCCGTGATCCAACTTCAGCGGCCACGGACGGCTGCTCTCATAGCCCATGGGGCTCGCTCCCGCTCTCGCCCTCTTGAACGCAGAGGCCTGTGGTCGAGCTCTGCCAAACGCCCGGCGGCATCAGCGCATACCGGTGCGGTGTGCGCTACGACGCTTCCGGTAACGTTTCAAGACCTTGTCTGGCTGGCGCCACAGACAGTTTGCGCATCGCGGTCCTGGTCGACATAGGAGGGATGAGAAGACTATGAGCTCGGCGCCGTCATCACCTATTCGGTTCTCGGGCCCCTGGGCCGAGGATCGTATTAAGGAGTTCCTCGCTGCGGCGCGCATTCCCATGCGGCTCGCTGCGAACACCGACTCCGGCTTCCCAGTCATCCTGTCCGTCTGGTTCTTGCCCGAAGAGGACGAGCTCCTCGCCGTGGTCCACCGGGACGCGCGAATCGCCAAGCGCTTGAGGGCGGACCCGCGCTGCGCCTTCGAGATCGCGCCGAATGAGCCCCCCTACCTCGGAGTGCGCGGACAAGCGACGGCAAGCCTGGTCCCGGACGGGGCTGCTGCGGTGCTCGAGCGTCTCCTCGACCGGTACCTGGGCTCGACCGAATCCAGCCTTGGTCGCTTTTTGCTCGCGCGCGCCGAAGAGGAGCTCATCGTTCGCCTGCGGCCCTCCTGGATTGCCTCTTGGGACTACAGTCGACGGATGCAGGACGCGCTGTAGCAGATCGGATTCCTCGTCGCTCTGGACATGGCTAGCTGGCGCTACGACGTCGGCCGACCGCTACTCGCAAGCTTCTTTGGTGACCTCGTGTCGGAACTCGAACAGACGCTCGAGGTTTCGGCGGGCGACTCCAGCGCCAAAGGTTCGGCCCAGGAAACCGAACGGCAGCTCGTACTCGATGTCGTCGGTCAACACACACTGATTCTCGCCACGCGGACTGATGATGTGTCGATGAAGCCAGCTGGCAAACGGGCCCTTCACCATACGGTCGGCGAACATCTTGCCAGGCTCGTACGCCACGTGCTCCGCGACGATCGTCTGCCAGAAGGGCCCCGCTTTGATCTGCAGGATCACGCGGGTTCCGACTTCGAGCGATCTGGGTGGCTGCAGGACCCGCGTCGTTTGCCAGGGAGGTTGCAGCCGTTCGAACGCGTCCGGCGCCTCGTGGAACGCAAACACCGTTTGCGCGCTTGCATTGATCAGAGTCTCTTTGACGAATCGCACGATTATGTCTCTTTCTGCGGGCGCCGCGCTAGTGCTGTAGCCCAAGCGCCTCCCGAGAGATCGATTCGAATCTGTGACCAGAGGGCGTCCCCGAGCGGGGCATCGGGGAGCGTCGACTCTTGGTCGGTTTCAGCGCAGCAAGCGGCCGCGCTCGTCGAGACCAGAACCAGCGAAAGAGCGATGCGACTCATGCTGAACGTCTAAGGTCTTCACAGCGACGCGCAAGCGGGAATCAGCCTAGAGGCGCGGTCGCTCGACTAACTCGGCGCGTGGGGCCGGGACTCGCGAAGCTTCGCGCGAAAATCAGGTGGCGGCTGGATCACCTTGGGCATTCGGTCGTCGCCTGTGATGAGGCGCGCGCCTCGGCCTCCGGTGAAGTAGAGCCAAGTCCATTCGACAAACACGACCAGTTTCCTGCGGAAGTCGATCAGGAACAGGATATGAATCAGGGCCCACATCACGAAAGCGAAGTAGCCGCCGAACCGGAGCTTGCCGATTTCGGCGACAGCGCGGTTGCGGCCGATGATCGCCATGGAGCCTCGGTCTTCGTACTGAAAGGGCTTGCGCGTCGGTGCCGGCTCACCTCTTCGCACCGTCTCGATCTCGGCCGCAATCGTCTCCCCGACGAACTTGCCACCCTGGATGGCACCTTGGGCGACCGCGGGCACCGCTTGGCCTGTCTGCTCGTCGAGTCGATGGGCCATGTCCCCGGCGACGAATACGTTGGGGTGGCCCTCGATCGAAAGGTCCTCGCCCACCATGACGCGTCCCCCCCGGTCGAGCTCCGCACCGAGAGTCTCCCCCAAGGGACCGCCTTTGACGCCGGCTGCCCAGATGACGTTGTTCGCGTCGATCCGAATCGAGCCGTCGGGGGTCTCGGCGGTCAGACCGTTGTCGTCGAGGTCTGTGACTCGTGTGCCTAGGAGAACCTCGACCCCAAGGGACTCGAGGTCTTGCTTGGCGCGTTCCGACAAGTCCGGATCGAACGAGACGAGAACCCGATCGGCGAAATCGAGCAAGATGATGCGCGCGGTCCTCGTGTCGATGGAACGAAAATCTTTTCGCATGTTCTCTGCGACTTCCGCGAGCGCGCCGGCCATTTCGACGCCGGTGGGGCCTGCGCCAACGATGGCAAAGGTCAGCGCGGCTCGCTTCGCCGCTTCGTTCTGCTCGAACTCCGCCTGTTCGAAGGCGAGCAGGAACCGCGCGCGGACGTCGGTGGCCTCATCGACCGTCTTCATCCCGGGGGCGTGCTTCTTCCAGGCATCGTTGCCGAAGTAGTTCGTCTCGAAGCCGGTCGCGAGAAGCAAGTAGTCAAAGGCGTATGGTTCCCCTCCGAGGTCGATGGTCTGCGCATCGACATTAATCCCGTTCACCTCTTTCATGAGCACGCGACAATTCGCCTGCTTGCGGACGAGGCTTCGAATCGGTGCGGCAATGGTTCCAGGATGCAGAGCCGCTGTCGCGACCTGATAGAGAAGGGGTTGAAAGAGATGGTGGTTGTGCTTGTCGATCAGGACGACATTGGCTTCGGCGCCACGAAGAGCGCGCGCGGCGGCGATACCGGCGAAACCGCCCCCAATGATCACGACCCGGGGCTTAGTCAGATCCATGCCAGCTCCTCACCGGATCCGTGAATGGCACGCTCCGTCTACGAAAGGTTGTCTCTTCTCGATTCCCGCGGTGGCGGGTGCTTCTACAACTAAGACTCATGAACGCCTACGGCAAGATCTCCTCGCCTCGAAAGTCGAAGACCTTCCCGGTATCGTTCGACGTGACTCCGCCGACCACAGCGAGCAGTCTTTCGACCGAATACTTCGGGGTGAAGAGCTTGTGCTCGGGTACCCCGTTCTGGAAGGGTTCGGAAAGACGCGTATCCACGGTGCCGGGATGTAGACCGATGACGACCGCATTCGGGGCGACTCGTCCGAGCTCGATCGAAAGCGTCTTGGTGATCATGTTTTGCGCGGCTTTCGACGCACGGTACGCGTACCAGCCTCCGAGGCGGTTGTCTGAGATGCTGCCGACCCGGGCGGAGAGACTAGCGAATACCGCACGATGTTCGTGGCGAAGCAGTCGGTGGAAGTGCTTGGCTACCAGGAGCGGCCCGAAGGCGTTCACCTCGAAGACCGTTCGAAGCGCTTCGGGACTCACCTGGGCGAGCTTCTTCTCGGGGGCAAAGCCGGGCCCGTGGAGCACTCCGGCGACATTGATGATGAGCGAAACCGGCTCGTCATGTTCCTCGAGCTGCTTGGCTGCCTCGAAAATGGTCTCTTCGTCGGAAACATCGAGCCTCACGATGTGCAATCGACCTGAAGATCGCGGGCTCAAGGACCGTAACTGAGTCGCCTCTTCGGGATTGCGGCAGGAAGCGAAGACACTCGCCCCCTCATCGGCAGCAAGAAGTTGCCGTACGAGCTCGAGACCAATGCCTCTGCTCGCGCCTTGAACGAATGATGTGGTCGCAGCCGGTATGGGGTGCACTCTTCGCTTCTAGGACCGCCGACGGCGCCGCCAATGCCGCGATGAACCCGGGTGCAGATTTTTCCCTACAGGCGATATTTCTCCTTCAGGCCTCGCCTCAAAGGACGAATCTGCTACCTTCGCCGCCTCATGGCGGACCCGAAGATCACGCTAGAGCAGGTTTTGCATGTCGCGAAGCTGGCCAGGCTGACCCTGTCCGATGAGGAGGCGCGCCAGATGCAGGCGCAGCTAGACGCGATCCTCGGATACATGGAGGGCCTCGACCAGCTCGACGTCTCGGACGTGCCGCCCACGTTTCATTCGATTCCGATGGATGCGCCTCTACGACCCGACGTGCCTGAGCGCTGCAGTGACCGCTCCGAGATTCTGGCACAGGCGCCGGCCAGCGAAGCAGGCGGTTTTGCGGTGCCCCTGGTGCTCGAGGTCGAGGGATGAGCGACTTCCCCTGGCAGAGCGCGTTCGAGATCCGGCAGCAGGTGGCCGCCGGTTCGGTCAGCGCGCTCGAAGTCACGCGCGCCTACCTCTCGCGGGCCGAAGAGCTCAACCCGAAGCTCTCCTGCTTCCTCACGATCGATTACGAAGGTGCGCTTGCGGCGGCCGCTCAGGTTGACCGCATGCGAAGGGGTGGCGAAGAGCTCGGGCCTCTGGCCGGCGTTCCGATCGCCGTCAAAGACAACCTATGCACCCGGGGCGTACGAACGACCTGCGCATCGAAGATCCTCGGCGAGTACATCCCGCCTTACGACGCGCACGTCGTCGAAGCCGTGCGCGCTTCGGGCGCAGTGATCCTAGGGAAGACGAATTTGGACGAGTTTGCGATGGGCTCGTCCAACGAGAACTCCGCGTTCGCAAACGTGCACAATCCCTGGGCCCTCGATCGCGCGCCCGGCGGCTCTTCGGGCGGCTCGGCATCCGCAACCGCAGCGGGCTTGGTTCCTTTGGCGCTGGGCAGTGACACGGGCGGCTCGGTCCGACAGCCTGCGGCATTCTGCGGTATTACCGCGATCAAGCCCACGTACGGCCGAGTGTCCCGCTATGGGCTCGTGGCCTTTGCTTCGTCGCTCGACCAAGTCGGGCCGATGGCGCGCTCGGTTCGTGAGGCTTCCGGGCTGCTCGAGGTGCTGGCCGGCCATGACCGCCGCGACGCCACCTCGGCGGAGCGCGAGACGGGCGCCTATCTCTCTGCCTGCGACCGTGACGTGAGGGGTCTCCGCGTCGGCGTGGTTCGGGACTTGATCGAAAACCTGCAGGACGGGGACGTTCGGGCGGGCACCGAGGCGGCGCTGACCGCGCTCGAGAAGAAGGGCGCCGTCTTGGTCGACGTGTCCCTGCCACATGCCAAGCACGCGGTCTCAGTCTACTACCTGATTGCGACCGCCGAAGCGTCCAGCAACCTCGCCCGGTTCGATGGGATTCGGTACGGCCTTCGAGTGTCGGGCGAAGACCTCACCGAGACCTATACGAACAGCCGAGCGCAGGGCTTTGGCCCCGAGGTTCGGCGACGCATCATGCTCGGCACCTACGCGCTTTCTGCGGGGTACTACGACGCTTTCTATCTCAAGGCGCAGCGGGTTCGCACCCTGATCCGGCGTGACTACGACAGCGCGTTTGAACGCTGCGACGTGGTTTGCACCCCGACCACGCCCACGCCGGCATTCGCACTCGGTGAGAAGACCGGTGACCCGCTCGAGATGTACCTTGCCGACATCTTCACCCTGCCTCCGAGCCTTGCCGGCGTGCCTGCGGTCAGTACTCCATGCGGTCTCTCTGCGGCGGGGTTGCCCATCGGACTGCAGCTGGTGGCGCCTCCCTTCGAAGAAGAGGTGTTGTGCACCGTGGCGCAGACCGTGGAAGACGAGTGCGGGCTGCTCGATTCGCGTCCCTCCGCCCTCGGCTGAAGGGAAGCTAGTCCCTGGCGACTACTCGGGCTCGGCGTGCTTCTCTTCGGCTTCGGCCAGCAATGCCTGCGTTCTGAAGGACGGTCGGCCGCGTCGCTCTTCGCCAGCAACCTCGACCCGGTTTCGGCCTCGAGCCTTTGCGCGGTAGAGGGCCTGATCGGCCTGTTCGACCAGAGCCTCGGCGCTGATGCCCGGGCGCAACATGGCGAGGCCGATGCTGACGCTGATTTGGTCTGGGCCGTTCTCGCCCTGTGCGGTGTTCGCGAGGCGACCTCGAAGCCGCTCGGCGACGATGCGCGCCGCTGCGAGCTTGATCTCGGAGAAGATCACGAGGAACTCCTCGCCGCCCCAGCGTGACACGATGTCGTTGCGACGGACGTACTCGGTGAGCGAATCGGCGATTTTCTGGAGGACCAGGTCGCCGGCTGCGTGTCCAAACTCGTCATTGATCGCTTTGAAGTGATCCACGTCGCACATGGCCACGCAGAGGCCGGTGTTGTTGCGTCGCGCTCGCGCGATCTCCTCTTCGAGGCGCTTGCTCGCGTGGCGACGGTTGTAGAGCCCCGTAAGGCTGTCCGTCAGGGCGAGCAACTGCGTCTCCTCGACCAGGAACAGAGACTTCACGAGGACGCCCAAGGCATCGGCGATGAGCTCCAGGCTCCGAAGGTCGGGCGGGGAGCAGACGTTGGCACCGCCGAAGACCTGCAAGGTGCCCAGGGCCTCATCACGGACTCGGATCTCGCAGCGGTACGAGCGCCCGCCGACGACGTGGGGCCCGGTCCCGTACTTGGGATCGGGATCGACCGTCGTTCGAGTCGCCCCGATGCTCTTCTCCGGAATGCCGAGAGCCGCCAGCCCAGCGGTAGGCGTGTCCTCGGGCCATGGTCCTCGAGCCCGGATCGCATAGCTCGGTCCGCCAGGCCCCAGAAGGTGGAGAACCAGATAGGGGCAGCCGACGACCTCACCGGTCAGCTCCAACAGCTTGTCGCTGAACTCGTGCCGATCGTGAACATAGTCCATCAAGCGGCGAACTTCGGATTGCACGACGACCTCGAAGAGGTGGTGCTCGAGCACAGCGCTCACGCGTTCGAGCGGCGTGCCGGTGAGCTCGGGTCGAACGCTGTGGCGCGGTGTCCGCCCTTCCATGATCTTCTCGATCGCGGGCAGGAGCTTCTCCTCCATGTCTTCCTTTGCGAGGTAGACATCGGCGCCGGCGTTGCGACCCCAGAAACGGGTCTTCGCTTCCTTGGCGGCGGTCAGCAGAATGAAGGCGATGTCGGCCATGCCCGGGTCGCCACGGAAGACACGGCAGAGCTGCACGCCGGTGATCTCTCCCATCTCGATGTCGCTGACGACCAAGTCGAAAGTCTGTTCGAGGCTGAGCGCAAGCGCCTCTTCGCCCGAAGCGGCTTCGGTGATGTGGAAATCCAGCGTCTCGAGTTTCTGCACGACGCGGTGGCGAATCGACGGACTATCGTCGACCACCAGCACCCGAAAGATTTCAGGCGCATTTTCCCCTTGCCCGGTCTCTGAAGGCATTTCCACCCGTCTTCATAATGGGTAAATCCCTACACAAATGCCAATGTATCTGTGCTCCAGGCGCCATGGCCTTCCGTCCTCGGTGCGCTATAACCCGCCCGCATGACCGCTTATGAGCCGGTGATTGGCCTCGAAGTGCACGCCCAAATGCGTTCACGAACGAAGCTGTTCTGTGGGTGTCCGACCGAGTACGGCGCGCCCCCGAATGAGCACACATGTCCAGTATGTCTGGCGCTTCCCGGAGCCCTCCCGGTGCCCAATGCGAAGGCCATCGAGCTGGCGGTTCAGGCGGGGCTGGCGCTCGACTGCGAGGTTGCTTCCCACAGCGTTTTTGCGCGGAAGAACTACTTCTACCCGGACCTTCCGAAGGGCTATCAAATTTCTCAGTTCGAGCTGCCCCTCAATGGCGCGGGCCATCTGGACATCGAAGTCGATGGCGAAACCAAGCGGATTGGGATCACGCGCATTCACGTCGAGGAGGACGCCGCAAAGAACATCCACGGCGCCGGCTCGAGCGCGGTCACGCTCGTCGATTTCAATCGGGGCGGAACGCCGCTGATCGAAATCGTCAGCGATCCCGATTTGCGGAGCGCGGCAGAGGCTGAAGCCTACCTTCGCAAGCTTCGGGACCTTCTGATGTTCATCGGTGTCAACGATGGCAACCTCGAGGAGGGCTCGTTTCGCTGCGACGCCAACGTGTCGATTCGCCCGGTGGGCCAAGAGGAGTTCGGGACGCGCGCAGAGCTCAAGAACATCAACTCGTTCCGTTTCGTGAAGAAGGCGATCGACCACGAGATCGCACGTCAGGAAGGCGTGCTTCGAAACGGTGGCACGGTGGTCCAAGAGACCCGCACCTGGAGCGAAGGGCAGGGCAAGACGATTTCGATGCGCAGCAAAGAAGAGGCGCACGACTATCGCTATTTCCCAGACCCGGATCTGCCTCCGGTCGTGGTGACCGAGGAGCGAATCGAAGAGCTGCGGGCGGCGCTCCCCGAGCTCCCCGACGCCAAACGGGCCAGGTGGCGGGACGAGCTTGGGCTCACCGAGTACGACGCAGGCGTGCTCGCCGCTCATCCGGAGGTCGCGAGGTACTTCGAGGAGGTGACGCGCCTATTTATCGAGCAGTCTGGCGCGAAGCCCAAGGCGGCTGGCAAGAAGGTGGGTAATTTCGTGCAGGCCGAAGTTCTGCGTCACGTGACGACTGCTGGGCTCGAGGCCCTGTTCCCGGTTGCGCCGAGTGCGGTGGCGGAGCTTCTGGCTTGCGTCGAAGACGGAACGATCAACGGCAAGATCGCCAAGACTGTGTTTACGTCGATGGTCGAGACCGGTACGGCCCCGAAGCTCATCATCGAGCGGCAAGGCCTGGCGCAATTGACAGACACGGGGGCCATCGAGGAAGAGATTCGCCGGATTCTCGATGCGAGCCCCGCTCAGGTGGTCCAGTACAAAGAGGGCAAGACCAATGTCATTGGCTACTTCGTTGGCCAAGTGATGAAGGCTACCAAGGGCGCTGCGAATCCGAAGGCCGTCAACGAGATTCTCCGGCGGCTCTTGGACGAACGATGAGCGGGGGCCTTTCGCGCGCACCCTTGAGCGGCGCCGATTGGTTTGCGGTTGAGTTCGACCCGGACAGCCAGGAGCTGCTGATGCTCGACCAGCGCCTTCTGCCCGTCGAAGTGAAGTATCGCCGCTTCCGCAAGCCGGACGAAGTAGCCGATGCGATTCGCGACATGGTCGTTCGCGGTGCGCCGGCGATCGGACTTGCAGCAGCGTATGCGCTTGCGATGGTAGCGCGGGACGAGCAGGGCGATGCGAAGATGTTTCTGGTGGCCAACGGAACCGCCGGACGGATTCTCAACGGAACGCGGCCCACGGCGGTCAACCTCGCTTGGGCCATCGCGAGGATGTCTCGAAAGGCGGGAGAGGTTTGTGAGCTCGATCCGGCGGCTCGCTACGAGGGGATGCTCGAAGAGGCCGAGGCGATGCACCGGGAAGACGTGCAAGCCTGCCGCACCATGGGCGAGCTCGGCGCGGCGGACGTTCCCGATGGCGCCGTGATCCTCACCCATTGCAATGCAGGCGCCCTTGCGACCGGAGGGTATGGTACGGCGCTCGGCGTGATCCGAGCCGCGCACGCGCAGGGCAAGGGTATTCGGGTGCTTGCAGACGAGACTCGACCCTATCTTCAGGGTTCGCGGCTCACCGCTTGGGAGCTTCATCAGGATGGGATTCCGGTCGAGGTGATCACCGACAGCATGGCGGGGCACTTTTTCCAGAAGGGAGAGATCCAGTTTGTGGTGGTAGGCAGCGATCGTATCGCGGCCAATTCCGACGTGGCGAACAAGATCGGCACCTACTCGCTGGCGGTCCTCGCCAATCAACACGGGGTGCCGTTCACGGTTGCAGCCCCCTGGAGCACGGTAGACTTCCGCGCGCGTTCGGGGGCCGACATTCCGATCGAAGAGCGCCCACGGGACGAGGTGGCGCGCATCGGGAACAGCAAGTTGGTCGCGGACGGGATACCCTGTCGGCATCCTGCGTTCGACGTGACACCAGCGCGGCTCATCGATGGCATCTACACCGAGCGCGGCGTCATTCGGCCGAAGATCGGCGAGCGGCCGGACGTCTTGCGAGCCTGAGCCGCCGCTCGGCCCGAAGTCCTGTTTTCGCGCGGCGAGGCACGCTCAGAGCCGAAGCAGAGCGGCGCCCCAGTTTAGGCCGGCGCCGAGCGCGAGGAAGCACAAAAGGTCGCCTTCGCGAATCTTGCCTTCGCGCCGGAGCTCGTCGGTGAGGATTCCGATCGTCGCGGCGGAGGTGTTGCCGTAGCGCTCGATGTTGGAGGGGATCCTTTCTGTGGGGATTCGGAGTGCTTGCTGGACGGACCGATTGATGCGGTCGTTGGCCTGGTGCGTGATGAAGCAGTCGATGTCGTCTTGGGAGACCCCGTGCGTTTCGCAAATCGACTTCACCGTGCGCGAGGGCGTCATTCGGCACCGGCACACCCGGCAGGTGGCGTCCCGTTCCGAGGATCGTCACGCCGCTCATGCGAGGATTTCGCCCCGCCAGAGCGCCTCGGGTCCGCTCCGCCGGCGCACGATGCGTGCGCGCGTCCCGTCGACGAGAACCTCGGGAGGCAGGGGGCGCGCATTGTACATGCTCTGCATCTCTCGTCCGTAGGCACCTGCTCCGCGAATGGCAAGCAGGTCTCCTTGCTTCACCTCGGGCAGAGGGCGGTCCTTGGCGACGAAGTCGCCAGACTCGCAAACGGGCCCGACGACGTCCACCGGCACGAGATCGGCATCTGGGTCAGGCTCGACGATGGGCATGATCGCATGGTAAGCGCCGTAAAGGGCAGGGCGAATGAGCTCGGTCATGGCCGCGTCGACGATGACGAAGCGGCGATCGCCCTGCATTTTGGTGTAGAGAACGCGGGTGAGGAGCACGCCGGCATCACCCACCAGGGCACGTCCCGGTTCGGTGATGATTTGAATCTCCGGGCGCAGCATCCCGGACGCCTCGAGGCCTTCCCGGATCGCTTCGCCAAAGGTTGCGGCAGGCGGGTAGGGGTCGACTTCCTGTCCGTAGTGCATCGGCCAACCGCCGCCTACGTCGATCGCGCGCAAGGTCGCGCCCTGCTCGATGCACCGAGCGGCGAAGTTGCCGAGAATTTCTATCGCTTCACGAAGCGGTCGGGGCGACGAAAGCTGGGAGCCGATGTGACAGGCGACCGCCTCGAGATCGAGGTAAGGGCTCTTCAGGACGCGAGGAATGATCGACTCGGCGACCGGAATCGACAGGCCGAACTTGGACTCTCGAAGGCCGGTGGCGATATAGGGATGCGTCTTCGCGTCGACGTCCGGGTTGACGCGCAATCCGATGGCCAGCGGTCGACCGAGCTCCTGCGCGACGCTTTCGACGACATCGAGCTCCTGGATGTTCTCGACGTGCAGGGCGCGAATACCGGCCTCGGCAGCTGCGAGGATTTCTTCCCGCCGCTTGCCGACGCCGCTGTACACAATTCGCTCGGGCGGGAAACCGGCCTTCAGGGCGCGCAGCATCTCACCCTGTGAAACGATGTCCGCGCCGCAGCCCTGCGACGCCAGCCTCGCGAGCACCGAGAGATTGCCATTGGCCTTCACTGCGTAAGCGACTAGATGCGGAGTGAAGGACAAGGCCTCGTCGATCGAGCGGTACGCGTCGTCGATGGCAGCGCCCGAGTACACAAAAGCCGGAGTGTCGACCTCGTCGGCGATCGATTCGAGGGCTACGCTTTCGCAGAGGAGCGCGCCATCTCGATACGAAAACCAAGGCGATTCCGGGATGTGCACGTTGGACATGGCGGTCCTTTATGAGTCCCGGCGCGCCTGGAGTCGACCCCGCAGCTCAGCGATGGCGGACAGAACCCGGGCGCGCGCCGGCCCACCGACCACATCGCGCCGTTCGACCGCGGTTTCCATATCCAGGGCGTCAAAGATCGTGTCGTCGAACGCTTCGTGCTCGTCCTCGTAAGCTCGCAAAGGGAGCTCCGAAAGTGTCTTGTTCTCCAGGGCGGCCCGGTGAACGAGCTTGCCCGCGACATGATGCGCATCCCGGAACGGAACACCTCGCGAGGCGAGCCAGTCGGCGACCTCGGTGGCGTCCAGAAAGCCCGCCCGAAGCGCAGTCGCCATTTGCTCTCTATTGAAGGTCGCCGATCCAATCGCGCCACTCAGTACGGCGAGGCAATCGTGTACGGTGTCGAATGCCTCGAAGACGGGAGCCTTGTCTTCCTGAAGGTCTCGGTTGTAGGTCAGCGGAAGCCCCTTGAGCAGCACTAAGAGGTTCACGAGCGAGCCGACGACTCGCCCCGTCTTGCCTCGCACTAGCTCGGGCATGTCCGGGTTCTTCTTTTGCGGCATGATCGACGAGCCCGTGGTGAACGCGTCGCTCATCTGCACGAAAGCGAATTCCTGGCTCGACCAGAGCACGAGCTCTTCGGCGATCCGCGAGAGGTGCACGGAGCAGATTGCCAGCGCGCTCACCGCTTCGAGCAGGAAATCCCGGCTGCTGACCGCATCGAGTGAATTGCGCATGGCTTGATCGAACCCGAGCGCCTTTGCCGTCGCCTCGCGATCGAGCGGAAACGTCGTGCCGGCAAGAGCCGCGCTGCCGAGCGGCGACTCGTTCATCCGTTTGGCTGCATCGACGAGCCGGCTCCGGTCGCGGTCGAGCATCTCGGCCCAGGCCATGATGTGGTGCGCCAGGCGAATCGGCTGCGCCCGCTGCAGGTGCGTGTAGCCCGGCATCAGGAAGTCGATGTGGCCGTCGGCCTTGTCGACGAGAACTTCGAGCAGCGCGTCGATGTCCGCCACGATGGAAGCGCAGGCCTGTCGGGTCCAGAGCCGCATGTCGGTCGCGACCTGATCGTTCCGGCTTCGGCCGGTGTGGAGGCGTCCGCCGGCCTCGCCGATGGCACTCGTCAACGCCGCCTCGATGTTCATGTGGACGTCTTCTTTGCTCTCGTCCCAGTCGAACTCGCCCCGTTCGATCGACGCCCGAATTGTCTCGAGGCCCGCGACGATTTGCTCAGCGTCGTCGCTGGAGACGATCTTCTGACGGGCGAGCATACGCACATGTGCGATCGAGCCAGCGATGTCCTGCGGCCAAAGACGGCCGTCGACCTCTATGCTTGCACTGAAGCTCGCTGCGATCGCGTCCAGCTCTTCTTCGAACCGGCCGCCCCATGCCTTGTCACTCATCGTTCGTTCTCCGCTATTGCTGCATCGGCACCCGCAGGTCTACACGGCGAAGCAGGCGGGAGCCAGCACGAAGCGTCCAGGCCTCAATCACGACGGCGCAGAGGGCTGCGATGACCGGGGTCATCCAAGCGAAAGCCACACCAAGCACGACAAGCAGGGTCGCGAGGACACAACCGCCGATGCTCCGCCAGGTGGCCCTCTGCACCGCCCTTGCGATCCATAGGGCGCCGGCGGCGTCGCGAACGTCGTGACTGGCAATGACCACGCCCCGGTCCTCCAAGGCGGAGCCTGCGAGCCGCAGCGAGATCGGAACATCGGCCGCAGCCATTACCGCGTCGTCTTCTCCGCCTCGGCCGATCGTCGCCGTCACGCCCCCGGTCTCGCGGAGTGCGCGGACTTCGGCCACCCGTTCGCGGGGCAAGAGCGGAGCCTTGACCCGTGGGGCACCGAGATTCGCCGCGATGCGCTCCACGGTGCGCCGGTCGTCTCCGGAGAGAACGACCACCTCGCAGGGAAGGTCGGCGATCCGCTGCACAGCGTCTCGCGCGCCCACGTGTGCAGGGTCAAGCACAGCAAGCAGCGCTTCGAGCCGTCCATCGATCGCGATGAAGATTGGGGTAAGGCCCTCGTTCTCGATATGAGCGGCGTCACTGTCCGCCGTGGCCACGCTGATGCCTTCGTCGAGCAGGAGCTGCCGGCGACCAACGACGACCGGGACGCCATGAGAGGTGACGGCGGTGACGCCCAGGCCCGCCCGGACACGTTCCTTACGCACCGCGGCCGAGCTCCGTCCGTGCTCTTCGGCGTAGCGTCGAATGGCTCGGGCGATTGGGTGATCCTCGGCCGCGCTCTCGGCGGCGGCCGCTAGGCCCAGGACGAGGCGGAGGTCGGTCTGCCCGAGCGAGTGTGCCTGCCGAACGACGGGCTCACCGGCGGTCAGAGATCCTCGCAACAAGATCGCGGTAGTGCTGGTGCGCCCCGCATCGCGCAGCGCCCGCGAGCTGCCAAAGAGCATGCCCCGCCGAGCCGAAGCGAGCGCGCCGGCTTGCAGCGGGACGTCGAGCGACGCGAGCAAGGCGAGGACCGGGATTCCAAGTAGAAAGGTCGCCGCCCCTTCGGGCCCCGCCCAAAGGAGCGCCGCGATGCTCGCCGGTGCCAAGACCAGCCAACTCCATCGTGTGATCGCAAAGCGCAATCGGGATGCGGCGGCCAGGTCTTGTTGCTCGTGCGTTCCAAGCTCGATCGCGCGAACGATGCCGCGCTCCTGGCCCGTCCGGCGAACACGGACGCTGACTGCGCCGTCGAGGACACGTGTGCCTGCGAGAATGAAATCGCCCTCAGTGTAGGGTCTCGCCTGCGCGGCGCGGGGATATCGCAAGGCCGAACCGGAGCCGTCTTCGATCACGCCATCGGCTGGAGCACGTTCGCCCTCCAAGACTACAATGACGTCGCCCTGGCGCAGGCTGTCCGCTGGCACTTCCTCGTAGGCGGACGGGTCGCCGGCAGGGATTCTCGCATTGAGCGGCAAGGTTTCGCGGAGCTCCCGAGCTGCAGCTCGCAAGGACGAGGAAAACGATGCGTGAAGCCAGTTTCGGAGCGAAACGGCAATGGCTGCCACGGCCGCGCCGACGAGCGACCAGCGTTGCGTTTCGGAGTCGCCGGCCATCACCGCGGCAACCGATGCGAGCACGAGACCAAGCGGGGCGACGATTGCGAGCGATGGACTTGCGCGCATGCTGCTGAGAGGAATGCGTGCGTTCACCGCCGCACAAAGAACGATGAGAAACGCAGCCAGCCATCCGAGCTCGCGACCCGGAGTGAATAGGATCAGGGGGAGGGCCACAAAGGCGATGCCGGTCGCGATGACCGGGTCGTACTGTCGAGCGCGGGCCGTTTCTGCGCCCGTTTCGGCGGCATCGTCCCGAAGAAGCGTGGCTTCTCGTACGAGGTCGGGAATGGAAGGGCGCTCGACCCGCGGCCGTTCGGAATGCCGATGGGCGGGGGCATCGAATTCGCGTTCGCCGCGCTGGAAGCGAACTTGGCAAGTCGCGTCGCAGAGAAATCGCGCGCCATCCTGCATCCAGAGAACACGGCGGGCCCGCAGTGGGTCGACTGCCCGCCCGCAGGCTGGGCACGGCTGAGAAGGTATGTGCGGCCGTGCCGGGTGCATCCGTTAGGCTCCTACGAGGAATCGACATTGGGTCAAGGACGCGGTAAGGGAGCGCCCGGAGGCAAGATGACGACGCGTGTAGAAACCGATTCGATGGGCCCGATCGAGGTGCCTGCGGACAAATACTACGGCGCGCAGACCATGAGGTCGCGCATGAACTTCCGAATCGGCACAGAACGCATGCCGATCGAAGTCATTCGTGCATTTGGAATACTCAAGAAGGCTGCGGCGCTCACCAACTGCGACCTCGACAATCTCGACAAGGACATCTGTGATTTGATCGTGCGAGCGGCGGACGAGCTCATCGAAGGGAAGCTCGACGATCACTTCCCGCTCGTCGTTTGGCAGACTGGTTCAGGTACGCAGTCGAACATGAACGTCAACGAGGTCATCTCGAATAGAGCGATCGAGCTTGCCGGCGGGGAGATGGGCAGCAAGAAGCCCGTGCACCCCAATGACCACGTCAATCGGTCACAGTCCTCTAACGACACCTTCCCGACCGCGATGCACATCGCTGCGGTCATCGCGGTCGAGGGGATGATACCCAAGGTTCGACTCCTGCGGGACACCCTCGATGGCAAGGCCAAGGCCTTTGCGCAGATCGTCAAGATCGGTCGAACACACCTCCAGGACGCGACGCCTCTGACCCTCGGACAGGAGATCAGCGGCTGGGTCTCGCAAATCGATCACGGCTTGGCGGCGATCGAGGCGACCATGCCACAGCTTCGTGAGCTAGCGCTTGGCGGGACGGCCGTCGGGACCGGCCTCAACACGCATCCGGAGTATGCCGACAGGGTAGCTGCGAAGATCGCGGACCTCAGCGGCAAGGACTTCGTTTCGGCGCCAAACAAATTTGCCGCGCTCGCGGCACACGATGCGTTCGTCGGCACGAGTGGTGCGCTCAAGCAGCTTGCTGTGGCGCTGATGAAGATCGCAAACGACGTGCGCTGGCTCTCCTCGGGCCCACGGTCGGGCATTGGCGAGATCCGGATTCCGGAGAACGAGCCGGGAAGCTCGATTATGCCTGGCAAGGTGAACCCCACGCAGTGCGAAGCAATGACGATGGCCTGCACCCAGGTCATGGGGAACGACGCGACGATCGGAATCGCTGGTTCGCAGGGCAATTTCGAGCTCAACGTGTACAAACCGGTGATGGCTTACAACCTGCTCCAGTCGATTCGACTCCTCGGCGATACCTCTCAGAGCTTCAACGACAACTGCGCCGTGGGTATCGAGCCGAACCTCGAAACGATTGACGACAAGCTTCGCCGTTCGCTGATGCTGGTGACGGCCCTGAATCCGCTCGTGGGCTACGACAACGCGGCGAAGATCGCGAAGCACGCTTACAAGAGCAACACAACCCTTCGGGAGGCGGCCGTCGACCTCGGCTTGCTGACCGGCGAGCAGTTCGATGAAGCCGTGCAGCCCGAAGACATGGTAGGTCCCCTCAAGGTATGAGTATCGAGATCAAGCAGCATCAGCCCGGCCAAGACCTGAAGGACTTCATCGGGGTCGCGTTCGAGGTGTATGGCGACGACCCGGCCTGGGTGCCTCCGCTCAACATGGAGATCACCGACCGGCTCACCCCGGAGAAGAATCCCTTCTTCGAGCATGCAGAGGTCGCCCTCTTCACGGCCTGGAAAGACGGGAAGGCGGTCGGTCGGATTTCTGCGCAAATCGATCACGAGCATTTGCGCATCCACAATGACAACGCGGGGTTTTTTGGCTTCTTCGACACGATCAACGACCAAGAGGTGGCTTCCGCCCTAGTCGCTGCGGCCGAGGACTGGCTCACGAGCCGCGGGATGACACTAATGCGCGGCCCGTTCTCTCTCTCGATCAACGAGGAGACCGGGATGCTCGTCGACGGCTTTGATTCGCCTCCCACGATCATGTCGCCACACCACCGTTCGTATCAGGGGGCGCTTGCCGAAGGAGCCGGGCTCCAGAAGGTGAAGGACTGCTACGGCTGGAAGCACCAGGTCGTGCCAGCGCCGCCTCGCGCCCAAAGTGCCTGGGAGGCGATCAACAGTCTTCCTGAGGTTCGATTCCGCTCCGTGAGCCCGCGCAAGCTCAAGAAGGAAGTCCACGACATCTTGGACGTCTTCAACGACGCCTGGCAGCACAACTGGGGTTTCGTTCCTGCGACCGATTCCGAAGCCAAGAAGATGGCCGCCGACCTGCAGCTGATCCTCGACAAGGAGCTCTCTTTCTTCGCAGAGATCGACGGGCAGCCGGTTGCGATCTGCGTCTGTCTGCCGAACCTCAACGAAGTAATTCACGACTTCGGGGGCAAGCTAGGCCCGGTCACGATCCCAAAGCTGATCTGGCGCCTGAAAGTCCGGCGTCCGAAGTCGGCTCGCCTGATGTTGCTCGGAATCCGAACCGAGCTGCGGGGCAAGAAGCGCTACGCCCCGTTGGCGATGGCGGTCATCGCGGAGCTCGTGCGACGAGGGATGAAGCGGGGCTACGAGTGGGCCGAGCTCGGTTGGACGCTCGAAGACAACCGGCTCATCAACGCATCCATCCGGAGCATGGGCTCCACGATCTACAAGCGCTATCGCTTGTTCGAGAAGCCGATCGGCGCCTAGCGGCGGATTTCGAGTCGCTCTCCGTCGGTGCTGACGATCACCCCGCCACGAAGATCGGTGCGGAAGACCGTTGCGCCTGCTTCGCGCAATCGCGTGATCACCGAGGGACTGGGGTGGCCGTAGCGATTGCCTGCGCCGCAGCTGATCACGGCGAAGGAGGGCCGGACCCGGGCGACGAAGGGCGGCGAGGAGGATGTCCTGGAGCCGTGGTGGCCGACCTGCAGGACGTCTGCGGGCCCGATGCGCCCGCTCGCGAGCAGGGCTCGCTCCGATTCCTGCTCGAGGTCACCGGTGAACAGGAACGAGCGCCGCCCGTAGCTGAGTCTCAGAGCGAGTGAATTGTCGTTCAGGCCGAGCGCGGTGTCGTAGCGGGGGCAGGGCCACAGGACCTCGAGCTCCGCGTCTCCGAAGACTTGGGTCGTGCCGCAGAGCTCGGGCGCGAAGCGCAGTCTGGTCCCATGGGCCATCGCGGAGGACAGCAGTCGGGCCATGGCGCCATCCCGTTCCTCGGTTAGCAGCTGCCCGTTCAACCAGATTTCCCCAATGTCGATCTCGCCGATGAGCGCCCTTAGACCTCCGTAGTGATCGGGGTGACCGTGCGTGATGACCAACACGTCGATTCGCGCGCGGCGACGGGCGTCGAGGAGAGCTCGAAGCTCACGCACCGCCGGATGACGTTCGCCCTGGCCGGTGTCGACGAGCGCGAGCTGTCCATTCGGGAAATCAATGAGAGTTGCGTCGCCTTGACCGACATCGACGAACGACACGCGAACCGAGCCTTTCGGTTGCTCTCGGGCGATGAGCAGGCGGTCGGCGCCAAGCCAAAGAAGGGCGGCGAGCCCGAGAACCGCAAAGCGCTGGGGCCAGCTTCGACTGAGTAGAAGGAAGAGGCAGGCAGCCAGAACGAGCATTCCCTGCAGGACGTCCGGGGGCGGGAGTCGTCGCGTAAGTGTCAGCGGGACGAAGGCATCGCAGATCGAGAGGAGGATGTGCACGGCAACCGTCAGCGCCGATCCTGCGGTCTCTGCTATTGCGGGCGTCGCTGCCGTGAGGGCAAAGAGGTGCGCCAGAGGGATGACGACCCAGCTTCCGAAGGGCAGGACAACGATGTTCGTGAGCCAGCCAATGAGCGGGACGCCACCGAACCACCACCAGACCATCGGAGTCGTGGCGACCAGTGTTCGTGCGCTGATGGTCGCCGAGGAGCGAAGGCGCCGCCAGCGTTGCGGAGCAGAGGTTCGAGGCGCGCTCAGAATGGCCGAAGTCGCGATGATCGAGAGAAGGAATGCCGGTCGCAGAGCCATAGTGGGGTCCGGCGCGGAGAGCAGCAAGGAGGCTCCCGCGGTCACGGAGGTCGCTGAAGGGCGACGTCCGACGACGAGAAGACACCAAGTCAGGGCCGCGGTGATCGCGGCGCGCCAGGCGCTCGGCGAGCCGCCCGCAAGAAGCGCGTGCAGCAAAGTGAGTGGAATGCCGATGGCGGCGGCCAGGCGTCGAGGATCGAAACCGAGCGCCATGCCGCGGAGCAACCAGTGTAGCGAACGAACCAAGGTTCCGCTGACCAGGGCGACGTGGAGCCCGGACACGGCGAACAGGTGCGCGAGTCCAACGGCCGCAATGGTCTTGCGCTGCTCGTAGCCGAGCGCGGCGCCGTCTCCTAGAACCAGGGCGCGGGCCACACCGGCTACTTCTGGCGGCAATGCGTCGTTCATGTGGGTGCGCACCCGCGCGCGGGCCCCATGGACGCGGACCGACCAGCCCGGGCTCTCGAGTAGCTCGAGCGCGCTCGTCTCGTTCCATCGCGCCCAGCAGCCCCCGCCCCGTGGAGGAGATAGGTTCGGATGTGGCGAGGGGTTGCGGAGCTCGGTGCGCGGACGCAGCTCTGCGTCAAACACGGCGATACTTCCGGGTGGCGGGGTGGCGGCGCCGACGATCTTGCCGGTCAACTGCAGATCTCTCGGGACGGCGTCACGGGAACCTCGGAAACGGCCCTCGAGAACGCGCAATCGAATGCGAGCGTCCTCGAATCCATGCCGCACCGATTCGACCTGCGCGATGAGCTGGGCTTCGCCGCGAATCGAGCAGGGCCTGGGCAGCGGCTGCGTAACGCCCAGGCCACAACAGAATGCGAGCAGGGCGAGCGGAGCCCCCCAGAGCCGGGCGCCGAGCTCGCGACCCTGGGCGATGATGATAAGGGAAACGGCGAAACCCAAGGCCACAAACAGCGGACCAAGACTGGGTTGCCATTGGGCACCCAGGAAGAGCCCGCCCAACCATCCAGTCGCGATCCACGCAAGCACGAGACATCGACCAGCAAGCCGCGTGCCTGCCGCAAACGCCGTCGAGGAGGGGCAGAATACTCAATCCCAGTGGCGCCCGGCGGCGCCCGGCGGTGGCCGCGTGGCGGTCCGGCGCTTGATCTCGCCGAGAGGAATCGTGCCCCTCATCGTTGCGCTCCGATGCGCCCTTGCTAAAGCCCCCGGGACGACGCGGCGCGCGTCAGAAGGGGCTCCGATGACGACCAAGTGGGTATACACGCTCGATGAAATCGATGAGGCGGAAGCCGCCGTGGGGGGCGATTGGGATCGGGTGCGCGGTCTGCTTGGCGGCAAGGGCGCGAACCTGGGCGAGATGAACCGACTCGGTGTTCCCGTTCCTCCAGCCTTCACAATCACGACGGAGGCCTGCAACGCCTACCTGGCTGCGGGTCGAAAGCTCCCCGAGGGGCTGTGGGAGCAAGCCCTGGCGGCGCTCCGTGCCATGGAGGAGAAGACCGGGAAGCGTTTCGGCGATCCTTCCAATCCGCTGCTGGTGTCGTGCCGTTCCGGCGCGAAGTTCTCGATGCCAGGTATGATGGACACCGTTCTCGACATCGGTCTCAACGACGAAGTCACCGAGGGCATGATCAAGCTGACCGGGAACGAGCGTTTCGCATACGACTCCTATCGGAGGCTCATTCAAATGTACGGCACGGTCGTTCTCGGCGTGCGCGACGAACCTTTCGAGGACGTGCTCGCACACCACCGCGAGCGGCGCGGCGTGAGCAGCGATGCGGACCTGACCGGGGAAGACTTCCGATCGATCGTCAGCGAGTTCAAAGACATCGTCCGCCGGCAAGCGCGCGTCGGTTTCCCGTCCAATGCCGAAGAGCAGCTTCGAATGGCGATCCTGGCGGTGTTCGACAGCTGGAACGGCAAGCGCGCGCGCGACTACCGGGAAGCAGCCAACATCGCACACGACCTCGGCACCGGCGTCAACGTGGTCACCATGGTGTACGGCAACCTCGGTGAAGGCTCGGGTACGGGCGTGGCCATGTCTCGCAATGCGACCACGGGCGAAAACGTGCTCGAAGGCGACTACCTCATCGACGCTCAGGGCGAAGACGTCGTTGCAGGAACGCGTCCGACCAAGCCGCTCGATCAGCTCGAGGGCGAAATGCCCGAGGTCTATGCACAGTTCCACGAGATCGCGAAGCGTCTCGAGCGGCACTACCGCGAGATGCAGGACATGGAGTTCACCGTCGAGCGCGGTAAGCTTTGGATATTGCAGACGCGGACCGGCAAGCGTACCGCACAGGCTGCCGTCCGCATCGCGGTTGACCTCGCGGAAGAGGGCCTGATCAGTCGCGAGGAAGCGGTGCTGCGGGTCGCGCCCGAGCAAATCGAGTTCTTTCTCCACCCGCAGTTCTCGGCTGCGGCCAAGGCAGGCCACAAGGTCATCGCCCGGGGCCTGAACGTGTCTCCCGGGGCCGCGACCGGCGTAGTGGCGTTTGATCCCGACCTGGCGGAGCGCTGGGCGAAAGAGGACGATCGCGATGTCTTGCTGGTGAGGCCCGAGACCAAACCGGACGACGTGCACGGGATGCTTGCGGCCAATGGAATTCTCACCAGCAGCGGCGGCCGCACGAGCCATGCAGCTCTGGTCGCCCGGCAGTTCGGAAAGCCGGCGGTCGTTGGTGCTTCGGCGCTCAGCATCGATCTCGGACAGCGGATCATGACGGTCGGGGAGCAGGAGATCCGGGAAGGTGAGTGGATTTCGATCGACGGCACGACCGGCGAGGTGTTTACCGGCAAGCTCGAAACCGTCATTCCCGACATGGACGACGACTGGCTTTCGCGACTCATGACCTGGGCCGATGAGTTCCGCCGCCTCGGGGTGCGTGCAAACGCCGACTATCCGGAGGACGCCGTGCGAGCCCGCAAATACGGCGCCGAGGGCATCGGCTTGTGCCGGACCGAGCACATGTTCTTCCAGCCCGAGCGCTTGCCCACCGTCCAGCGGATGATCACGACCCGTTCACCCGCAGAGCGTCGCGAGGCCGTAGACGCGCTTCTTCCATTCCAGAGGGCTGACTTCGCGGGCCTCTTCAGGGCGATGGATGGCCTGCCCGTCATCATCCGGCTCATCGACCCACCGCTGCACGAGTTCCTTCCGGGGTTCGAAGAGCTGAGTCGGGAGCTCACGGACCTTCAGATTCGAATCTGCAGCGCGCGCAACCTAGAAGAAGTTGAAGGAATCACCGCCAAGTTGCTGGAAACACAGGCAATGCTCGACAAGGTCGCATCTCTCAAAGAGGCGAACCCGATGCTTGGTCTCCGCGGCGTCCGACTCGGCATTCTGATCCCCGAGCTGACACGAATGCAGGTGAGGGCCGTTTTCGAGGCGGCTTGCGAGGTGACGCGGGAGGGCTGCAACGCGATCCCGGAGATCATGATTCCGCTCACCAGCCACGTGAACGAGCTGCGTCGCCAAAGGGCGGTGCTGGAAGCCGAGGCCAAGAAGGTGATGGAAGAGCAGGGCGTCGAGGTGAAGTACCAGTTCGGCACGATGGTCGAGGTGCCGCGTGCGGCCCTGACCGCCGATGAGATCGCGGAGTACGCCGAGTTCCTTTCGTTCGGGACCAACGACCTCACACAGACCACCTTTGCGATGAGTCGTGACGATGCCGAGTCGGGCTTCCTGATGCGCTACCTGAGCGAAGGAATCCTCCCGGCGAACCCATTCGCCACCCTCGACGAGGCGGGCGTGGGCAAGCTCATGCGCATGGCCGTCGTCGAGGCGCGAAAGACGCGCCCTCACATCGAGACCGGTGTCTGCGGCGAGCACGGTGGCGACCCAGCATCGATCGCAATCTGTGATCGCCTCGGGCTCGACTACGTGAGCTGCTCTCCCTACCGCGTGCCCATCGCGCGGCTCTCGGCGGCACAGTCTGCCCTGAGATCCCGCGCTAAGAACTGAGTCGCTGGTCGATCGTCGAGAAGGGCGCTCTAGCCGTAGTAGGCGATGGCCGCGAGGGTTGTCGCGTAGGCGAACAGCAGCACGATGGCGTCAGGTTCGAGACGCCTGAAACGAGTCTTCTCCGACTCGCCGACGATGGCGGCCACGGCGATCGCCATGAGCAAGATGGCGCCGAAGGCCGAGACGACCTGGGTCTGCGACACTGCTGCAAGAATAGGCCCCTCGGTGTAGGCGATGTCGGCGAACAGGAGGATGCTCATGTTGGCGACGTTGCTGCCAAAGAGGTTGCCGACGGCCATGTCGTAGGCGCCGATGCGCACGGAGGCGATCGACGCGATGAGCTCGGGTAAGGAGGTCGTGACCGCCAAGAGGGCGGCGCCGAGAAAGGTTTGCGCAATGCCGGTGGAGTCGGCGATGACTTTCACGCTGAGGGTGACCAAGGGCGCGGCTACCAAGATCACCAGGGCCGACCCCGCAAAGCGAGCCCAGAGGCTTCGTGTCGATCTTTCCGCGGCCTTCTGACTCCAGCCCGTCGATTTCTGGACCGAGATCTTCGGCGCTTCGAGGCCCGGCCGCGCCAGCAGCGGCATGCGCCGGAACCATGCAATGGATGCCACGTAGAGCCCGGCGATCAGAAGCGGTGTGAGGCCAATCCAACCGATCTTGAGCGTCGTTTGCGTGAAGATGCTCAGCGCGGCCATCGCCGTGAGCGCGATCGCGACGGCAGCCACTCGTGCATGACCAAGCTCGACCGAGGGCCAGACCTGACCCCGGTAGAGCAGGTCGATGATCGCGAGGATCGCCATGTTCGCCATGGAAGAGCCGAAGAGATCGCCAAGAGCGAGATCGGGAGCCCCAGCCCTGGCCGCGGTGACCTCGGTCATCAGCTCTGGTAGCGAGGTCGCAAACGCCAGCAGCAGCGTGCCCACGAAGAGCCGGCTCATCTTCGTCCGCTCCGCGATCTGGTCCGCATAGGCTGCCAGAGAAGAGCCGGCTCGCACCAGCACTGCGGCACTCACGAGAAACGCCAAGACGGCCTGCCACAAGCTCATCCTTACCGTTTACCACGAAGGGGACACTCTCCGGGGATACAACCGCTCGGAGTTGCACACCTTTTCAGGCAAAGATCGCAGCGCCCCATGATCAATCGCTCGGGACTGGTGCTAGGCTTGCGGCGAGGTCAAATTCAATGCTCCAACGGTCTTCAAAGCTCGGTCTGGTCTTCGTTTTCGCGCTTCTGGCGGTGGGCATCGTGGCCTCCGGACTCGCCTACAAGGCCGGCCGCGCACCCAACGACGGCGATGGCGACTCTGGAGTCCCAGACGAGCCTGTCGCGGCTAAAGCAGATGCTCCCGAGCCGGGCACCGTCACGGTAGAGCCCAGCCGCATCGATGACGTGCTCACCAACCCGGGAATGGGTTTCGCCAGCTTCCACTTCGGCTGGTGGTGCAATCTGCCGCCGATCACCTACCCGCCGAAGCAATGCGCCGATCGCGTCCGCAAGCAGTGGCCCGAGAACTACCCCAAGTCCGGTACGGCATACTTCCGCTGGCACTGGCGGGACCTGGAACCGAAGCGCGGCGAGATCGACTTCGCGATGATCGACAGGGCGATTCAATCCGCCAACGAGCTGGGGATGACCCTTGGCTTCCGCGTGATGACCGTTGCCGACGGCCAGTCCGGAATTCCAGACTGGCTGACCAGCGCCCCGTACAACGCCGCCGGTCAGTGGCACCCGGGCGACGGCGGCCGCGTGTTCTGGCCGGACTATCGCGACGCCACGTTCCAGCGCGAGCACGCCCGCCTGATCAGCGCCTTGGGAAAGCGCTACAACGGTCATCCCGCAGTGGACCACATCGACATCGGCACGGTCGGCTGCTGGGGCGAGTGGAACACGGCCTGCGTCTCCGACGCGGACAGTCTCGTTGACGTCTACAAGCCTGAAGACCGCAAAGAGCGTCAGCAGATCGTGACCGCGCTAACCCAGCTCATCGACCATCACTTGAGTGCCTTCTCCAAGACCCCGGTCGTCATGCTGGGCCTCAACGCAGAGAACGTGGGCCTCATGCTCCACGCTACCCAGCGCGGGGCTGGCTGGCGCGCGGACTGTTGGGGGGATTGGGGCATGTGGGGCGGCTCCTGGGGCCACCAAAGCAAACTCTATCCGCCGATGATCGCGGCGGCCACGGCGGCCGATCCTGCTTTCGTCGACGTGTGGAAGAAGGCGCCCGTCCAACTCGAAATCTGCGGCACGCTCGCTCGATGGCACGAGCTAGGCTGGACCGCGTCCAAGCCAAACGGCCAGGTCTACAAGTCGTTTCAGTGGGCCCTCAAGCAGCACGCATCCCTGCTCAATGCCAAATCCCAGCCGGTGCCCGACAGCTACGTGGCCCCCATCGACGACCTGCTCAAACGCAATGGCTACCGGTTCGTCATCGACCGTTTCAATCATCAAGGCACCGTCGGGGCGGGCACCAGCACGACCTTCGTCACCGACTGGCGCAATGTCGGCGTCGCACCGGCCTATCTGCCGCGGACCCTGACTTATCGCCTGCGCGGGGCATCCAAGGTAGTGACCCTTCCGAGCACACAGGACACCCGGACCTGGTTGCCAGGCAGCTGGAAGGTGCGCGATACGATTGCCATCCCATCGGACCTGCCCAAGGGGACCTACCAAATCGACCTTGCCCTCCTCGATCGCGACGGAACAGCGCCCGATACCAAGGCGCTGCCGCCGCTTCACCTGGGCACCGCTGGCCGTGGAGCAGACGGATGGAACACGGTCTCCGAGCTGACCGTAGAATGAAACCCAGCAACACCATTCACCCCGTGCTCCGTGCGATGCAGAGAAAGTATTCTGTCCTACGATTGGAGTCTGGTGCTTGGGCAAGGTGCCCTGTTGGGCTACACTGTTCGTCCTCCAAGTTGCTCCGGCTGAGCGCCATCTTTGTCCTCGCGAGAGGTTCGATCTCAGGGCTTGGATAGAGACTCCACCAAAGAGCTCACAGGCGCACCCAGCCTTCGATATGAGGTATGAGACCAAGTGATTGAGTCGGTTCAACAGCTTTACGGGCTGCTCACTCCCGCTGAGAAGCGGGCCGCGTTGAAGGTGCTAGCTCTCATGTGCGTACTGGCGCTTCTCGAGGCAACCGGGGTGGCGTCCATCATGCCGTTTCTGGCAATTCTTTCGTCCCCGGAGCTCATGCAGAGCAACACCGCGGTTGCGAAACTATCTGCATGGACCGGTATCAAATCGGCGGACGACTTGCTGCTGCTCACGGGCGCACTGGTCTTCTGCTTGGTGCTCTCGGCTCTAGTCCTGCAGGCCCTCGTCGTTTGGGCGCAGGTCAGGTACGGGGGGAACTTGATGCACTCTTGGAGTTGCCGAATCGTCGAGACCTATCTGCTGCAGCCCTACGAATGGTTCCTTGCGAAACACACTTCAGAGCTTTCAGCGACGACCATCAACGAGGTGAATCAGGTGATTTACCACGCAGTCCTGCCGATCCTCATGATTGTGAGCAATGGGTTGGTCGCGCTGTTCGTGTTTGCCTTCCTGCTCATCGTCGACCCCGTGCTGGCCGTCACGACCGTCCTCGTTCTCGCCGGGGCATACGGTCTTACCTATCGTTCTCTCCGAGCTCGGCTCCTTCGGACTGGTGAGTCGTGGCTCGAATCCAATCAGCGCCGATATCACGTCCTGGCGGAAGCCTTCACAGGGATCAAGGAAGTCAAAGTTCTTCACGCGGAGAAGTCGTTTGCCGCGGAGTTTGACTCTGTGTCGCGTCGGATGTGCGACGCGATGATTCGGTCGAGAGTGTTGGGACACGTGCCGTCGATCGCCATGCAGGCCGTTGTTTTCGGTGGAATGTTGCTTGTGGTCCTGTATGTGATTGCAACTCGCGGGGGATTTGCGGCGGGCCTGCCGATGATTGGGCTCTATGCCTTTGCCGGATACAAGATGATGCCGGCGCTGCAGCGGATATACGCCGAGTTGGCGCAGATGGAGTTCTCTTCCGCGGCCCTGGTAACGCTGGAGCAGCCCCTTCGGCTCGGGATGAACCCGAAAAACAGACTGGCGACCTCCGCGGCGGGGCAACAGGTCCAGACGCGGATCGGCTTGACCACGCAGCTCGAGTTTGAGGATCTCGTGTATGGGTATCCTGGTAGCGATCGCCCGACCCTCAATCGCATGAGCTTCAGAATCGATGCGGGGTCCAAAGTCGGTATCGTGGGCTCCACGGGATCGGGCAAAACCACGACGGTAGACATCATGTTGGGGCTACTACAGCCCGCAGCTGGCCAGGTCTTGGTTGACGGTGTGGAAATCGGGGAGGATCAACTCCGGTCTTGGCAGGCCTCTCTGGGATACGTTCCTCAGACCATCTTTTTGGCGGACACGACCCTCGCTGGAAACATCGCTTTTGGTGTCCCGGACGAGGATATCGATCACCACAGGGTTGAGGCGGTTTCCGAGCTTGCCTGCCTCCATCCGTTCGTAGTCAACGAGCTTCCCGATGGATATGAGACTCGCGCCGGTGAACGCGGTGTTCGCTTGTCTGGCGGAGAGAGGCAGCGCGTGGGAATCGCGCGAGCACTCTACCACGATCCGGACGTCCTCATCCTGGACGAGGCTACCAGCGCGTTGGACAACAACACCGAGAAGCTCGTCATGCAAGCTTTGGACGAGCTCACGCCGAGCAAGACGGTCATCATCATCGCCCATCGGCTCAGCACGGTGAAGAACTGCGACACCATCTTCTTCTTGGAGAATGGAGTCGTTTCAGCGCAGGGAACTTTCACGGAGCTACGCGCCACCCATCCACGCTTCCAACTGCTCGCCGAAGGCGAAGTAGATGCGCCCGTCGCATAGGACGCTGCTGCCTGAACCCTCGAAACGGAGCAGACTCGCCTATCGGTCCTCGTCGGAGTCGCCCATGAACAAACACCATTCCTGCGTTTCGAGAAGACCTGCCAGGCCTGCATCGAGGCTATGCCCTAGGTAGGCGTTGCCATGTGCGTGTGTATAGCATCCCGCTTGACGCAGGACTCTTTCCAGTCGTGCGCCGACGAACCTGCAATAGAACCGTTTGGCGTCCGCATTCCTCACCAGGCTACGGACAACTAAGGACATATCGGAATAGCGGCAGTACAGATCCACCAGGAACACTTCGGTCCCGTTCTCCCTAATTACGCCGACACCCAGAAGCTCTGTGCCCTGAAATACGCTGGCAAATTGGTACCGGAAGTATGGGTGGTCTCTGTAGCGCCATTGCAGATACGCACGAGAATGAATCGGGCATATCACCGCATCGGCAGGCATTCTTTCAGCAAAAAAGATCGCCGGCATGTCGGCTGGCATGGCGTCGCCTATTTGAACATGGAGCGTCGTTCTTCCGAATGCAGGCTGCGTCTTCCACTTCAGCCACGACAAGAGCTCGTGCCCAAATCTCTTCTGGATGCGCGGCCTCGGAAAGCTCTTGACCGTCAGCATGAACTGATTCGTTCCAAGGGTATGGAAACCGAGCTTCATGTAGAGTTGGTGATTCGCGCTGGACTGGCCTGAGGAAAGCGCAAAATCAAAACTATCAAGCCGGGCCGAGTGGATCGTCTTGCCCAAGCCCTTGCGGCGGTATTCGGGTGCAACCATCGTGCTCACGGAAAAGCCGCCGCTCAGCGTTCTTTCTTGCGAGGCGAATGTTACCGGCAGAAAGACCGAAAGAGCCGCGATCTTGTCGCCATCCATGCAAAGCTGAATGTGACTTCCATTGGGGTTTTCCGTCTGCCATTGCAGCCATCCCGGCCGATTCTGGGGTTCGTCGGCAGAAAAGTTTCGGCTTAGAAAGTTCTGAACGGCAGGGCGTTGTGCCTCTGTCATCACACTGAGTCTAAAGGGTGACATCCTGACGGTTCTTCTGCTGCGCACCGTGCGCATTCGCTTTGCCCGGTCTATCGATTTCTCAGAGGTTCGGAAAAGCAAGCGAGAACGGCATCATGTAGTGGTCAGCCGTTGGCTCGATGCTCAGTCGATTCAATCGAAAACGATTCAATTTCGACGTGTTGTTTGTGCCGCGATGAAAGGCGACTGCAAATTTGTAACCGACGTCCTCGCACGCTCTCATTACTTCTTCGTTGTAGTCTGACTCGCTCCCATTTGGATAGGCAATCGCACAGGCCTCCCGACCGGTCTTGGCTTCGATGTCGATCTTTGATGTGACGAGCTCATCTCTAAGCTCATCTGGCCCCAAGCTCGACAAGACAGGGTGAGTTCGCGTATGCGATCCGATTTCGATGCCGTGGTCTGCCATTTCCTCAATCTGTGCCCATGAGCAAGTCGCGCTCATTCTCTTCACAGACGCATCGCATGATGCGTAGATGTCTCCATAACGCTCTGCAAGCTCTTCTAGAGCATCTAAGCGCCTTTGATTGGAAACAGACTTGAGGTGCTCGACCAGCCGATCAAGGATCGAGAGCCTTGCCGCGGCACGGCCTGGCAGTCGTGCTTTGTAGCCAGCTGCCGCAAGTTCGATTTCTGCGCTTGTCGTATTCTTAATGATGAATGCGACATAGTCGTACCAGAGCGTTTGCTTTGCACCGATGTAGTCTGTCGCAATGAACATCGTGGCATGCAGCTTGTACTTCTTCAGAATTGGAAAGACATTCGAATAGCTGTCGTCAAAGCCATCGTCGATAGTTATCATCACTGGCTTCGGCGGCAGTTGGGTCCTCCCCGAGACATGCTCCGCGAGCATGGAGAAATCTATGGTCGAGTAGTTGCTCGCTATGTACTTCATTTGCTCATCGAACTGTGAACAAGACGCGGATATGAGCCGCTGATCGAAGGGGAATTCCTCTGCGACGTCGATGTCGAGCACTCTGTGGTAGTTGATGATCGGTAGCTGACCCAAGACGAGGCTACGAAACCCCTGAATCGCTGCGAGTACGCCAACCGGCTTCAGGGCACGAGCCAGTATCTGCTTCTTTCTCATGCGAGCGCTCTTCGTTGCGGGTCGTCGGGGCTCTGGCTCGATGTCCACAAGTCGGTATCCTACCACCTAGCGCAAGCTTAAACAGCGGACTCAAAGACCGTCCGGAGGGGACAGTATGCGCCCCGCCCCCGAGCCGACGTGACTCGCCCTTGAACCTCGCCGCTAGAGCGCCGGGGCGTGAAACGGGCCGGCGTTCCCGAAATCCGGCCTGCGCTGAAAAATCAGCGCGCGCCCTTGCCGTAGATGATCACTGCGACCGTGCGCCACATGACCCTCATCTCCATCAGTAGGTAGCTGCGGAGTCCATATAGGTGGGCGTTGTAGGTCAAGTCGTAGAGCAGCTTCTCCCGCACGCTATCGACCGACGTATCGTAGCCGGTGTGCACCTGGGCCCAGCCCGTAATGCCAGGCTTGCAAGGCGTGTGTCGATCGTCGTATGCCGGCAACTGCAAGGCGAGGGTGTCCGATATGGACGGGCGCTCGGGGCGCGGGCCGATCAAGGTCATGTCGCCGCGCAGCACCTGGAAGACCTGAGGGATCTCGTCGAACCGGGTCTTGCGGAGGAACGCTCCCACCGCGGTCACGCGCGGATCCTTCTCCTGGGCCCACACCGCCTCTCCGTTGGCCTCCGCATCGACTCGCATCGTCCGGAATTTCCAGACCGCAAACCCATAGCGCCGTCCCGAATAGTCCGTCGCAACCCGCTCTTGGCGATACAAGACCGGCCCCGGCGAGTTCAGACGAATGGCGAGTGCGATGAACGGAATCAGCGGCAGTGCGATCAACAGACCGAGCGAAGCAGAGGTGATGTCCAAGCCCCGTTTGGCGATGCGCACCGAGCGAGGGGGAAGGGCAGGGCCATGCAGGGCCAGGACCTCGTTCTCGGGGGGGCGGCGCCAGCGTGTCCCGTTGGCTCCGAATGGAAAACGAAGGATTCCTGCGGCGCAGGCTGCCTGCGCTACGAGAGCATGGACGCCCAGCTCGAGGCTGCGGGGAAGGGAACCGCCCGCTCCTCGCCAGGCCGCGGCCCCGACGAGCAGGATGAGCAATGCGTCTCCTGCGATCGCCAGGGGGACCAGGGGGGCTGCGTTCAAGGCGCGGACATTGACCCAGATCACGAGCCCCAGAATCCAGAGCGGGCCCATGGTCTTCAGCAGCTTGTGTCCGATCAGGCTCAAGGCGATTCGGCCATTGCCTGGGCTGAGGAGCCTGCGGTTGCGCCAGAGTATCTGACAGTTGCCATGTGCCATGCGCGCCGTTCGCTCGAAGACGGTCGACAGGCGATTCGGAGCGATGTCCGGGACCACGATGTCGGATCGATAGACGATACGTCCGCCGGCGGCGCGGGCGAGCAAGGGCCAGAGAAAATCGTCGTGAATCGTATCGTCTAAAACCGTGGCGATCGACTCACGGCGCATGAGGTAGCAAGCTCCATGCGCAGCCAGCAGCATGTCGCGCTTCGCCTCCTGGTCCTTCAAGCGAGTCTGATGATCCCAGTACGTGCCATCGGCAGTGCTCGCGCCCTCGTCACCTACGGCGGCGTAGCGGGGCATGGCTACGACGACGCTTGGGTCCGAGAACTCCTCGACGAGCTCGGCGACCGTGTCCACGGGCAGGTTTGCGCCGACGTCCGTGAACAAAATCAGCTCACCGCGAGCCTCCGAAAGCAGGTGCTTGAGTGCGGCGAGCTTGCCGCCCCTCTCGGGCAGGTCGAACACTCGGACCCCATCGTCTTCGTACGCGCGCCCGACCTCCACCGTGTGGTCATCCGAGCCGTCCGAGGCCACGAGGATTTCGAAGCGATCACGCGGGTATGTCAGCGCAAGCGTGTTTCGTAGCTTCTGGTCTAGGCGGGCGCCTTCGTTGTGCGCCGGGATGAGCACGCTCACCGTCGGCAAGGCTTCGGGCTTAGGGGCGGCCTTTCGCTCCTTTGGGCGAATCGAATACCGGACGACGAGTGGATAGATCACGTAGGGCCAGAGCAGCGCTACAAGAAAGAATCCGATAACAACTAGGTCAGTCGTACTTGGCATGCCAACACCTGACTCTCCTCCGACGCGAACGCGGATGCGGTCAGCTCGTGAGGGTACCGCACCAATCTACGGGCACAATCATTTGTCTCGATGCAAATCATCGGGCCACTCAAACACGGGTTGGTTTTAATAGCGTCACCCATCTTGGAAGTCCATGCCGACCGGACCATCGGTCTTCGACGATCAGGAGGCCTTTCATATTCATTCATTTTCGATTGTCGAGGACAGATCCTAGGTCCGTCGCGACCAATCAGGGCGATGCATCTTGACGATCGCCCGCGCGCGTGGGCGATCGGGTCCAGGCAGGGAGGTCTCTTGGAGAGGCCCACGCCCGGCTTTCCGTCGAGCCGAGGGGGGTCTGGGGCAGAATCATCACGACATCGCACCCAAGAAATCTGCGTAAACGGCAATGCGCGAAACACAATCTGGTCGAACTGTTCGATTCTGCTTGGACGCTCGGGAGGTCGATTGGGCGGGATCCGGCCCAATCGAGAGAAGACCTTGAACCGGATGAGCTCGGCCTTGGGAAACACTCTGTAAAGAACCTGTGCCTGGTCGCTGTCCCGCACTGGCTCGAAGGAGACCTCAGCGTACTCGTGTTTCTTCGCGAATTCGCCGTAGAACTTGCGTTCACGCTATTGCCTGCTGCTGGGTCTTGCATCACAGGTGCCTTTGCGATGCTCGAACGATGCCGGCCAAGCGAAGCGGTTCGCTGTCTGCCGTGAGCGTGATCCTATGCCTCGATCGCTGCGCCCAGTGCAATCGTGTGGCGCGAAAGCTCGCGGCCCAAGAAGCCATCGGCGTTGGAAACCAGATGACTGAATCCGATGCGCTCGAGTAGCTCCTGGACGGAGACGGGCACGTCGACGAGGTGCAGACGGGTGCCTCGGATCCGCAGATGAGAATAGAGTCGCACGAGCATTGCCAGGCCTGACTCGTCGATGCGGTAGACCTTCTCGAGCGACAAGAACACGCACTTCGCGCCCGCCAGATCCGAGAGAGGGAGTCGTTCGGCCAGGGTTAGAGCGTCGTGGCCCCAAAAATCGCCCTCTAGCTCGATCCGCAGTCGATTGATGGTTTCAGCTCGCAGCTTCATGGTCGTGGGACTTAAGCACGCAAGGTACCCGTCTGTCCATCCAAAGAAGATGCCGCTAGCTCGGGTTTCCAAATTTCGTACAGGGCCGCGGCCTGCGCGAACAGAATGAAGAGGAACCAGTTCCAACACTGCGACAAGAAGAAAGCGCTGACGCAGAACCCGGCCATGGCTGCAAAGAGAGAGCGCCGCACCGCTCGTTCCGTTGGCTTGTCGTCTGGCACGTCAGCCTTTCGGAGGTGGTATGCGACCCGGAAGGTTAAGATCACGAGCGCCATAAACGGGATGAAACCGACGAGTCCGGTCTCCGCCGCAGCTTTGATGAACGAGTTGTGGGCATCCCGTTGCCCGAAGACCACAGGATTCCGGGCGTAGCTCTCGAAGTTGTCTGCGAACTGACCGAAGCCCACCCCGAACACCGGATTGTGAGCCGCCATACGAATTCCTGAACCCCACATGTCGAGACGACCCTGTGCGGATTCGTCGAGCTGGCCGGGCGTGAATGCTCCGCTAGACCGGTCGTTCACGCCCGCGAGAAGCAGCAAGCCAACCACGATCGCCGCCAGCGTTGGCGCGAGGAAGAGCCGGAGGCTCAGGCCACCACGGTCATAGAATGTGAATCCTAGTGCGGCCATGAGTCCAAGCGCGCCGCCTCTGGACACTGTGGCGAATATCCCGGCGACCAGAATCGCAAGCGCCGAACCCCAGCACATACGTTGGATGCCGCGGGATCCGAGGACAAGCTCTGCGAAGAGGGGCACATACATCAGCAAGACGAGTGCGAGGTCGTTTGGGTCGCCTAGGAAACCGACGAGTCCGGCTCGATTCCCTTCGATCGTCGCCAGACCCGAGATCCTCATGTAGATCGCGAAGAGCGCCAACCCCACCGTACACAGTCCGAGGGTCAGGTGGAGCTTGACTGCCGGCGCCTTCGTCCTGACCACGTGAACCACGAGCCCGTACATGATCAAGATTTTGATGAAGACATCGGTGAACAGCTCCCAACTCGCCGACGGGTAGGTGCTCGTGATCGAAGACAGTACGACGGCTGCCATCAGCGCGAGGATCCACTTTCCGTGCGGTGCGCGAGATAACCGCAGGTCGCCGCGGAGCAGCATCGTGACTAGCAAGGAAAGGACGGCGACGACCCCGATGATCTTCGCGGGCTGAATCGTGGCGAGCGCCGGGAAGTGATCCGCAGGACGCAGAATGAGGACCACGATAAACGCAAGCGTTGCGTTGAGCGCATTCGAGAGAACCCAGGCGATTGCGGCAGTGCCGAGCACGAGACCCATCGCCGCCATTGGATGCACCACCGCTGCCGAGGCCCCAACGACGATAGCAAAACCACCGAACAGCGCTGCGCTGCGCACCTACGCTTCTCCTCGGGGCATCCTCCCGAGTGAGGGAGCGCCGAGCTCCTCGGCCAGCTCCCGTTCGCCGCGCACCGAATCATCGAACGCTGCGAAGAAGGCAGCCGCGAGTAGTGCGAGAATCAGACCCGCGACTAGGGCTCCGGGAAGCACTATCGAGAGTGGCGGATTGAGCGAGCGCGTCGGCAGCACGGGCCTCTCGACGGTCCAGACCTGATTCCCCTCTGCGAACATCGATAGTTCCTCGGTCAGCAGGCGCTGGCGCAGGAGCCCCTCTTCGGCCCTTGCCTCCTTCAGCTCGATGAGCAGCTCCTGATGCCGTTTCGCATCGGTCTTCTCGGTCGCTGCCCCGCTCCCCGAATCGGCGGTCTCCGAGCTGCCTGATTCGCTCGTCGAGTCTTCGGCGCTCTTGCTGCGCTCTCGTCTGACCTCTCGTTGCAGCCATTGCACGCGCTCCCGGGTGGCAACGAGCTCCGGATGGTTCGCCCCATAGCGGGATCTGAGCTCGGCCAGCTTGCGGCGCGCGTTCGCCAAGTCCTTTCTGTACTGCCTCGACCCTGCGGTTCCTTCTGGCTTGCGCTTTCGCAGATCGGCCTCGGACCTCGCAACGGCTTGCTCCGCTGTCACGAGGCGCACCTCGGCCCGCGCCAAGGCTCTGCGGAGGCTGAGCTGTCCTTCCGGGCTCCCCTTGCGCGCCTCAGGCAGTTGGGCGACCTGTGGCGCGACCTCGTCGTCGTCTTGCTGGAGCTGCTCGAGCTGTTCCTCGAAGAACGCCGCGGACGCTCGAACCGTCTCTCGCTGCGGGCGCACAATCTGCTCCGTGAAGGCATCAATGAGCTCAGTGGTCGCCTTGTACGCATCGATAGGGGTCGAGTCCTGCACCTTGATGAGGACCAGCTCTCCCCCCAGGGCGATTACCTGCAACCTGTCTTGAAAGCCCTCGACTGCTTGGTTCACCTCTTCGGGACTGGCCAGATTGTCCAATCGTCCGAGTTTTCGAAGGACCCGCTCCGAGGTGTCATGGCTGCGAAAGATGCTCTCGACCAGTGGCATCCGCTGCTTTGCCGACCACTGCTCCAGCATGTCCTTCAGGAAGGGGTTGACGGTTTGTTGGTCCTGGATGAGCAGTCGCGCGGTCGACTGATAGCGGTCAGGTACGACCTGCCACGCTAGGCCCGCTGCCAAGACGGTGAGCAGGGGTATCAGTAGCACTAGGCCCCAGCGCCGCATCAGAAGGTGAAACAGCGCCTGGGCGTTGAACTCTCGTGTCTTGTTGCCGCTCATGACGACCTAGGGGTTTGCCGGGCGACTACGCCGCGAGAAAACGGACGCGGCCACGTCCAAAGGCCCGCTTTCATGATGCGAATCGTCTCGGCAGGGGGCGGACAGTCGAATTCGTTCCAGATTCCGCCGAGCACCGGTATCCCACGAATGTGGAGCTCTTCTGCGCAGTTCGCAATCTCTTCTCGGGTCGTGACCATCCCACGGGCGATGAATAGGGCGCCGTCGAAAGAGGCGCGAACCGTCGGAGTCAGCGCGGCAGCCCCCTGGCCTTCGAGCAATGACACACCATCGACCCAGACATAGCCGTGGAGGCGTTCTGCTTGCGGGGGTGCTGTTGCAAAGTTCTGAACTTCAATGGGTTCGTCCGTCACGGTGCTCGCGTGCCGAACGATGGATTGGGCGAAATGGGTTTTGCCATCTCCGGAATAGGCTGAGACCAAGAGAACGCGCCGAGCGCCTGCCGACTCCACAGCATGAAACGCACGCGCCACGAGGCTCTGCTCCATCCGCAGCGTATTGGACGATTTGCTCACACCGACTTCCGTACGCAAGATTGGAGCCGAACGCAACAAGATCGAGTCGCTCGGCCAGCGGTCCAGCGAGCTGTATCGGTTCGATAGATCACCATCGCTGAGCGCCATGGCTCGATATTTGCTAACGTCGTCCGCTCTCTGAACCCAGTTTTCCTTGGAGTAGCACTTGAAAGAGTATCCGACGTCGCGCCGCCCCTTACGCGTGGCCCATCTGATGCAGTATTTTGCGATCGGCGGGCTCGAGCGCATGGTCGAGCGGCTGGCCGTTGCCTCGAAGGCACAAGGCGTTGAGAGCCTCGTCATCGGGTACCTGGGAGATGGACCAATCCGAGCGGCGCTCGAGGAGCGGGGTGTCCGGACGCTGCTACTGGACAGCGGACCAGGCTTGCATCCGGAGCTCGTGCTGCGTCTCCGATCCGTACTCCTTCGGGAGAAGATTGACGTGCTGCACACCCATCATGTGGGCCCTTTCGTGTACGGTGCGCCTGCCGCTGTGCTCGCCCGATGCCCACAGGTTCATACCGAGCACTCACACGAGCTCTACGACAAGCCCCGGCGAAAGCTTCTCGGCGCTCTCATGTCCCCGCTCGCCGAAGTGGTCGCCGTGACACCGGAGGTGGCCGAGTTCCGAAAGCGCTTTCCTGGCCGGTGCCGGGTGATCCCGAACGGGGTTCCGCTGCCTGCCGACGAGCCTTCGGTTCGTGATCGCGGGCGGGCTCTGCTCGGGGCGGACCAAGACAGCTTCGTGGTGGGCTGCGCAGCCAGACTCTCCGCCGAGAAGAATCACTCAGGCCTCCTCGACGCGTTTGCCCAGCTGCAGCGGGACGAGCCGCGTTCGCTGCTCGCCTGCGCCGGCGATGGACCACTCGGCGAGGCGCTTCGGGAGGAGGCTGAGCGTGCGGGCCTGAGCGAACGCGTTCGATGGTTGGGCCCGGTGGAGGACATGCGCGAATTCTACTCGGCACTCGACGTCTGCGTTCTCAACAGCACGCGAGAGGGGTTGCCGCTCTGCCTGCTCGAGGCGATGTCGTTTGGAATCCCTGTCGTTGCAACCGAGGTGGGGGGCGTTGGGGAGTTGCTCGACGGCGGGGCCGGACTGCTGGTGCCTTCAGGAAGAGCCGATGCACTGGCTGGCGCCCTGAGGTCCCTTGCCACTCAGCCCGAGCTCAAGGACAAGCTCGGGCGCGACGGAAAGGCACGCATCCACGAGAGTTACAGCATCGACAAGATGGTGGACTGCTATGTCGATCTCTACCGCGAAGTCGCAAGAAGGTCGTTCTCTCCGGACGACATGGAATCCGCCCCGTGCGCATAAGCCACATCATCGCGCCCGGACCCATGGCTGGTGCGGAGAACGTCGTCTTGCAGGGCTCCGAGGCTCTGCTCGCAAGAGGACACGCGCTGTCACTGCTGGTCATGGTGGACGCGCGCTGCCCGCAGCACGGCGAGCAATTCATGGCGGTCGCGCAAACGAAGGGAATCCCCGTTCGGGCTCTACGGCTTCGCGGCCGCGTCGATCTTGGCGCCCTCGTGAAACTCCGCGCGGCCTTGAAAGGGCAGGGCGCCGAGGTCGTTCATGCACACGGGTACAAGGCACTCGTTTACGCCTTGCTAGCTCGGAGGAGGCGTTTGCCCCTCGTAGTCACGCACCATGGCGAAACCGGACACGATTCCTTGGCCCGATTCTATGAAGGCCTCGCTCGAACCCTGTACCGCCTGGTCGACCGTGTATTCTCCGTGTCGAACGCTACGACCGAAGCACTCGTCGCTTCAGGCGTCGAGCGTGCCAAGCTCCGAACGGTGCCGAACCCTGTTTCGCTCCCCGCACCGAATCCCGACCTAGAGCGCAAGCGAACGGAAGGCGCGCTGCTTTTCGTGGGCCGGCTCAGCGAAGAAAAGGGTCTCGACGTCCTCCTCCGCGCACTCGCATCGTCGCGCGCACCCAAGCAGCTGACGCTCGACGTTGCTGGCGACGGGCCCTGCGCGGAACAGTGGAAGGCGCTTTCGACTAGCTTAGGGCTCGACGGCAGGGTGCGCTGGCTCGGAATGCGACGGGATATCCCCGAGCTACTGGCCCAAGCCCAGGTGCTGGTCCTGCCTTCACTTCGCGAGGGGCTGCCGCTGGCGGTCCTGGAGGCGGCCTCGTGCGAAGTTCCAGTGCTCGCAAGTCGAGTCGGTGGCGTCCCCGAGGCGGTCTGGGAGGGCGAGACCGCGGTGCTCGTAGCGCCAGGCGACATTGACGCCTGGTCGAAGGCGCTCGAAGCCTTGCCCAGGCAGACTGAAACCCTTCGGGACGGTGCACGCCGTCGCGGGGCGGAGGTTCGTGCACGGCACGCGCCTGAACGATGGGCCGAGCTAACGACACAACACTACCGCGAGCTCGCAAGCTGCTGACCCCGGGCGTCGAACAAGGCATCGAGAAACGAAATTGCTTGCCGCTCTGTGCTCAGAAGGCGTGGGTGGCTCCGGTCTCGCGGCGAATGCCCTCCCGCACGCCGACGCGCGGCTGCCACCCGAGCAGCTCTCGGGTGCGATCGCTGTCGAACTGCAGGCGCGCCAGCGCCGACTTGAGGCGGTACACACCGACCGGAGATTGGCGATTGAGCGCACGAAACACCGGCTCGGATAGCCTGCCCGCCATGAACACCAGCGACCGGCCTACGCGAATGACCGGCGCCTCGCTGCCGACCGCCCTTAGCACTTCGTTTTGCGTCATCACGTCCGAGTCGATGAGCTGCAGCACCTCACCGTCCGACAGGTCGCTGTCTTTGGCCAAGATGATGGCATCCACCAAGTCATCGATGTACACGAGAGGCAGCGGCAGCTCGCCGTCACCGAGCACGAGCCAGCGGTCGCCGATGCGCCGCGCGACGGCTCCAGTGACCAGCGGATAGCCGTTACCAAAAATCTGCCCCGGACGCAGGATGACAGCGTCGAGGGAGCCGGCCGCCGCACGTGCAGCCACCAGCTTCTCGGCCTCGAGCTTGCAGCGCGTATACGCACCTCGCATGTCGGCGTGCGGCTCCAATGGAGTCGCCTCGGTGACGGGATCGCCATCGGACGAGCCCGCCCAGTCCACGACGGACATCGAGCTGATGTGGACGAGGCGCTTGACGCCATGGCGCTCGCAGGCGTCCAGCACGTGCTGGGTTCCCTTGATCGTCGCGGTCTCGTGCTCCACGGCGCCGCCCTTAACGGCAGCGCCCACGTGGATCACGGTGCGAGCGCCCCGCACGGCGCGGTCCACCGCCTCGGGATCACCCAGATCGCCTACGACAACCTCGCAATTGGCCGCTAGCGTGCCGGGGGCGCGCCGCTGAAACATGCGCACCCGCTCACCGTCGTGCAGCAGGCGCTTCACCACAGCGCATCCGAGCTTCCCGGAGGCGCCGGTGACGAGCACAGGCACGTCGTCAGACACGCGGAGCTCTGCGGTGCGGGCAGCGTACGCATCGTCAGCTTGTCGGGCAATGCGCTCGACCCAATCGACTACGACCGTCGCGTCCTCGATGGTTACGGGCGGCGGTGCGCCGGCATCGAGTCGACGGTAGAAGTCGGCAATGAGGTTCCGCAGCCCCTGGAACGCCTTGACCTCTTTGCGCACGAACTTCCAAACGCCGCGCGGCACGTCTACCAGTGGCTGCACCGAGTCGGTCACGGTGTTGAGCACGCGCTCAGCCGCTTTGGGCAGCGGGGTTGCGAGGCGCTTGGCGTGGAACATCGCGAACAGGTCCACGCGCATGATGCCGTTTGTGCCGTGGATGATGAGCTGACTCTGGATTGGCTTGGCGTTCCAAGACAGCTGGAACTGGCCCAGCCCGTCGCGGCATTTCACGAGCGCGCGCCACTCGTCAAACGCAAGGTTGGGATCCCCTCCCAAGCTCCGATACGCGGCCTCCACGTCTTCGATCGGCCCGAGCAGCTCCTGGATCAGATACAGGCAGTGGACGCCTAGGTCGCGGAAGGGATAGCCGGCGCTGCTGTACTGCGGTGGCAGCGCACCGCCCTCGAATGGCGGGTATTCCGAGCCGCGTAAGATATCGACCGAGACAATGCGGCCGAGCTTGCCCGCACGCACGGCGTCGAATGCGCGGACAATCTGTGGGTCGTACAGCAGCGAGTGATTGACCGACGCTACCAGGCCCTTTTCCCGGGCGAGCTCGCCGACTTTGCGGCAATCATCGATGTCTTCGGCCAGCGGCTTTTCGATGAGCACGTGGCATCCGAGCTCGAGGGCGCGCAGGGCCACCAGAGCGTGGCTGCTGGGAGGCGTGAGCACATGGACGACAGTTGCGCCCGCGTCCACCAGTGCGTCGAGCGATTCGAACGCGCGCACGCCGTGACGCTCGGCGGCAGCCTTGGCGCGTTCCTGGTCGAGGTCGACGAAACCCAGAAGCTCGCAGCCGGGCAGGTCTTGGAGCGCGTAGGCGTGATGTTCGCTGATGTTGCCGGCGCCGATGAGGCCGACGCGGTGAGGTCGTGCTTGTGTCATAGTTTGTATCCGGCGGACATACGATTGAAACGGGGAGTTCGCAACGTCGACTAACCGTCCTCGAGCCATGCCTCGGTCGTTCGAAGGAAGTGATCGGCAACACGGTTTCGGTCGTACTGCTGAGCCACGCGCTCTAGCGCGTTCTTTCCTCTCTGCCGGGCGGTCGCTGGCTCGAACGTGTTTAGGGCTTCAATCCATTCTGTTTCCGATTCCGCTCGGAAGTAGTCACATTTTGGGTCGAGCCCGATCCCCTCCACGCCCCGTTCGGTTGAAAGGCACGCAGTCGCGAACAGACTGCTCTCAATCGCCTTCACACGGGTTCCGCTTCCGTAAAAGATGGGCACCAGGTTGACGATCGCCGAGTGGTAGTGCGGAATCACAGAGTCTACCTGGCCGAGAAACTGGACCCTCGAATCGCGTAGGTACGGAGAAAGCCAGCTCCCATCCCCGGAGCCCGCGATATCCAGCGCAAACGGCCGAGTGACATTTGGCCAAACTCTTTCCAAGAACCACTTGAGTCCATCGCGATTGGGCGGCCAGTCCAGTCGACCAATGAAAAGGATTTTGTTGTCATCGGCGGGCTGATGGCGCTGGGGCTTGGCGTCCATGCCGATGGGGAGAGTCTCAACGCGCGCCGATGGAGCGAGTTGGCGAAATCGACGGGTATCGGCGTCCGATACGGGGAACACGATTCGAGATGCCTCACAAAGCGAAGTCTCAAATCGTTGCACAGCCTTCCCCTGCCAATCTAAGAATCGCGCCGCCAACCCCTTTCTTTGAGAAGCCGCTCGAGACCAAAGGTCTGCTCCGACATCGTGAGCTCGGAAGATCAAAGGGACGGAGGGCCATTGAGCGAGCTCCTGCAGCCAGGCTGCGGTGTGCAAACCGTCGAACACGACGACCGTGCCAGGTTCGGACGCCGCCTGGAGAAGCTTCCTGCTCAAATCCTTTGTCGAATACTGCGAAAGCGTCAGTGCTCGAAAGGGATGTCGGAGCGAACTCCGGAGGTGAAGAATTGGTCCGGGCCTCGGACGGCGAACGATAGTTGCGCTTCGAACACCGAGCGTCTCGATGGCTTCTGACTCAGAAACCTCTTCGCCCTCCGGTACGATGGCCAGCAGGTCGATGACCGAGCCTTTCGAGCATAGAGCGGCGACCAGTTGTGTCGTCGCTTGCCTGGCACCATCGTTGGCCGGCAGCGGCCATTTCGGGGTAATCCAAAGAATTCGTTTCATTTTCACCGATTCGTGCCGGGTATGCATTCAAGCACAGGGGGGGCGGGACTTCACGACGATTTGGACCGGCACTGACAAGGCCCCGTGCGCCACTTCCCCGCCTGTCCATGGGACCGAAGTGATTCGTGAGGCATGTCACTTTCCTTCTCGTTTTTGGGCCTCAAAACGATGGAAGGATCGCGCGCAATCCCTCAGGGAGAGCAGCGCCGTGATGGCCGGTCCGAAGAAAGCCGAAATAAAACCCGCGGGCGGCGGCGATGTTTTCAATTTTGGATTATATGACTTTCGACTACCAACCCCGACTACTAATCCAGGCGCCGACGCCCCAGTTCTTGGCTCAGTTTTCCGACCCGTCGTGGTCGGTACCCAGAGGTGTTTAATGGCTTTCGCAAAAACGATTGCAGTTCTCACGATTTCCCTCATGTGCATTCATTGTTCCGACGGTGGGTCGGGCGATGCTGGACCGAACTATCCGGGTAGCACTGAAAACGAGTTCTCCTTACTCTTCAACGGCGTGGACGGTCATGGAACCGCCGGAGACATTTCCGCCACGCTCGGCGATCCCGTCGAGGTGTTTTCGATTTCGATCTGGTTCAAAGCAGTGGATGCACCCACTGCCGGCGCCACGATGCTTCACCTCAACCCGGAGTTCCAAAGCGGTCGAAACTCGATGCAAGTTCGCCTCTACTGGGAAACCCCCAGCCAAGTGGCCTTTCACGTCACCCCAGATTTCGAGGGGAACCCGGGCGCCATCGTGACCGCCGAAGTGGCTGAGCCGCAAGAGTGGAACCACCTCATGCTCACATTTGATGCGGGAGCCGCCTCGGGCAATGTGGCGATGTACCTCAACGGCGCCGCTGAAGACTCTGGGGATCAGGGGAGCGCGCTCATCCCGGTTGGTAACATCGTGTTCGCCAGAGAGGGCGCCAGCAAGAACTACTTCCACGGATACCTGGACGAAGTGGCTTTCTGGGACAGCCGTCTAGGCAGCGAAGAAATCGAAGCCGTGTACAACGAGGGAACGCCCAAGAACGTTCGATTTGACATCCCCGGGTATGAGTCTGCCGATTCGGTGACAGGTCTTTGGAGAATGGGGGACGAGAACTTCTCCGGCGAACAAAACGTGTCTGACCGCGTCGGCCGGAACCACTTCACGATCGTGGGTGGAGGCACCTTCGAGCGGGAGACGCCATAGCGCGGCACGCCACGCAGAGGCCATTGCTGCACCCATTCCCCGATGGATGAGCCTAGTCGAGACCATGCCTAAGCAGGGCCCCGAGCTCAGCCAGCGAGGATCGTCGCCGTCGGCAGATCCACGAAGGCGGCGCCCTCTCGGTCAGGGAAGACATTCATTTCGATGACCACCGGCCCATGGGCTCCGATTGCGATATCGAGACCCGCAAATCGCAACTCGGGAAAGGCCGCGATGCAGTCCTCCGCAAGTGATTTTGCTTCTGGCCAGCATGGCAAGCGCCGACCCTCGATCGTGGCGCCGTTGTCAGGATGAACTGGATACGTCTCACGCGTTGGCAATCCGTCGATCGCGCAACCTGCAACGCCGGTATCGAGGTCTATCGGTGCGATGATACCGCCGCTCGACTGGTTATCCACGATCGCCCCGCCGCGCCCCATGCGCAGATACCCGAAGAGCGTGCGGCTCACCCCATCGTGGCCCTGCAGCACCCAGAGCCGGTACGTGTTGACGCTGGTCGGATTCAACTCCGACAACCCTGGATGCTGATCCAGGTACTCCTCGATGACCGCCTCTGACCCTTCGGACCACCCGTTCAGGAAATCATCGATAGTCATCAATTCTTGGTCCCCACCGAGACGCCTGAATTTCATGCCACGCTCATCGGAGACGACATCGACGGCCTCGAATCCCCGGCCAGCCCAGCCTTCTAGCGGCTTGAAGCAGATCCGTCGCAGGCCTTCGTCCTCAAGCAGGCGCCTGAGATCCGCCGCACATTTCAGGGACCCGCCATCGTGCGATCTCCCGTGCAGTGGATGGAAGTGACCGAGGAACCGTGTAACCGGAAACCCCAGCAGCGTCAGGATTCCTTTTTCCGCCAGTTTGTTCTGGGACAGTTTGCGGTAGTCCTCGGCGTTCAGCTCCTGTAGCCGCTTCTGATAACCGCGTGCATCGAGATGTCCAAGCATGTCTCGTAGGGGTATCGAACGCCTCCAGAATCCTGCCAGATGGTAGTAACCTGGCCCGTGTCCGGCCCTCGCGGAGACGATCGCCATCTGTGCGAGCTGCTCGATCACTGAGCGGTGGCCTTCGCGCTGCCTCTTGAGGGACAGCTGAAGATACTGCCTCAGCTTTTGTACTGCCGTCAGGTCTTTCATCGTACTCGTACCCAGTTGTCCCGGGCTCTCGATACAGCGTAGCCGAAATCCGAGGGAACCGTTTCGTAGAGAGTCGTCAACCCGCCGCTGTGCGGACTCTGGTGTTGAGCGAGTCACCTGGAGCCGGCAGGATCGATAGGCCTGTTGCGGCTTCATTGAATGATTCCAAGACGCCCGTATGCTGTTCGGGGTGTCAGGATACATAGGCACTACGATGGAACGACTATCATTCATCAGAGATGAGCTCCTAGCGGAGCTCTCCCAAGGCAATGCGGGCTGCTTGTCGGAATTTTCACCTGATCGCTATCTTGCGCTGTTGGATAAACAGGCGGGCAATACCCAGGCACCGGCGCGCTACAACCAACCGCCCGAAGAAGTGGTTGCGATATCCAAACAACTACTCGAACGTGCCGGAAACGAGTACCTGGACAGTTTTCACAAGCTGATCTTGGCCAACCTGATGGCGGGGTACGAACAAAGATTGTCCCGCCTGTCGGTGCCCGATTCGATTCAGGGACTCATCAAAAAATGCTTCTCGCGCATCACTCGAGAATTCGACACCAATCCACCGCGATTCTATCGGTTCGGAAACGACCTCTTTCACCGCGACCTGAGCCTGGCCCGCCTCATCCTGCTGCCTGCTGGTCCGGGGGTGGTGGAAGTACAGTACGCACCCAGAAGTCTCCTCGTTCGGAACGAGCAAAGTCTGGAGAAACGCGCTCTGCAGTTCGCGAAGGGCATGGTCCTCTTTGGGTTGAAGGCGCGCGGGTTCGGACCCTTCTATGCCACGCATGCGGACCCAAGAACGATCGAGGAGTTCTCTCCGGAAGGATGGATCTTCTTTCACGAACGCGTTGCTGAGCTGTTGGAACTAAATCCCGCGATCAAAGGATTGATGCGCAGCAGCTGGTATTTCGATCCTGAGCTTGCCGAGATCAGTCCACGCCTGCTCTATCTCAGGGTCATGCCCCAGGAAAACGGTGCAGAACTGTTCTATTGGGGGTCCAGTTCCGACGACGAGGACAACGCCACCGCCAAGTCCGCCACCCGACGTCGCTTGGTCAAAGAAGGCAAGTACGTTCCGACCTGCTATTACCTGCTGTGGTTGCGGCAAGATATCCTGAACTGGGCGAAAGCGCGTAGGGAAGCCCTTGCTTGAGATATCGAAGTGCTGCTCATGAACTTCGCCGATATGAGCCTCCGACGAAAAGCCAGGCTGCTGATTCTAAGGGCGAGCAAGGCGCTCGGCCTTTTCCGCCTAGCCAAGACGTTGACGAGAAAGAAGCTTCGGATTCTCTGCTACCACAATTTCGCGGTGGCCGGCATCCCCGAGTGGGAAAAGCTGTTGACCATCGACGCCCGCAGCTTCGAGGAGCGAATGACCTATCTCGCCAAGCACGGGTACACGGTGCTGGGGCTGGATGAGGGGGTGGACGGCCTCGATTCCGGGGCACTTCCGGACCTGCCCACCGTGATCACCATCGATGACGGATGGTTCAACATCAAGCGGTATGCCCATGAGATCCTGAAACGGCATGGTTTTCCGTACACTATTTATGTTTCCAGCCACTACTCCAAACATCAGGTGCCCCTGTTCAATATCTCCATCCAATACCTGCTGAAAGCGACGCGCAAGCGCAGGGTTCGACTGGATGGATTGAACCTGCCCTTCGACGCGAATATCGATCTTTCCGATGAAGCCAGTACCAACGAAGCGAGAGACCGCCTCATCGACTACGGCCACACCCGGCTGAATCCCCAGGAGAGACGCGACTTCGTTTTGAAAGCCGCAGAGCTGCTGGAGGTTGATTTCAGACCGCTGGACCATGAACGCGCATATCACTTCGTCTCAGCCTCGGAGATCCGGGAACTGGTGGCGGACGGGGTCGATATCCAAATGCACGCCTATCGTCACGTTTGGCCCATGGAGCGCGAGCGCGCACTCAAGGAGCTCGCCGACGACCGCGCCTATCTCGAGCCGCTGGCTGGGAAAACACTCCATCACTTCTGTTATCCCAGCGGCATCTACGACGAATCGCAGTTTCCCTATTTGACTGAGGCCAATGTCAAAAGTGCCACCACGTGCGAGAGCGGCCACAACGACGCCGACACCCATGAGTTTGCGTTGAACCGCTTTCTCGACAGTGACGACATCCATCCCCTGGAATTCGAAGCCGAGATGACGGGCTACCTGGAGCTCATGCGCAAGCTTCGGCAGCCCCTGAGGCAGCTGACGCCCTAGCGAGTGACCCCGCAAGTCCCAGTGCGCGGTGGTAGGACTTACCGGCTCAGCGCAGCGACCCTCGGAAACGTCGAGAAGACGGCGATGGCTTCTTCGTGAGGCATGTCACTTTTCATTTGGGTTTCAGATCTCGAAGCAATGGGAAAGATCTGTCGAAATCGTCAGGCAAAGCAATGCCGACGTGACTGGCTTGAAGAAAGCCCAAATTAAGCCAGCGGACGGCAGCGGTGATTCACATTTTGGATTATATAATTCTCTCGACTAGCAAATCATGCTCCCGTGCCCGAGTTCTTGGTTCGGTGTTCCGACGCCTTGGCGTCGGTATTCAGAGGTGTTTGATGACTCTAAATGATTCCAGCACGCTCGGCGATCCCGTCGAGAAATTCACGGTCCTCAGTGGAGGCACTTTCCAATTGGAGACGCCGTAGCTCGATACGCTACGCGGAACGCCATTGCAGCACCCATTCCCCGATGGATTAGCCTAGTGGAGAGCATGCCTGAGCAGGGCCCCGAACCGCGGCCGATAGGAAGCTCCCGAGTCCTCACCGATACCGACATCTCCCAGGACACCCTTTGGTCGACGGCCACGGACTTTGTCGGCCGGGTGGAGACGTCTTCGTTCGGCTGGTTGGGGCGTTGGCTGGATCGGAGAAGCGACTCCAACCCAGTGCTCAAGGCGCTGAAGCTCTTGATTCATGCGCAGGACTACGACGCCGTGGTCACCGGCCATCTGCGAGCCGGGCAGATTTTTGGATTCTTTCGCACCCTGCTGAGGATCCGTCGGCCGGTCCACGTCCAACTGGAGATCACACTCGACAGAGAGCAAGACTCGTTCCTCTGGAAGCTGAAGCGGAGTTTTCAGCGCCTAGCCTTTGGCTCGACCGAGCTGGTGGTCGCGTCAGCCCGCGGCGAGATCGACATCTACAGTCGGAGGCTCAGCCTACCGCGGGAACGCTTCCGCTTCGTTCCCTTTCACACGAACGTCGTGAGCCCGGGGCCCGTGGGAGAGGGGCAAGGTTACGCGTTCAGCGCGGGGAGGTCAGGCCGCGACTTCGAGGTCCTCGCCCGGGCCGCGCACGATGCGGAGCTCGATCTGGTCGTGATCGGGGACCGTGCCAGCCTGCGGGGCCTGACGTTTCCTCGCAGCACGCGGGTGCTCGTCGATCAGCCCTACGAGCGGTACCTCGAGCTGCTACACGGCTGCGACTTCGTCGTCGTGCCGCTTGTCGATCTCCCGCGATCCACGGGTCAGGTCGTCATCCTGGAGGCCATGGCCATTGGAAAGCCGGTAATCGTGACGGAAACGATCGGAACGGTGGACTACGTCGAATCGGGAGAGACCGGATTGCTGGTCGCACCGGGCGACGCGGAGGCTCTTGCTGCTGCGATGCGGCGGCTGAGCAGCGACCCCGCGCTACGCGCGCGTCTCAGCGAGAAGGGGCTCGAGTTCGCGCGGCGCCACACCTTCCGGATCTACGTCGAGGCGATCCTGCAGCAGGTCGAGGAGACAATCGCCAAGGGGCGCGGTTGAACTGGCCGGAAGGGGCTCTTGTACCATGCATGGTGACCACCTAGAGTCTGCGCACTGATGCCGGAACGACGCGACGTGATACTGGGCGGGGGATTGGCCGGGCTCTCGGCTGCCTACACTTTGCAGCGCGCCGGACAGCGCGAATGGCAGGTCTACGAGCGCGACGCGACGCCCGGTGGGCTAGCGAGGACGAAGCTGATCGACGGCTATCGCTTCGACTACGGCCCGCACATCCTGTTCACGATCGACGCGGAGATGCGTGAGCTCATCCAGGACCTGCTTGGCGAGAACTTTCACGCCCAGGACCGCGAGGCCTACATCTATCATCACGCCCACGACCTCTACACGCGGTTTCCGTTCCAGGCGCACCTTCACGGTTTGCCGACGGAGATCGTTGCCGATTGTCTCAACGGCTTGCTGCGTGCGGTCGAGAGCCAGGCTCGGGGTGAGTTCGATCCCAAGAACTACCAAGAATGGATGCGCGGCTTCTTTGGTGAGGGAATCGCCGATCACCTGATGATCCCCTACGCCAGAAAGATTTGGACGATCGAGCCCGACCGCATGGATTTCAGCTGGATCGGCCGCCGCGTGCCAACGCCAGAGGCAGAGCGCATCATCCGTGGCGCGTTGAGCGACGATGTCGACCAGGTCGGAGCGACCTCGCAGTTCTGGTACACCAAGCGCGGAGGAATCGAGCCTCTGCCCCGGGCCCTTGCCGCGCGTGTCGAGAATCTCCATCTCGAGCGAACGGTCGTCAAGATCGAGCTTCCGGAGAAGCAGGTCGTCTTCGATGACGGAGAGGTCGTGCCATTCCGGCACTTGGTCTACTCCCTGCCGCTCCCGTTTCTGCTGCGCTTCATCGACAACCTGCCCCCCGCAGTAGAGCGCGCCTGCGCCGGCCTGCAGTACCAGGGCATTCACTGCATCAACCTCGGCATCGACCGCGAGAAGATCTCGGACAAGCATTGGATCTACTACTACGAGGACATCTTCCCCTTCCACCGACTGTCGCTGCCCGGAAACTTTAGCCCTGACACGGTCCCGCCGGGGAAGAGCGCCATCGCCACCGAAGTCGCCTTCTCGAAGTACCGCCCGCTCGACGAAGGGACCGCGGTCGAAAAGACCATCGAAGCACTCATCGCGACCGGGTTGATTCGGGAAGACGACACCATTGAGCTCGTCCACAGCGAAGAGATATTTCCCGCCTACGTCATCTACGACCTCGATCACGCTCGCAACGTAGAGACGATTCGCAGTTGGCTGCGCGAGAACGGCATCTGGAACGTGGGCCGGTTCGGTGAATGGCAGTACTTCAACATGGACCACTCGATGCGCAGCGGCCGCCGCGCTGCTGAGGAAATACTGAAGTTCGGCGCCTGATCGGTCGCTTGGGAGCTCCGTAGGACCTTGAACGCTCGCGAATTCCCGGGGGCGGCGCAGAAGCCCAATCCCGGGACAGCTTGCGAGACGGGGGAGGGCAAGGTAGGAATCCCCCGTCCTTTACAGCAAGGACCCGTAGCTCAGCTGGATAGAGCGCTCCCCTCCGGAGCCGCCGAAAAGTCGATAATTCCTGCAAAAACCGGGGAATTCTGATTTCGGTTGGATCTCGAAAAAGCGAACAAAAACGCGCCGAGACTCACGATAACTAGAACTGTTCCAGTTACGAAAACCTCGATAGGGCGCGTCGGGCCTGGGGAGCGCTGAGGGTCATCTAGGGTGCTCGGACCTCACTTTGCGTCGCAGCGATGGAGCGCGCGTTCGTCAATACGAGGCGTTGCAAGAAGGCTAGGCGACGCATGCCAGTCCACCTCAAAAGCGCGCTTCTAGCGCTTGGTGCTCGAGAGCGTCCTCGTTCGACCCGAAACACTTTCCCGAGCTACGGGGTCGCCTACCCTTGGTCAGGTCCTTCTCTCACGCCGGTAACACGAGTTCCAATCTCCTTGGGGTCACCAGCACAAAGCCCGGCTCTAGATAGCCGGGTCTTGTCCGTTCAAACGATCTCCTGAGTCGATGTCCGCGCTTCTGAGAGACGGTGTCATCTGTTATTTCACGCGGGCGGCCCAGTAGTCGGGCTCACGACTTGCATGCGCAACCGCGACCACTGCTCGGCGTCCATCCACGATCGCGGTTACAATCGAGTACGGAAAACGCAGCACGCTGAAGCGCCGCACATCACGTTCGCGATCGAATCCGTGCGCGCCGATACCACTTTGCGGGAACCGAGCGGCCCGGTCCACGGTTCTGCGCACTGCCGACGCGAACAAAGTGCCGTGCCCAGCTCGTTCACGCTCGTACCAGGTCGCCGCCGCCTCGAGCTCACGGGCAGCGTCCAACTCGAATGGTAGCTTCACGTGATCTCGCGGAGCGTCTTCCGAATTCTGGCCTCGACATCATCGCCTGGGATGAGACGGGAATCCCCGCGCTCCACAGCCTCGATGCGCCGAGCAATTTCGGCCTTCCATTGGGGCGTGAGGTCGTCTTCCGTTGTCTCCAGGCTCTCGTTCAGGGCCGCGACCAGTGTCGCCCGTTGTTCCTCAGGGAGGGCGAGCGCGTCTTCGAGGATTTTTTTGGTCGCCGAGGTCACGAAAGCAGTTTACCGGGGAAAGTGTCGCGTCGCCAGTGACCTGGGGTTCCTCAAGATCCTGTCCGCCGTGCATTGTGACCCATGATGATCGCGATCGTGATCGGGCGGACGGGACTCAGCTGTGCTGGGATCGCCGTCGTCCAAGCCCATCAAGCCGCCATTCGAAGCTCGTTCCACTCTTCAATGAAAGCGGACAATTCGTTCCAACTTCGCATCGTTGGGGTCACTCAGACAAAGCCCGGTCACTCGACCGGGCTGCTTACGGTATCGAGTGAGAGACGAGGCGCTAGGCGGCCTCGTGCTCCCGGCAGATCAAGGTCGAGTCCTTGACCGACAGCGGCTCCTTGGTGAGCCCACATCGGCCGCCTGACGCCTTTGGCTGATAGAACCGGCAGCTGCGACACACGCCGAATGTCTGGAAGTCATTTGCGCGCTGGAGCTGTCGCAGAAACGACTCGAGCGCAGGCGTGGTTTCCGCAAGCGCAGCCTTGGGAAGATCTTGGACGAGCTCCGTTGGATAGGCTTCGTCGACCACGGCGCGCCCCTGCTTCGTCAATCGACACCGCACGACGCGACCATCATCGGGGTCGGGCTTCTTCTCGAGAAGTCCGCGGCGCTCGAGCGCCTTGATCGTCTGGCTGACCGTCCCTTTGGTGACGCCGAGGTACTCCGTGAGCGCCGCAGGCGTGTCGCTGTATCGGTTGGCCATCGATAGGTACACGAGCGCCTCGAGCTGAACGATCTTGAGCCCGTGAGCGCTCGCAGCCTGACGAAGGCTTGCGCGGAACAGAGACGAGATCCGCTCGGTGAGCTGATGAAGTCGCGCTGCAGACATGGAGGGAGCCTAAGATTGAAGGTAGCGACTAAAAACTATCTTGACAAGGGGTCAGCAGTAGGCAAGAAGTATCGAATCGATACTATATTGCCAAGCCAAGGAGAACCCCATGAGCACCGACCCACAAGTGAATGTCCCAGGCTATCGATTTGGCGACCCATCGTTGCCAACCGCGCCGCTCTCCGAATCCGACCTTGCTGCCATGAAGGAGGCTGTCCTTCTCGATGAGGGCGACCTCGCCGCGCTTCGCCGGTCCGGGCCCATCCTCGAGCGCCAGATCGAGCAGATCCTCGACGTGTGGTACGGCTTCGTCGGTTCCAAGCCGTTCCTCTTGGAGCACTTCAGCCACGCGGAGACCGGAGGTCCGATTCCAGAGTACCTCGATCGGGTGCGCGCGAGGTTCGGGCAGTGGATTCGGGACACCGCAAGCGCGCAGTACGACGAGACCTGGCTACGGTGGCAGCTTGAGATCGGGCGACGCCACCATCGGGTCGGCAAGAACGAGACCGATGGAGCGCAAAGCTCGGCGCTGATTCCGTTTCGCTACCTCACCCTGCTCGCACAGCCCATCGTCGATACGCTTCGCCCGTTCCTCGAAGCTGGTGGGGACGATCGCGACACCGTCGACGCGATGCAAAACGCGTGGCGCAAGTCGGTGTTGCTTCAGGCGACGCTTTGGAGTCACCCCTACGTCATCGCGGGAGACTATTGATGCCACGGCGACCTAAGTTGATCGCTGCTGCGGAAGCGTAGCCAGCGCCCCGGTGAAGCGTCGAGCGCTGGTTCAACACGACCGAGGCTCTCGAGCTCGATGCCTTCCGGGGTAGGGTCGTCGCCCTACACGTATTCCAAATTTTCTGCCCTGGCTGCGCCGGTGTCGTTCCTCAAAACGTTGTCTGTCGGGGATTTGAGCCGCGATGATCGCGAAGGTGACCAAGCGGACAGAGCTCGGACCTTTGCCTGTGTCGCGGACGGCCTGATGTGTGCGAGTCGCTTTGCGCTAAACGTCTTAGTCTTATGCAGTACGCGCAGCTGTGCATGGATTGCCGTCGTCGGAGCTCTGTGAAATTACAGATCGAGTCGGACCATCTTGTCATCCCTGGAGTAGAGGATGGCCAAGGAGATCTGAATGGCCGACGATCAGCGAGAGATCCATCGAAAGAAGCGAATCCTGGAGTACGCGGAGCGCATCGGGAACATCAACAAGACCTGCCGATACTTTGGGATTGCGAGATCGACCTTCTACCTATGGAGAGACAGGTATCGCGAGCTCGGTGAGGAGGGGCTGAGAAGTCGGAGATGCGGCCCTCACAACCATCCGAACAAGACGCCCGTCGAGGTGGTCGAGAAGATATTGCACCTGCGTCGGACCTACCACATGGGGCCCATCCGCATCGTCTGGTACCTGAAGCGCTATCGCGACATCAAGACCTCCGACGCGACCGTCTATCGGGTCTGCAAGCAGCACGGCCTCAACCGACTTCCCAATCGCGTTGGTCGTCGAGCCGTACACACCCACCGCTACGAGAAGCAGGTTCCGGGCCACCACGTGCAGGTAGACGTGAAGTTCCTGACATTGAAGAGGAAGAAGGGCGCACCGGTGCGACGCTATCAGTACACGGCCATCGACGACGCAACGCGAGTTCGCGCACTCAAGATCTACCGCCGTCATACGCAGGCCAACGCCATCGATTTCATCAACTACGTGGTCGAGAAGTTCCCGTTTCGGATCCGAACCATCCGAACCGACCGCGGTCACGAGTTCCAAGCATTGTTTCACTGGCACGTGGCGGACCTGGGCATGGAACACGTCTACATCAAGCCGCGGACGCCTCAGCTCAATGGCAAAGTCGAGCGGTCACACCGAACTGACAAGGACGAATTCTACCAGTTGCTCACCTATCGCGACGACGTGGATCTCAACAAGAAGCTGGCCGTGTGGGAACGCTTCTACAACTTTGACCGACCTCACGGTGCGCACGGCGGCAAAACGCCGTATGAAGCCCTACGGGAGAAATTATCCTAGTGAAAAACGTCCGGCTTGATCCCTAACATCACATCCGTCGTGAATGGGAAGCCGAGCAACGCGGCGACACCGTTGCCCAAGAGAGCGGGCCAGGTGTAAACGGTTTACACCCCGACGCCGGCACCGTTGCCCAAGAGGCGACACCAGCGGACGCTGACGATTCCACCGAGGCCGACCCCGGCGACAAGGCGGCCGAGGTCCGGCGCCTACAGCTGATGAAGGTGCGCAAGGCGGCCAAGCGGCTGTTTCACCAGCTGGACCAGTTTTTTGGCGCGGAGTCTGAGCTAGCGAGGCGGGCGCGTGAGATTTACGACGACGTCAAGCGGGCGGCGGCGGCATGAGTCGCGAGCAACCCAAGCCAGGACGCCCCGACTTACATGCGGCGGCGGTGCTTCTTCTTCGGCGTAGTTATGGCGAAACGGTTCGGATGCTTGGACGCACGCACCCGCTGCGCCACCACGCCCCAAACGCAAAGCCGCGAGCCCAAGGGGGCATTTGAGACTCCCGCCGAGGTCGGGGAGAACAATTACGTATGCGCCGCTCCAGCAATCTGAGATCATTCACTAAACGCGGCCCCACGACCCGCCGAGTGGGCACACCGACCGAACCTGTCCATTGACAGTGGGGTCGTCGCCCGAGGACTGTCGTCGTGGGCTCACCGCTTTCGTCGCAGGTTGACCCAAGGAGAACCCCATGCCGAAGTCGGTTTTGCCGTCCACGCCCGCCTACAACCCTGTGGCCTCCGCGTCGGTGAGCATCGACCAAAGCATCGAAGGAGAATGGTCATGAAGGATGCACGCCGTGTGATTCAGCTGCGCAGCTACGCCCTCGCCTTTGCGGTCGCGCTCTCGCCTGCGTTTTTCCAGACTTCGTATTCGTGTGAGCGGGGAGACACCTTTCTTTTGAGCCTAGAGCTCGAGGTCTCCGGACAAGACCAAATCGCCAACTTCAGTACGACCACCCGAAGCTACGCGGTCACGACGAGTAGCAGCACGGCGGTCTTGAGGGTCGTGACTAAGGATCCAAGCTCGAATGCCACCTACCGATGGTTGGCCGGTGGGACGGCGATCGGGCCACCAGTGGCGATCGGGGTCGGTGGGGGTCAAGTCACGGTCACCGTGCCCGACGGTCAGAGCCAACTATACGTCAACGTGCAAGCCCCAGAAGGCGCCTTGGACAACTACATCGTCGATGTCACCAACCTGACCACCGCGGTCACCGAGACCCTCCCGATGACCTGCGACCATGACGTTCCTTTGATTGCGAATGGGCTCGCGACGGCGTTCGAGCTCACCGCCGACCCGTTGTGGACGGTCTCGGCCAATCAGTTGTTCGACGCGCAACTCACGGGGAACGCGGACGTGCCAGAGGACCTGCTCGATGCGATCGGAGGTCTTGGCGGCGTGGTGCCTCACCGCGTGGCCCTCGCGGCGGGGACCGTGCCAGTCGTCGTGGAGTCTGGGGCGACAGGCCCGGACGTGGACCTTCTCCTTGCGCCGACCGAGTGGAGCTGCGCACTGGACGCGGCTGGCAACTACGGGCCGGGAGTGGGGCCTTACCCCTCGTGCGATCCCGCAAACGACATTCCCGACGGGAATCCTGCAACTCTCGACGCGAACACGGACTGCGTTGGCGGTGGCGCTCCTGACCCCACCAACCCGTGCGCGCCCTTCGTCGAGCTGACGGTCGTCGACGGTGCGGGCGATGCTTGCGCCGCGTGCACGGCTCTGAGCACAACCAAGGGCACAGTGTGCGGGACGACCACCTACTGCGCGACGCTCGACGACCTCGCATTTCCTCTGTCGGCGGAGATTGGGACCTACACCGCCGACCCGGCCCCGGAAGTCCTCCTGGGGTTCACGCCCTATGGCGGAACGCCGCCGTCACTGCGATTCGTTGCGCAGTATCCTCCGGCCTCCGGAGTACCCTCGGGGCTGTTCGCGGGTAACCTGGACTGCACGAGGGAGTCGTTCCCCGACTCGACGTTCGTGGCGCTCGACGTGCATTCGTGGGGTGGGCCGGAGTTGATCAGTCTCAGCCAAGGAAGTGCGAGCGACCCGGACATCGCGGTGGATGCAAGTGGCAACGCGATCGCCGTGTGGCGTGAGAGCTTCCAAAACGAGCAGACGGTCTGGTCGAACCGCTACACGGCCGGCGTAGGTTGGGGAACGGCTGAGATCATCAAAACCGCTCCAGGTAATGCCCTGCAGTTGCCGAAGGTCGCTGTGGACCCGGCGGGCAATGCGATCGCCGTTTGGGAACAATCGACCCCCCCAATCATTAGTGTTTATGCGAACCGCTACACCGCTGGCGGGGGTTGGGGAACCGCAGTCCTGCTGGAGACGGACGATGTGAACAAGGCGACAGGGCCACAGGTCGGGATCGACGCTAGCGGCAATGCGATTGCAGTCTGGGGTCAATCCGACGGCGTCCGGCCCAGCATCTGGGCGAACCGTTACACCGCAGGCGTGGGTTGGGGCACCGCTGCGCTGATTGAGACTGATGACACTGTCGACTACCTCAGCCCCGAAATCGCAGTCAACCCGAGTGGCAATGCCGTCGCGGTTTGGAACCCCAACAGCGCCGGCGGGCTCATCGGCCTCAACCAGTACACCCCCGGCGTCGGCTGGGGTCTTAGCGCAGTGTTCTCGAGCGGTGGCCCGGGCAGTCCAGGCAGCGCGGCCGTTGCCATCGACCCAAGCGGCAATGCCGTTGCAGTCTGGCACGAATCGGACCTAAGCCCAATGGGACTCAGCGAGATCCGCGCCAGCTACTACACGGCAGGCGGCAGTTGGAGTCTGTCCCAATCGATTGGTCCCGCGGTCGATTTCTTTAGCGGGTTACCAGATCCCGATGTAGCGATGGACCCCGGTGGAAACGCCATGGTGGTTTGGACATACGACCCCTTCAGCATCGGCTGGAACCGCTACACCGCTGGAGTGGGCTGGAGTGCCTCCGGGCCGCCCATTGGCGGCGGAGTAGGGCGAATCGAAATGGACCCCAGCGGCAACGCCGTTGCGGTCGTCTCCGCGTACCCAGACATCATATCGATCGTCTACACCGCAGGCGTGGGTTGGGGCACGGCGGCCGTTATTGAGACAGAAGTAGGAGACGCCTACGGCGGAGCAGTCGCAGTTGCTCCGGACGGGGATGCGATTGCTGTCTGGCGTCAAGACAACGGCTCTCGGAACACGATTCGAGCGAACGAGTACACGGCCGGCGGGAGTTGGGGAACGGCTGGTGTCGTCGGGTTGGATCTGGGGGATGCGGATGTCCCCCAGGTGGCGGTCGACCCCAATGGCGACGCGGTGGCGGTGTGGCGGCAACACGACGGCAGCGTGTACAACATCTACGCGAACCGATTGACGTCCGAGGTCTGGGGCACGCCGGAGCTGCTCGAAACAGGCACGGAGAGTGCGGGGCCGCCCCAAGTGGCGGTCGACCCCAATGGCGACGCGGTGGCGGTGTGGCGGCAACACGACGGCAGCGTGTACAACATCTACGCGAACCGGTTGACGTCTGGGGTCTGGGGCACGCCGGAGCTGCTCGAGACGTCCACGGGGATTGCGGACGCCCCCCAGGTGGCGGTCGACCCCAGCGGCGACGCGGTGGCGGTGTGGCGGCAATACAGCGGCGGCTACAGGATCTACGCGAACCGGTTGACGTCTGGGGTCTGGGGCACAGCGGAGCGGCTCGGGACTGGGTCTTTTGGGGGCCTCGGCCCCCAGGTGGCGGTCGACCCCAACGGCGACGCGGTGGCGGTTTGGGAGGGATTCGACAACATCTGCGCGAACCGGTTGACGTCCGGTGTCTGGGGCACAACGGAGCAGCTCGAGACGGGCACGGGGACTGCGGACGACCCCCAGGTGGCGGTCGCCCCGAACGGCGATGCGGTGGCGGTGTGGCGGCAATACGACGGCATCGCGGACAGCATCTACGCGAACCGGTTGACGTCCGGGGTCTGGGGCACAGCGGAGCAGCTCGAGACGGGCACGGGGACTGCGGACGACCCCCAGGTGGCGTTCGCCCCGAACGGCGATGCGGTGGCGGTGTGGCGGCAATACGACGGCATCGCGGACAGCATCTACGCGAACCGGTTGACGTCCGGGACCTGGGGAACAGCGGAGCTGCTCGAGGCGGACGACGCGCGGAATGCGGACGCCCCCCAGGTGGCAGTCGACGCCAATGGCGATGCAGTCGCGGTGTGGCGGCATTCCGACGGCAGCGTGTGGAACATCTACACGAACCGATTGGCGGCGTCTGGGGTCTGGGGCACGCCGGAGCTGCTCGAGACGGATGCGGGGAATGCCGCCCATCAGCAGGTGGCAGTCGACCCCAATGGCAACGCGGTAGCCGTATGGAAGCTATTCGACGGCACCATCTACAACGTCTACGCGAACCGGTTCCAGTAGTCGCGGCAGGTTCAGCGGGACGCAGAGCCCGGCATCATCCAGACCCTCTCGCGTCGCGTTGGCTTCCACCGTCAACGGGATTCAGGGTCTTTGGCACGTCGAGAGGCGTCGACATGGATGCCGCCAATCGCCACTGGGAACCGGCCCCAGTCGAGCACCGCTCCCGATGTCGTCGAGCGGCACGAGAGCCGGCGAGCGGCCGCGCTACGCGCTCCGGGTGATACACTCCGGCCTTCGATGAGGTGTCACCGCGTCGGCTCGCGAACGGTCACGGGCTGGGGCGGCGGCGGCTGACCCCGGTTGACCCGTCGCCGTCGTCGAGCACCGAAGGGAAGGGCGGCGGAGTGCGGTCGCCGTCGAGAGTGAACGTCGACCCTATAGCCGCGTTGACCACCGGGTGAATGGTGGTCAAATAGGGTCCGCATGGTGGTCACACGGAGAAACGCGAACGCGCCAGAAGTTAGGTGGTCAGCTAGGTGGTCATACGGACAGACGAAAAGCCGTGAGAGCACTTCAGCCCGGAAAAACCGGGGTAAAATGCACTTGGACGCGTAGCTCAGCTGGATAGAGCGCTCCCCTCCGGAGGGAGAAGTCGTGGGTTCGAATCCCTCCGTGTCCGCCGGGAAAACCGGGGTAAAGTCGATCCCCGCACGATCTCGAAAAAGACCGCTGGTACCTATGCTGGTACCTTCTTGGGTGAGGGATAGAGCGTGCGCGCCTTCTCCTTCGCGGCCCTCTTGTCGACGCCTGCATGACGGTAGACGACGCGCAGCACAGCCCGGGCAACGCGCCTGGCGCGGTCTTGCATGTCCGCGTCGGTGTTGGTTTCGGCGTAGTCGACTACGTGCGTCGAGGGCAGCAACCCAGCAACCCCACCGAGGTTGCAGCAACCCCACCGAGGTTGAGCTGTGAGAACGCTGGAGCCGAGGGCAGGCAACGTGGCCTAGCGCGGAGGTTGGTCTGGGCGTGGAGCGGCTGACGCGGCAGTTCTACCTTGCAATGCGCAACCGAAGGCCTCCGAGCCGGTGCTCTTGGCCCCAGAAGCGCCTACGGAGCGCACCCATGCCTCGGCCGACACACAACACGACGTCCGAGCTCGTCCCGATTTGAGCGGACGCCTTACGTTTGGGCCACCGCGCCGTACACCCGGCACATGCACCAAGTGCCCTGTGGGAACACGACGCTTCGTAGCCCCGCGCGCCACCGCTCGAGCGCCTCTCGGTAGGCGCAGCGAAACGCGCGAAGCTCTGCCGCGGCCTGAAAGAACATCCTCTTCTGCCCCCGTCCGACCGCGAAGGTCGGGTTTCGGTCTCGAAGCAGCTCGAAGCTCGTCGCGCGTCGATACGGCGAGAGTCGACGAATGCGGTCCGCCCCGAGGATGCGCCAGCCGCGCTTCTGGATCTCGCCGTGGGCCATTCGCTCCTGGCGCTCGAGCTCTTGTTCGACGGCCTCGCGCAGCTGCTCTGCGGTGTAGCTTTGTTCTAGGCTCGGTGGCAGCGTGAGTGTGAGCTCGATGGTGTCAGACCACCGTGCGTTCTTCGCGCGGAAGTACGCCTTGGGGCGCGCCGCGGTCCATACGCGCCGCCCGAGCTCGTGGGGGAGTACGGTGGCCCCCTGAACTTGCGCGAACCCGTTGCGCCCTGCCCCCAACGAGATGCAAAATCTGCGGTCACGGTTTTGTAATCCCCCAGAAATTGGAGGATGTGCGCTGGCACAGCGCATGCAGCCCCATGCCTTGATACGGTTGCCCTCCGGCGGTGGGCGTTCCAAGCGGGGTGGTCTTGTATGCGGTACTTATTCGGATTCCTATGTGTCTGCGCGCTCGGGGTGATGCCCGTGGTTGGGTGCAGTGAGACAACGGGCGACGGCGGAAGCGGGGGTACGGCGGGCTCTGGCGGTACGGCTGGTTCCGGTGGCGCTGCCGGAATGGGCGGCGGCGGCTCGGGTGGTGACGGTGGCAACGGCGGCACCAGCACCGTAATCGGTAATGCCGGCGGTACAGCGACCAGCAGCGACGGCAGGGCTGTAATCACCATTCCTGCCGGCGCGCTGTCAGACGACACGCTTATTGGCATAATGACAAACTCAACATCAGGAAGTCTGGGCACACCTTATACCTTTGCTCCTGAGGGTATCACCTTCAACGAGCCGGTGACCGTGACTATCAGCTACACCGACGCCGATATCCCCGACGGAGCGAGTGACGAATCCATCCTGATCGCCAGGCAGTACAATGGTTATTTCTGGCGCGGCTTGACTAATTCCATCGTCGATAGCGACGCCAAAACCGTGAGTGCCCTTGTGACTGGTTTTAGCACTTACGGCCTGACCATTGGCCCCTACAGCGCACAACTGGATGGTGCCCAGCAAGTGCCGGCCTCCAGCTCAAATGCCACTGGCAGTGGCCGCTTTCTCATCGACACCGTACATAACCTGCTGGCCTATGACGTCAGTTATCAGAACCTGGAAGGTAGTGAGATTGAGGTGTCTATTCGTGGCCCTGCTGAGCGAGGTGTGGACAGTGCCATGGTTCAACATGCCTTGCCTGCGGGCAATCCCAAGCTGGGGCAGTGGCAGTATGACGAATCAATCGAAGCCGACATTCTTGCCGGCCGCATCTACGTCAGTGTTTTTTCCGACCAGTTTGTTAGCGGTGAAATTCGTGGTCAGATTGAACCGGACGCCTCTTTGGCAAGCGATGCCACTGTAACCGTAGCCGTAGAAACTTGGGATATCAGCAGTGGCATGACCTCGACCGGGCAGACACCTGTCGCTGTAACTAAGCTAACCCTGGATATAGAGAGTCCAGGATTGAGTACCATCAGTCGTAATGCAGTCATTTCAAACAACATCGAAGAAGCATTTAGCCTGGCAAAAGGTGTTGCCCGGCGAATCAAGGCAGAGGCGTTCGACAGCGACGATCGGTTAATTTACCAAAGCACATACTACACTGACATGCTGAGCAATCAGCAAAGCATCAAACTAACCATGCGCGCTGTTGGGGATGCCACGGCGCCTGTATTCACTGGTGCAAATGGTACGAACAAAGTGAGCGGGGAAAGCGCCTCACTGCGTTGGAGCGCCGCGACTGACGATGTCACTGCCGGCAGCGATATACAGTATTTGATTTATTTGGCGAGTTCCTCTGGTGCTCAGGACTATAGCTGGCCGACACTTGTTACCAAGCCGGGAGAGATACAGCCAACACTGGCCGGTTTGAGTGCCGGCAAAGACTATTATGTAGTCGTAAATGCCCTGGACCAGAGTGGAAACATCGACACCAATAGAGTGGAGGTCGTTGCGTCCACCTATGCAAATGGCAGCGGTCTTTACGTTGATGCAAAGTCCGGTAGCGATACCAATCCTTGCGGCAGGACCCTGAGCCCATGCAAAACCATCAGCCAAGCAATCTCACTGAGCTCGGGCAATGAACCGATCTACGTAGCACGGGGTGATTACGATGCGGCCATTGGTGAAAGCTTTCCCCTGCAATTGAAAGCGGGGCATCATTTGATCTGTGAAGAGCCGGATCTGTATTTCATGCCAGCGAGCGGCGCCGGCTATGGCTTAGCGTTTCTATCCGCGGTTGTCATGCGCAGCTTTCCAGTGGTGAACATCTCCGGTCACTTCTCCGAAACATTGGTGAGCGGCGCAGATAATTCGCAATTGCGCAACTGCATGGTGAACCACTTGATGGACGGCAACCTGGCGGGCGTTGATCCCAATGATCCGCCGTACGCTATCGAAGATAACGGCAGTGCCATGCTGCTGGACGGTGTATATGTAACCGGTTTTGGCGGGCTCTACTATGGCTGGGTCGGTGTGAAATTTACCGGCGACGGCAGTCAACTGCATAACTCCAGAATAAGCGGTTTCAGCACAAGCGGACTGCTGGTCCGAAGCAATGACACCACCATCAGAGATAGTCACTTCACCAACAATTTGAGGGGGCTGGTCAATCAGGGAAATGGCACAAGCGTTTTGAAGAATCGCTTTTCCAGCACGCCGGATTTCATCAACTCCCAAGGCATCACGTATAGCACGCAAGGCATGAGCAGTGCGGGCAGGTTCCTAACCGATGTCGGGCCTAGTGATGTGGTGATAGCGAATAACGATTTCCGTGGTCTCTATGGATCAGGGATTGAGGTGCGCGAATCAAGCAACACTACAATCGCAGGCAACAATCTTGAAAACAACGGCTCAGGCATCGAGGTTACTCATGTCTATCATGATCCGAGTAATACCCTCGTCTACCGCAACCGAGTGGTCGGGAACCAGATAGGATTGGCCATTGGCGGCGGCAAGGCAGATGCGGATATCGTGGCCAATACACTGACGCAAAACAGCATGGTCGACCTGAGCATCGATACCGATGTGGTTGTGAACGCCTCGAAGTGCAATGGGTTTGACAATCTGCCACCAGTGGTTGGCGTGGTTGGTGACACCGGCTGTCCCGTCGGTGGTGATATCTGTCATACCGTAGGCACACCCGAGCCGGTGATACCGAGTGGACTCTGTGCGATTATCGCCATTCCTTAGAAGAAATCGGTCGTCGTTGAGCTCATAACCCGAAGGTCGTCGCCGTACTCACACGACCCTGATCGCTCGCCGGAGCGCTAGTGCTTCGGCGTCAGAATGGCCTTGCTTTCGTGATTCTGCTCCGCCCCCTCCGGAGGGAGAAATCGTGGGTTGAATCCCTCCGTGTCCGCCGCAGAAACCGGTGGTAGAGCCGATACCAGCGCGAACTCAGCAATGTTGCTGGTACCTCACGGGTAGGGCGCGCGCACTAGCCCGGAGTCGACGCTGATGCTTGAGAGTTGGTTACTCGAATCGGCCGGCCACACGCAGCGTGGGTTTTGAAGCTCCTTGACGCATTTCGGAGGCCTGCGTATACATCAAACGCATGGATCGCCAAGCTTCGCGCGCCGCGCACGCCATGCGACTGCTGACTGTCATCTTGTGCGCTGCGACCTGGGTGCTCTCCGTAGGCTTGACGTCCTGCAACCGCACTCCGCCTCCCACCCCGGCCCCCGCGCACTGCACCGTTGGCAGCAACGGCGAGGATCCGGTGATCATCGTCGCGGGGACCTTCTCTCCCGAGATCGCGAACGAGCTGTTCTTGGGGGCGCGACTCGAGCAGGCCGGCTACACCCATTGCGTATTCGAGCTCGAGGGTGACCCCGCCGTCGGGAACCTGCCCGGCACCGCGTCGATCGATGTGTCGGCCGCCGCGCTCGGAAACTTCGTCGATTCGGTGCTCGCATGGCCGGGAGCAAACGGCGCCGTTCAGGTCGATTTGGTAGGCCATTCGCAAGGCGCCCTCGTTGCGCGCCACTACATCAAGTTCGGCGCAGGCGAAATGAAGGTCAAAACGATGGTGAGCCTGTCCGGTCCAAACGAAGGCACCGAGGTCGCAGGCTTGGTCGAGTTGTTCCTCGAGCCGGTGCTCGCTCCATACGGCGTCACATGTGAAGGCGTCGCGCCCTGCGAGGAGATGCAACTTGGCTCCTCGCTCATCAGCGATCTGAACGACGGTGACGACACCCCGGGGAACACGAACTATTACGCGTTCTACACGGACAACGACTTGTTGGTTTGGTACTGGGGGACGGGGCCGCTCGGGCTTCCGGTCATCAAGTTCGACAACGCCGAGCTAGGCGACGGAGCCACCAACGTCCAGGTCGACGACGAGTGCCCGCTGCGCTTCGTGAGTCATGGCGGAATGATTGTCGATCCGGTCGTGTTCGAGATGGTGCACGATGCGCTTGCGGGTCGAACGATCGACGTCCCGCTGGCGACCTGCCTGCTGCCGCCGATTCCGAGCCCGATCTAGGCCTTCGCTACCGTGTAATATCGACGCCTGGGAAACACTGGCCTCAAGCTAAGCGTGCATTCGGGGTGGGGCAGCCAGTCCTCTGCGGGGGGGACGTTTTTGGGGTATGCACAGGGCGCGGGCCTGTATGGTCAGACCCCCTCAGCGCTTAGAAAGCGGCCAGCCATATGACTTCCTTTGAGGGCAGCATCGTGATCAACGCTCCGGTGAGCGAGGTCTACGCGTACGTCGGCGAGCTCGGCACGATGCCGGACTGGCTGATCGGTCTGGTGGAGGTTCGCAATGTCGTTGGCGCCGGGGAAGGGCAGCAGTGCGACTGGACGTTCAAGCTGCTGGGCATCCAGCTTCGCGGGCAGGCCGTGGTCGTCGAATGTGTGCCCGACCGGCGTTCCACCCATCAAACCATTGGGATGATCGACGCGACCTGGACGAGCATCGTCGAACCTCACGAGGACGGCAGCAAACTGACAATCGAAGTCGACTACACGCTGCCTGGCGCGGTGTTTGGGAAACTGGCCGAGCATCTAACCGTCCGCCGGATGGGGAGAGATCTCAATTTCTTCGCTCTTGAACATCAAGGAGATCCTCGAGGGTTAGCTGCCCTGCGGAGACCGTTTTGGTTCTCGAGCTAGCGACCCTATGCTCCGCTCAGGAGGGCGGCGCATGGCGCTGCGCGATTCCTTTGTATGTCCAACGCACCCACTGAACCACAGTCGCCCGAGCAGAGAGTCGCCCGTCTCATCGAACGCGATTCACTATTGGAGCCCTACGCCTCAGTCCTCCTGCGGCGCGTGCGCAACGCCGAGGCGACGCGAGATCGCATCACGGAGGGAAGCCGCAGCCTTCCGGAGTTTGCATCCGGACACGAGTATTTCGGCTTGCACTCCGAGGGCGGTCGCTGGCGGCTCCGCGAGTGGGCGCCGAATGCAGCTTCGATCCACGTGAAGGGGCCTTTCTCCGAATGGCGACCGAATCCGAGCTATGCGATGTCCCGTGTGGGGGGCGAGGGCGTTTGGGAGCTCGAGCTTGCGGAGGCGATGCTCGCGCACGGTGATCCGTATCGGCTCGAGGTGCGCTGGCCTGGGGGGGGCGGCGACCGACTGCCTGCCTGGACGCGCCGCGTGCTGCGCGACGAGAAGTCGGGCAGCTTCAATGCGCAGGTTTGGCGCCCTGAGACTCCCTACGCTTGGCGTCACGCGCGTCCGCCGCGACCGACGGGACCGCTGCTCGTCTACGAAACTCACATCGGCATGGCACAGGCGGAGCCCAAGGTCGGCAGCTATGACGAGTTCCGTACGAAAGTCCTGCCGCGAATCCGCGATGCCGGCTACGAGGCCGTGCAGATCATGGCGCTTGCCGAGCATCCTTACTACGCGTCGTTCGGCTATCAGGTGTCGAGCTTCTTCGCTTGCTCTTCGCGCTTCGGCACTCCGGAGCAACTCAAAGCCCTGGTCGACGAGGCACATGGGATGGGGCTGCGCGTGTTCATGGACCTAGTTCATTCGCACGCCGTCCGAAACGAGGTCGAAGGCATTTCTTCGCAGGACGGGACCCCGAGCCTTTACTTCCATGAAGGACCGCGCGGCGAGCACGCAGCCTGGGATTCGCGCTGCTTCGACTACGGCAAGCCGCAGGTCCTGCATTTCCTGCTCTCGAATTGCCGATTCTGGATGGACGAGTTTCGGGTGGACGGCTTCCGATTCGACGGCGTTACGAGCATGCTCTACCTGGACCACGGTTTGAGCCGTGTCTTCACGAGCTACGACGACTACTTCGGAGCTGGCGTCGACGAGGATGCGCTGACTTATCTGACTCTCGCCAACGAGCTCATCCACGAGCTCGTGCCGGAGGCCGTGACGATCGCGGAGGACGTCTCTGGTTTTCCGGGGCTGGCCTTGCCGGTTGCTGAGGGCGGCGCGGGCTTCGACTACCGCTTCGCCATGGGCGTCGCCGATACTTGGATCGAGCTCACCAAAGATGTGCCCGACGAAAGCTGGTCGATGGGGGAGCTCTGGCACGAGCTGACCAACCGCCGCCGCGACGAGCCCACCATCAGCTACGCGGAGTCTCACGACCAGGCCTTGGTCGGGGACCAGACCCTGATCTTCCGCCTCCTCGGGTCACGCATGTACGATGGCATGTTGGTGACGAACGAAGACCTTTCGGTGGAGCGAGGCATCGCTCTTCACAAGATGATCCGCCTCGCCACTTTGGGAACCGCTGGCAACGGCTATCTCAACTTCATGGGAAACGAGTTCGGGCATCCCGAGTGGATTGACTTTCCGCGCGAAGGAAACAACTGGTCGTATATGCATGCGCGACGCCAGTGGCAGCTAGCCGACGACGAGGCCCTTCGCTACCGGCACCTCGCGGTGTTCGACCGAGACTTGATCAAGCTGGCCCGAACCTACGGCATCCCGGATGGCGAAGATGAGCTCCTTCTTCACAGCGACGAAGAGAACAAAGTCTTGGCCTGGCTGCGCGGCGGGCTCGTGTTCGTGATGAACTTCCACCCAAGTCGCTCCTTCACCGACTACGGGATCCCGGCAGCGCCCGGCACGTACAGAACCGTCCTCGATACCGACCGTCCTGCGTACGGAGGGTTCAGTCGTCAGGCCGTCGACATCTCCCATCACACCATACCGGACCGAGTTCAACGGCACTTCCTGAGCCTTTACCTGCCTTCACGCACAGCCTTGGCGCTCGCGCCTGAGTCCCGGGGGTAGAGAGCCGGACGCCCCCCGGACCCGTCGCTCCAATGATTTTGCAAGGGTTTTTGGGGAACTAGGCAGCTTTGAAGGCTGCGTAGGCCTCGAGCAATCCGGCTGGGGCTCAGGAGAAGGGATAGAGGCGTTGGCGTCCCGCTCTAGACATGTAAAAATACAGCAGCATGGGACGACTCGCGCTATTTCTGCTGGCCGCGATGGCAGGCACCGGATGTGTGCTCGAGGCGCAGTCGGTGGGCCCGCGCTTGGGTCAGGACGGCGGCGTCGGGGGCAGCGGAGGTGCCGCTGGTGATGGGGGCACTGGTGGCAGCGGTGGCGTTGCGGGTAGAGGGGGGAGTGGTGGTGGCGCTGGCAGCGGCGGCACGGGTGGCAGTCAAGCAGAGTGTACGCCGGCGACCGAGGATACCGATTGTCCGGACACCAGCTGCAACCCTGCCACCTTCGAGTGCAGCCCATTTGCACCATTGAGCCGTGCGACTTGCTCGACCTGCGCCACCGACGGCGACTGTGAACGCGTCGATGATCGCTGTGTCGAGCTCTACTATCTCGGCAATCGCTATCCCAGGGACGAGACGGGCTACTGCATGAAGGTTGCCGAGAACGGCGGCGCAAGCTGTGCGGCGCCGTACACGACGCTGTTCGCCAACCGACCGAGTCTCTCCGGCGGGACTGTCCAGAGCTACTGCGGCTTCCGTGAGGATCTAACGACCTGCGAAGCCATGGCCGCGTTCCGGCAAGGCACGCATTGTCCGAGCGGCAGCGACCTCGATTGTCCCCAGGGAGGAATCTGCCGGGAAACCACAGTGGTCTTCATCAAGACGGACCGATGCACCTACCCCTGCGAGGACGTCTCGGAATGCACGGGCATGTTCGGCGACCCAAGCTGCGCGGGCTTCTGCGGCGCTGCCGGCTCGGAGGACTAGCGCTCGGACATGAAACGACCTCCGCTCACTCGAGCGCATAGTCGAGTTTGACGGTCACCGCTCCGGTCTTGTTCTTTGAGGAGGTGTTGTACGCGCCGCTCCAAGTGTACGATTCGGACGAGTTCTGCGCGACGATTTGAAACACGCCCAGGCGCGCCTGTTTGAGTTTTCCGAGTTTGCCGCCTGAATTTTCGATGATCTTCTCGGCGCGGGTCTTCGCGTTGGCGGTTGCGAGCGAGAGCATCTGGAGCTTCAGCTCTCCGAGCTTGGTGTAGTAGTAGCTGGGAGCGCCCGAGTACATCTCAACACCGGCGTTGATCAACTCGGTGATGTCGCGTGCAAGTTTCTCGATTCTCTCGACATGATTGGACTCGATGCTGACCTCTTGGGTCAGTCGGTACCCCGTGAATGTGGTGATCTGCCCACGCACATTGTCATAGGAGGTGTCGAACTCCTTGTTGATGTCGACAGCCGAAAAGACGAACTCGCCTGCCGGGATGCCCTGCGCGGCCAGAAACGTCTTCACGTGCTCGCGGTCTTGCTTGAGTCGCTGAAAGGCGTCTTTGAGAATCAAGTCCTTCGCCGCAAAAGTGCCGCTCCAGACAATCAGGTCTGCGGAGAAGTCCTCTTGAGCCAAGCCAGTCACGGTGATCACGTCGCTGGTGCGGTTTCGATTGAGGTAGGCGTAGCTCACGGTGAGCGCAATCGCGAAGGCCGTGAGGCAGGCGAGAGCAACGGCGGCAATGTTCTTCATGATGCGAGACTCAACAAACGAGGCGGGAACCTGTATTCCTGGTGAGAATCTATACGCGTGACGTGCCAGCGCAAATAGAATCGCAGCCGCGAGTAAGTGGGTTCTGCGCAACGCGAACTTGAGATAGACTGGCGACCATGCCACGCGCTCACGATTGCCTCGCATTTCTTCTTGCCAGCTCGCTTTTCCTGATCGCCTGTTCGGATGACAGTTCGGCTGTCGCTCCCGGGGCTGAGGTGGATCCGTTCGCGAACAACGGCGTCTTCTTGAACGTGCTGCCACCAGGATCGGCCGATGCGAACAACGGCAACATCGACGCGGACCCGAACTCCAAGAACCAGCTCGTGATGTACGAGAATCTCGTCTTCAGCGACGACTATCCGACGCCTGGACAATTGAGTGATGGAGATCTCGTTCCGAGCTACTTCAAGAACGGACCGCTTCTCTCTGAGACGGCGTTCGAGTCCTTGCGAGCGGTGACCAACGGGACGAATAGCGCACGCATCGGTCGCGACGATATGGGCGTTCCACACATTTACGGTGAGCAGAGGAGCGACGTGTTGTTTGGCACCGGGTACGCCACGGCTGCCGACCGAATGTTTGCCATCGACGTCCTTCGACACGTCGGGCGAGGGCGCATGAGCGATTTTCTGGGACCGGCGAGCGGGAACTACTCCTCCGATCGAAGCCTCTCGCGCTTCGGTGGCTACGACGAGCAGGAGATGCAAGATCAAATCGACCAGCTCGCGTTGCGATTCGGCGCGGATGGGGTTCAGGCCCAGCAGGATGTCGATGACTTCGTGAGCGGCATCAACCAGTACATCGACGACGTGAAGAACGGGGCAGACGGGGCGGAAAGCCTGCCCATCGAGTACTCTGCTCTGGGTTTGGAGCTTCGCTCGTTCACGGCTCGCGATGTGCTTGCAATCGCGGCTCTGGTGCAGTCCACGTTCGCTACGGGGGGAGGGGGGGAGCATCAGCAAGTCCAACTCCTGCAAGGCCTGGCCGGCTTGTTCCCTGGAGACGCGCGGGCTGCATGCGAGATGTGGCGCGACATTCGACAAGCGAGTGATCCGGAGCGTCCGAACACCACGTCGCTGAGGTTCGAAACGCAGTCGCCACCTACGATTGACGAGGCTGCTTGCCCTCTCGAGGACGGATTTGCCGCAGCCTATCCGGGCGCTGCGCTGTTCGACGAAGGCAGCCTCCAGGATTTGGAGTTGCTCTCCATCGTGGACTGCGTTCCGCCTGATACGGCAACGGCCGAAGACGTCGAATGCCCGGAATTCCAAAACGACGTCGTGGACGATCCCATCGCAGCGGCAGGCGCGATCCAGATCTTCAGGCCTGGCGCGACAATAGAGACTCAGTTTGCACGTGGCATTCCCTATCGCGTGAAGGATCCCAGCCACGATGAGCTGCAGGTCGGCCGAGCCCGCGCGCGAGCCACGCTGCAAGGCGTGCGGCTAGCGCTGAAGGAGCACAGTTTCCCCGACGCGATGTCGAACGCGATCCTGGTCAACGCGGACCAGACCGAGGAGGGGCATCCGATCGCGGTTTTCGGTCCGCAAACGGGGTATTTCTCGCCGCAGATTCTCGTCGAGTTCTCGCAGCAGGGGGGCGGGATTCACAGCAGGGGGATGGCGTTCGCGGGGCTTCCCTACGTGATCATCGGGCGAGGGATCGATCACGCCTGGAGCGCGACCTCGTCGGGTGACGACATCACCGACATTCGAGTGTTGCGCCTCTGTGAGCCAGACGGAGGAGAGCCGACACGAGCGTCGACGAGCTATCTCTACAAGGGAGTCTGCACACCGATGCTCCAGCGAACGGACAGCTGGACGGCCGAGACCAATCTGACCACCGCTGGCGCTGCGAACCAGAGGGTGACGCGCAACATCCTTCGGGCGCCGGACTACGGTCCGGTGTTTGCCACGGCGACGGTCGCGGGGGCGCCAGTGGCGCTCGCGGTGCAGCGCTCGACGTTCTTCGGCGAGGTCGATTCGGTGCGGCCGTTTCTCGCAACCTCGCGCAATGACATGGTGGACCCAGAGGCGTTCTACGAGGTGTTCAACAGCCTGACGGGCACTTTCAACTGGTTCTACGTGGACGCGGAAAACATTGCCTACTTCAACTCGGGCTTGTTGCCGATTCGCGCAGCAGGCGTACATCCGGATCTCCCGCAATGGGGGACAGGCGAGTTCGACTGGCAGCAGACCGCGACCGGACGCATCAATCCGGAGTTCAGTTTTGGGAATTTCCTCCCGCTGGAAAACCACCCGCGTGAATCGAACCCGCCGGCCGGTTACTTCGCGAATTGGAACAACGCGCAGGCGCCGGGATTTTACGCGAACGATGGCCAAACCGGCTACGGCCGGGTGTACCGCTCCGAGCTTCTGAGCCGGCGACTGGACGCCTTCCGAGCCCAAGACGGCGCTCCGCTGCACACGCGAGCGAGCATGGTGCAGGTGATGGTCGACGCAGGCACGACGGACCTTCGGGGTCAGGAGGTTCTTCCCCGCGTGTTCGAGGTGCTCGGTGACGTAACCGACCTGACTGGCTTCGAACGAGACGTCGTGCAGCTCATGAAGGACTGGGTCGCGAACGGGCCGAACGGGCTAGGATCGATGCGTCGCGATAGAACTGGCCCGGGCCTCGACGTCAGCAGCCTGCAGTACGAAGATCGCGCGGCCGTCGCGTTCATGGACGCTTGGTGGAACCGCATGATCGACGCGGTGCTGCCGCAGCTCAAGCAGGTAGAGGGCGCGGGCGTCATGATTGGGGGGCGGCACAATTCGCCAGGCGCCACCGGGTCGGCATTTCAGGGTGGCTACTACGGCTACGTGCTGCGTGTACTGGAAATGGCGCTCGGCCAAAGCGCGGCGCCATATCAAAGACTCGCGTGCGCCGAAACCGGAAGCTTCTCCGACTGCCGTGCAGCGCTCGTCACGAGCCTAGAAGAGACAATTGCGGACCTGGGCAACGACATGGCGCAGTGGGACCCCACGCTAGAAGCGGACGACGCAATTGACGCAACCGCGCTCGGGCTGGCGGACGTTCCAGACATCCACTGGCAGAACCGACCGACCTGGCAGCAAGTGGTTCAACCCCGCAACGACGTCTTGGACTGAGAGCCGTGCCGCCTCACGAGGTGCCAGCTAGCGCTGCTCCTCCAACTCGGTCCAGTCCTGATTGTTAGTGTCCGGGTCCCGGTTCGGGTTGTAGAATTTGTCGTCCGACTTGATGTACTCGCCCTGATTGTTCTTCCAGTATTGGTCAGAACCCGATTCTACCTTGTAGGTTTGACCCGTGTTCGTATCGCGCACGTTCTGCTCATCTCGAATCGAGTCGATGGTCTTGTCGTGCATACGGTCGGATGCCGCATTGCGATCCCGCCACCCTTTCATGATTGCGTCGTTGGTGGCGTCGCTTCGCTCCCTGAAGGCTCGCTGCTGCGCCTCGAAGTTCCGCTGCTGAGCGTTGAGCCGACGGCGATGCTGGCGCCAGAAGGCGTCGGACTTCTCCTTCTCCTTTTGATAGTTGGCGGCAATGAAAGCCCGATTGTGTTCAGTGTTTAGCACCGCATACAAGATGTCCCTTTTAGCTTTCTCGTAGGCTGAACGGGGCGCCTCCAAGCGGTGTGAAAAGTAGCTCCAGATCTGTGTCCCCTGTCCCTCGGACACCCTGAGCCGAATCAGAATCATCGAAGGCTCTCCCTTCTGATCTTCCCATTCGGTCGCCACGGCCATGAACCGCTTGCGACTCGGGAGCGCGTAATAGACCTGGCTGTCGTAACGCTCGTCGTATTTCGCGAGCTCTGGGACGTCGTAGGTTTGAATCAAACGTTTGCCCTGCTTCGTCGCCTCCGGAACGAAATCCTGCTCGATGACTTTCTCCATGGATGGGAACCGCCGTTTCTTCCACTTGTTCTGCCGAAAGACCTTCCGACTGAGTGCATCCAACGGAAAACTGAAAGCCTTGAACGGTGTGTCGTAGACCCTGATGCCGCCCGGACCGACGGCCGAGGGCTCCCCAGGGGCGTGATCCGTGTCGAATTTCCATTCAGCCGGAAGCGGAACGCGCGCGATGGGTTCCGGGAAGTCGGGCGACATGACGGGCCGCATGACGCGGCCGGTTGCGTCCACCTCCTTGTCGCAGCCAGCCAATGGCGCGGCGGCCAGCAGAGCGGACAAAAAGAAGCCGACGCAATGGGTGCTGCTGCGGAACATGGCGAGGTCCTTGGCTGAAGAATTTCGAAACTCTCCCGCTGCGGAATCATTGTCAAGAGAGCCCTCGGCGGCGGGGGTGAGTGCCAGAAGCTCGCCTCCTCTTGGGGGAGGCCGCTAAAGTGTCTTCATGACTGGAACCCGTGTGTTTGTCGTCTCCCTGCTGGCTGTACTCACTGGCTCTTGCGGGGGCTCTTCAGGCGGAGATTCGGACCCCGGGGCCCTGGGGGACCGGGTTGCGACCGAATCCGGCGACGTTCTCGGTGAGCTCAGCGGCGACCTCGCCATCTTCAGGGGCATCCCGTACGCAGCGCCTCCAACCGGTGACCGACGTTGGCGCGCCCCCGAGCCATTCGGCGCGTTCGAGGAGACCTGGGACGCGAGTCAGTTCGGCGAGGTATGCCCTCAGTTCCAACTCGACGGCAGGGTCGTCGGTTCCGAAGATTGCTTGTCCCTCAACATCTGGGCGCCCCGCGCAGCAGGATCGCGACCCGTGATGGTCTTCATTCATGGGGGCGCCTTCATCGACGGCTCGGGCAGCTTCGAGCTCTATGAGGCATCACAGGTCGCCACCGAAGGCGACGTCATCGTGGTCACAATCAACTACCGCCTCGGCCCACTGGGCTTTCTCAACAGTGAGTCGCTAGCGACGGAATCCGGGGACGGCTCGGTAGGCAACTACGGTATTCGCGATCAGATCGCAGCCCTTCAGTGGGTTCAGCAGAACATCGAAGCCTTCGGTGGTGACCCAGAGAACGTCACGGTGTTCGGCGAGTCCGCAGGCTCGATCTCGATCTGCACGCTGCTCGGGTCTCCCCTTGCAGACGGGCTCTACCATCGAGCGATCCTGGAGAGCGGTGGCGGTTGCTGGGGATTCCGCGAGCCCCGCAATCCCGCGCCAGGCTATCCGTCGATGGTCGAGAGGGGGACCGATCTTCTCGAAGGACTCGGATGCGAGGACACGAGCGAGGGTCTAGGTTGCGGGCGCGCTGCGAGCGCCGAAGCCGTGCTCCGGGCGGCCCCCGAAGAACCGGAGGGGCTTCCAAGCAGCCTCATGGGCGGCATGGTTTGGGGCCCTGGAATCGATGATGTGCTGCTCCTCGAGGATCCGTTCGCGCGGGTCGCCCGAGGTGCGGCGCCCAATGTTCCGCTCATCATCGGCACCAATCTCGACGAAGCAACCGTCTTCACGACTGACGTGGACGTCAACGCGTTCAACTACCGAACGCGTATCGCCGAAGTGGTGGGAGAGGATTTAGCGGATGAAGTCGTCGCCCTCTACCCAATCGAGGACTGGGTGTTCGCCAAGAGCGCATTCAATGTCTTTGCGACCGATCTCATCATCGCCTGCACGACCGAGGCATTCGCCGAATCCCGACGCGCGACCGGTCACCCGACCCGTCTCTACGAGTTCCGCCACGCGCTGCGCGGCTTGCTCGGACTGGTCGGCGCGACTCACACGCTCGAGCTCTTCTTCCTCTTCGGCCACTACTTCATCTACACGCCTGATGCCGAAGAGCTGGCCCTCGCCACAGCTCTGCGCACGGCCTGGACCACATTTGCCCGCGACGGTGTGCCCGCCCTCGCCCCCGCCTGGCCCGGCTACGAACGCGGTACGCGGTCGATCAGCGTGTTCGACGTGCCGACGGACACGGCCGACACATGGCGCGGCGGCCGCTGCGAAGGATTGCGCGAGCTCGGACTCACGCCTTAGGCACCGCTGAATCGTAGAAAGCTCGCACGGCTTCGGCCGATGTCGGTAGGCTCGCAGCCGTGACGATGGGTCCAGGCGAAGAGCGGGTAGAGCCGACAGTTGGGGGAGCGGGTCGTCGGCGATGGCTCGGTCCGGCGAGCAGGGAATTTCTGCTCGTTTCTGGCCTCGCTGCGCTCTACATCGGCACGGCAAGCCGCGCGCTCCGGCCGCCCAACGCCTATTCGATCGGCCATTGGCTTCAGAGCTATGAGCACGGCTTCATCAAGCGGGGGCTTGCGGGAACGGCGCTCAGACCCTTCTTGCGCTCAGAAGGCCCCGAGCAGATTCGCGAGACGGTCGCGCTCGTGTCGTTCTCGCTCTTCACGCTCTTCAGCCTGACGATGCTCCTCGCTGCGGCGACGACGCTGCGTCGTGAGAATCGCCCGGTCTCCTTGGCCCTCGCGGTCGTCTTCTTAGGCTCCCCGTTCGTCGTGTTTTCAGCTCATCTCAACGGCTATTTCGATCCACTCATCGCGGCTCTGGCCGTCGTGGCCGTCTATCTTGCCTCGCGGGGCCGTTGGCTCGCGGCAGGTCTGCTGAGCTCCTTGGGTATCCTCGTTCACGAGATGTACGCCATTACGGGAATGCCGATGGTCGCGTTCTGCGCTGCGCTCCGGCTCAGTGAGCTCGACGCACGGGCCCGTTGGCGGCCGCTTCTCGAGCTTCTGTTCGCGCCTACGCTGACTTTTGTCGCGGTCCTTGTATCGAGCCTTCTTCAAAGCGACGAGTTACTGCTCGCGATTCGCGAAGACATCACCGCTCGAGGGGTCATCGACAAGCACTGGGTGGACATGAGCACCTACCACCTCGAGCATGGCTTCCTAGACAACCTCCGGGAGCAGCATCGCTGGGCCTGGGTACGCTTGAGCAAGAAGTCCTTGAACTTCGTCGTCTATCCGGCGCTGATCGCGCTGCTGCTAGGGGCTTCGACGAGGCTCCAGCAGCTTGGACGCACGCGTTGGATTCCCCTCTACATCGCGTTCGCCCTCAGCCCTTGGCTCATGCACTGGTTTGCCTGGGACATCGAGCGGATCGCGATTCTTCCCATCTTCACCGCATTTCTAGGATTCTTCGGCCTGTGCGTCTTGCCAGTACCGCCACGCGCTAGCCGCCTGCTACCTCGGTCGACCGTAGCGACGGTGCTGGTCGTTTGTACCATCGCGGCATTCGCGAACGCCTGGAACAAGGTTCCGCTGATGGAGGATCAGCGCGATGGCGAAGGCCCCTTCTCCATTTGTTTCGAGCCGGAACGCGAGCCGCTCCCCGCTACTCCCCAGTCACGACCTCGGCCATGAACATCTTGTCGATGTCGGGATCCGAATAGCCGGCTTCGGCCAGGATTTCACGGGTGTGCTCGCCAGCGCGCGGCACCGGCAGGCGCAGCCCGAATCGGCGCCCGTCCATTTCGAGGGGCAGGGCAGGGAGCTTGGCTTTGTGCCCTCTGCGTTCGCCGTCGGTGACGGTGTACGGAAGCAGGCCGCCGCTCGCATTCAGGTGCGGATCGTCGAACAGCTCGTCCGGCCGTGTGATTGGCGCGAAGGGCAGACCGCTCGCTTCGAGCTTGGCCATCAGCTCCGCCTTCGTGTAGCTCGCGAAGATTTGCTTGATCATCGGCAACAAGCGGTCCTTCTCGGCCGCGCGGCCATCGTTCGTCTTGAAGGACTCGTCCGCCGCCAAGTCGTCCAGGTCAAACGCGTCGCAGAGAATCTGCCACTGCTTGTCGCTCACGATCCCGACAAACACCAGATCATCGTCCTTGGTCTCGAAGACCTGGTAGATCGCCCACGCGGAGATACGGGCGGGCATCGGAGCGGCGGCTTGGCCAGTCACTGCGTACTGAGCCATGTGCTGACCGACGAGAAACACGGTGCTCTCGAAGAGCGATGCGATCACTTTCTGGCCTTCACCCGTCTGCTTGCGTTGAAGCAAGGCCCCGAGAATGCCGAGTGCACCGAACATGCCGCCTTGCACGTCGATTACCGAGGCGCCTGCGCGCAACGGTCTCCCCGGCGGTCCGGTCATGTACGCGAGCCCGCCCATCATCTGTGCGACCTCATCCATGGCCGTGCGTTCTTCATAGGGGCCCGCGAGAAAGCCTTTCTCCGAGCAGTAGATCAAGCCCTTGTTGCGCTCCTTGAGCGCTTCGTAACTGAAGCCCAGCCGGTCCATCGTCCCCGGACGAAAGTTCTCGACGACCACATCCGCCTCGTCGACGAGCCGGAGGACTGCGGCCTTGCCCTCAGCCGACTTGAGGTCCACGCAGAGCGAGCGTTTGTTGCGGTTGTACGCCGGGAAGTAACCAGCACCGGATCCGGGCAAACCGCGAGTCTTGTCTCCATGCGCGGGCTCGAGCTTGATCACGTCCGCGCCCATGTCGGCCAGTATCAGGCCGACCGCGGGACCCATGACCATATGCGTAAACTCGACGACCTTCACGCCCGCCAAGGGCAGTGACCTTTCGCTTTTCATCGTCGCGCCTAGGGACGGTACTTCTTTTGGATGCTCACGGCGCCCTTCGGCAGCTTGGCGAGAAGCTTCCGATAGACGCGTCGCTTGGCCTTCTCGTTGGTGACGCCGGCCATGGCTTCTTCGTAGCCGATGCGCTCGAACGAGGCGCGAGTCGTGTTGATCTCGCCGATCTCGTCGCCCAAGAAAGTAAAGACCTGCTGCAAATCATCGACGTCGTCGGTGCGGCTGTACAGGAGAGGCGCGTTGTAGAAAGCGGCGAACATCATCGCGTCGCTCACCATCTGAGGCGTGGACTTCTCGTCGATCTTTGGCGACACCTCCAAGGGAAGTGTGATCTTGATGCCCGTGTCGGTCGCTTCCACGGTTCTCGTCTGCGTGAGCCCCATGACTTTCGAAACCAGAAGGTCGCTGGCTGGCGGCGCCTCGGCTTCGGTGTCGGCTGGGGCGGGCTCATCGGCAGGCGTTTTGGATTCCTCGGGAGCCGCTACAGCCTCGCTTGGCGCTTCGCTGCTCGCCGCTTCCTTGCTTCCTTGACAGCCCAGCGCCATGAAAGCCCCGACCAGCAGTGCAACAATCTTCATGAAACCCTTCACTCCGTACCTCCCGGCGACTTCATCGCGAATCGCGCCTTCTCGACGACGCATGCTCAAATCCAATCTATCTTATCGCAGGCTTCTGTCGATGCGGTTGCTTTCGGGTTGCGCATGGGCATTTTTCGTCATCTCGACGGGCCTGTCCGGCTGCGCAGCGAGCGAGGCACACACGACGAGCCCGCAAGAGCTTGCCGTGGACGCGAGCCCGGGGCTCAGCGCGGCCCCGACGCTCGTTGAACTGGCGGAGCCGGAGCAGGACGAGCCTAGCGTTCATCCGGGCATCAACGACCCCTATTTTCGACCCGACGGGCTGGCTCGCTACACCCGAATCCTCGAAGCCGAAAGCCGCGAAATCGTCCAACGTCGCATCGACATCGTCGACGCCATTGGCCTTCGTGAGGGAATGGCAGTGGCGGACATCGGTGCTGGAACCGGTCTGCTCACCACGGAGATCGCGAAACGCGTGGGGGAGAGCGGACAGGTGTACGCAGTGGACATCGTGCCCGAGTTTCTCGACTTGATCCGCAGGCGCGCGGAGGAGGGCGGCCTGACCAACGTCAGCGTCATCCGGGGCGAGGAGAAGGCACCCGGCCTGGCCCCCGCCTCCCTCGATCTGGCCTTCATGTGCGACACCTACCACCACCTCGAGTTCCCCAAGGCCTACATGGGCTCGCTGCTCCAAACCCTGCGGCCCGGGGGAATCCTCGTCCTGGTCGACATGAAGCGCGTAGCTGGCGAGAGCAGTCCGGCCGTTCTGAGGCACGTCCGGGCCAGCGAGGCGGCGGTCATCGCGGAGATCGAGCAAGCCGGGTTCTTGCTCGAGTCCGAAACCGAGCTTCTCCGAGAGAATTACTACCTGCATTTCCGGCGTCCCTGACGGTAGGGGCCGCAGGGGCGGTCCGTTGTGAGCTTTCACACAGATGATTGCCTTCTTCGCGCCAATATCGGCTTGCGAATTGGTCGGATTCGGACCTTGGCGACCGCGAAGCCATTGCATCTTCCAAGACGAATGAATCTTCGCTATATGAAGCTACGCCCGAACCCGGAGAGTGTTTCACATGAGACGCGATTGGATGAATATGCGGAAGCGATCGCTCTTGACGCTTCTAGTGTTGCCCACCATGGCAATGACCTGCGAGCCGGTCGATCTCGTGCAGATGACGCTCGATCGAATTTCGCCGGATGGCGCCGTGGATCCTGGGAGCGTCGATCCGCCTGACCCCTCGGACCAGCCGACGGGGCGATATCGAAGCATCGACGGGACTGGGAACCACGAGTCGCATTTCCATCTCGGCGCTGCGAACACGACCCTTCGGCGGCTGATGCCGGTGCACTACGACGACGGCGTCGCCTCGATGAGCGGCTCCACTCGCCCATCCCCCCGCGCCGTCAGCAATGCGCTCTGCGCGGATTCGCAGCCGGGTCCGAACCCGATGGGCGCAAGCGACTATCTCTGGCAGTGGGGGCAGTTCGTCGATCACGACATTGACCTGAGCGGCGAGCAGACGCCCGCAGAGCCTGCGTCGGTCGACGTTCCGCTCGGAGATCCATTCTTCGACCCGGCGAGCACCGGCACGATGACAATCGACTTCAACAGGTCCGGCTATCACCCCGGGACTGGCAACGATCCGGCTTACCCGCGCCAGCAGATCAACGAGATCACCCACTTCATCGATGCATCCAACGTGTACGGCTCGGACGATGTGCGTGCGGCAGCCTTACGCACCAACGACGGCACCGGGCAATTGCTCGTGAGCGCGGGGGACTTGCTTCCATTCAACACTCCGGGTCTGCCAAACGCTGGCGGAACCGGCCCAGAGCTGTTTCTTGCTGGAGACGTGCGGGCGAACGAGCAAGTCGGTCTCACCGCGATGCACACGCTGTTCGTGCGCGAGCACAATCGGCTGGCCGCGGAGCTGGCAGCGGCGGACCCGTTGCTCACGGGCGAAGAACTCTACCAAGAAGCCCGGCGCATCGTCGGCGCGCTCATGCAGGTGATTACATACAACGAGTTCCTCCCCGCGCTACTCGGGCCCAACGCCTTGGACCCCTACCGCGGCTACATCTGGAGCATTACGCCGGCCATCTGTAACGAGTTCTCGACAGCGATCTACCGCTTCGGGCATAGCGCCCTTAGCGCGAACCTCTTGAGGCTCGACGCAAGCCTCAATCCGATTCCAGACGGCAACCTGGCGCTTCGCGATGCCTTCTTCAACCCATCCCGAGTCGTCGATGAAGGCGGCATCGAGCCACTCCTGCGTGGCCTAGCGACTCAAGCCTGTTCCACCATCGACACAGAGATTGTCGACGACGTGCGGAATTTCCTCTTTGGGCCTCCTGGCGCCGGCGGCTTCGATCTGGCGTCGCTCAACATCCAACGCGGCCGTGACCACGGCCTGCCAAGCTACAACGAAGCGCGTCAGGCGATGGGGCTCTCAACGCTATCGAGCTTTGCGGAGGTCAACAGTGATCCGGACGTGCAAGCGCGCCTCGCCTCGGTGTACGCTGACGTCGACGAGATCGATCTATGGGCGGGCGCGCTCGCAGAGGAGCCGTTCAACGGCGGTCACGTGGGCGAGCTCGCGTTCTGGGTGATCAAGAGGCAATTCGAATCACTTCGTGAAGGCGATCGCTACTGGTACATGGCAGGTGGTTTTTCGGCTCAGGAAATCGTTGATCTCGAGAGCACAGCGCTTGCTGATGTCATTCGGCGCAATACGAGCATCGGCGTTGAGATCAGCGACGACGTGTTCAACGTGAACTGACACAGCGACGTAGCTCAGGCGGCTTCGCGAAGGGTCTCCACGCAATGGCAGCCGATCGAGCCCTTCATTCGATCGCTTTTCGGTGCATACTCAGCCTCCAATATGCCCCAGCAGCGCGATTTCATAGTCCCCACGCTAGGCCCCTGCCAGTTCGAGTCACCGCTTCAGGCGGAGGGCCGGATGTTTGCCGACGAGTCCATTCGAGTCCGGGTGAAGCGCCATATCGGCGACGAGGCAGCCGACATCAACACGCTTTCCTTCGAGGAGGCGGGTCCACGCCGCAGGCTCTTCTTCAATCCAGCTGAGACCACCGCGGCGTTCGTGACCTGCGGAGGGCTGTCTCCCGGGCTCAACAACGTCATTCGCTCGGGGTTCTTGGAGCTCGCGCACAACTATGGAGTGAAGCGCGTCCTCGGTATCCGAAACGGCTACGCCGGCTTGAACCCTGACTCGGGACTCGAGCCGACGTTCCTGACCGAACGTTCGGTCAGGAACATCCACCACTTGGGCGGAACGGTGCTCGGAAGCTCGCGCGGTTCGCAGGAGCCGGCGATCATCGTCGACTTCATGGAAGCCCGGGAGATCGACATCCTGTTCTGCATCGGCGGCGACGGAACGCAGCGTGGCGCCCATAGCATTCAGCAAGAGATCGAAAGACGGGGGCTCGCTAAGTCGGTCGTCGGGATTCCCAAGACCATCGACAATGACGTGCCATACGTCGAGCTCAGCTTCGGCTACGTCACCGCACTGGAAGTCGCCAGCGAGGTGCTGCGCGGCGCGCACGTCGAAGCGGTCGGAGCGCCCAACGGAGTCGGGCTGGTGAAATTCATGGGCCGAGCAGCGGGATTCATCGCTGCCGGCGCGTCCATCGCGAGTCAAGAGGCCAACTTCGTTCTCGTCCCCGAGGTTGGTTTCCCGCTCGAAGGAGAGGGTGGGCTGCTGGAGCTCTTAGAGCGTCGCATATTGACTCGTGGACATGCACTGGTCGTCGTTGCGGAGGGAGCAGGGCAGCATCTGTTCGCCGACAAAGACGATGAGCGCGACGCCTCGGGAAACATTCGTTTCGAAGACATCGGTGTATTCCTGCGCGAGCGAATCAAGCGTCACTTCAAAGAGCGGAATCTCGAGCTCAACATGAAGTACATCGATCCGAGCTACGCGATCCGCAGCGTTCCAGCCAACGCATGGGACCGGATCCTCACCGACCGGATGGCGCGCGCGGCGGTCCATGCCGCCATGGCGGGCAAGACCGACGCCATGGTGGGCTACTGGAATCAAGAGATCGTCTACGTGCCGATTTCGACTGCGGTGGCGGAGAAGAAGCAGATGTCGCTCGAGAGCGACCTGTGGAACGCCGTGCTCGCAACCACAGGTCAGCCAAACTGGCGATAACGCGAACCAAGGGAATCAATCGATGGCTCTCAACGCATGGGGCGAACTGATGACGACGGTGGGACTCGCCGTACTCCTTTATGGGGAGTGGAAGGACCGGCCCGGACTGCGTGCTGTCGGAAAACCCTTTGCTTCGCTCGGTTTCATCGTCGCCGCCATTGGCTTCGGCGCGCTCGAGTCGCGCTACGGGAAGACCGTCCTGGTCGGGCTGATTCTCGGCGCCATCGGCGACGTCTGTCTCCTGGGGGCGGCGAGAAAGTTCTTCATCGCCGGCCTCGTTTCGTTCCTGCTCGGCCATCTGGCGTACGTCGTGGCGTTCGCCGGCCTTCCGATCAGCGCAGCGTCGGCGCTCATCGCCGCGGCGCTGATCGCAGCCGTCATGGTTCTGATCGCTCGCTGGGTATTTCCCCACGCACCCGACATGCGCGCTCCGATCGGCGCTTACATGCTCGTGATCTCCGCGATGTGCATCGTTGCCATCGGTGCAGGTGGGGCGGGCGCTCCGTGGATGATTCCGGTCGGCGCCCTGATGTTCACGGCGTCAGACATTGCCGTCGTGCGAGACCGTTTCGTGTCCAAGGGATTCGTGAACAGGCTTTGGGGCCTGCCGCTCTACTACGCGGCGCAGTTGATCATCGCCTGGAGCATCATGGCGGTGAACGGCTAGCTGGCGCCTGGCGCTGCTGGGTCGGGATGCTATTTCCGGGCATGCACCTCGATGAAAATGGGCGAGCGCTGCGCTGTCCGCTGTGTGACTCTGACGCGCAGGATTCGCTTGAGCCTTTCAATTCCTACGACATGGCGAGATGCCGTGACTGCTCCCTGGTGTACACCGTTCAGCGTCGGATACCGCCAGAGCAGTACGAGGAGGTGTACTCGGGCGAGGCAGACTACCTCGAGATGGTCCGAGTCGCAGAGAAGACAGCAAGCGGCGACTGGGGTTTCAGGCAACTGCGCTGGTTCAAGCGGAAGGCGATCCGCTGGATCGAAGCCGAACGCCCCGGTAGCAGGCTGGTCGACATCGGAACGGGACCAGGGACCTTCCTGCTGGTCGCCAAGCAACGCGGATTCAGCGTCAAGGGCGTGGAGCCAACCAAGCTAGCGGCAGAGAAGGCGCGCAGCCTGGGCGTCGAGATGTTCAACGGAATGATCCAGGACTTCGCCGCAAGCCAGGACGAGAAGTTCGACGTGGTGACTTCGTTCGAAGTCATCGAGCACGTGCCCGATTTCATGAGCATGCTGACCTCGATCCGTTCCATCTTGAAACCGAACGGGATCTTCGTCTTCAGCGTTCCAAATCTCGACGATCCGTACTGCTTGCGACAAACGCTTCCCGTAAACGTTCCGCCGTTGCACATCAATTTCTTTCGGAGGCAGAGCATGGGTGCAGCCTTGGAGAGGACCGGCTTTGCGCTGGACCGTTTCGCGACGCGACCGATCCCCGCTGCCAGTGTCCGCAACGAGTGGGGGCTGCCAGGATTGATCTGGCGGGCCCCGATGCTCGGCCTGCTGAGTCTCGTGGGAAAATCCGACGGAAACACTCTCCTTGGAATGGCCCGTCCCCGCGCTTAGACTTTGCTGCGCCGGCTACGGGTTCTCAGTATGACCGACTTCGATCCAAGCAGCGCCGAGAGACCTGATCTCGCGATCTTCATTCCTTCGTACGCGGCGGGTGGGGCAGAGCGCGTTGCCCTCATGATGGCCCAATCCCTCGCGGACACGGGCATGAAGATCGATTTGGTCGTGTCCTGCGCACATGGTGCGCTTCGCGACGTAGAGCTGCCTGGCGTGAACAAGGTTGAGCTCGGGGCCATCAACGAGCTCCTCGCGACCCCGCGCTGGGTGCGCTACCTGAAGCGAGCTCGTCCGCGCTGCGCCATGTCCCTGATCCACACCGCGAACATCGCATCGGGCATCGGCCGCTATCTGGTCCCCGAGGTGCCGGTCATCGTGAGTCAGCACAACGCCTTACGGTGCGAGCCAGCGGCTCAGTGGTGGCTTCGGCGTTGGTTGGGATTCGGACCGGAGCGCTTCGCGTACCGGCGCGTGGAGCGTGTGACGGGCTGCTCACAAGGCTTGGCGGACGAGGCCGCCGAGGTCTTCGGTTTTCCCCCGCACAGGGTCCTTGCCCTTCCCAATCCCCGGCACAGTCGAGACGCTTCCCTCGAGCTCACGCCGGAGCAGGAACCGATGTTCGACAAGCCCGTCTTGCTGGCCGTCGGGCGCCTGACCCAGCAGAAAGATTTTGCAATGCTGCTGCGCGCGTTTGGGGACCTGTCCTCGAGACGCGACCTGCATTTGGTGATTCTCGGAGAGGGCCCTGAGCGCGCGTCGTTGGAGGCGCAGGCTCGAGAGCTGGGTGTGGCGGACCGGGTCTTCCTCGCGGGCTTCGTCGACAATGCCGAGGCCTTCATGCGCCGGGCTCGAATCTTCGTGATGTCGTCTCGCAACGAGGGCTTGCCGATGGTGCTCATCGAGGCCTTGGGGGCGGGGACCGCGATCGTGTCGACCGACTGCCACTTCGGCCCGCGAGAGCTGCTCGACGGGGGGCGGCTCGGGCGATTGACGCCGGTCGAGGATGCAAAGGCCTTTGCCGAGGCGATCGAGGCCGAGCTCGATGGGCCTGATCCGGGTCACGAGTCGCGGCGCGCCGAGCGTGCGGACTGGTTGCGGCGCTTCGATCAGGACGTGATCACCAGCCAATACGTCGACCTGGTTCGAGAGGTCATCGAGGAGTCTGCGGGCGCCCCGCGCCCGACCTGAGGGCGAACGGGCAAGTCTCGAAGGCGCCTTCTTTTGGGGTATGAAGAGCCCCGCGCTCAGCGCCGCAGGACTCGCCGGCTTCTATGCACGGGCCAACAGTGGTATCATCGCACCATGGCCACCGTAGCGCAGCTCTTGGAGCAAAAGGGCCACGACATTCAAGCCGTGGCTCCCGATGACACCGTCTACGACGCGATCAAACGCATGGCTGATCTCGACATCGGGGCCTTGGTTGTGCTCGAAGACGGCAAGGTGATCGGCCTGATCACCGAGCGCGACTACGCGCGCAACGTGTTCCTCCTCGGCAAGGCTTCCCCGACTACTCCGGTTCGCGATGCCATGGCCGATGAGGTCCTTTCGGTCGGGCGCGAGGAGACGACACGGAGATGCATGGCGATCATGACCGGCAAGCGAACGCGACACCTGCTCGTCATGGAGCAGGGGGAGCTTGTCGGTATCTTGTCGATTGGCGACCTAGTGCGCAGCGTTGTCTCCGAGCAAGACATGACCATCGATCAGCTCGAGCAGTACATCCAACGCGGCTGATTCATGGCCAAGGGCGGCAAAGCGTGGCTGGAGCAGTTCACTGCCGAAGAGATTCGTGAGCTTCGTGCAATCCGCGACCATCGAGCCTGGCTCACGCTTCTGGTGAACTACGGGCTGGTGGCCGCGTCGATGGCAATGGTTGCGTGCCTGCCCAACATTTTCACCATCGTCTTGGCGCTGTTCATCATCGGGGCGCGGCAGCTCGGCTTCGCGGTCGTCATGCACGAGAGCGCACACCATACGCTTTTCAAGAACCGCAAGCTCAACGATTTCGTCGGCAACTGGCTAGCGGGCTACCCAGTATATCTGAGCGCGGACATGTACCGGGCACATCATCTCGAACATCACGCCAAGACTTGGACGGAAGCGGATCCGGACCTTCCTTTGGCGAAGGGGTTTCCGGTTTCCAAAGCGAGCATGACGCGCAAGGTGCTTCGCGATCTGCTTGGCATCACGGGATTGAAGCAGCTTGTCGGTACCAGCTACCTCGCGATCGAGGTGATTCGCGGCGAGCAGGTCGATTCTGGGACGCTTCCCATGCGTATGACGCGCGGACCGGCGATTCGCATGCTCGTCGGCACGCTACTCACGAACCTGCTCCTCTTTGCTCTCCTGTGGTCGTTGGGGCATCCGATGCTCTACCTCCTCTGGTTTGGTGCCTGGATGACGACCAACAACCTCGTTGCGCGAATCCGTTCGATCGCCGAGCACGCGGTGGTTCCGGACCCAGGCGACCCAATTGGTCAAACGCGAACGGTCCTTGCGGGTTGGCTAGAGCGGCTATTCATCGCGCCCAACGGCGTGCAGTATCACCTGGAGCATCACCTGTTGATGACCGTCCCCCACTACAATCTCCCGAAGTTCCACGCGATGATGCGGGACCGTGGACTGCTCGAAGGTGCGTGTATCGCCGACAACTATGCGCAGGTCCTACGCGTAGCCGTAGTGTGAGAGCTCGAAGCCAGCGGCGTCAGCTCAGCGTGGCGACGAGCGCTGCGATCACGAGAGTCAGAACGACGTAGGTTCCCGCAACTCGCTGGTGCGACCAGCCCGATTGATTTAGGCGTTGGTAGATGTGGGACTTGTGGGCCTCGAAGATGTTTTCGCGCTTGAGGAGCCGGCGCGTGAGCGTGAAGACGGCATCTCCGAGCACTGGCGCGGTCACCGCTCCGGCACACCACATGGTGCTTGCGTCGGGCGCACGGAGAAGAGCCAGGGCAACAGCTGCGCCTAGGACAGTGCTGCCCGAGTCTCCCATGAAGATCTTCGCGGGGGGCCAGTTCCAGAAGAGGAACGCGACGAGCACCGCGACGAGAAGCCACCAAGCCGGCTCGTGCAAGTAGAGCGCAAAGAACGCGAATTGGACGGCACAACTGCCTCCGACAATCCCGTCGAGGCCGTCCATGAAGTTGTAGAAGTTGATCAGCGCTGTGATCGCGATGACGCTGAGAAGGGCTGACAGCCATGGCGCCCCAAAGCTTCCCAGCATCGAATCGAACCCGGCAAACGAGCCAAAGAGGTACACGGCGAGACCCGCGAAGATCAGCTGAACCAGGTAGCGCACGCGCACCGAGAGTCCCCGTGCGTCGTCGATGGTGCCCACGAGCCAGAGCGGCAGGAGCACCAAGATGGCTCCCTGCAATAGCGACGGAGCGCCGCCCGTGTCGCCGGGGGTGACGGCGACGGCGATCCCGGCCGTGACCAAGAAGGAGGCCACGAAAGCTATGCCGCCGCCTCGTGGAGTGGGCTGCGTGTGTGAGCTCCGCGGATTGGGCACATCGATGAATCGCTCGGAGAAACGCCGCAAGACGATCCGAATCCCGATCCAGCTCAGTGCAAAAGACAGCAGTGAGAGAAACGCCCAAGTCATGAGGCCGCCATCATCCGTCGCAGGCCCTCATCGACGCCAATGGGCGGAGTCCAACCGAGCTTGGCTCGAAGCGGTTCGATGTCCACGTAGAGCGAGGATTCGAGCCGTCGAAGGCTAGGGCTGCTCAGGGGCAGCGCCCTGCCAGTTGCCGCGGTGAACGCGTCTGCTCCGCGTGCGAGGCCGTGCAGCAGGGGCCTGGGGACGGAGAACAGTCGCGTCCGGCTTCCGGCCAGCGCAGCAATCCGTTGAATGAGCGCGGGCGTGGACAAGTCCTGGCCGTCGGCGAGCAGGAACGTGGCGTCGACGGCGCCGGGGTGACCGAGTGCCATCGCCGTGGCCTGGGCGAGATTCTCGACGAAGGTGAAGCTGCGTCGATTTGCAATGGCTCCGAGGGGCAGGGGAAGGCCTCGTTTCACCAGAGCGACCAGCCGCTCCATGTTGCCCGGGTTGCCTGGCCCATAGACGAGTGTCGGGCGGAGAATCGTCCAGCTCATCGCTGTTCCGCGGCTCTGCTCGATGAGCGCGCGCTCCGCAGCAAGCTTGCTTCGTCCGTATGGGGTTTCGGGCTCGCAAGGCGTCTCGAGGGTGACGAGGCGGTCCGATGCGGCGGTCACCGCTCCGATGGAGCTCATCAGGACGAATCGTCGTACGCCGGCGTCGACGGACTGCTCGACCAGCCGCGCCGTGCCACGCGCGTTGACTCGCATGAACGCTTCGGACTGGTCAGCTCTCTCGTCCAGCAGATGGGCGCGCGCGGCAAGGTGAATGACCGCTTCGACGCCCTCCAAGGCATCGCGCCAATCGGTTCCCTCGTCGATGTCGCCAAGCACCGAGATTCGCTGCGCGCCCGAATCTGCCACCCTGGCCAAGCGAGGCTGCGAGCCGATGTCGCGCAAGGGGAGGGTGAGCGAGTGCCCGGCGTCGTGAAGTACCGGCAGCAGGTGCCTGCCGACAAAGCCCGTCGCGCCGGTTACCAGAACCCTCATGCGAAGCTCACGCCGAGCTCGCGGTAGACTTGCTCCAGGCGCGCAAAGACGAACTGCTCGTCAAACGTGGTCAGGACCCGCTCGCGTCCGGCTTTCCCAAAACGGACGGAAAGCTCGGGGTCATTGAGAATTCGACTGATCGCACGGGCCAGAGCTCCGCTGTCCTCGGTCGGAACGAGTAGGCCCGTGACTTGGTCCGCCACCGCTTCTCGGCAACCGCGAATTTGAGTTGCAACGACCGGGAGCTCCATGGCCATCGCTTCGAGAACCGAACGCGGCAGTCCTTCGCGATACGAGGGGAGGACGAACACATCGAGGAGTCCGAGCAAGTCCTGCACGTCCTCCCGAAACCCGGCGAAGGTCACGTGCCCGTCGAGGTCCTCGTTGCCGATGAAGTCGACGAGCCGGTCTTGAAAATCGTCGCGTTCGGTCGAGAGCTGTCCTCCGATGACGATCAAATGTGCTTGGGGGAAATCGTCGCGGAGCAGCGACATGGCCTCGACGAGCTCGCGGAACCCTTTCTCTTCGGTGATGCGCCCCGTGATGCCGAGGATCGGTCTGTGGTCCTCCGGAACACCGAGCTCCTGCCGCAGCCGCGCGCGAGTCTGCTCGTCGACTGTGGTCGGGTCGAATCGTCTCAGGTCGATGCCGTTGCCGAGGTAGCGGATCTTCTCGGCCGAGCCCAGCCCCGTCGTCACAGCCGTGTCGAAGTCCTCCTGGCTTTGAACGAGGATGCGGTCCGTGATCTGCGCAACGGATTTCTCGATGCCGTGGTAGAGCGCGTATTTCTGGCGAGGCATGTTGTCGTGGAAGTAGAAGCCGTGTGCCGTGTAGACAATCCGTTCGACGCCGGCGAGCTTCGCGGCCACACGGCCCAAGACCGACGCGACCGGCGCATGCGTGTGCACCAGGTCATATTCCCCGGCCCGCATCAACTTGCCGAGCTCCAGTACGCTCTTGGAGTTCGGTCCAGGCGAGATCTTCCGGTCGATTTGGATTTCGTGGATGGTGTAGCCGCGCTCGCGCAGCTTGGCGACGCGCGGATCGGGCGAGCAGGCCGCCTCGACCGTCAGCCCGCGACCCCTCAGGTAGTCGATCTGGGGCAACAGCAGGGTCTCGAGTCCAAAAGCCACCGCGCAGACGTGGAGCACCTTCATGACGCGCCGAAGTCTAGCAGCCCACCTGGAGAACGGGCACAAACCGTCGTAGGCTAGCCGAAACCAATGCAAGAAGGATTGGCAACCGCGCTCCTGTGGCTCTTGTTCGGCGGCAGTCACGTCGTCCTTTCGAGCCAGCCGCTTCGAAAACGCCTGGTCGCTCGCTTCGGCGAGGCCGGCTTCATCTTTGTCTATTCGGTCGTCGCCATCGCGACCTTCGCCGCGCTGGTTCACTATGTTGCGCTGCATCGTCTTGCCGAGCCGCAGGCATCGCTGCTAGTGACGATTCCGCCGGTGCGTGGTGCGCTGATTGGGCTTTCGGTGTTCGGCTTCACGCTCTTCGTCACTGCGGTGCTGGTCTACCCGCGGCTTCCCATGGCGACCTTTCGCCATAGGGTCATGCCCGCACGTGGTGTTCAGCAAGTCACTCGGCATCCCTTCTTCTCCGGCATCGCAATCTGGGCGGCCGCACATGCATTGCTTGCCCCATCGACGGTGACATTCGTCTTCTTCGTCGGTGTGGTCGTGCTCTCATTCGTTGGCGGCCTGCACCAGGACCGTCGACTCATCGACGAGCTGGGCGAGCCGTACCGTGCGTACGTTGCGGCGACCTCGTTTTGGCCGTTCGTTGCTGTCGCGACCAGGCGGCAGAAGATCAATTGGCGAGAGCAACCCTGGTTCGGCTACGGCATTGGCATTGGAGCGAGTCTTGGGCTCTACGAGGTGCACGCCGACATCTTCAATCGCGGTGGCGCCTACGTGATCGGGGTGGTCAGCGCCGGGTCGATCATCGCGCTCTTGAACTCGCGAGCGCGTGCACGGCGTCCGCCGAAGGACTCCTGAGGTGTTCGATGACTATCTCGACTACGATGGGCTAGGTCTCGCAGCGCTCGTCGCGAACGGGGAGGTGCACCCGAGCGAAGTTCTCGAAGCTGCCATTCGCCGTGCCGAGGAGCTCAACCCGAAGCTCAACGCGATCGTCACACCCCTCTACGACTACGCGCGAGGGCGAGCGCGGGAGGAGCTTTCGGGGCCGTTCGCGGGGGTGCCTTTTCTTCTCAAGGACGCCCATCACGCCCTGAAGGGCACAGCGATGAGCAACGGGAGCAGGCTTCACCAGGGAGAGCTATCCGGGCACACCGCCGAGATCGTCCGGCGTTTTCTCGATGCCGGCGTCGTCATCTTCGGCAAGACCAACACGCCGGAATACAAGCTCTCGGTCTTCACCATGCCCAAGGCCTGGGGGGCCACCCGCAACCCGTGGGACCTGAGCCGCTCGGCTGGGGGCTCGAGCGGGGGCTCCGCGGCAGCCGTGGCCGCGGGCATCGTCCCCATGGCATCCGCCACCGATGAGGGAGGCTCCATTCGGATGCCGGCCTCGGCATGCGGCGTGTTCGGCCTCAAGCCGAGCCGCGGCCGCAATCCGATCGGGCCGGACTTCAGCTGGGAGTATGAAGGTCAGTCGACCTCCCACATCGTGAGCCGAACGGTCCGCGACACGGCGGCGATGCTCGACGCTACCGCGGGTCCGGAGCTCGGCTCGCCCTACGTGGCACCCGGCCCGACCGGTTTTCTGGCCGGTCTCGATGCCGATCTGGGGCAATTGCGTGTCGGTATGTCGACAGCGACCCATGTCTTCGGCGTCCCGATGGAACGCCCCTGTGTCGAGGCGGTACGCACGGCAGGCCGTCTTTTGCAGGACATGGGGCACATCGTCGAGGAAGTCCCACTCCCATTCGACGAGTGGGAGGTGCTCCGAGCATCCATCATCCTCGGGGCGACCAATACGGCCGCCATAGTTTCCGATCTGGAGGCGAGATACGGTCGCGCGAGGGTCCGCAGCTCGTTGGAGGAGGTTCCCCTGCTCCTCGCCGCCCTGGGCCGGGCGCTCCCTGCCGAGCAGGTCGGGGCATCCCGCTTGCTGGGTCGGCGGGTCGGTCTAGCTCTGGCGAGCTTCCACATCGACTACGATCTGCTGCTGACACCCACCTTGGGGCGGCTTCCTGTGCCTCTCGAGCAAGCCGCGCCGACGGCCGGGGAGCGGCGGCTCCTTCGCAGTCTGGCCTCGCCGGCAAGCTCGCCTCTCTTTCGGGTCCCGGTGCTTCGGGAACGGGTGATGGCGGCTCAGATGGAGACCTTCTCGCGGCAGGTCCTCCACCGGACGATGGTCGCCAATCTGACCGGGGTGCCCGCCATGTCGGTGCCGCTCCAGCGAACCGACGAGGGTTTGCCGCTGGGGGTGCAGTTCCTGGGGCCGTTCGGAGACGAGGCGAGGATGCTGAGGCTCGCCGCGCAGCTAGAACAGGCCAATCCATGGCCGCTGTGCCGCTGACCATGTCTCAGCCGAAGCTCATGTAGAGCAGCCGTCCGGCGACGTAGAGAACGAGGACCGCTGTGAGTCGTTTCACCACGCGGCCTGACAGAGCGCGTGTGCTGAGTCGGCTTCCGATTTGACCGCCGACGAAGACGGCGACTCCGAGCCAGACGTAGTCGAGCAGCTCTCCGAGATACGCGGCCGTACTGTGCTTCGTGGCCTGCCCGGCGAGTCCCGCGATGGAGTTGACCATGATGAACAAGCTCGAGGTTGCGGCGATGCGTTTCGGATGGCCAAGCCGAAGCAGATGCAATGCGGGCGCAAGAAAGATCCCTCCGCCGACTCCGACCATCCCAGACAGGAAACCGATCACCGCGCCGATGGGCAAGCCCAAGGTCCAACGGCGCAACGCTGTGCCGCTGAGAGCCCCTCTCGGTTCTGGAAGTTGAAACCACATTGCTAGGCCGGCCGCTAGCAGAGAAAGGCCGAGCAACATGACGAAGGTGTCTCGCTCTATCGGAACGCTTCCACCGAACCAGGCCATGGGAATCGAGAGCGCAACGAACGGAAGCGCGAAGCCGGGAAGCAGGTCTCCGGAGCGTCGGTACTGCCAGACGCCACCGGAGACGACGATCAGATTGCAAGCCAGTGCGACGGAGGGAAGGATGCGGTAGTCGGTGCCGGCGAGGACCAGTAGCGCGTTGTACGTGGAACCTCCGCCGAAGCCGACAGACGCGTAGAGCAGCGCAGTCACCAAGAAGAGCAGCGCGAGCATCGGCATTGAGCGCTTGGTACGTCACGCCGCGATTCGGTGCAACGGCCGAGTTAGTGACTGCGGCGCTCGGCACAGCGAGCACTGGCGGTCGCCACCGCGACGGGTCGCAGGTCCCCTGGTATCCGTCCACCAAAGCAATTGGTGACGATTGCGACACCGAGCTCGCGCTCCGGGTCGGCCCATGCGCCCGAGCCTCCAAAGCCAAAGTGACCAAAAGCGTGTGGATTCGGGAGGCCGAGGTCGAATTGGCGCTTGGCGAGCGACACACGCAAGCCCAGAGACACCGGCCGCATGTATCCGACCTTGAAACGAAGCGGGAAGGGGATCACTCGGCCGATGCTCGGGTTCTGATCTTCGGTCGCTTCGGCGAGTGCCGCAGCCGAAAGCAGCCGGACTCCGTTGAGCGCACCTCCGCGGCTCAGAGCACCGTAGAGTCGTGCCAAGGAGCGGGCGTTGAACACACCGTTGCCCGATGGAATCACCGAGGTGAGCCAGCGAGGATCTCCGAGCACGTCGCCGAGCCCAGGAGGAATCATCGCGTCGATGAACTGACCGACCGAGGAGTGCCATCGCGCGGTACTCGATGCCGTTCGGCGAACCTGAGCGCGAACACCACGAGGCCGCCCTTGCAGGACCTTGCGGGGAATTTTCGGGATGAGGAACTCAGCAACCCGATGGAGCTCGCTTTCGGGCAGTCCCATGTAGAGGCCGTCGAGACCGAGTGGGTCGGCCAGGTTCTCTTTGATCAGCTCGGGGAAGCTCTTGCCGGTCACCCGCTGAAGCAGTTCGCCGATGATCCATCCGCCGGTCCAGGCGTGGTAACCGAAGTCGGTGTCTGGCGTGTGCACCGGCCACATGTCTTCGACGACGCGAACCATGTGGTCCCAGTCGAACATCTCTTCGGAGGAGTCGATGATGCGGGCAATCGAATAGAGTCCGGCGCGGTGTGAAGCCGCCTGTCGGATCGTGATGGAGCCCTTGCCGTTCTTGCCGAACTCGGGCCAGTAGTTTGCCACCGGCGCCGCGAGGTCCAGTAGGCCTCGGTCGACCATTTGGTGGAGCAGCGTTGCCATGACGCCCTTGCCAGTCGACATGCTCAGGGCCAGGGTGCCCGGTTCAAAAGGTGAGCCGTGCCTATCACGCGTGCCCGCTGAGAGGTCCGTCACGAGCTCTCCGCGGTGATACACGGCGATCGCCACGCCGCCAGGGCCGCGGGCAGGGGTGCACAGGCGCACCGTGTCCCGCAGTGAACGAAAATCGGGGTGGCTGTATCCGCGAATCTGCATGGGCTTAGGCGATGACCTCGATGTCTCGGAGAAATTGCAAGGATCGTTCGGTCACCCGCCCCTTGTCGAAGTAGAGGATGTGCCCGCCGCAGCTCCAGTATACCTCGGGCCGGCCGAAGTGCTCCCAGAGCGCCTCGGTGTGTACCGCAGGGATGATCCCATCGTTGCCACTCGCCACCAGAAGCACGCGCTCTTTCGGGATGTTCAGGCCGTGCGACAGTGGAGTGAAGGGCGCGAGTATCTTTCGGAGCTCGCGGATCATCATCGCAGGCTCCTCGAGCGCTTCTTCGAAGAACGAGCGCGTCGGCCAGCTCATGACCAGGTCGGCGATGCTCACTACTGGCGCAACGCTCACGATGAAGTCGGTTCGCGGCTCGAGGCATGCCATCATCGAAGCGTGGAAGCCGCCCCAGCTGTAGCCCATGATGCCAACCTTCCGGGCACCGCGCTTCACGAGGTGATCGATGAGAATGCGCAGGTCCATCACGCCCTGCGCGCAGGCCTCACTCAGTCGCCAGAGTGAAGGCTGAATGATCGCAGTCCCATGATAAGCCGCTGATTTCGGCATCCGCCCACCGTGCAAGGGTAGGTTCATGAACACCACGTCGAGGCCGGAATCGTAGAATTTCTGCGCAGAAAACCACATCTTGTTGATTCGATAGTCTGGCGCGGAGAAGCCATGCAGAAAGATCACGACCGGCCGGGGCCCGTTCTTGTGGAACCAGCCGCGCGACTCGACCCGATCGTTTGGCTCGAGCGCGGCGTAGTCATCGCGGAAGCGAGGGTCGAGCGTCTGGAACGGACTGTAGAAATCGATGCTAGCCAGGGTCGCGCTTTTCGGATCCCAGGAGCGGCGTCTCGTGGCACGCTCGACGACCGAGTGTCCTTCGGGGGGTAAGTCGAATGCGGAATCCGGATCGTCGAGGAAGCGACACTGAGAGTAGAATGCGTGGTAGTCGATGTACTCTTGCAGCGTCGTGTCCGAGAGGTGCGGATGGATCTTGCGCTTGTACGGCACGGACATCGCCGTGGCTGCGAGGCGGTCAAAGCCGTACGCGAGCTTGCCAACCACCCGGCAGTCGTCGCTGCTCTTCCTCAAGAAGGAGTGGCCGGAAAAGTCCGGGCACAGGCTATCGATCCAAGCGGTGCTGCCCACCCCGGCTGGGGTGCTTGGGAAGGTGTTGCCGTGGGCGTACTGAAAACCGTTCACGAAACCTCGCTGCGAGCATGGGGTCGAGCGCGGCCATCGAATGCAAAACGAGTGCCGTTCACGTAGCTTGTCGTTTCGGCCCGAAAATGGGCGAGTTCTGGTGAGTCGGAGCGCAGAAACTGCGCGGCCCCGGTCAGCGGGCGCAGTGATTTCGCGTTTTGTGCTTCCGTGATCGGCGCGAGCAGGAGCAAGCTCGGGTAGAATCCCCACGATGTCCGAAGCTTCACCGCCACAGCCATTCGAAAGCATCGACGAGCTACTCGCCGAATTTCGCGAGCACGTCGCACCCAACAAGCTCGCGTACTACCAGCAAATGGGTTTGCAGATGGTCATGGGGAAGCGTGAGGGTATCTGGTTTGAGGATGCTTACACCGGGCTTCGCCTCATCAACTGTCATTGCAACGGCGGCGTCTTCAGTCTCGGGCATTGCAATCCTCGAGTCACGGGCGCGCTTGCAACCGCGTTGGGGAAGCTCGATATCGGGAATCACCATTTCGTTTCGGGTCAACGCGCTCAGCTCGCCGCGCGACTTTCCGCAACGCTCGACGACGCGCTTCCTCGGGTAGTGTTCGGCGTCTCCGGCGGTGAGGCGATCGACCTTGCGCTCAAGGCCGCGCGTGGAGCGACTGGTCGCGGCGAGATCATTTCTGTCGAAGGGGGTTATCACGGGCACACCGGCCTAGCGCTGGCGGCTGGCGACCCGCAGTTCAGGGATCCGTTTGGGCCGAATCTTCCGGGCTTTGCGCAGGTTCCATTTAACGACCTGAGCGCGATGGAAAACGCGATCGACGATGACACCGCCGCGGTGATTCTCGAAGCGATCCCCGCCACACTTGGCATGCCGATTCCGGCGCCCGGCTACTTCAGCGCCGTTCGGAAGCTTTGCGACGAACGTGGCGCTCTGTTGCTCGTCGACGAGGTGCAAACCGGGCTCGGGCGCACGGGGCGTTGGTGGGGCGTTCAACACGAAGAAGTGACGCCGGATGCAATCATCACCGGCAAGGGGCTTTCGGGGGGCATCTATCCGATCACGGCAACTCTCATGACGCGCGACATGCACGAGGTCCTCGACTCGGAGGCCAATCCCTTCGTTCATATCTCGACTTTCGGCGGAGCGGAGCTCGGCTGCGTCGCCGCCCAGTCCGTGCTCGACATCGTCGGCGAACCTGGCTTCCTCGACCGCGTTAGCTCCCTGTCGGAGCGGTTCGCTGAGGCATTCGAGCCCTTGCCGTTCGAGCTTCGGCGCAGGGGCCTCTTCATGGGATTGCGCTTTTCGAGCGAGATGGAGGCGCTGGGCGCGCTTCTGCGCATCATGCAGCAAGGCGTCTTTTGCTTCCCCGCGGGGAACGACCGGAGCGTGCTTCAGTTTCTGCCCCCGCTGATCCTGACAGACGACGAAGCGGAGGACCTGAGCGCTCGCATGACGAAGGCCTTCGCCTGATGGAACTCGTCAGTCCCACCGAAATCGAGGCGCTGGAGAGGAAGCTCGACGAAGCGGTGCGAACCGAGCAGACCGAAGAGCTCGAGGTGATCGGCTACGGTGAGATCACTATCGCGGTAAAGCTCTCGACGCCTCGTGGCGATTTCGTTTGCAAGCGGCTCGCACCGATATCGTCTCGCGCCGTCGCCGATCGATGGGCAAGCCTGATCGCGTCCTACATCGATCAGCTCAGCGCCTGCGGGATTGATGTGGTCGAGACCGATGTGCCCGTCTTGGAAAGCTCCACGGGCCACGTGCTCTACTGCGTTCAACCGCTGCTGGCGTCCGAAGCGCTCGGTCCCAACTTCCTCAGCGGTAAGAGCGCGGAAGAAGCGGCTCCGTACGTTCGTCGAATCTTCGAGCAGATCCGTGACTCCGTCACACCGTCGCTTGCTCCGGATGGCCAGCTTTCCAACTGGGCGATCGAAGGCGAACGCCTGCGATACCTCGACGTTGGGACTCCGTTTCTTCGAAACGAAGACGGAAACGAGTTGTGCGAGTTCAAGGAAGTGACCCAGGCGCTGCCTGCGCCGGTGCGTCTCGTGGTCAATCGCTTTCTCCTCCGAGGGATCCTCGACAACTATCACTCGCCGCGGGGACAGGCGATGGACTTCCTCGGAAACCTAATCAAGGAAGGGCTAGGGGATATCTTTCCGCCCTTGGTCCCGTTGGCCAACGAGGTGTTCGACCTTTCGCCGGGGATCACCGAGAAAGACGTGCGAGCGCACTACAAGAGCGACGCCCAAACCTACGCCTTCGTGCAGGGAGCCCGCCGCACCGACCGCTGGTTCTGTCGCACGGTCCTACGCAAACCATACCCCTACCTGCTCCCACCGCGCATCGAACGCTTCGGCTAGGGCTTCGGAACCAACCATGCGCGTCACGGGCACAGTCAGATGAAGCGACGGGGAGAGGCCATGCACAGCTGCCAGCTGCCTTAGAAGCGAACCCCGTGTCGCGCTCCCCCGCGCCCCGGTACGTCTAGAACGGTCGAAAAATCGCCAGCGTGATGATCAGCACTGCGAGGATCGAAATGGCCCAGGCGAGCTTTGCGAAGAGCTTTGGCGAGACCTCTTGACCCTCGGCCCAACGGCGCAGCTTGCCGGTGAGCACACCGGTCGCGCCGGCCAGGGCTAGCAAGAGCGCCAGCTTCGCGTGCATCCAACCTTGCTTTGCGTACACCTCCGCAAAGCTCGGGACCAGCGTTCCAATGCCGCCGGCGAATGCGACCAGCATCGCTGGCGTCGTCACCCGCACAGTCACCTTGCGGAGGGCTTGCGCAATGCCGCTTTCCCATGGCGTTGGGGCGGACGCGGCGATCGCAACTGCAACCGCGGTGCCGATCCAAAAGGTGATGCCCAGAAAATGAAGGTACCGAAATACGATGATGCTCATTGAGTGCTCCTCAGCGGGCCGGAGTCTAACTGCCATGGACCAGTGGCACAAAGACGCATCGACAAAGCTCCTCTGTTTGGAGCTTGCCCCCGAGCTTGCGGGAGGTCTGCAGTGACTGGCCCAATCTACCGCCCACTGGAATGACGAGCCGGCCGCCTTCTTTGAGTTGCTCGACCAAAGCTGGGGGGATCTCTTCGGCTGCCGCTGCAACGACGATGGCATCATACGGGGCACCCTCGGGCCACCCTTTGCGTCCGTCCGCGCAAAGGATCTCGACATTGTCGATGCCCAAGGAGTCGACGACCTGCCGGGCATTGCGGACCAGCTCGGGGATGATCTCGATCGCGTAGACCTTTTTTGCCAGCTTCGAAAGAACCGCCGCCTGGTAGCCGGAGCCGGCCCCGATTTCGAGGACGGTTTCGTCCCCCTCGAGCCCCAGGGCCTCGACCGACATGGCTACCATGAGCGGCTGGGAGATCGTCTGCCCATGCGAAAGAGGCAGAGCGCAGTCGGCGTACGCGTCGGGTCTGTGCGCTTTGGGAACGAACGCCTCGCGCGGCACTTCGCCCATCGCTGCCAGAACGCGGCTGTCCCCGATTCCGCGACGCCTGAGCTGCTGCTCCACCATGTTGGCGCGCTCTTTCCCCGGGTCCATTGCGCCCCTAGATAGCACCCAAGTACCCAGCGCGACAGGGCCGACTTTAGGGGCTAGAGTCGGTCCTTCGCAACCGAGGAAATGACATGGCCAAGACCAATCCAGGCAATTTTTTCGAGGATTTCGAAGTCGGCGCAGAGCTCGTGCACGCGGTGCCCAGGACCATCACGGAAGGCGAAGCGGCGGTCTACATCGGGCTGACGGGTTCGCGCTATCCACTCCACTGTTCGGCGGAGTTCGCTCGATCGCTGGGCCACCCACGCGAGACGATCAACGACCTGCTCACCTTCCACATCGTGTTCGGAAAGACGGTCAACGATGTCTCGCTCAATGCGGTCGCGAACCTCGGCTACGCAGGGGTGAGGTTTCTTGCGCCAGTCTACCCAGGAGACACCATGCGTTCGGTCTCCGAAGTCGTCGGCAAGAAGGAAAACAGCAATGGCAAGACCGGTGTCGTGTGGGTCAAGACGGTTGGCACCAATCAGCACGGCAAGCCCGTGCTCGAGTACTACCGCTGGGTCATGGTTCACAAGCGGGACCCCTCCACGCCGACCGGCGCAGCGGATAGTCCGGCGATGCCCAAGAAGGTCGCGCCGGCTGATTCTCGTCGTTCCAGCCAATCTCGATCTGAGCTCCTACCAAGACTGGCCGTCGGGTGGCAGCGCGTACTTCGAGGACTACGAGGCCGGCGAAAAGATCGACCACGTGGATGGCATGACAATCGAGGAAGCGGAGCACGCGACCGCGACGCGCCTGTACCAGAACACCGCCAAGGTTCACTTCGATGCAGTCCAAACGAAAGACACCCGTTTTGGTCGCCGATTGATGTATGGCGGTCACGTCATTAGCGTGGCGCGCTCGCTCTCCTTCAACGGAATGGAAAGGGTTCTCGGAATCCTTGCCTGGAACGGGGGCGCACACTCTAACCCCACGTTCGCGGGTGACACCATTTACGCCTACAGTGAGATTCTCGGCAAAGCCGACATCCCCGGCCGTAGCGATTGCGGGGCACTTCGGGTCCGTCTGGTAGGACTAAAGGACGTTCGCGCGACCGACGCCGGATTCCCCCTCAAGGTCTCCAAAGACGGTCGGGAAGTGTATGACAAGGATGTTGTACTAGACTTGGACTACTGGCTGCTCGTCCCACGACGAAACCGGTGATGCGGGTGACGAGAATTTGTCCGTGATTCGACTTGGCTTTGCCGGCTTGCTTGTGATGACCGTGACGGTCGGCTGCGGGGGTGACGGCCCTTCGGGCGGGACTGCCGGCAACGCAGGCACGGGCGGAAGCGCGGGCACGAGCGGCATGGACGGCGGCGTCGATGGCGGCTTTGCCTGCGACCAGCTACCGGCGCCCGGTGGAGAGCTCGGCGGGCAGTGCCGTGGCGAGGCTTTCGAGTGCAACGGCAATTTGATCTGTCTGGCGGAGCAAACGGTCGCCGTCGGCGGCTCGGCTGACCCGATTCGGGACTACCCGCCCGGAGCAAACGCTACATTCGAAGTTTACGATTTTCCTGGAGACTACTGCACGGCAGCGCTTCCACCGTCTTCGCCTTCGGCAGACTGCACCGCAGCGAATACGGAGGCCTGCCTTCAAGAATGCAGCGTTTGCGTGCCGGCTTTTTCCGACGCCGACATCTGCCTCCGAGCGTGTCGCGCCGAAGCGAGTAGCAACAGCACCTGTCGCGACGGCTACTTGTGCGATCTTCTGTTTGAAGTTTGCGACAGCGGCTGCGCCTCCGACGACGAATGCCGCGTCTTTCGCGAGGACACGAACGGGAACGGCGAGCTCGATCCCTGGGATCCCTCGACGACGACCGGTGATCGACTCGTGTACGACCTCCAATCGACGAGCTTCTGCAACTCCATGACACACCGCTGTGAGCACCCTGGCGCGCCCGGGGCGGAAGCCGGGAGCGAGTGCGAGGCAGACCAGCAATGCGAGGCAAACGGCACTTGTATCGATGAAGCGTTCTTCGGATTCCCAGCCGGCTACTGTTCGAAGATTCGCTGTGACATCGACCCTTGTGCAGGGGACGGCATCTGCGCCTCCCTCGGTCTAGGTGTGCCGCTCTGCGCCTCGCGCTGTCAGGTTGGCTCGGGGGCGACGCCGGGTGACCCGAGCACATACCTCGGCAACACACAGGGCTGCCGCGAGGGCTACACCTGCTTCTGGGGTGGAATCGAAGACGACCCCTTGGGCGCTTGCGTGCCAGGCGTCTTCAATGATGTGACGGTCGACAACATAGGCTCCGACTGCACGACGGCGAGCGAGTGCTACTCGCCATTCGGTCAAGGGGCCTGCGGCGACGCGGATTTGGTCTGCTCGCTTGCCGGGGAGGAGCCCGGTGCGTGCAAGGTTGGCTTCGGCTGCACGGTATTCGACTGCGCTGCCCCCGGGATGCCCGCCGACGTCTGCGGCGAGGACAACGAATGCGTCCGGACGACTGCCGGGCTCTCACTGTGCGTCGCGAAGTGCTCCTCAGCCGAGAGCTGCCTCGCTGGAGCCGCATGCGGCGATTTGGATGGGGACCCCCTGACCCTCGACACGGTTTGCCTGCCTTTCTGCCTGGAAGACAGCGAATGCCGCGCAGGGGAAACCTGCAATGATGTCGGCGAATGCACGGCCGGCCTCTGACCGCTTGCGTAGGCCTCGGCCATCCTCTACACCCGGTCGCTCAGGAGTAATTCATGTACTTGAACATCGTGAACAGCGGCCGGAACCGCAAGCGCAACAAGGCCGCGCGCCGCAATGCAAAGCGCAAGGCGAAGAATCGTCGTCGCGTCAATCGCATGCACGGGCGCAAGCTGAGCCGCCGTCTCTGAGCCCAGCCTCCATGGATGCAAAGGTCATCTACGTCGTCAGCGACTCGACCGGCGAAACAGCCGAACGGGTGACCCGAGCCACACTCCTACAGTTCCCCGATCACGGCGTCCGGCTGAAGATCGAACGGCGCCAGCGCGACCGACGCAGTTTGACGGCCATCTTGGAGCAAGCGGCCGCCGAGCAGGCGATGGTTGTCTTCACGCTGGTGCGCCCGGAGCTGCGCGACCACTTCAATGAGCAGGCGACCAGGCTCAACGTCCGTCACGTCGATGTGATCGGATCGCTGATCAGCCAGATCGGCCACTACCTCGAAGCCGACCCGGTGAACATCCCGACGGCCGAGATGCCGCTTTCCCAGGAGTACTTTCGCCGAGTCGAAGCGATCGAGTTCGCGGTCAAGAGCGACGACGGCAAGGAACCGCGCAACCTTCACAAGGCCGACCTGGTACTGGTCGGCGTAAGCCGCACGAGCAAGACACCGCTGTCGACCTATCTGGCGGGCCGCGGGCTCAAAGTGGCCAACGTGCCGCTCGTGCTCGGCGTAGAGCCGCCCGAAGAGTTGTATCAGTTGCCGGGCGTTCGGGTCGTGGGCCTCACCATCGACGTCGACCAGTTGATGTACATCCGCCAGCAGCGCTTGCAGCAGCTCGGCATGCCCCCCGACGCGAACTACGGCCTCCGGGACCACGTCAAAGCCGAGCTCGAGTACGCGCACGGCATTCTGCGCAGCAACCCCGACTGGATGGTCGTCGACGTGACGAACTGCGCCATTGAGGAGACGGCGACCATCATCCTCGAGGCACTGAAGACTCACGAGGCGGTCAAGAGGTTGACCAGGCCGCCCCCCGGCGTGCTCTAGGCGCTATTCTTCGGCGCCGCTCCGTACTGACTGGCGAGTGCGGTGTAGAACTGGGCGAGGATGCCATCCGCGACCCGGAGGCGGCGGCTGAGCTCGCGCGCGATGTTCATGATGAAGAGCGCGTAGTCTTTGACGTCGCGCCGGTAGAGGAGGTTCTCGACGTGCTCGGTTGTCACCGAGAGCACCAAGGTGGGCGCAACCGCGCGCACGCTTGCCGAACGTGGCTGAACGTCGATGATCGACATCTCGCCGAACCAGTCGCTCGGGCCGAGCACCGCGACTCGAACGTCGCCCCCGGACACGCCCTTTTTGATGACCTCGAGCTCGCCGGCGATGACGACGAACATCTGCGTCGACATGTCGCCCTCTTCGACGACCATGTCGCCGGCTTCGACTCGAGTCGTCGGCAGTGACGAGGCCAGGGTTTCGAGCGTCTCCTTGCTCAGTCCGCCGAAGAGACCGATGTCGGCCAGGTGTTCCGAATTGAGCTTGGGCGTGGGTGGTCGACTCATGCCTCAATCATACGCGAACCGGGCGCCCGAGTCATGAACGCGGCCAACTAGGGCCGCGGGTCTTCGCCCAGCACGACATTGTCGATTAGGCGAGTTGATCCCAGGTGCGCCGCGACCGCAATCAATAGGCGGCTCGGCGAGGGCGGCGCAGCCTTCAGGGTTTCGGGATCGACGGCAGCAACGTAGTCCAGGCGGTCGCAGACCGGTCGAATCGATTCCTCCGCCAGAGCCCGGAGCGCGTCCGGGTCCCGTTCACCCCGCTTCCATGCGTCGTGGGCTCGACGAAGCCCCGACACGATGCCGAGTGCGCGCTCGCGGTCCGAGGCACTGAGGTAGCGGTTGCGGGAGGAGAGGGCGAGGCCATCGCGCTCTCGAATGATTGGGCAGCCGACGAGCTCGATCGGCATGTCCAGATCCTCGGCCATTCGACAAAGAGTCTTCCATTGCTGGTAGTCTTTGCGGCCGAACATCGCGGCGCACGGACCGGTCAGATTGAAGAGCTTTGCGACAACGGTGGTCACACCGTCGAAATGCCTTGGGCGGCACTCGCCTTCGAGCGGTCTGACGATTTCCTTTACCGAAACCTCGGTTTGAAAATGCTCTGGGTACATCGAGCTCGGCTCGGGTGCGAAGACGAGATCGACTCCGCGCTCACGACAGCCGGCGAGATCGGATTCGAAAGTTCGCGGGTAGCGTTCCAAATCCTCTCCGGGCGCAAATTGAAGAGGGTTGACGAAAATGGTCAGGGCGATGAAGTCGGCGCGCGACTTGGCTTCGTCGATCAAAGAGAAGTGACCGTCGTGGAGCGCGCCCATCGTAGGCACGAGCCCGACACGTTGCCGAGCGGCGCGCGCGTCTTCGCAGGCCCGCCGGAACTCGGCAGGCTTGCGTACGACTTCGCTCATCCCTTGGGCCCGTAGCTGGGCCGCACGTGTTGAACGAGGCTGAGCCCGGACGCGGGCGCTTCGTCTTTCTTCACGTTGCCGAAGCTGTATTCCTTGCTCGGGAAGACTCCCGCGCGGACTTCGTCGCTGTAGCGTCGGGCAGCGGCCACGCCTTCTTCGAAGAACTCGGCGTATCGCTTCACGAACTTGGGCTTGAGCTCAGGTGTCAGGCCCAGCAGGTCGTAGCAGACGAGAACTTGTCCATCGCAGTGCGGACCAGCTCCGATACCAATCGTCGGGATCTGCACTTCTTCGGTGATGCGCTGAGCGAGGTCGGTCGGAATGCCCTCGAGCACAAGCGCGTAGGCTCCAGCCTCCGCGACTGCCTTCGCATCGGCCAGAACTCGTGCGGCCGTCTCCTGGGTCTTGCCTTGCACACGGAATCCGCCCATCGCGTGCACGCTTTGGGGGGTGAGGCCCACGTGCGCCATGACCGGGATGCCAGCCTGAACGATACGCTCGATGGTAGGTGCCGCGTCGAGCCCGCCTTCGAGCTTGACCGACTGTGCGCCGCCTTCTGACAGGAAGCGCCCGGCGTTGCGAAGTGCTTGCTCGGAGCTCAGCTGCCAACTGAGAAAGGGCATGTCGCCCACGATGTGCGCGCGCCGCGTGCCTCGCGCGACCGCGCGGCAGTGATAGATCACCTCATCGACTGTCACCGGGAGAGTCGAATCCAGCCCTTGCACGACCATTCCCAGTGAGTCGCCGACCAGCAGGACGTCGATCCCCGCTTCGTCAAATAGGCGCGCGAAGGTGGCATCGTAGGCGGTCACCATGGTGATCCGGATGCCGTCACTCTTCATCTTGCGAAGACGAGGCACGGTCACGGGCCGCTCAACGGAGGCGTGTCCTCGGGTCATGGGTTTGCTTCGCTTTGGTCGCGGCCAGGTAGATTCCCGGTCCACGCCGCTACGCCCGACAAATATAGCACCGATTTCGAATGCGTCATCGCTCCGAAAGGGCGCAGAATCGCTTGGCTAGCCCCTAGGTGTGCAACAGGGCCGCGATCTTCTCGCCCAGCTCGGCTTCGCCATCGCCGAGGAGCGCTTCGGCGCGGGTGAGCATTCGTCGAGCCTCGTCTTGGAGGTCCAGGGCCTGCAGGAGCCTTCCGGCTTCGTAGTGATAGAGCGCGTGCCGGTCCCTGTCGCTGCCCTGACTGAGCGCCCGATAGAGGTCCGCCGCGCGATCCACTCGGCCTTCCGCCTCGTAGAGCTTGGCCAGCGTGGTGGCCGTCGTCGGCGGGAAGTCTGTGATCTGATGATGCGTAAAGAACTCGACCACTTGATTGAGGAAGCTGCGTGCATCGTCAGGTTTTCCGGCGAGCTCGGACGCGAGCCCTAGTTCTTCGAGCAGCCGCCAGTCCGTGCCTGAGGTCTCGCTGAGCTCGAGCGAGGTTCGCAGCACTTCGAGGGCCTCTTCGCCGTGCCCCTTGCTTCGGAGGAACGCCCCCATGGCGAGGTAGGGCCGGTAGTCTTCCGGGAGCGCATGCACCGCGCCTTCGAAGTAGCCCATCGCCTCTTCGAACCGCTCGGCTTCGTCCGCGAGGCGGGCCAGTGCAAGATTGGCGGCCAACTTCGTCTCAGCACCTTCCTCATCGGGGAGGGCGCTCAAGAAGCTCTTCAGCGCCTCTTCGCCCCCTTCGACATCGTCGCTCAGCAGGCGGGCGCGCCCGACCTCGAGCCACAGGTATCTCGGCCTTCGCGCCTCAGCGAGCAACGCTTCGAGTTGGGTTCGCGCCTCGCCGAACTCCTCCTTCTGCATCGAGAGCAGCCCTTCGATCAGGGCGTCGCCGTAGCTCTCGTATTCGTCGGCTTGAGCTTCCTGCCACTGGCCCATCAGGAGCGCAATTCGCTCTTCATCGGTCACTTCGGGAGTGGCAGCCTGTTCCTGTGCCTCCTTCGCCTCGAGTCCATCGAGCAATGCCCTGGCTTGGTCCCGGAGCGCATCGTCGTCAGCGACTTCCAAGGCGCCTTCGAGCTCCTGTTCGGCCAGGTCGATCGAGCCCTGCTCGAGATAGGCCTTCGCTTCTTCGATTCGCTGCCGCGCGATCCCATCGGTGCAGAGTCGAATCTTCTTGGTCAGCCCTTCAACCGCGCCTTCGGGCGATGCCGCCAGAGCCTTGTCGAAAGCGAGCTTGGCCGGGCCGTATTCGCCATCGGCATAGAGCGCGTCGGCTTTCTTTTCGAGCGCCTCGGGGTCGGCTGAAAACAATTTCTTGAAGAAGCTCATGACTCACTGGAATTGCTTGGACCGCCGCTTGGCTGCCTGCTTGAGCGGGCCCGGAATCCCCCGGCTCCGCGACAAGGCCTGGAGGTCGTTTCGACGAAGGTGATTGAGAAAGGTCATCGAAATGGCGATCGGCGTCTTTGGATTGTTGCAAAGGTGGCGCTTGAGCTCGTAGCTCTGCAACCACTCGCGCTTCCTGCCGATGTAACGCAGCACGTCCTCGGAGACCTCGCGGCTTTGCGCGGCGTTCTTGGCTTCGCTCTCGCTCATGGCAGGAGAGGCGATCGCCGACATGGAGACGACCCGGTTCGGGTCCCGCACAAGAATCGAGCGCGCCGCAGCGTTGCCGAGAAGGGCCAGCCGGATCTTCTCGCCGACACTCATACCGCGAATCTTGGCCTGAAGCGGAACGAACTCCTCTTTGGTTTCCTCGGTTCCGTCGAACTTGTCGCGCGCGACCGCGTCCTGCTCGTCATCCTCTGCCAGGGCGGTGGCGAAGAGTTGGTCGCCGGGAAGAGGCTCCTCGCTCGGCTCGGGGATCAACTGGCCCTGAACGGCCCTCTTGAGCTCCTCGAACATAGGGATGCCGGTCAGCTCGACCTCGTGCCGCGCGGCGAGCTCGATGAGGCGATCGGCCGTCGACATGCGAGTGTTGCGGTTCTTGTAAAGCGCCTCAATGATCTCCGGCGCTCCCAACAGCCGCTGCTGGTTGACGGAGATGATCTCGGTGACTCGCTCGGGGCAGTGCGCCGAGATCTTGGCGATGGTGGCGTCGGAGACCGAATGGTTCGACGCGAGGCGCCCCAGAACCTCTTCGTCAGTCGAGAATCGGAGCGCAATCTCGTGAAAGACGGCTGGATGCAGGTCTTCACTGCAGGTCGGATACAGGACGTTCTCTGGCAAACCGTCGAGCGTGTCCCCCGCGGACTTGGACACGGTGGGGTCGGCGTCGGCGCTGAGCTGCGCGAGCAGCATGACGAGGTCGCCGCCCTTGACCGGAACCATTCCGCGGGCGGCCATCATCTTTGCGGCCACGGGTGCCTTGGGGTCCGCGTAGCGGCGGAGCCGTTCGGGGACGGCGCTCAGTGGGATGGGTAGCTGCGGGATGGCGAGCATGGTCTAACGGCCGGCGAACTCGGGTTCTCGCTTCTGCAGAATGGCCGCGATGCCCTCCGCGGCATCCTCGGTGTCGAGGCTTGCCGCCTGAAGGCCCGCTTCCTCGAATGCCGCTTCGCGGATCTCCCAGCGAAGCCCGCGACGAATCGAGGCCTTCATTTGCTGGACGGCCGTCGGAGCCGACCGAGCGATCGCATGGGCGAGCCCCATCGCGGTGGGCAGGACCTCGTCGGCTTCCACGGCGTGGGTCGCGAGGCCGATCTGCAGCGCCTCGCCGCCGCTGATCAGTTTGCCTGTGAAAAGAAGCTCAGAGGCCTGGGCAAGACCGACCAGCCTAGGGAGCATGTAGCTGATGCCGAGTCCAGAATGGATGCCCAAGCGTGCGAAATTCGCGCCGTATTTCGCATCGACGTTGGCGACTCGGATGTCCGCGAGAAGGGTGAGCCCGAATCCACCGCCGACGGTGTGCCCGTTCATCGCGGCGATCACCGGCACCTTCACGTCCAGAACCCGCAGGAAGGGCTCGTACATCGCGAAGGAGGCATCCCTGGACGGCTTGCCGAGATCGCTCCGTTGCAGTGAGGAGCGAAGATCGGCCCCTGCGCTGAAGCAGCGGCCCGTTCCGGTGATGACCAGGCAGCGGATCACCTTGTCTGCCAGCGCCTCGCCAATCGCCTCGGAAAACGCGTCCAGAAGCTCCGGAGTCATGGCGTTCCGCTGGTCGGGACGGTTCAAGGTGACCATCCCGATCCGGTCCACCGCCTCGTACAAGACCGCTCGCTCGCTCATCTTGCCCGGCACTCTAGCCGTACCCGGCCCCTCGGCAACCGTGGATTGTTGGCCGTTTTCTTGCCCGCTGGGAGCTGAACGGGTTAGCGGGACTCTATGCAGGAAACCAAGGTAGTTCGACCGTTTCCGTTCTTTCGGGCCGGGGCGCGCGCAAGCCAACCCCAGTTGTCGAAACCGATTCTGGTGCTGGAGGACGTGTATAAATTCTTCAGGCCTGACCAGCCGACCCTGCGCGGTGTCGATCTGAAGGTCGAGCGCGGGGAGTTCGTGTTCATCACGGGGCCGAGTGGCGCCGGTAAGAGCACGCTTCTGAAGCTCGTGTACAGAGAGCTCACTGTCGATGAGGGGCGAGTGCTCTTTTGCGGTCGAGACATCTGTCGGCTGACCGAGAAGTCCATTCCGTTCTTGCGCCGCAACCTCGGTGTCGTGTTTCAGGATTTCCGTATCATCGACCACTGGACGGTCTTTGAGAACGTTGCCGTTGCTTTGGAGATCGTCTCGATGCCGAAGCGGCTCATCCGCTCGCGTGTTGCCGAAGCGCTCGAGCGCGTGGGTCTGGCGGGTCGCGGTCCTGAGCTGATCACCAACCTCTCCGGTGGCGAGAAGCAGCGCGTCGCGGTGGCAAGAGCGATTGTTCCCGAGCCGGCGCTGATCCTAGCAGACGAGCCAACCGGAAACCTCGACCCGCATCTCGCAATCGACATTCTGACTCTCTTTGAAGAGATCAACTCGACCGGGACGACCGTGCTCTTTGCAACGCACGACCATTCCCTCATCTCCAAGCGGGACCACCGCTTGATTTCGATCGACGAAGGGCGGGTGCTGGAAGCTCAGCAGGGCCTCAAGCACTGGCCGGGCAGTGGCGTCCACACAATGGCAGGGTGAAACGATGGACCTGAAGAATGCAGTCGCACGGGCGAGGCGAGGACTTCGCGAAGAGCGGCGCTTGTACGTCGTGGCGGTCACGAGCTTGGCTGTTGCGTTCATTTGTCTCGGCGCAACGCTGCTCGGCGTAACCAACCTCGATGCAGCCGCGACACGCTGGGGGCAGAGTGGGCGCATCACCATCTTCTTGAAGGACGGCGCGGACGCGCAGGACATCGCCCAGCTTCGGGTCGTGCTCGAAGGCTTGGCCGACGTGAACGAGGTGACGCATGTGACGCCGTCGCAGGCGCGCAGCTCGTTCCTCGAGGAGGCCGACGTGGGCGCGGACTTGAGCTCCCTACCTTCCGAGGTGTTTCCGGCCTCGCTCGAGGTGACGCTCGTCAATGGTGTCACTCGCGAACGCAGCGAATCGATCGCGACCCGACTCGCGCAGTTCCGTGCGGTGAGCGATGTGGAAAGCTACGGGTCATGGTTCCAGAAGCTCGACCAGCTGCTCTGGGGCGCCCGCATGTTGGCTCTGGGCCTCGCCCTCCTGGTGATGTTCTGCGTGGTTGCCGTGATTGGAAACACGATCCGTTTGGCCGTCGCGCGGCGCCGCCAGGAGATCGAAGTCATGAAGCTCTGCGGAGCCACCAACGGATTCGTCCGCGGGCCATTCGTCTTGGAAGGGATGTTCCAGGGCTTTGCCTCGGCGCTCTTGGCCGTCCTGGCGCTCCTTGCCGGGTATCTCGCCCTACACGACTCCGTCGATTCGACCTTGGCTGCTCTGACCGGCAGTCGCGTGGTCTTCCTCGGCGCCTGGACGCTCGTGGCGCTCCTCGCGGGTGGCGCGCTGATCGGCGCGGTGGGCAGCGCAGTCTCGGTGCGTCGTTACCTCTCGGTGTGACATGAGAACCAAAAGCAGATTCTGGGTTTGGGTCGCGGCTGGGCTTCTGGCGGTGGTCGCAGGGGCCGCGGCGGAGCAGGACACCGGCATCGGCGGCCTCACCGACGTAGCCGCGGTGGAAGGCAAGATCGCGGAGAACCTCGCCCGGGTCGAGCACGCACAGACTCGGCAGGCACAGATCGACACCGAGATCTCGGGCTTGGCGGACAAGCGCGAAGAGGCCGAAGGACGGCTGCACGAGCGCGCTCGGGCCCTGTACCGTATCCGACGAGCAGGGATGCTGCCGGTGGCCGGAGGCTTCGATGCGCTGATGGGCCATCTTGCCCGGGTGCAGCGTCTCTCGCGCATGGTGAAGAGCGACCTCGAGACGATGGACTTCCTCGGGGAGCGTGGCTCGGCGCTTCGAATCGAGAAGAACGAGCTCGCCGAGGCCTTGAAGGAGGCGCAGTTGGCGTTGCACTCGCTCGAAGCCAAGAAGGTCGAGCTCGAGCACAGCAGTCGCAGCGCTTCTCTGTTCCAGGACACGCTCCGTGGCGAGCGTCGAGATGCTCCTGAGGAGCAGGCCGGCGTGAGCTACGGCCGGATTCGCGTCTCGGGTGACATGGATGACCTCGGCGACGGTTTCGCCGAGATGCGCGGGGAGCTGGCGCTGCCCGTGCAGGGCTCGATGCGGATTGGCGAGAGCTCGCGCGAAGGCGCGCCGGGCCTGGAGTTCTACGGACGCCCCGGAGGCCCAGTGCGGGCTGCTGCAGATGGCAGGGTGGCCTTTGCGCGGAACTACGGCGCCTACGGTTTGATGGTCATCATCGACCACGGAAGCAGCTTCTACACCGTCTACGGCGGCCTTGGATCGACTGACGTCGAAGTGGGCGACTGGGTCGGGATGAGCACCCGGATTGCGACCCTTCAAAGCGGCGGACCCGACGCGATTCTCTTCTTCGAAGTGCGAAGGGGCACCCGGCCGCTGGACGCGCGCAGCTGGCTCGGATTGTAGCGCTGCCCCCGTGCTAGGGTTCGCCCGAGCGGAGGCACCATGAGCTATCGGGATTTCATCAACAATCTGTCGGTCACACCATTCGGGGTCTGGCTGGTGAAGACCTTTGCCGCGAGGGTGGACCCGACGATCTACAAGCTCACCGGTGGTCGTTATACGAGCTCAGGGCCACTGACGATCCCGCAGCTCACCTTGACCACGATTGGCCGTAAGTCAGGCAAGGAGCGCACGGTTCAACTCGGCTACACCGAAGACGGCGAGGATGTGCTGATCGTCGCGAGCAACTTTGGAGGCACGAACCACCCGGCCTGGTCGTACAACCTCGACGCGAATCCGGCTGCGAAGATCCGCCTGGGCGCGAAGGACAAGGACGTCGTCGCGACGCGCTTGACCGATTCGGAGAAGGCGATTCTCTGGCCGAAAATCGCCCAGACGATCCCGCAGATGAAGACCTACGTGACGAAGACGGATCGGAACATCAAGGTTTACCGGCTGAGCGGCGGCTAGCTAGCGTGCGACAGCGCCGAAGGTTTCGGTGAAGGCCAACAGGGCCTCCATGTCGGCATCGCTGATCTTGTCGGGTCCGAAGGCAGGCATGTCGTCGCCGCCTGAGCGAACCTTCCAGCGCATTTCTGCGGGAGACTCGCCTTCACCCGAGATCTTCGGGCCGTCGCCCTCCTCGCCGCCCGGGTGGCAGCCTTCGCAGAACTCCGCGTAGACGACCTGGCCGGTGGCGACGTCGGTGGATTCGAGCGGGAAGTCGAAGCTTTCCAGCGACAGTGCGGTGGTTCCTCCGGACTCCTTGGAGCAACCGAACGAGATTGCCAATAGACCGATCATCAAACCTAGGATCAGTGTCTTCCCCATCGTCTTACCTTTCCATTGGAACGCGCGCTACGCGCGCGGCGCTCCTTCATTCCCCTTGCGTCGCAACTGTAGCAGTTTTTCGCCCTGAATCCGAAAAGCCTCGGTTTCGTTCCTCACGACGTCGCTATGGCACGCCGCTTTTTCCCCGTCGATGACCGCATTCTTCGTCTTGCCGGCGAGGCGGTGAATCTCGTCCGGCGAGAGGTGGCCGCGGGTTCGGAGGATCTCCTGCTGATCGGGCGTGAGGGCTGGCGACTTCATCGCGCGATCCCGTTCGAAGCCGTCTGCTTTGCCCGACTCGAACTCGACGATCTCCTTCGAGATGCGCACGGAGCACCAGTCATGCCCGCACATCGCGCAGAAATCGGTGTCGACGTCCAGGTCCTCGTCGTGAAAGGCGCGCGCCGTGTCGCTGTCGAAGGCCAGGTCGAAGTGCTTCTCCCAGTTGAGGGCCGCGCGCGCGCGAGTGAGGTCGTCGTCCCAGTCGCGAGAGCCTGGAATCCCGAGGGCGACGTCCGAGGCGTGTGCTGCGATCTTGTAAGCAATGCAACCCTGCTTGACGTCATCCCGCTTGGGTAGGCCTAGGTGCTCCTTGGGGGTCACGTAGCAGAGCATCGCGGCGCCGTGGTAACCGGCCGACGTCGCGCCGATTGCGCTAGTGATGTGATCGTAGCCAGGGAACACATCGGTCACGAGCGGGCCGAGCACATAGAATGGCGCTCCGTGGCAACGCTGCCGCTGGAGCTTCATGTTGTACTCGATTTGATCGAAGGGGACGTGGCCCGGGCCTTCGACCATGACCTGACAGCCCCTGCGCCAGGCGCGTTCGGTCAGCTCCGCGAGGCGATCGAGCTCGCCAAGCTGCGCTTCGTCGGTGGCGTCGGCAAGTCCGCCGGGGCGGAGACCGTCGCCGAGGGAGAACGACACGTCGTATTCACGCATCAGGTCGCAAATCGCCTCGAAGTGGGTGTACATCGGGTTCTCTTCGCCATGGTGCAGCATCCATTTCGCAAGAAGCGAGCCGCCGCGCGAAACGATGCCGATCAAGCGCTTGCGAATGAACTTCAGGTGTTCGCGCGCGACGCCGGCGTGAATGGTGAAGTAGTCGACCCCTTGTTCCGCCTGGTGGCGCAGGCTTTCGAGAATCACCTCGAGCGTGAGCTCTTCGATGCTGCGGCCGATGATCATCGAGTAGATGGGCACGGTTCCGATTGGCACGCGCGAGCTCCGAATAATCGCTTCGCGTGTCGCGTCGAGGTCGCCGCCCGTCGAAAGGTCCATCACCGTGTCGGCGCCCCAGCGCTCGGCCCAGCGAAGCTTCTCGACCTCTTCGTCGGTGCCCGAAGAAACGGGCGAGGCCCCCATGTTTGCGTTGACCTTCGTGAGGCCGGCCCGACCGATGCACATCGGGTCGAGCTGGTAGCCGAGATGGACCTTGTTGGCTGGGATGATCATCCGACCCGCCCCGACCTCGTCCCGCACCTGCTCGGCGCTGAGGTGCGCTTCGCGCTCGGCCACGCGCTTCATCTCCGGCGTCACGATTCCAAGCCGCGCGTGTTCGAGCTGGGTCACGGGCACGAAGCCGGCAGGCGCCTCCCACCGACCGTTTTCGAATCGCCAATCCTCGGGCATGAAATCCCAGGCTGTCTTGTCGCTGGGCTGCGGCATTCCCGGGGTGTCCGGCGAAGAGAAGGTTCGGGGGCCGCCGATGTCCGGAGCGTTCGCGAACGAGCCCGGTGTCGTGCCCGCTTGCCCAGTCGACGGGTTGCTTGCGCCTCGCAGGGGTATTTTGAAATCGGTCATCACGCTTCTCCTGCAGGGAAGAAGCCGATGGTTCGCTTCCCTACGCCGGTCCAAACCGGATCAGGTTCGACGGGTTCTTCTCAGCCGTTGTGGCGCCCCGAGCAAGAGCGACTCTAGCACGGCCCGAGCTGCGCAGCTATCCTCGGCCACTCCGTCCTCAGGAAGACCATGACCGCGCCGCCTCTCTATCGCTCACGCCCGTCCGGCTTCGATATTCAGCCGGCATCGCAGCCTGAGGCCCGGAAGATTGCGGACTCCATTTACGTCTCCGAAGGGCTCTCTAACTCGTATCTAATCACCACCCCGGAAGGGCGCGTGGTTGTCAACACAGGGATGGGTTTTGAAGCGCCCGTTCACAAACGGAACTACGATGCCGTGGACGACAGCCCGATCCGCTACATCCTGCTCACGCAAGGGCACGTCGACCACGTTGGAGGTGTCGACCTGATGCGCGGCGATGGGACTCAGGTCGTGGCGCACGCAAACAACGCAGCCCATCAGGCAGACGACGCGCGCATTGCGTCGTTTCGAGCGTCGCGGAGTGCGTTTGCATTTGCCGATGCGATTGCACGTGCCTGGAAGCACATCCAAGAGCAGGTCGGGGGCGGCATCCCTGCGCAGTCGCGGCCGACCCCCGACATCACCTTCGACGAGCGTTGCGAGCTGGAGCTGGGCGGGCTTCGGATGGAGCTCATTTGGACCCCTGGTGGTGAAACGACCGACTCGATGGTGATCTGGTTGCCCGAGCGAGGGGTCTGTTTCACCGGCAACCTCTTCAGCGCGCTCTTCGGACATTTTCCAAACCTGGTCACGGTTCGTGGTGATCGCTATCGTGAAGCGCTGGGCTTCATACACTCGCTGGAGAAGGTGCTCGCCCTGGAAGCGGATCTGCTGTTGCCTGGGCATCACGGGCCGGTCGTGGGCAAGGAGACGATTCGCGAGGAGCTGACACGGCTCCGCGATGCGGTTCGATACGTTCATGACGAAACCGTGCGCGGCATGAACCAGGGCAAGGACATCCACAGCCTCATGGAGGAGATTCAGCTTCCCCCAGAGCTCGATGTCGGCGAGGGCTACGGCAAGGTCTCCTGGAGCGTGCGCGCGATTTGGGAGAACTATGCGGGCTGGTTCCACCACCGCTCGACGACGGAGCTGTATGCGGTGCCCGCAGAGCGGGTGCACGGCGACTTGGTCGAGCTTGCAGGGGGAGCCGGTGCTGTTGCGCAGCGCGCCGAAGAGAAGTTGAGCTCCGGGAAGCCGCTCGAGGCCATTCACCTCGCCGAGGCTGCGCTCCATGCATCGCCAGGCAACCAGGCTGCGCTCAAAGTCATGATCCGAGCGCACGAGCACCTCGAAGAGCAAAGCGAGAACTTCTGGCTGACACAGTGGCTTCGCAAGCAGCTCTCGAGTCTGCGCTCGACCCTCGAGTCCAGCAGGGGCGGCGAAGGACAATGACCGACCGGCCCGGCGACATTCGCATCGACGACCTCGGGGCTCCGGTGCTGACGCCGATGCAACAGATGGTGACCGAGGGCTTTGCGGGTGCCGATGTCCGCTTCACCGAGGAAGCCGTATTACAAGAGGCCCGCAAGCGAACAGGGCTCTCGGATTTCGGATCAGACGATTTTCGCGAGCGCTTGTCGGTCTGGTGCCAGGCGGTCGACGAGGACGCCGAGCTCGGTCCAATGGGGCAGGTGCGCTTCTTTGGGGACATGGTCCGCTACGCTGCCAACCGCCTTCGCTTTCATGACTTGCTCGCGCGACACCCTCAGATTCTCGACATCGAGATTCGCAAGCCGATCATCATTGCGGGGCTTCCCCGCTCCGGCACGACGCACTTGCTGAACTTGATTGCGGCGGACAGCCGTCTTCGCTCGCTTCCATATTGGGAAAGCCTGGAGCCGATTCCCGATCCGAGCGTCACAGCAGGACCAAAAGAGCAAGACCCACGCTATTTGAAGTGCGCAGGGGAGCATCAGATGCTCGGTCAGGTCGCCCCCCTGCTGAGGAACATGCACGACCTGGCTCCGGACCACGTGCACGAAGAAATCGAGGTGGCGAATCTCGATTTCTCGTCGTACCAGCCCGAGTGGCTGGCCGTGGTTCCTCGTTGGCGTGACTACTACTACGCTCACGATCAGCGCCCGCACTACGAGTACATGAAGAACGTGCTCAAGGCGCTGCAGTGGCTGCGAGGTCCGGAACGCTGGGTTCTCAAGTCGCCGCAGCATTTGGAGCAGCTTGGGCCCCTCATCGAGACCTTCCCAGACGCGACAGTTGTGCTCACGCATCGAGACCCGGTGTCCGTGGTGGCCTCCGCGATTACGATGCTCACGTACGGGGACCGGCTCCGGCGCACGCGCGTAGATCCGCAGGCCGTCGCTGCGTACTGGAGCGACCGGGTCGAGCGCCTGTTGCGCGCCTGTGTGCGGGATGGGGAGCTGCTTCCTGAAGCACAGAGCATCGACGTGCTTTTCCATGAGTTCATGGCGGACGACGTCGCGATGGTGGAGCGTATCTACGAGGTTGCCGACCTCGAAATGACCGAAGAGGCAAGGGCCGAGCTCGGTCGCTACATGGTGGAGAATCCGCGCGGGAAGCACGGCCGTATCTTGTACGACCTCCAGGGAGATTTTGGCGTCGATCCGGAAGAGCTTCGCAAACGCTTTGATTTCTACTACGAACGGTTTCCTATCAAGGCGGAGAGATGAACAAGCAGGTCAAGATCTACGGTCCCGGCAAGGTTCAAGTCGACGATGCATCGAAACCCGACCCCGGTCCGCGTGATGCGGTCGTGCGCGTCGCGGCTTGCGGCATCTGCGGGACCGACGTGCGGTACGTTCGCATGGGTGGTCTCGGCCGTCATATGCCGCTCGGCCACGAGCTGTCGGGAGTCATCGAGTCGCTGGGCGCCGAGGTTGCCGATCTCGCTCCTGGCATGCGGGTCGTTCTCAACCCGACCGCGTCGGCGAACATGATCGGCAATGGTGGTACCGAGGGTGGCTTCACCCGGGCGCTGCTCGTCCGCAACGCAGCCGATGGCGGCTGCCTGTTTCCGATTCCCGACGAGCTGCCGATGCACCTCGCTGCACTCGCGGAGCCACTCGGCGTCGGAATGAACGCGGTCGACCGTACCGACGTCTCGCCGGGCGAAAAAGTTGCCGTCTTTGGCGCGGGACCAATCGGGCTTGCGGCAATTGCCACCTTGCGAGATCGCGGCGTCGCCGATGTCGTTGCCGTCGACCTTTCGCCGAGACGGCTCGAACTAGCAAGCGCGCTCGGTGCGCGGGCGACCATCAACGTGTCGGAGCAGGATCCCTGGGTCGAGCTCAAGAAGCTTCATGGCGAAGTTCCGTTGATGGGAGCGCCGATGGCGGGTACCGACGCGTACATCGAGGCCTCCGGCGCGGGAAAAGTGATCGCGGACGTCTTGCAGAACGCCAAAGCCGAGTCGCGACTCACCGTGGTCGCGCTTCACGAGCAGCCGGTCAACGTCAGCTTTCTATGGGTGATGATGAAGCAGATGACGATCCGGGGCGCGATGGAGTATCCAGCCGACTACGGCGAGGCGGTGGACCTTCTGACTCGCTGGGACCTCTCGCCGATGATCACCCATCGTTTCCCGCTCGAACGAATCAGCGAAGGCATCGATGTGGCCAGTGATCCAAACGCCGGCGGCAAAGTCATGATCGATATCGACCCAGAGGTGAACTAGTGAGCAACCTGGCAAACTTCGATTTCTCGGGCGCCCGGGTTCTGGTGACCGGAGGCTCCAACGGGATCGGTGCGGCGATCTCGAAAGCCTTCGCTGACGCGGGCGCGGAAGTCCTGATCACCGGGACACGCGCCTCGGCGGCCGAGTACGAGGGGGATTTGTCCGCGTACGAGTACCGGCAGCTAGAGCTCAGCGACAAGGTAGCGATCGAAGCACTGGCCGGCTCGCTCGAGCGCTTGGACGTCCTGGTGAACAATGCCGGATGCAACTTCCCGGGCGGCAAGCACGAATCGGTGCCGGATGTCTTCGAAGAGTCGGTCGGCATCAATCTGTTTGGCGCGTACCGGCTTTCGATCGGTTGCAGAGAGAAGTTGCGGGCGAGCGAGCTCGAGGGCGGGGCTAGCGTGGTCAACCTGGCCTCGATGGGAGCATTTCACGCCGTTCCCATCGTACCCGGCTACGGCGCGGCCAAGGCGGGCACGGTGCAGATGACCAAGACTCTGGCCGCTACATGGGCCGGGGACGGCATTCGCGTCAACGCCATCGCCCCCGGTCTCATCGAAAGCAACATGACCAAGCTCATGAAGGGCGTGGAGCCGCTCGAGAAGCCCTTCATCGAGCGCACACCGCTCGGCCGCTGGGGCGTACCGGATGACATCGCACCCGTCGTGCTCTTCCTTGCCAGCTCGTCTGCGTGTTTCATGACTGGGCAGACGATTTCGGTCGATGGGGGCTACTCGATCACCTAGAGCGTTCCAGAGCTGCCATGCACAGCGAGCCCATCGATACTGCCCTCAGGTACGGGACGTTCCCCGTGGTGTTCGGTGCTGCGCTCGGACTCGGAGTTTACGGCATCGACCGGGGCTGGAACCCCGTCTTCACGGCGATGGGAATCACGGGCGCCGTCGTCCTCATCCTGCTGATCCTCGAGCGCGTTCACCCCTACCAGGAGCAATGGCAGCACGGGCACGGCGACATCCGGACCGACCTGATCCACAATCTGGTGAACTTCTGGATTCCGGAGGTCTACACGATCGCATTCGTCGGTGGCCTGACGGTCGCGGCGGCTTGGCTTTCGACTGCGTTCGGCACGGAGCTTTGGCCGTCGCGGTGGCCCCTGCTTGCCCAGCTGCTGCTCGCTCTCCTGATCGGTGAGCTCGGCACTTATTGGATTCATCGCCTCATGCACGAGTGGCCCTTGTTGTGGCGCGTTCATGCAGCGCACCACAGCGCGCCGCGACTCTACTGGCTCAATGCCGGGCGCTTTCACCCAATCGACTTGTTCGTCGCAACAGTTCTTGGCGCTGACTCCCTTGATTCTTCTCGGTGCGGACACGCGGATCATTGCACTGCACACGCTCTTCACGGCCGTCCACGGCATGTTCCAGCACGCCAACGTCGACATCCGGCTCGGGCCTCTCAACTGGATCTTCAGCATGGCGGAGCTCCACCGCTGGCATCACTCCAAGCACCTCGAAGAGGCGAACACGAACTACGGCGCCAATCTCATATGGTGGGATATTGTGTTCCGTTCTCGGTTCTTGCCGAGCGACCGCGAGCCGCCGACGGAGATCGGGATCGCGAGTTTGCCAAACTTTCCAGGGGGATACTGGGCACACTTGCGCTCACCTTTCCGCTGGAAAGAGATCGAAGAGACGGCACGCGCAAATTAAGCGCGTCAATGAGTTTGGGCGTCGCCTCCTTATCGGCTACAGAACAGGCATGGGGTGTAGGCGAATCTGGGGTTGCCTTCTGGCGCTCTTCTTGATCAGCTGTGGAGGGGACGCCGCGACTGTGTCGGGTCCGGCCTTGCAGCCACGGCCGGAGGTGCAGACCTGCTTGCCCGATGTCACGGACGGGATGCCCGCCCTTCTTTCGGACACCGGTTGCTTCACCGATCTCAAGTCGCTCGAGCCCGGACCGGATCTCATCCCCTACGACGTGAACTCCGCTCTGTGGACCGATGGCGCGTTCAAGCCGCGATACATGGTCGTGCCGAGCCCCGAGCAGATCAAGATCACCATGAACGGCTCCTGGCAGTATCCCGACGGGAGCGTTCTGATCAAGGTCTTCGGCTTCGAGTTCGTCGCTGGCGATCCGGAGAGCCGCCGCGCGGTCGAGACGCGGTTCATGGTGCGCAGCGAAGGGCGCTGGGACTACTACACCTATCAATGGAACGACGAAGGCACCGAAGGCGAGCTTCTCGAAGAGCGCAAGACGGTCGAGTACACGATTCAAGGAACGGCCGGATCCGAGGTCATCGAGTACCTGTTCCCGGAGCACGACGACTGCGTCACCTGCCACTTCCAGCCTCACAACGAGGTGCTTGGCCCCAAGACATCCCAGATCAACCGCAGCCGCAACTACGACGGCGTGATCGCGAACCAGCTCGCCGCGATGGCGGAGATCGACCTCTTGGCCAAAGTCTTCGGCGACGATGAGATCGTACCGAGCAACGAGCCCAGGATGGCGAATCCGCAACTCGGCGAGGGGAGCCTCGAGGAGCAGGCTCGCGCATACCTCGACGCCAACTGCGGTCACTGCCATCGCCCAAGCGCTTACGCGAGCTCCGCCGACCACGGCCTCGACCTGCGCTATGAGGTCTCCCTCGAAGACAGCGGGCTCTGCGAGCCAATGAGGTACTTCCCCGAGTGGGCGGGCACGCCTCGTGTGGCGCCTGGCGATCCACAGGGCTCCGGGATCCTCAAGCGATTCGTCCTCGATGACGCCCAGCGAATGCCTTCGATCGGTACCGCGGTTGTCGACCCGTTCGGTACGCAGCTGCTCAGCAGGTGGATCGCACAGCTCCGGAGCTGTCCGTAGATCGCGGCGCTCTCGCCGGCATGCTATGGCAGGCGCGATGACGCGCTACGATCCCGCGACGATTGAGCCCAAGTGGCAGGCCTTCTGGGAGAAGGACGACACGTTTCGCACCCCCGAGGGCGGCGACCGTCCCAAGACATACATCCTGGACATGTTTCCGTATCCGTCCGGATCGGGTCTGCATGTCGGTCATCCGGAGGGCTACACGGCGACCGACATCATGGCGCGCTATCGCCGCGCAGCCGGTTACGACGTGCTTCATCCCATGGGCTGGGACGCTTTCGGCCTGCCCGCCGAGCAGCACGCGATCCTCACCGGGACCCATCCGCGCGACACGACGTCCAAGAACATCGCGACCTTCAAACGCCAACTCAAGATGCTCGGCTTCAGCTATGACTGGGCTCGGGAGATCGATACGACGTCACCCGACTACGTCCGATGGACGCAGTGGATCTTCCTCAAGCTCTTCGAGCGAGGCCTCGCCTATCAGAGCGAGATTCCGGTCAACTGGTGCGCGGCGCTGGGCACAGTGCTCGCCAACGAAGAGGTGATCAACGGCCTGAGCGAGCGGGGAGGGCACCCGGTGGAGCGCGTCCCCCTTCGACAGTGGGTGCTGCGGATCACGGCGTACGCGGACAGACTCCTTGCCGACCTCGAGGGTGTCGAATGGCCTAACAGCACCCGCATCATGCAGCAGGAATGGATCGGCCGATCGGAAGGAGCCGAGGTGAGGTTCGATGTCGTTGGGCATGAGGCGAGCATCGAAGTGTTCACCACGCGTCCCGATACGCTTTTCGGCGCGACCTTCATGGTGCTCGCGCCGGAGCATCCACTGGTCGCCCAGGTCACGACGGATGAACGGCGTAGCGAAGTCGAAGCATACGTCGAGCAAGCCAAGAGCAAGAGCGAGCGAGACCGCCAGGCGAACAAGGAGAAGACTGGCGTGTTCACCGGCGGTCTGGCAGTCAATCCTGTAAACGGCGCCGGGGTCCCGATCTACATCGCGGACTACGTGCTCTGGGGCTACGGCACGGGCGCGATCATGGCGGTGCCCGCCCACGACCAACGCGACTTCGACTTCGCGACGGTGCATGGCATTCCGATCGTCGAGGTCGTCAGCAGGACGGGCAAGCCAAGCGATGCTCCCTTGAGAGAAGCAATGGTCGAGCAGGGCGTCGGAGTGAACTCTGGAAAGTATGACGGCCTGAAGACAGCAGAGTTCAAGAAGCGCGTTACCGAAGACCTCGAGGCAGCGGGCAAGGGAAGCGCGCGCGTCGAGTACAAGCTTCGCGACTGGAATTTCTCGAGGCAGCGGTACTGGGGCGAGCCGATTCCGATCTACTTCCCGGTCGAAACCGATGGTGATCCAAGCACAGGTGCAGACTTCCGCATCCGGTATGAGCAGCCCATGGCGGCAGACGAGAGCGAGCTGCCTTTGCGATTGCCGGAGCTCGACGACTACAAGCCAGGTGAGGACCCGGCCGGGGTTCTCGCGCGCGCTCGAGATTGGCGCTTTTTCCAGAAGGACGGCTCGTGGTTTGCGCGGGAAACAAACACGATGCCGCAGTGGGCCGGTTCCTGCTGGTACTACCTGCGCTTCATCGACCCCGACAACGCCGACGCGCTTTGCTCGCCAGAGCTTGCGAAGCAGTGGCTTCCGGTCGACCTCTATGTAGGTGGTGCTGAACACGCAGTCTTGCATCTCCTGTACGCGCGCTTCTGGCACAAGGTGCTCTACGACGCGGGCGTCGTTCCTACGAAGGAGCCGTTCAAGAAGCTGGTGCACCAGGGAATGATTCTCGGCGAGGGCGGCCAGAAGATGAGCAAGTCTCGGGGCAATGTCGTGAATCCGGACGACATCGTGCGCGAGTTTGGCGCGGACTCGATGCGCATCTACGAGATGTTCATGGGCCCGCTCGAAGCGACCAAGCCCTGGAGCACCAGCTCGATCGCCGGGGTGCGCCGTTTCCTCGACCGGGTCTTCACGGTCACCTTGCGCGTCGATCGCAACGCCAAGGCCGACGACGCACTCACGCGGCTCCTCCATCAGACGATTCGCAAAGTCACCGAAGACATCGAGGGGATGCGCTTCAACACCGCGATCAGCGCGATGATGGTGCTCAGCAACGAGCTCATGAAGCTCGATGAAGTGCCTGCCGAAGCGATCGAAGTGCTCGCCAAGCTTCTACACCCCTTTGCCCCGCACCTCGGCGAGGAGCTCTGGGAGATGTTGGACCGCAGCCCGAGTGTCCAAAAGGAACCCTGGCCAAGCTACGACCCAGCCCTCTGCGAAGAAGACGAAGTCGAAGTGCCAGTCCAAATCAACGGAAAAGTCCGCGCCCGAATCACCCTTCCCAAAGATGCCAGCGAAGCCCAGGCCCTGGCCGCCGCACGAGAAGCCCTAGCCAAGCAGCTGGCCGACAAACCCCTCCGAAAAACCATCTGGGTCCCCAACAAGATCCTCAACCTAATCCTCTAGGGGACACTCTCTACCCCTCCAAGACCACGAAATCATTCGAATCCCCCGGCAAGGATCGCAGCGACGATCGGGCCCCGCTTCAGCCAGCTGCACGAGAGCGGTTCGGCCGCGTCGGGGCGCCCCCTTTCGGAGAGGGCGGGTCTCTCCGAATCTCATCCCAGTTGTCGCGATTGCGGCATTCGGAAATCCAGTCGCGGTAAACCGCCTCCCGCTCGGCGGGTTCGGGACCAAGACGAAGGTACCAGTCGGTCGGAGACCAGAGCTTCTTGAGACCTGGAGTTAGAGACGAGAGTCCCGAATGAATGCGATGGGTCGACCAAGCATAGTCGTTGCCGTCTTCGACGAGGCAGGCTCTCACGGGATTGAGGTCGATGTACGCGGTTACGATCGCGAGCTGAGCCTCAGATTTCATCGGTTTCGAGTAGTATCGCTGCTCGAACAGCTTCCCGGTCGTTCCGTATCTTCTGTTGCGAACTTGAGCATGCCTCTGGGCGACACGCTTCACGAATCGCTCGAAAGAGTCGGTCTTGAATGGAGTGGCGAGAAGATGAACGTGATTTGGCATGAGACAGAGCGCGTGTGCGCTGACGTCTGAGCGCTCGACATCAGCGCACATCAGACCAATGAAGAAGAGATAGTCGCGAGGATACGAGAACAGCCGTCGACGGTTGTTACCTCGCAAGACGATGTGATGCGGGACTCCTTCGGAGACCTGGCGCGCGGTTCTTGGCATGCCCGTTTCATCGGTCGAGACGGGGGCCGAGTTCGTGTTTATGATCCGCTGCGATCTTTGCCGGAGATCCGCTGTGGTTCCGGGTCTTTAGGAGGGTAGAGAGTGTCCCCGTTAGCGGGCGGCGCCTCGTTTTAGTTCGGTTAGGACTAGTTTGGCGACTGACTTGAGGGTTTCGAAGACGCCTTCGCCTGTGGTGGCGACAGCGTTGAAGTCGGGGACGTTGCCGGGGTTGAGCAGGGCTCGGAGCTCTTCGACTGGGGAGACGTTGGGCATGTCTCGCTTGTTGTACTGGATGACGTAGGGGAGGGTGTCGAGGTTGTAGCCTTGCTCCGCCAGATTGGTGCGCAGGTTGTCCATCGACTCGGTGTTTGCCTCGGAGCGGAGCATCTGGGAGTCCGCCACGAAGACCACACCATCGACGCCCTTCAGAATCAGCTTTCGGCTCGCATCATAGAAGACCTGGCCGGGAACGGTGTACAGGTGGAAACGCGTCTTGAAGCCCCGAATCTCGCCGATTTCCAGTGGCAGGAAGTCGAAGAAAAGAGTGCGCTCGGTCTCGGTCGCGAGCGAAATCATCTTGCCTTTCGCATCCGGGTTGGTGCGATTGTAGATGTACTGAAGGTTGGTCGTCTTGCCGCAGAGACCGGGACCGTAGTAGACGATCTTGCAGTTGATCTCGCGCGACAAATAGTTGATGAAAGACATCCCCCTAAGCCTCTCCTAGTCAGTCGTTGAACAAGTTGTCGATGTCGTCATCGGTTATCTCGGCAAATGGTGAGCTTTGAAAAGGATCCTGTGCTTTGGCCATCACCATCTCGAAGATTCGGCTCAGGTTCTCAGTGGCGCGCTTCACACGCAACCTCACCAGGCCCAAGCTTGTCCGATTGTCGAAGATGACCACAAGAATCACGCGACCGCTGACCACTTGGATGTGAACGTTCTGCCGAACCCCCTCGTGGTACTGGGTCGCGAACTCCTGCTCCCGCAGCAGCTGCGCAATGCCTCCCGTCGCCGCGATGGTACCCGCAGTGAGCGACGCTAGGGAAGTCGTATCGAGATCTCCGGTATCACCCGAGGCGCTGATCAGCTGGCCGTTCTTGTCGATGACAAAGACAACGCGCGCATTCGCATCCTGGACCAGCCTGTTGGTCACGGCCTGGACCTGGGCAAACTCCTCCTCGTACATCACCATCTGGGGGCTTGCCATGTTCTGAGCCGTGCTCCTTCGCCTTCTTCAGTGCTATGAGTTCCTAGCAGAGCGCTAGTCACCGGTAAAGATTTCCGGCCCCACCACTCCCAGCATAACAAGCCGTCACTATAGGCAAAATCGATGCTTCGTTTTCTCTATCGCTCGATCAGGAATCTACTGTGCGTGCCAGTCCTACCACTGTGGGCGATCGCCCGATGGCTGTGGAGACCGAAGGGCCGCTGGGTGGTGATTCGCCTGAAACCAAGGCTCGTAGAGGCCCGGCAGCCGGTTCCTTGGCTCCGGAGGTTGCTCGATGCCGACTTGCTTCGGCGTACCTCTTCCCTGGCCGCGGTTCGTAGGCTTGCTGACTATGTGATCAGGGATTCCCGAATCCAAGGGGTCGCGATTGTCTTGCCCCCTATCCAAGCAGGCTGGTCGGTATGCGCCGGGCTTCGCGAGCAGCTCCTCCGTCTCAGAGACGAAGGGAAGAGCACCGTGGTTCTGCTCCCTCGAGGAGGCGGTCATCGCGAGCTCTACGTCGCGTCAGCCGCTGAGCGCGTCTATCTCGCGCCACAGGCGACGGTTACGCTGTTCGGCCTTTCCGCGCAGTCGCACTACCTGAAGCCGATGCTCGACCGGATCGGCGTCGAGGTCGAGCCATTCGCTCGAAAGGAATATAAGACCGCCGCCGAGCGGATGAGTCGCGAATCGATGAGTGAGCCGCAACGCGAGCAGGTCCAAGCTTTGATCGACGGACACAGTGAAGCTCTGCTCGATGCGCTGTCCCAACGCACCGGCACTTCAGCAGATCAAGCCCGGGCTCTGTTCGACACGGCGGTCTTCCGAGGCCGGGATGCAATCGACGCGCGCCTCGTCGACGGGCTCGCGTACGAAGACGAGCTGCCCGACAAGCTCGGACTCGATGACGAGAAGAAAAAGAAGAAGGGCGTCGTCGAGGCCGACCGCTACCTCGCCTTCAAAGAAGCCAAACTCTTTCGGCCAGTGCGTCGGGAACCGTACATCGCAGTTGTCCAGGTTAAAGGCGCCATCTCGGAGTCCGGCGCTCCGAGCGGCCGCAGGGCTTCAATCGTGGCGGCACTTCGGCATGCGCGTCGCGACCGACGGGCGCTCGGCGTCTTGCTCTGGGTCGACTCTCCGGGAGGCTCTGCCGAGGCCTCCGATTTGATCCACCGCGAAGTCGTCCGGGTCCGGGAGAAGAAGCCGGTCGTCGCCTACTTTGGCGAGGTCGCGGCCAGCGGCGGGTACTACGTCGCGGCTCACGCCAACGCCATCGTCGCGCAGCCACTCGGCCTCACGGGCTCGATTGGCGTCGTCTCGGCGCGCCTGCTGGCCTCGCGGCTCCTCGACCGCGTCGGGATTCGCACCGAGGTCCTCCGAACCGGGCCTCACGCGGACATTCACTCGCCTCACCGCCCTCTGACCGACGAAGAGCGCAGCCTGATGAACCGCGAGCTCGACGCCTTCTATGACTCCTTCGTCGCGCTGGTCGCCGACGGGCGAGGGCGCCCGGTCGAAGAAATCGAGCCCCTGGCCCGGGGCCGGGTCTGGTTAGCGGCCGATGCCCACCGCCTCGGCCTCGTCGATGAGCTGGGTGGCATGGACCGCGCCCTCGGGCGCCTCAAAGAGGCAATCGACGCACCAGCGCGCCTCCGCGAGCGGCTGCGCCCGATGGTGCTCGCCAGCTACCGCCTGGAGCCCCCTCCGCCCGCCGCGCTGCTCCGCCTCGACGGCTCGGTCTTCGAAGGCTTGCGAGACCTGGCTTGCCTGCTCTCGGAGAGCCCAGCGGCTCTCTACCACGCGATTTCCATCCCCCGGATACGCTGAGCTTCCGAAATTGCGCTTTCCCTCGAGGGTCGTTTATCGTGGGGAGCGGGGAGGGACCGATGAAGGCAATGCAGATAGCGCTGGCCCTATGGCTCGGGGTCGTCCTCGGCTGCGGGGGCTCTCAGAAGCCGAAAGCCGGTCCGTTGCCCGAGGGAGCGACCTTCTATGGGGTCTGGCAGTCACCACAGTACGGGAACATGCACCTGTGCCAGAGCGGCAAGCAGGTGGTCGGCGACTACGTGAAGAACGAGCGCGCCGGGCGAATCCAGGGCGACATCGAAGGCGACTTGCTGATCTTCCAATGGGAAGACCGTCGGGAGCTCGTGGTTGGCAAGCCACAGATCCGCCGCGGGCATGGCTACTTCCACATCGAAATCGGTGAGGATGGCGACCAGTACATCAAGGGCGAGTGGGGCATGGACGACGCCGTCTCCGGGGGCGGACCTTGGAACGCGGTCAAGCTTCGCAGGGGCCAGCCAGATCGATGCACCGGCGTCGACGAGCCCATCTCGCTCGAAGAGAAGACCCACCCCTGGGACGAAGAAGACTAGGCGGCAGATTCCGCGGACGTGGCGCAGAACACCACGGAGCAGCTCTTGCGACGCTCAGCGCTCAGGCGAGCACAGAGCTCCGCAAGATTGTGGTCGTAGTCCACCACCAAGCCTGCGGTGGCTTCGCCAGCATCGTTGTACGCGCAGCCATCGATAGCGACCCATCGACCCTGCCAGCTTGGATCGCCGCAGACGTCTTCCCAGGCCACCAGGTCGGATTCCGTTTCGGAGTCCTCCAGCCCTCGGAAGTTGATGAATGAGTGTCGTCGCTGTTCAGTCATGGTGCATTCTCCGGAGGACCCTCTGCATCAGCGTCGAATCTCTCGAAGTCGGGCGAGTTTCCATCGCCTCCATGGGACACGCAAGTGGAATCAGAAAGCTGTGTACGCCGGGTTCGCGGGTCAAGGACTAAGCGCAGAACATAAGTTATATCAAGTGTTTATCCCGCTCCGGGTCTGCGCCGAAGCGTAGATTCGTGCAAGTGCGTTGAATCTTTGCAGTGGCCCCGGGTTGGCTGTGATGCGATCCCATCGCAGCGCCGCCCACGGTTTACGGTTTGGCGGGACCTGGTTTAGCCGGCGAGGGCGTCGAGCAGCTGATCGAGCTCGTCGCGAGTGTGGAGCTCGGTCACGGCGATCAGGAGGTCTCTGCGCCACTCGTCGCGGAAGCGCCCGAGGTCGATGCCGCCGATGATGCGGTGCTCCAGCAGCCGGTCGAGGACTTCGCTGGCGTCGGGGCCGTTACTTCGGACGACGAGCTCGTTGAAGACCGGCGCTTCGTATGCAACCTCGAATCCGTCGAGCCGTTCAACCGCCGCCCGGACGTAGCTCGCCGCGTTTAGGCAGCGTTGCCCGGCCTCTTGGAAGCCTTGCCGCCCGAGCATGGCCGTGCGCATCGCCATGGCCAGCGCGATCAGGCCGTGGTTGGTGCAGATGTTCGAGGTCGCCTTCTCGCGGCGGATGTGCTGCTCTCGGGTCGACAGCGTGAGGACGTAGCCCGGCTGGCCGTCCATATCGACGGTGCGCCCGACGAGGCGGCCGGGCATCTGCCGAACGAAGGCCTGCGATGCCCCAAAGAGGCCGACCCCCGGTCCGCCATATTGAGGCGGCACGGCGAGCGCCTGCCCTTCGCCAACGCAGATGTCGGCGCCGCACGCACCAGGTGGCCGAAGGACCGAAAGCGCGTAGGGCTCTGCGGTCGCGGTCACCAGAAGCGCCTCGTGGCTGTCGGCGAAGGCTCGGGCGGCATCCAGATCCTCGACGCAGCCGAAGAAATTCGGATAACCGACTACCACTGCAGCTGTTTTGTCGGTGATGAGGCCCTTGGCTGCGTCCCAGTCGGTCCGGCCGTCGGCGGCAATGGGAGCAAGGGTGATCGTCGTTTCCGTGTCGAGGCCCTGCACGTAGCTGCGAATCGTCTCGATGTACTCCGGGTGCAACGCGTCGCTCAGCAGCAAGTGGTTGCGGCGCTTGATCCGCCGAGCCATCAGGACCGCCTCCGCCGCGCCGCTGGCTCCGTCGTACATCGACGCATTGGCCACATCGGTGCCAAAGAGCTCGCAGACGATGGTCTGGAACTCGAAAATCGCCTGAAGAGTGCCTTGGGAGAGCTCGGCCTGATACGGCGTGTATGCGGTGTAGAACTCGCTTCGCTGTAGGAGCTGGTCGACCGCTGGCGGGACGTGATGCCGGTACATGCCTCCCCCGAGGAACGAGAGCATGCTCGCGCCCGTGCTCGCCTGTGCCAGGGCGTTCAGGTGTTGCATGAGCCTTGGCTCGTCGAGCGCTGGTTCCAGGTCGAGCGCGCGGCTCAAGCGATAGGGCTCCGGAATGGCTGCGAAGAGGTCGTCGATCTGCGCCACGCCGACGCGGGCGAGCATGGCTCGAATCTCTTCCTCGGTGTGCGGGAGGTACCTCACGTTCGCCCCAGTCGCTCAGCCATCCAGGGTGCCGAGGTACTCCTCGTACTTCGCTGCATCCATCAGTCCCTCGAGCTCGCCGCGGTCCGAGGGGCGAATCGTAATCAGCCAGCCCTCTTTGTACGGGCCCTCGTTGACGAGCTCGGGACTCGATTCGAGGTCGGCGTTGACTTCGACAACCTCGCCACTCACGGGCGCAAAGAGCTCGCTCACGGTCTTGACCGACTCGATGTCACCAAAGCGTTCATGAGCCTGGACGTCTTCCCCGGGAGCCGGCATGTCCACCAAGGTCACGTCGCCGAGCTGCTCGACCGCGTACGACGTGATTCCGACGCGAATCACGTCGTCCTCTATGCGCGCCCATTCGTGGTCGCGGGTGTACTGAAGGTCCCTTGGGTACGTCACTTGCATCACCTCTTGTAAAACGGGGTGCTCACTACCACGGCGTCGACCACCTTGCCACGGATCTCGATCCCCAGTTTGGTCCCCACCTTGGCGAGGGCCATGGGCACATAGCCGAGACCGATGTTCCGTCCAACCGTCGGCCCTGGGGAGCCGCTGGTGACCTCTCCGACGCGATTCCCGTCAGCGACAATTGGGTAGCCATGACGGGCAATTCCGCGCCCGGTCATCTCGAATCCGACCAGCTTCCGCTCGAGTCCGGCGGCCTTGATGGTCCGCAGTGCGTCCCGCCCGATGAAGTCATGGGCATCGAGCTTCACCACCCAGCCGAGCCCGGCTTCGAAGGGGTGGGTCTCCTCGCTGATGTCGTTACCGTAGAGGGCGAGTCGCGCTTCGAGCCGGAGGGTGTCACGGGCGCCTAGGCCGACCGGTTCGAGTCCATGCGCCTCGCCGGCCGAAAGCAATGCCTTCCACAGCCTCACGGCGTCGTCGCTGGCGCAGAAAAGCTCGTAGCCGTCTTCGCCCGTGTAGCCGGTGCGAGCGAGCCAGAGCTCGACGCCCGCCAAGTTGGCGCGGGTCACGTGAAAGTACGGAAGGTCGAGCAGGTCCTGCGGCGCGCCCAGATCTCTCATGATGGCGACTGCGTTCGGTCCCTGCAGGGCGAGCAGCGCCCAAGCATCCGACACGTCGTTCCAGGGGACCCCGAGGCCCAGGTTCTTTGCGAAGTGGGCTACGATTTTGTCGCGGTTGGACGCGTTGCACACGACCAGGACCTTCTCCTCTTCCAATCGGTACACGATCAGGTCGTCGAGGATGTAGCCGGCTTCGTTACAGCAGGTGGTATAGAGCGCGCGGCCCACGTCGAGCTTTGACACGTCGTTGGTGACGAGATGGTCCACCGCTGCGACGGCTTGCGGCCCTTCGACGATGATCTCGCCCATGTGGGAGACGTCGAAAAGGCCCGCGCGCTGGCGAACCGCTTCGTGCTCTTTCTTGATGCCCGCGTATTGCACGGGCATGCGCCAACCGGCGAAGGGAACGAGCCGCGCGCCAAGGGCCCGGTGCTCGTCGGTGAGGGAGGTTTCACGAAGTGCTTGTGACAAAGTGACCGGAGCTTACGGTCGCCCGGCATCTACGCAACCGCCAGCGCCGCTGGTCGATATCGGCTTCGTGGCTTCGGGCGATACGCTTTGTCTCAGTCGCGCCGGGCGGCGCATTCGGTCTTTTCCGTTAGGGGTTTCAGCGCTCGAGCTCGGCTCGCATCCAGACTGCGATATCGTCATCCATGCCACTGCGGTGCCCCCGCGAGCGAAGCTCTTTCATCCTCATGGGGGCACCGTCTATGTTTATGATCTGGACGAGCGACCAGGGCTCGGGTCGCGCGCGGTCATGCCGATCGGGCGGAAGCTAGCGGTGGGGGCCGGTTACTCGGTGATTCGCCTCAAGGGAGAAGCTGCCCCATTCGAGCACAGAGGCACCGAGCTCATTCGCCGGCCGGGTATCGAGCAAGTTCGGCTTTCGCTGGTCGAGGGGCATGGGGCAACGGCGCGCGCCTTTCGCGTCGCGGAGGAGCCGCTCTCGCTCGGCAGCGCCTCCGACAACGCGATCACACTGTCCGACCGAGCGGTCAGTCAGCACCACTGCCGCATCGAGCCTTCATCACAGGGCGTTTCCATCCGTGACCTCGGCAGCACCAACGGTACCTGGGTCGACGGCCTTCGAATTCGCCGACACCTGCTTCGGCCCGGAGCGGTGGTTCGAGTCGGCCGCACGCAGCTTCGGGTGGTGGGGAGAAACCGCGCCAACAGGTCTTGTTCCGGGCTCGTCGTCGAGTCGACTCGGATGCTTTCCGTCATGGCCGAGGTCGATCGCTTTGCGGCCTTGCCATGGCCCGTTCTGATTCGAGGCGAGACAGGCGTCGGCAAGGAGCACATCGCTCAAGCCCTGCACGAACGAGGCCCTCGAGCAGGCGGTCCCTTCGTGCCCATCAACGGCGGAGGGCTTCCACGAGAGCTCATCGAGAGCGAGCTGTTCGGGCATGAGCGGGGCGCGTTTACCGGTGCGGTCCAGGCCCATCGCGGGGCGTTCGAGCAGGCGCACGGCGGCACGCTCTTCCTGGACGAGGTGGCCGAGCTCGCGCCGGACCTTCAAACCCGACTACTTCGCGTCCTCGAAACTTGGCAGGTTCGGCGCGTGGGCGGCGAGTCTTCCCGCCGTGTTGACGTTCGATTGCTCTGCGCGACGCACCGGGACTTGCGCGCGATGGTGCACGAGGGGCGCTTCCGAGCGGACCTCTACTACCGAATCCACCGCCTGGTCGTCGACGTCCCCGCCCTGCGCTTCCGCCCGGACGACATCGAGCCCTTGGCGTCACATTTCATGCGTCTCATGGAGCCGGAGGTCGGCGCACGCGGCATTGCTAGGCAGGCGATCGAGCGGCTCCACGAGCATCCTTGGCCCGGCAACGTGCGTGAGCTTCGCAATCTGCTCGAGCTGGCCGCGATCGATTGCGATGGCGCAGTCATCGATCTTGCTTCGGTGGAACGCGCGCTGCGACGCAGCGCGGAGCCTTCGGTCCTTCGTCACTCAGCCAATTCGCTTCGAGAGACGCTCGAACAGTACGGCGGCAACCTGTCCGCAGCGGCACGCGCCTTGGGGATTCCCAGGTCGACCTTGCGTGACAGGCTCGGCGCCGCGGAGGCCGGAGCCTAGGCCATTGTGCGGCGCGCTTCTTTCGCGCGCCGGACCCGGAGCTCGAGCAAGTCTTGGGCGACTCCGACGATCCGCTTGAGGCCGGTGGACTTGGACTTCCCAGAATGGCGAGGCCTGCAAGCGATCGTGACAACCGTCGCGGGGACGCCCGCGCCCAGGATTCGAATCGGAAACTCGAAGTTCAAGAAGAACGTGTCGGGCACGAGCTGATCGGCGTCGAAGAGCGGCCGGCGGAAGAGGTAGGGGCCGTCGCTCTGCATGCGGACGCCGTGGACCAGGAAGATCAACGCGCGTACGCCCGCCGAGAGAACCTTGCGATGAAGCCCGTCGTCCCGGTGGTCGTAGACGCTGAACACGACCTCGCTTCGATCCCGGGCTGCTGCATCGCGCAGGGTACCGATGGCATCCGGCGCGATCTGTCCGTCCGCGGGCAGAAAGGTGACCCAGCTCCCCTTCGCCGCCCGCACCCCGGTCTTGAGTGCGGCCCCAATCCCGCGATTGCTCTCGTGACGAATGAGCTGATGAGGTGCGCCGGCCAGCGCCTTGGAGGCTTCGGCAGAAGTGCCGTCCGAAGAGCCGTCGTCGACGAAGACGATTTCGGCTGAAGGCTCGTTGCTCGAGAGCCAGTTGCGGAGCTCGAGCAATACCGGCGCGATGTTGGTTTCTTCGTTGAAAGCGAAGATGATGACGCTTAGCTCGAGACCGCTCATCTCGGCCGTTCCCTGGTCACCCTGGCTGGGACCCCTGCGGCGACGGTATACGGAGGGACGTCTTTGCTGACGACAGCTCCCGCTCCAATCTGAGCGCCTTTGCCGATGCGTACGCCTGGAAGCACGATGGCACCCACGCCGAGGTCGCAGTCATCTTCGATCACCACCGGACCGAGCTCGAGCGGCGAGCTCAAGATCGGTATGTCGCGGCCTGCTTCGGCATGAGACGAGGTGATGATGCGGACGCCGGGACCGATGCCCACTCGGGCACCGATGTCGATGCCGCCGGCGCTGTGAAAGAACGCCTGCTGTCCGATCCATGTTTCGTCACCGATGCGCATGAGGTTCTTGTAGTAGCCCTTGAGAATCGCTTGGTGCCCGACGTAGACGTTGTTGCCGAGCTCGATGTTCTCGGGGTGAAAGATCAGGACGCCTGCTTCGAAGATGCAGTCGGGGCCGCAGCGCGCAAACTGGTCGATCCGAAAGGAGCCGTCGCCGTGGCTGCGATGTCGCATTGCTCAGAGATTAGCAGGAGAGGCAGGCAAGGTCGCAAACTTCGGCTCAACCGGGCCCATGGCCTTGGACAGCTCGGCGAGGTTCCGCGCAAGCCCAGCCGCCCCGGTCGCTTCGGCAATGATCGAGGCGTAGTGCAGATTGCGCGCGGGGTGACCGAGAGCCACTGCGGGCTCGTACAGAGGTGCGGGTCGGACCATCGGCTCGATTCGAGCCGGCACGCTCGAAAGACTGTCCTCGTCGACCCCGTCGAGCCAGGGAACACCGGCTAGGAGCGTTGCGATGGCGACTCGCGGGAAGCCCTGTGAGTATAGGTCGTGTCCGCGATCGAGAGTGACCAGGGCGATGAGGCCGTCGGTTCCTGGAGAGCCTTCTCGAAGCTCCGCCAGTGCGACGCTGGCGTAGCGCGCGAGCTCCGGCTCGTGCGCGGTGTTGGCGCAGCGTGAGCGAACGTCCAGCAGCCATTCGCTGGGACAGGTCGGCAGGCCGAGTCGATCGGCCAGCGCCTTGCGCGACACTTGAACCGGCCGGGCTGGGTTGGCGCGAAGAAATCGTCGCACCCTGGCATCCCGTCCGCCCGGACCGCGGAGCTCGAACCGCTCGAGGTCCGGATGGCGCCGGTAGAGATGCGACCAATACCATTCGGATGAGGCGAGGCCGTGGGCCAGCAAAGTGACGTCCGGCCGGATACCCCGTTGCTCCTGGAGGTACCACATCGGACCGATCCAATGATCACGCTCGACGATGAGAATCGCGTTCGGCGGCGCATCGCGAAGCGCTTCGCGCCCGATGTCCCAAGTGAACGTGTCGCGGTGTCGGCTGCGTTGGTATGGAGCTGGCGGCGCAACCATGACGAAGAGCAGAAGCGCTGCGAGCGCCACCGGAGCCCAGGACTTCCTGTGCGCGCCCAGGTAGGCGAGGAGAAGTCCCACGCCGGAAGCCCCCAGCCAGGCGGGAATCGCAAGGTAGCCGCGGTAGTCGAGGACGTCGGGTGCGAACACGCCGTTTCGAGCGATGAACGCCACGAAGAAGATCCAGGTCGCGTTGAAGAAGAAGCGGCCGAGTCCACGCTTTCGCGCGTAGAGCGCATACCCAGCGAATCCGGCAATGAGCAGGGCGAGAAGTCCGTCGCCGAGTGACCAGAAGAACAGCTCGACTAGGTGCCACCCCCACTCGGACCAGGAGCCGACGCCTTTGGAGGCGAAGTCCGCAGCCGTGAAGTAGTGAATGATCGAGTCGGCATCGGTCGGTGCGCCCCAGACCAGGGCGTCCGTTCTACCCGCGACGATGAACACGTAGAGGTGAGTGCACAGTCCGAGCAGTCCGCCGCCGATCAGCATTCCGAGCGCGCGCCGTGGGATCTCGTGGCGAACTATTCCCATCAGGACTCGTGGGGTCATGGCGAGGGTGACGCCAAGAGCGCAGACGACGTTGGCGCTTGCCGCCAGCCCCAGAGCAAGGCCGGTGGCGAAGTACGGTTGCGGCCGCTGGTCTTCATCGAGAACTGCGTTAGCGAATCGAGCCGCGGCCCAGAGCGCCAAGAAGACCGCCAGAGGGTAGACCTCGATCCGTGTGGCAGGCTCCCAGAGGGCTGGGTGCATGCCAAGGAGCGCAATGCTCGGCGCCACGAGGCGAAGATCGCCGTCGGGGCAATCGCGGTCCGGCCGGACGAGAGCCTCGGCGAAGCTCGTTGCCGGGATCACCGTCAGGGCGCCAAGGAGCGCGGAGAGCCCGTTCAAGGCAACGAGCGGCTCGACGCCCGGCAGCCGACTGGCCAGCGCCCCGAGGATCGTGTGTAGAGGTTGGCCGAATGGATGGCCGAGCCCGAGTTGCTCCGCGACCATCGCAAGCTCCGGGCTGTCGTACATCGACAGGCTCCTGCACATCGTCATGACGTAGAAGACGAAAAGGGCGGCGCTCGATACGGCCGTGATGAGCCTGGATTGCACCGGGAGACCGAGGAGACGCTTAGTCACGGTCTTTTCCCGAAAGCGGAACCAGAAGATTGATGACGCCACCGACCCCTGCAGTGAGCAACTGCACGGCCCAGAAGCTGAGGGAGCCGGCGATGGCACTCGATTTGGGAACGCCGACCGCTCCGTAGAGTGCGATGAACGCGGCCTCGCGAACGCCCGCCCCGCCGACGGTGAAGGGGAAAAACGCAGACGCGCCAATCAGGGGCATTGCGACCGCCGATTGCGCGAAGGCCACCGATGGCTCGAGCGAATGCATGATCGCGTGGCCCGCGACGATGGTGAGAAGATGGATCGTCAGCGACAGAACGATGGCCCCGGCAAAAGGCCAAATCGAAAAAAGGCGAGGGAGCGCCCGCAGGGGCTGGCCGAGCTTGTCGGGAAGGAAGGGAGCGAGCCTTGGCGCGACCGCGATGCCGACCAAGGCGGCGGCAGCGGCCCCGAGACCAAGCGTGGCCCAGAGACCCACGTTCTGGATCCCGGGAATCGGTCGAATCAAATAGGCGCCCGCCGCAAGAACGAGAAGGGCCGAAACACCGATGACCCGCTCGATGAACACTACGGCCACACCGCTGGTGGCGCTTGCCAGATCGAGGTCCCCAAACGCCTTGCGGCCTGCCACGCCGCGAATGACGTCGCCGCCCACGCCGCCCGGCGCGTAGGTGTTGTAGAAATGGCCGACGAAGTACAGGTGGGCGACACGAGGCCAGGGTGGGATGTCGATCGCGCCGTAGGCTCGCAACAAGAGGCGCCAGCGAACCATGCCGCAGCACAGTCCGAGGAGAACGACCGCGATGGCAGTCAGCGCAGCGCCGAGGGAGAGACGCTGAAACGCGTTCAAGACGTCGCGCGGATCGACGAGGTTCGCCAAGTACGCGACCGCTCCGATCGTGACGGCGATTCGGCCCCACCTCAGGTAGCGGCGGCGCTTCTCGCCGCTGGCGCTGCGCGGTCCCCTTTCGTCGAGCATCTCAGTCCCCGAAGCCTAGCGCGTCCTGGAGCTCATTGAGCAGTTCTCGGGCGCCTTCCTCTACGATCCTTTGGAGGGAAGGGAGGTATTCTGCGACTCGGGCGGCCTGGTCTTCTTGCACCGCCAGGGCCGGTCGGTGTCGAAGTGCGTCGCGGAGCCTGCCCGAAACGAACGCAGGGTCGGCGTAGTCGCGCGGCGCGCCCCAGATGCTGAGTCGGGTCCGGAGCTTGGAGAACGCCTGCCCTTGGTCCTTCCAGTCCAGGAGCTCGCCGGCTTCGAGATCGATCGCCTCGAGGTAAGCGTCGACGTGGCTCTGCTCCCGCACGAGCCAGCCATCGAGGAACATTTCGGTGCCGATGTGACCGACGGCTCGCGCGGTTCCGCGTCGCACACCGGCTTCGGTCAAGGCGTCGAGGGCCTGCGCGCAGGAGGCGAGAAACGCAGGTGATCGATGAAAGGCGTCGTCGGTCCGATGGTGCAGCTCGATTCCGCGTCGGATACCGGCATCGTGGACTTCTAGCAAAGGGACGCCCACCATCGCTTCGAAGTCGGGCAACATGCTCCCCAGTAGGTGTCCCGCTCGGCGGTCGGCCCAGCTCGCAACGACTGCATGTCCGAAGAAGTTCAAAGCCTTAGTTCTCGTGCGATGCGGTCGAGGCTGCTCGGCTTGCGGAGCTCGGCGCTTTCGCTGCGCCAGCTTACACCGGGTTCGCTTCTAAACCAGGTTCGTTGCCGCCGCGCATAAATCCGCGTCGACTTCCGGATTCTACGCACTGTTTCTTCGAACGGGAGCTCGTCGCGAATGTGTTCCACGACCTCGCGGTACCCGACGCTTCCGAGGGGGCGAATCTCGTCTCCCCAGCGCTCGCGCAGCGAACGCACCTCGTCGACCCAGCCTGCTTCCAGCATCCGCCTGGCCCGGTCTTCGATGACCGCGCCATGACCCTCGTGTTCCATTTCGAGCACGATGAGGAGCGCCCGGTATCGTGGTTGGCCGAGCGCGTGCTCCGCGCGGAGCGTGCCGAGTGGTGTGCCGGTTTGTTCGTAGACCTCGAGAGCGCGCACGATACGAAGGCTGTCGTTCGGGTGAATCGCCTTGGCAGAAATCGAATCAATCTCGCCGAGGCGAGCGTGCAATGCAGGTGCACCAGCTTCCATTGCCGCGTCTTCGAGACGTTTCCGGATCACCGGATCGACAGCTGGAACGTCGACCAGCCCTCGGATGAGCGCGCGTATCCAGAGCCCTGTGCCGCCCACCACAATCGGAAGGTGCCCGCGGCCTGCGATGTCTCGAATCGCCGCGTCGCCAAGCGCGGCATAGGCCATGGCGTCGACTTCCTGGTTTGGGTCGAACACATCGATGAGATGGTGGGAGACTCCCCCGAGCTCGGCGGCGCTTGGCTTGGCAGATCCGATGTCGAAGCCGCGGTACACCTGCACGCTGTCGGCGCCGACCAGCTCGCCGCCGAGCTGACGCGCGATTTCGATCGCCGCAGCGGTCTTGCCCGTGGCGGTCGATCCGGCGATGACGACGATCGGCTGGAGGGCTTCAGACAAGGGCGTTCTCCGAGCCCGACGATGACAAGGGCACTTTTGCGAGAACGCAGGCACGATGGGCGTTCCGGCTCGGCCAAATACCCGCGACGATGCGCTGTGCGGCGGCCTCATCGAGGGGTTCGCCGTTGGCGGTCGCGGCGCACTGAGCCAAGGCGCGCAGCGCCGAACTCCGTGCTTCCTCGCCGCCGTTCCGTAGGGCTGCGAGAGCCTCTTTGAAGAGCGCCGTGGCGCGGGCGTGGGCGAGAAGAGCGGGAACCGCCCGCACCACGTACGAACCTTCGCCGAGCTCGGACCAGTCGAAACCGAGGGCGCGGAGGGCCGGCTCGTGGCGTTTGAGCTCGGCTTCCGCAGCGGGCGTGAGCTCGAGCCGATCCGGAAAGAGCAGGTTCTGATGCGCGAGCGTTCCAGCTTCGGTGGCTTCACGAAGTGCGTCGAAGCAAACCAACACTTCGGAACGCTCGCGATCGAGAACCAGAATCTGATCCTCTGCCTCGCAAATCAGAACACGGTCACGAACGTGAGCGATCAGGCGAAGTCCGTTCGGGCTCCGCGCCTGGTACGGTTCGGCCGGCTGCGCCACCCCAGGCGAATCCGCGACCGCGTTCCCGCCGCTAGCCGTCACATCGGCATTGCGGATCGGTCCAGACGCTCCAATGCGCGCCTCCCAGTAGGCGTCGCCGGCTGGCCCCGCCGGAAGTCGGGCGGCGATCATTCGGGTCACCAGGTCGACGAGCTGCGCAGGCCGTTTGAAGCGCACCTCGGTCTTCTGAGGATGCGCGTTGACATCGACGTCTTCAGGGGCGAGTCGAAGCGAAACCAGCCCGCGCGGATAGTGGCCTGGTGGCAATCGATCGCCGTATGCGAAAGCGATTGCCCGGGCGAGGCGACGGTCGCTGATGGCTCGTCCATTGACGAAGAGAAAGAGGTGTCGGGCTCCGGCGCGCGCGAGCTCGATGGGTCCAAGGATCGCATCGAGGACTAGCCCGTCTCGTTCGGAGTGGATGTCCTGGAGCGCGACGTCACCAAAGACCTGATATGCCCGCTCGGCGAGGCTGTTCACGGGGAGATACTGGCGCGCCGTCCGACCATCGGAGGTCACGAGCAGGCGCAGCTCGGGATGACTCAGTGCGACACGCTGACAAACCTCGAAGATGCGCGAAGTTTCGGTCTGACGCGCCCGAAGAAACTTCTTTCGCGCCGGAACGTTGTAGAAAAGGTCGTTCACTTCGACGGTGGTCCCCGGTGGACACCCGAGCGGGGACACCTCTCGCAACTCGCCGCCTTCGACGATGATTTTGGTCCCTTCCAGCGCGTCCCTGAGCCGAGTCTGGATCGTCATTCTCGACACCGAACCAATCGAGGGAAGGGCTTCTCCACGAAAGCCTAGGGTTGAGACCCGAACCAGATCATCAAAGGACGCGATCTTGCTTGTAGCGTGCCGCCGGATGCTGAGGGCTGCGTCTTCCGCCGACATGCCGATCCCGTCGTCGGTCACGCGGACCTGAGCGCGCCCTCCATCTTCCACTCCCACGGTAATCGAGGTCGCCTGGGCGTCGATCGCGTTCTCCAGCAGCTCTTTGACGAGATTCGCGGGCCGCTCGATGACTTCGCCCGCGGCGATTTGGTCGATCAGCGCATCGTCGAGCAATCGTACCGTAGAACCCACGGCCTGCGCCTATCAAAGCTGGTTTCGATTGGCAACGCGGGCCGACGATCTATGTGCCTTCGTTGACCCTCCGTTAATCGCGATGCTACCGTGATTTCAGGGGAGTTAATAGGGAATTCACCAAGATGAAGGTATGTCCCGCCTGCAGAGTTGATTACGGCGGCGGAGAGGTGTTCTGTCCGGTCGACGCGACGCGTCTAGTCACGACGTCGCAAATGAGCGTTAGCCCGCTGGACCCGAACGATCCGTTGATCGGCAACGTGCTTGCCGGCCGCTATCTGGTGAAGTGCCGGATTGGCGAAGGCGGTATGGGTTTGGTCTATGAGGGCCTCCATCGGGACATCGACAAGCGGGTGGCGATCAAGGTTCTGCGGGACGACCTGTCGCGGAGGCCCGAGGTGGTGGCGCGCTTCCGCCAGGAAGCCAGGAGCGCATCGCGAATCGGTCATGAAAACATCGTCGACATTTTCGACTTCGGCGAGACCAGGCATGGCTCGAGCTACTTCGTCATGGAGTACCTCGAGGGCGAGGACCTGGGTAACGTCCTTGGCAAGAAGGCCACGATCGAAGCGGAACGCGCGTGCGACATCGTGCTCCAGTGTTGCCGTGCGCTTTGCGCCACGCATGCCAAGGGCATCGTGCACCGCGACATCAAGCCCGAGAACATCTTCCTGACGAAACGCGATGGCGTCGAGGACTTCGTCAAAATCGTCGACTTCGGCATCGCGAAGATGAGTGACATCGAAACCGACGGCGCTCCAGGGCGCAAGCTCACCAAGACCGGGATGATTTTCGGCACGCCCGAATACATGTCACCCGAGCAAGCGGGGGGTAAGGACCTCGACCACCGGGTCGACGTGTACGCGCTCGGTATCATTCTCTACGAGTGTCTCGCGGGCCGCGTGCCGTTCGAAGGCGACACCTTCATGGGGATTCTCACCCAGCACTTGACGGCGGAGGCGCCAGGCATCGACCAGGTGAACCCCAACGCCAAGGTGAGCCCCGAGCTAGAGCTGGTGATTCGCAAGGCGCTCGCCAAGAGCCCCGACGACCGCTATCAGGACACCGAGGAGCTTGCCGAAGCTATCGCGTGCGCTCTCGATGGGCGGGTCAGCCGTGCGACTCGGCGGACCCCACCGTCGGCGCTCGGTCTTCCGTTGATGGACGGCATCGGTGCGGTTCCGCTGCGCAAGACCTCTCCTTGGGCCTGGGCGACCGCCGCGCTGGGTGCAGCCGGCGTCGTTGCCTGGCTTGCTCTCGGATCGCTTTCCGGCCCGGGAAGCGAAGCGGAGGCCAGTGGAGGTCCGGCCGAGCAGCTTCCGGTCACGGAAACGGAGACGCTCGCCGTGGCTGAACCGATAGTCCCGGAGGTCGAGCCGGAGCCGACCTTGGTTGACGTGCATGTGGCGAGCGATCCACAGGGGGCGCGGGTTCTCTACGAGAGCGGCTCGCAGGCATGCGCCGCGACCCCGTGCACGCTTCAGGTTGTGCCGGGAGCGCCCCTGGTGCTCGTTGCGAAGCTCGGTAAGCGGAGGGGACGGGCGGCGATCACCCCGAGCCAAGAGAAGACTATTTCGATCGAGCTCCAGGCCCCCAAGAAGCCCAGCCACAAGCCGCGCAATGCGCAGGCTCCCAAGCCCAAGCCCATGCGTCAGGCGCCAGCCCGTTCCTCGGACCTCAAGGTTCCCGAGTGGGCTCAGTGAGTGAAGCCGAGCACAAGACGCTAGCCGATCTTGACTGGGACCAGCTAGAGCGCGCCGTGGCGGACCGATGTAGGGGGCCACTTGGCGACGGCCTGTCTCTGGAGCTTGCGGACTCGTTTGAGCAGACCGAGTGTGCGCTAGCCGAATCCAAAGAGGCTTGGCAGCTGCTCGTTCGAAACGAGCCGCTTCCCTTGGACGGGATTTGCGAAATCGCGGCCTCGCTGCAGCACCTGGAGCGCGAAGGCGTGCTCGATGGGAGCGCTCTAAAAGACATACGCATGACGCTGCGTGCGTCGGCCGCGCTTCGTCGCTTTCTAAGCCAACGAAAGGACGGTGTTCCGAATCTCTATCGGGTCTGCGCGATCGATCCGACGCTCGAGGGGCTCGAAGAAGAGCTGGGCTTGTCGATAGGTGATGACGGCACGATCCTCGATTCGGCAAGCGCCGAGCTGGCCCGTCTTCGCCACGAGGCAGGCAATCTTCGCGGACGGATCATTCGGAAGCTCGAAGAGCTGATTCAGAAGCGAAGCGCCATCCTGCAGGACTCGTTCTTCACGATTCGCGAAGGCCGCTATGTGCTTCCCGTTCGCGCCGATGCGCACGAGCGTTTTCATGGCATCGTGCACGGATCGAGCGCGAGCGGGGCAACCATATTCGTCGAGCCCCGCGAGCTGGTCGAGCGCGGCAACCGCCTCAAGATGGCGCAGGCCGAGCTCGAGCGCGAAGAGCGGAGAATCTTGGCAGCGCTGTCGGACCTGGTGCGCCAGTACGTGCCGCAGCTCCGAGCCGCAGCCGAAGCGCTCGACCATGCCGACTTGCGAAGTGCCAGCGCAAAGCTCGCAATCGATCTGCGCGCAGAGTTCGTCGAGCTGACGAAGGAGCCACGAATTTCGTTGCGAAAGGCGCGGCATCCGCTGCTCGCCTTGAGCGGACTCGACGTCGTCCCGAACGACATCGAGCTCCGGGGAGGTGAGGCTCTGGTCATCTCGGGCCCCAACGCGGGCGGTAAGACAGTCGCCCTCAAGATGCTCGGCCTGGCAGCGCTGATGACGCGCGCGGGGCTCGCCGTGCCGGTAGCGGAAGGCAGTGTCTGCGGGTTCTTCTCGCCGGTGCTCGCCGCTGTGGGCGATGAACAGAGCCTTGCGCGCAGTCTCTCGACTTTCTCCGCCCACTTGGTCACTCTCAAGAGCGTGCTCGAACAGGCTGGTGAATCGGTGCTGGTCCTGCTCGACGAGCTTGCCGGCGCCACGGATCCCGAAGCCGGCGCTGCCTTGGCCTGCGCGATCGTGACGCGGTTGGTCGAGCGCGGAACGGCAGTCGCTGTGACGACACACTACGAAGCCTTGAAGGCGCTCGCCGCCGAGCGCGACGAGATGCACAACGCGGCAGTAGGCTTCGACTTCGATGAAATGGCGCCGACGTTCCGCTTGCGAATGGGCGTTCCCGGCGGCTCGAACGCGCTCGAAGTGGCCCGGCGGTTCGGCATTCCTGCCGACGTGATCGATGCGGCACGAAGCGCGCTGCCGGAGCATTCACGAAGCTTCGAGACCCTCGTTGCAAAGCTGGACACGGCGACGAAGGCCGCACTCCAGGAGCAAGCCGCACTTCAGGCCGAGCGCGCCGAGCTATCCGAGGAGAGAGCGAAGGTCGACAAGCGACGCCAAGAGCTCAAGGCGCGCGACGCGAAAGCGCTCGGCAGGGAAGCGCAGAAGTTGGTCGATGAGCTGAGGGACGTTCACGCTCGGCTCGACCAGGCCAAAAAAGCGCTTCGAGAGCGCTCGGAAGCCAAATCGGTCGCCGCGGTTTCCGAGCTTCTGAGCGAGGCAGGCGCCGTCCTCGGCGAGCTCGAGAGTCAACGTCGATCGCTAGAGCCTGAACCGGTCGAAACCTCGCAGACCCCCCTCGAATCGGTTCGAGTCGGTGATCGCGTCTGGGTCGAACGGCTTCGGAGTGTCGCAGACGTGGTCGAAGGGCCCGCTCGTGGGAAGGTCCGTGTCGCGGCAGGCATGATGAAGCTCTGGGTCGACCTGAGCGACCTCCGTGGTCTCAAGCAGGTTTCCGCGCCGGCGGGCAAAGAACGGGTGCCCGTGACCGGCACACAGTCCAAGGTGCAGCGCGCTCTGCGAACAGGTGACAACACACTCGATGTGCGTGGCCTTCGCGCAGAGGAAGCGGTTTCTCTGGCTCAGGCCTTTCTGGATCGAATGTACGGCGCCGCCGAACGGAACGCGTTCATCGTGCACGGAGTCGGCAGCGGTGCGCTTCGGAGCGCTATCCACGAGCATCTCTCGCAGGACGCTGCCTACGTCGAGGGTTTTCGCCAGGCGACCCAGGACGAAGGCGGCCCTCAGGTCACCGTCGTCTTGTTGAAATAGCGCCTCAGGCGCGCGCGCTTTCGGATTCCCCGCTGGCCATGCGGGGTTTCACCGCGAACTGCCAGACCGCCAGGCCGACGCAGACCATCGCGATGGAGGACCACTGCGCGGGAGTGAGCCCGCCGTAGCGGACGTCGCCACCCTCGAGTGGGGCAGCTCGCAGGAAGTCGAGAAAGAACCGAACCGGCGCGTAAAGCAGCGGCAGAAGCACGCAATAGAAGCCAACAGGACGGCGCTTCCGGTGCTCGAGCCAAACGAAGAGTCCGATGATCAAGGCGGAGAAGATCACTTCGTACAGGCCGAGGTCGTGACGCGGCTGATAGGGCGGAGCGCCAAAACGGTATTCGGAGACTGCCAATGCGAAGTCGGTGACCTTCCCCGGATGGTCGTGCACGACGAAGCAGCCCATGCGCCCGAAGAGCCAGCCTACGGGCAAGCCAAAACACACGGCGTTGGCGTAGGGCAGCAGGTCCATCTTCTTGCGGTACTTCCAGATGAAGCAGCCGAGAATGCCACCGAAGAAGCCGCCATACGAGGAGAGCCCAAGCCAGGTCGAGAAGAGCAGGGAGGGATCTCGAACGATCTCCATGAAGGTCTCGCGCTCGTAGAAGAGGCCGTTCAGGAAGTAGCCTAGAATGAATCCGGTCACGACCGCGTAGGTCACCAGGTCGCCGGTGGCTACGGTGTCCAAGTCGTTGCGTCGTGCGAAACGTCCAGCGACCCAGGCGCCGAGGAGCACGCCGGTGGCGACCAGAACGCCGAAGGGCTGGATCGACAGGGTGTCGCCCAAGACCGGAAGTGAGAACGGTAGCGGGATGTCCCAGGACTCGAGGCGAAACCAAGGAATGAACAGCTGGGCATGCATGGCCGCCGAGCCTAGCACCCACATCCTTGCATCGCTCCTAATCAGCCGCTAAGGCGTCCGCGAGGTGAAATCATGACCGAGATCATCGCCATAGGCGCAAGAGAGATTCTGGACTCCCGAGGCAATCCCACCGTCGAGGTCGACGTGGAATTGATGGGCGGCGCAACCGGCCGTGCAGCTGTCCCGTCGGGGGCATCGACGGGCGAGCACGAGGCGCTCGAGCTTCGTGATGGCGATGCCAGCCGCTATCTCGGCAAAGGCGTCTTGAAGGCCGTTGAGAACGTGGTGAATGAGATCGCGCCGCAGGTGATTGGCGCGGACGCGCTCGACCAGGCCGAGGTCGATCAGACCATGCTCGACTATGACGGAACTCCTTCGAAGGCAAAACTTGGGGCGAACGCGATCCTCGGCGTTTCGATGGCGGTTGCCCGCGCTGCCGCGGCGGAGGTGGGGCTACCTCTATGGCGCTATCTCGGAGGCGTCCAGGCTCAGGTTCTCCCGACGCCCTTGATGAACATCATCAATGGCGGCGCGCACGCGGACAGCGGGCTCGAGATTCAAGAGTTCATGGTCGTTCCGCACGGCTTCGATTCGTTTTCGGAAGCGCTTCGCGCCGGCGCCGAGACCTTTCACAATCTCAAGAAGCTTCTCAAAGAGGCCGGGCATGCGACCGGTGTCGGTGACGAAGGCGGTTTCGCACCGCACCTTTCCACCAACGAGGAGGCGCTCTCCTTCGTTGCGCGCGCAATCGAGGCGGCGGGGTATCGCCCCGGCGAAGACATCTCGATAGCCCTCGACTGCGCGGCAAGCGAGTTCTACGACAAGAAGACGGGCGTCTACACCTTCGACAAGAAGCCGGTCGACGCGGCTGCCCTCGTCAAGATCTACGCGGACTACTGCTCGAAGTACCCGATCGTCAGCATCGAAGACGGAATGGACGAGAATGACTGGGACGGCTGGAAGATCCAGACCGAAACCCAAGGCGGCAGCGTGCAACTGGTCGGCGACGACCTCTTCGTCACGAACACCGAGCGAGTGCAGATGGGCATCGATCGGGGCGTCGCCAACGCGATTCTGATCAAGGTGAATCAGATTGGATCGGTCACCGAGACCCTCGACACCATTCGCCTGGGTGCCCTGAACGGCTACGCGTCGATCATTTCACATCGAAGCGGTGAGACTGCGGACACCTTCATCGCCGACCTGGCGGTCGCCACGAACGCCGGGCAGATCAAGACCGGCTCCGCATCGCGCTCCGAACGAATCGCGAAGTACAACCAGCTGCTGCGTATCGAAGAGCAACTGGGCGATGCCGCGGTGTACGCTCGCAAGTCGACTTTCGCGGCCTGAGGGTCGAAGGGGAGCTCAGCCGTTGGCCAATCGCACGGCTGATTCGCTGTCGTACTGCCCTGCACGAAACGAGTAGTCGCTGAGGACTCGCCTCAGCGCCTGCACGTTCGTCCCGAACGGCTGGACGCGCAGCTCGGCCAGCATCCTGTCCATCGACAGGAGTGCGCGGTGGCGGATTGGCTCGTAGGTAGTCAGCTTCGCAATCAGAGGACGGTCGTCCGCTGGCAGGGGCAGCCCCACCGTGGCGGAGGATGTCGCGCGAACCCGGCCCTGCTGCGACGGCGAAACGGAGAATGAGGAGACGACCGCCTCTGGTTGATCGAGCGCGAGAATCGATGCGTCGAGGGCGTGCCCGCGGGGCTCAAGCGTCTCGAGCTCCTCGGGGATGGGTTCGCCTGATGCGATTCGAAGCTGAAGCGCGACCAAGTCCAGGCGTGTGACCATTTCGATCAGTGTGTGATGCCGGGGAAGGCCGATCTTGACGTCCGAGACCCAGAACAGGCCGGATGGGTCGATTTGAAACCGCACCTCGAGAAGCCCTGCGTAACGAAGCTCGGCCGCCAGGCGTCGAGCGCTTTCGAAGAGCGCCATCCGAAACGCTTCACCATCGGTACGAAAGATGAGCTCGGGCGAGGGTGTCTCGTGGATCAGCGTGTGCGCGGAGCTGGAAAGGCTGCGGTCGCATTCGACGATGGCGATGGTTTCTCCGTGGGAGTCCGCCGCGACGAGGACACCGATTTCGCGGGGCCGCGACGGGTCTTCGCGGTCCTGGACGGTGCGTACCTGCGCTCTCTCGGCTGCTGCTTGGATCGTGGCCTGGTCGGCGAGGGCGCCCAGCACGTCGAGGTCAGTGCCCACCACGGCGACATCCGCCTTCTCGGCGGCGCTCGCGAGCTCGAACATCTCGGGCTGGCCCTGGTAGCCGAGGTGCGCCGCGTCGGCGCCCGCTTGCTCGAGGATCGCCGGCAACTGCTCGGTCGGAATGCCGTCGGCCTCTTCGAAGTCGACCTCGATGCTCCGGTCTGCGGCCTCGACATGACGGCTCGCCTGCTCGTCCTTGGGAGCTACCACAATCGACTCGACGCCCAGTCGACGGCAGGTGCGCGCGACACGGGTCGCAGCTTCTCCGCGCCGGAGGATCAGTACTTTTTCGAACACGGGGGGAGCATAGCAACCGGCCCGCTTGGGGCACCCCGCCGCCCGACTTGACCGAGTCAGAGCTGGGAGCCAGTAGCCATGCGATGCCCGTATGGATTCGCTCGCGCGCCCTGCAACAGCGCCCCGTTCGTCATGCCGATCTTCGTTGGCGCGCGGAGGTCATGCTTGCGTCCCTTGGACTGCCCGATGCAGAGCTTTCGATTCTGCTCTGCGACGATGCGACGATCCGTGAGCTCAATCGGCAGTACCGAAAGATGAACAAGGCCACCGATGTCCTGGCCTTCCCCATGCAGGAGGGGCCCGGGCCGAGGGCGCAGCCCGAGCTTCTGGGCGATATCGTGATCTCCATCCCCACCGCCAGGCGTCAGGCAGCCGAGCACGATCGCCCAATCGTCGAGGAAGCGACGTTTTTGTTGGCGCACGGTCTCCTTCACCTCCTGGGCCATGACCACGTCAGCAAGCGGGAGGAGCGCGAAATGACAGCGCGAACGCAGGATCTCCTAGCCTCCGTCAAAGCCGCTCGCTAACCCCTCTGCCCTGTGGAAAACCGGCAGCGAACGCCCGAGATCTGAGCTCCTAATGTTCGTGTAGCACTGCGGGTTTGGACGGTAAAGGAACGTAATTACATCGAATTTCGTTCTTCAAAGCGCGCTGTGAGAACTTGAGCGACTTGTCCCCGGACAGCTGTGGACCGCCTGTGGGTAAGCGCCTCTGCACATCGGGTCCCGCTGCCCCCGGCCCCGTTCGCTTACAAGCCGGGATCGCTTAACCCCCAGAAATTTCTTTGCAATCACGCACAAAGACCCTTGTCAGCAAGGAAAACCCCAGGCATAGATGGCGCCGTACCTGTCTGGGGCTTTCTTTTGGGGGCCTTTTTGAACAAAAGGGGCAGGTCACAGAGTTAGGAGGGAACTATGGTAGCGGGCAAGCGAATGACAAAGGCCCAGATCATGAGCGAACTGGCCGACAAGAGCGGCCTCACCAAGAAGGAAATCACGAGTGTCTTCGGTGCACTGCAAGACCTCGTGAAGAAAGAGCTTGGTCGCCGTGGTCCGGGAGAGTTCGTCATTCCCGATATGATTAAGCTCAAAGTTCGTAAGATTCCGGCGAAACCCGCTCGGATGGGACGCAATCCGGCAACCGGCGAGGAGATGATGCTTCCGCCCAAGCCTGCGTCGAAGAAGATTCGCGCAACACCTCTCAAGAAGCTCAAGGACCTCGTCCTCTGAGTCACTGAGACTACGAATCGAGAAAAAGGGGCCTCAGGGCCCCTTTTTTGTTGGGCTGCTGCCTTTCCCGCCGCCAGCGGGGCGAGCTGCGCAGCCGTCCTTCTGCGTAACTCAGGATGAAACGAATCTGGTCTGCGTTTAGCTTGAACGAGACTTGGATTCGCTCCTCTTCGGGCGCGAAGTCCATCCGCCGCAGCGTCTTTCCAAAGCCGGCCAAGGACATGATCAGCTGTTGCGAATAGAAGGTGGCGACCCTCTTCCAGTAGACGGACGCCTCGCTTGCGAGGTCTTCGCTGGCGTACGTTGCCAAGACGGACACCGTCGCTTCGTCCGTTCCGGTTTCACGCACGGCGAGCCGAACACGGATCGGCACGTGCTTGATGTTGCCCCTCACGAAGCGGTGCAGGCCCTCGACCTCGAGAGACATCGCTTCGTCCGGTCCCATCGACAGGAGTGCGTCCGGCCCCCGCGCTACGACGAGCCCCTCCTTCCTTGCATCTCGAAGCTCGCGCGCCTTGGCCATCGCGAGGACACGCTCGAGATCTTGTCGCCGGCTGATGCTGAAGTGCTGCGGGCTCAGGAGCGCGATGGTGCGCGGAGTTTGATCGAGATTGTGCCAAGGCGCCGTGGCGACTCCATACCGTTGCCGCCAACGCACGGTTTTGCCACGCGAGCCGGCGAGGCGTTTCACACTCTTGCGCGCAAAGCTCTCATCGCGACGGTGTCTTCCGGCGAGCACCAGCTTCGAGCGCTCCAGGTTGGGTGTGGCGACGAGCAAACGATCGAGGTCGACGACGGGATCGATTCCAGAGCCCTGGAGCAGGAGCTGCCAATCCGGAATCCCGCGCAAAAAGCTGGTGACATCCGGGGCAAGGGGCGAATCCCGAACCCGTTTCAAATCCACGCGAAGAGCCAGCTGAGCGCCGGGCGGAATGCGGGAGGGGCCGGAAAGCGTTGAGGGGGCGACGAGCTCCGGTTCGGTGAGCGAGTCGCTGTCAGGTCAGCGCCGTGTCCGTGTCGGTGTCCGTGTCGGTCCCGTGTCCGTATCGGTGTCGGTGTTCGGGTCCAGGGGGACGCCAGCGTCGATGGTCGACCGTTCCGAATCGCCCACCTTCGGTGCGAGGTCTCCCCACCTCGGATCGGGCGAGCCCGTCGCTTTCGGCGGAGCCTCGGCCATTGCCATCTCGCCGGTGAGACCGAATTCCACTTCGGTGGGTAGCGTGAGCTCGAAGTCGAAGTCGTACTGGGTGGTGGCGCTTGCGAGGTAGGCGAGGGCGGCTAGGTGCACCGTGAGGGACGCCACGAGTCCGAACGTCGTGGAAAGAGCTTCGACGTGTTGACCCGTGCGCATCCTAATGACAGTTCGTAGCAGACCGAGGCTGTGCAGCGCACACGACGACCACTGATGGACCTGAGTTGCGTTCTTTTCAGGCGCTCTTCCTTTGCTCGTGTTTGCGCTGGCGGGTTGCAGCTTCGATGATCCACTTGCGTTCCTCGACATCGAGCTCCCCGAGAGGGCGCGCGATCTTGGACCGCCCCGACGGGTTTTCGCGAAGCGCTTCGTCACGCCGATTCGATCGGCACCCAGCCCGGAGGGCGCGCGTCTGGGCTATCTGCGCGCAGGGGCGCTGCTGCACTCGACTACAACTGAGCCCGTTGGCTACGAAGGTTGCGAAGAGGGCTGGTACAAGCTCGACACTGGTGGCTTCGCCTGCAGAGGGAGAGACATCATCGTGTTCTCGGGCGAACGACTCCCGGAGCTTCGAGCGCGGCAAGCCGACCGCGACGCGCCCATGCCCTACGAGTACGTGACCGTTAGACGAAAGACGCCGCTCTACAAGCGAATACCCAAAGCCGATGAGGTGTACCTGATCCCGCCGGAAGCTCCGGAGCCCGTGGTCGAGACCTCATCGCGCGAGGAGCCCGACGCGCCGACGCTCGAGCAGAACATCAGCAATCCACTAGTGCTTCGGATCCTCCGGCCGGGCTTCTACGTGAGCTTGGATCGGCGCTTCGAAAGAGATGGCGAGACCTACTGGCGCACCCAGCAAAACGGCTTCGTGCCAGCCGAGAACCTGCGTCGCAAGGAATGGAGCGAGTTCCGGGGACAAGTGCTGGGCGATGGAGCTTGGGATCTGCCTGTGGCGGTGACCCGGCACGAGCAGACGACCGTGTACAGGCTGAACGATCGGGGAAAGCTCAAGGCCAGTCGTGAGGGTCTCGAGAATCGGTCCTGGCTTCCCGTGCGGTCACGCCGTCGCATCGAGGGTAGCATCTATCTGCAACTTGGAAACGGCCGGCTGGTGCGCGAGGCAGACGTGATGGTCATCGAGCCGAGCGCGCCGCCGGAGGGAGTCGGGGAAGGGCAGCGCTGGATCGACGTCGACCTCAGCCGGCAGCTCTTGGTGGCCTATGACTGGAAACGGCCTCGCTACCTGACCCTCGTCTCGACGGGGCGTTCGAGGACTCCGACCCCGGAGCAGAGCTACCTCACGCCACAGGGCCTACATCGCATCCGTGGGAAGCATCTGACCTCCACGATGGACAACGATGAGCCCGGCGAACCGCCGTACTCGCTCGAAGACGTGCCCTACGTCATGTATTTCAAGGGCGCGTACGCCTTCCACAGCGCCTTCTGGCACGATCGCTTCGGCCGTCCGCGAAGCCACGGCTGCATCAACCTGGCGCCACACGACGCCAAATGGTTGTACAACTGGGCCGGACCGGACCTGCCCGACGTCTGGCACGGAGGCATGGCGACCGAGGAGAACCCGGGAACTTGGGTGTACGTCCACGGGGAGACCCCGTGACCCGCGGCAGCCCGTCTTCCGGGCCTACTTGGCCAGCGCCGCTTTGACTGCCTTCAGCAGCTTCTGGCCCGCGGGGCCGACCTGCTTGGCGACGTTCTCGGGGACGCCCTTTTCCTTGTCCTTGAACTTCTGGAGCTCGGCTTTGCTCGGGTCGTGGATGTCGTACCCGTAGCGGACGAGGTTCTTGATGAGAACCGGCTCCATCTTGCGGACTTGCTCGCGGCCCCAGGTCGTGAGGTCGTAGGGGACGTTGAGAAGGATCTTCTGAATGTCTTCAGGAAGCGTGTCGAACCACTTCTTGGAATACACGACGATGCCGGGCTGATACGAGTGCTTCGAGAGGATCAGGTTACGCTCGTCGTCGCCGAGGCCCTGGTACCAGGTCGTCGCCATTGCGAAGAGCGGCGTGTTGTCGAAGCCGTCGACGACGCCGGTCTGCAGACTGGTCATCGTGTTGGCGACGTCGATGGTCACCGGGCTTGCCCCAAGCGCTTTGTAGGCTTCAACGTGCGCGACGGCCTCTTGCGAGCGGTAGCGAATCCCCTTCATGTCGTCCGGGCTGCGAATGGGGCGCCGGCTGAAGTAGGAGCGAAAACCGTTCTCGCCCCAGAGCGCGAAGACCAGCTTCTGCTTTGCGAGAATCTCGCGAACTTGCTTCAAGACCTCCGGGTCATCGAGGGCCTTGTCCGCCTGCTCGACGGTGTCGAACACGTAGGGTGCCTCGAGCACGTTCACCTCGCGAACGATGGAGCTCAGCCCACCGACCGAACCGGCGAAGCCCTGCTTGCTTCCCATTTGGGTCCGCCGGGCTAAGGAACGCTCATTCGAGCCACCGAGGCGAAGCTTCACTTTCACCCGGCCGCCCGTCGCTTCTTCGACATACTTTTTCAGGCGCTTGAGCTGCAGCGCCCAAGGGCTGCCCGCGGGGACGACGGTTCCCATCTCCAAGACGTAGTCCTGCGCCGATGCTGGAGCGGGTCCGGCAAACAGGAAGGAAAGGGCGAAAAACGCCGCAACACAGACAATGGACTTACGCATTGGATTCTCCTCGGGCTGGCCCTGTGGACGCTGTAGCGTGTGGGCCTATTCAGATCAGAAAATGTCGTCGATTTCGGCCATCAGCTTCGCGGCCTTCCGCTGTTCGCACTGGCTCTCGGGAACGATCGCCGGGATCACGTTCGGGTCGCCCTTGAGAACGTAGTTCACGAGCTCTTCGAAGAGCGGTCGATTGTCCTCTTTGACCGCCCATTCTTCCGCCATGAGGATGCGTGTGCCGTAGTAGTTCGGGTACTCGTCGATGGCAATGTTGAAGAACGAGGCCGACTTTTTCATGTCGCCGCCAGCGAAACCGGGCGCCTTGGCGTAGAAGATGCCGAAGTAGCGGTTGGGACCACTGTAGAAATAGTCTGAGTTGTTCGCGAGGCAGAATTCCATGATCTCGCGGATCTCGTCCTTGTAGGAAAGAAGCGTTGCGAAGCTCTCGAGCGTGGCCCAGCGACCAAGATTCGAAGAGCGCCAGTAGAGGGCCGGCACCGCCGAAGCGTTGAGGACGCTGATCGCGTCTTCGATGCGCTCACCGGAAGCCATCTTCTCAGCGAAGGCGGGCGACATCGCCGACAACGCGCGCTCAGCGGCGCGGGTGCCTTCTTCGTGCATGTTCTTGTAGGCCTCGGGGTTGTCCTCATCGAAGCGAAGGTGACAATCCGAGTAGAAGTAGATCGCGTGTGTCAGCTCGTTGAGCGCGGTCACGTTTTGGGGATCGATTTCGGCGGCCTTGGTCCAGGCGTCGATCGCGGCTTTGGCTTGTGCGGGGTCGCCCCGGTTCGCCCAAGCGGCGTCGGCAGCAGACATCAGCTCGGCGACCTGCGCCCGAGCCGCATCATCGAGCTGAACGGCACCCGTGCTGGTGTCCCAGGCGGACTCACGGGTCGACCCACAACTCGCAACCAAGGCCGCCATGCTTACAAGGGCAACCCAGTGCCCGATCTTCAACGAACGCATCATGCTTTCCTCCTGCTCCCGCGCCGATCCGGCGGGGCTACTGGCGGGGCATACCAAGATGCCTTTCACACTGTCAACGACGCAAAGCATCAAGCGGTCGGTTTGCTTGCGGGGGATGGGGCGCTGTGGTAGGTGGCTGCCTGAAAATTTGGTTTGCCTCTCTATGGGTGGGCCGCCACGGCCCGCCCATTTTTCGTTTAGCGACCCAGAGCAGAAATTGACCCAGGCCACTGAACAGCTAGTCCACGTATTGGAGCAGTTAATCGACCCAATTTGCCGCGCCCACGGTGTGGAGCTGGTCGACGTGCGCTATCTGCGTGAGCCAAAGGGGGCCGTGATTCGGGTCATCATCGACCGCGAGGTGCCAGGCATGGAGGTCGGCAGCGGTGTGTCCCTGGAAGATTGCACTGGCGTCAGCCGCGACATCTCGACCAGTCTGGACGTCCACGAGGACTTGCTTCCCTCCGGGGCATTCCGGCTCGAGGTGAGCTCTCCGGGGCTCGAACGGCCGCTGGTCAAGCTCTCGGACTTCGAACGATTCTCCGGTCGCGAGGTCAAATTGAAGACCCAATCCCCAATCGAACGGCAGCGTCGCTTTCGCGGAAAGCTGCTTCGGGTCGTCGATCAGAGCATCGAGCTCGACCAAGACGGCAAGATACTTTTGATTCCACACGCGGAAATCGCTCAGGCGAACCTCGTGTACAGATTCTCGAACTAGGTGGGTAGATGGCTATGCAGCAAAGCGCGCTCTCGCTTCAGCATGTGATTGAACAGGTCAGCCAAGAAAAGGGCATCGACGCCAAGATTCTGGTTGAGGCGACCGAGCAGGCGATTCTGACGGCCGCGAAAAAGACCTTTGGTCCCGACCGCGAGCTCGAAGCGAGGTTCAACCCGGAGTCGGGCGCGGTGGATCTGTTTCAGTACATGACCGTCGTCGAGTCGGTAGAAAACAGCGAGCAGGAGATTTCGGTCCAAGAAGCGGAGACGCACGGCCTCGAAGCAGAAATCGGCGAGGAGCTCGGGTTTCAGATCTTCTACCTCCCTGAAGACCGCGACAAGGCGCGCGAGCAGGACAAGCAGTTCGGGGAGCTTCTGAGCCTCGAGCAGAGTCGAAGCCGATTCGGAAGAATCGCTGCGCAGACCGCCAAGCAGGTGATCATCCAGCGCGTTCGCGACGCTGAGCGCGAGCGAGTGTTCGTCGAGTACAAGAGCCGCCAAGGTGAGATCATCACCGGCGTAGTGCGCCGCTTTGAGCGTGGTTCGAACATCATCGTCGACCTCGGTCGCGGCGTCGAAGCCGTGCTGCCACCGCGTGAGCAAACGCCGCGCGAGAGCTACCGCCCCGGCGATCGCATCGTAGCCCTCTTGAAGGACATCGACCGTGAGGCCCGTGGCCCCCAGATCATTCTCTCTCGCACCGATGTCGGGATTCTCGTGAAGCTCTTCGAAATGGAGGTTCCCGAGATCTACGAAGGCATCGTGCGAATCGTTGCCGCAGCCCGGGAGCCGGGCGCACGATCGAAGATCGCCGTAAGCAGCCGTGACTCGGATGTCGACCCGGTGGGCGCTTGCGTGGGCATGAAGGGCTCACGCGTGCAGGCCGTGGTTCAGGAGCTTCGCGGCGAGAAGATCGACATCGTTCCCTGGGACCGTGACCCGGCCCGCTTCGTTTGTAACGCGATTGCTCCTGCCGAGGTCGTCCGCGTCGTCATCGACGAAACCAATTCCAACATGGAGCTGGTCGTGCCGGATGCGAAGCTGTCCCTGGCGATTGGTCGCCGCGGACAGAACGTGAGGCTCGCCTCTCAGCTTAGTGGCTGGAGACTCGACATCGTGAGCGAGTCTCGCTTCCAGCAGATCGAGGAAGAAGCGATGGAGGCGCTGTCGCGCCTGAGCACCGACGAAGAGCTGTCACGATCGCTGTACCGCATGGGTTTCCGTAGCCTTGACGAGGTCGTGGAAGCCAGTGAAGGCGAGCTTGCGTCTGTGCCGGGGGTCTCGGCAGACGATGTCGCGAAGCTTCGTGCGGACGCCGCGAGCGCAATGGAGGCGCTTCGCACGGAGCGCTTGGCAGCGATGACGGAAGCGACCGAGGCGCCGAGCGAACGCGACAAGCTGCTCCTGGTGCGTGGGGTCAACGCTCGCGTCGCGGACAAGCTCGAGCAGAACGGTTACACGTCGGTCGATGTCATCGCAGCCGAAGAGGACACCGATCGCCTTGCGATCAAATCTGGGCTTGGCGCCGCAAGAGCGCAGGCCCTCAAAGCCGCAGTCGCCGATTTTGTCGGAACGGAGTGGCCGCCCGTCGAGGTGAAGATGCTGCAGAGCATCGCGGCCGCCCAGGCGGAGGCGGCGCGATTGGAAGCGGAAGCGGAAGCGGAAGCGACGGCAGAGGCAGCGGCGGTGGCAGCGGCGGTGGCAGCGGCCGAGGCCGAGGCCGGCTCCGAGACGGGTTCCGAGACCGAGACCGGGCCGAGTCGTTCGAGGAGACCAAGTAGGGTAGGCGTCGATGCTGGTTGTCATGGGCAAGAGCGAACGAGACAAGCCTTCGACGCGGATGTGCGCCGGCTGTGGCAGTCGCACCGACCGGGAGGACCTCGTGCGCCTCGTCGTCGGGCCCACTGCGCCCTTTGTGGCCGTGGATCTCGGTCGGCGCCTTGGCGGCCGTGGGGTGTCCGTGCACCCCAGAAGGGCCTGTATCCGCTCCGCTTCACTCCGGGGCGGCTTGGCTCGCGCGCTTCGGGGCGTGGCTCAAGTCGAGCCCGAGAGCATCGAACGGATGGTGGTGCAGCAATTCGAGCGGCGGGCCCTGGGCCTGCTGAGCTCGGCCCAGCGCACTCGCAGCCTGGCTCTCGGAGGGGACGCGGTTCGTTCTGCTTTGAAGGCAAGTAAAGGGGATTCTACTGATCCGCGCAGAGGATTCGCGTGGTCGCGGGGATGAGCTCGCACATGCTGCAACGGCGCTTGGTTGCGCGACGGCGACTTGGGGGACAAAGGCCAGCTTGGGGGACGCATTCAGCCGTTCGGAGCTTGGCGTCGTCCTGGTGACAGATCGGGGTATCGCTCGAGCGGTCTTAGATTGCCTGTCGCACATAGAGGCCCTATCGGAGGATGGATGACTAAGGTTCGAGTCTACGAGGTCGCCCGAGAGTTGGGGGTCGAAAATCGCGACCTGATCCAACGGATTGCGACCCTTGGGATCCAGGTGCGCAATCACATGAGCGTTCTGGATCCGGTCGAAGTGGACCGCATCAAACGATCGCTCGGCAAGGATCGAAGCGAGGCGATGGTCGAAGAACGAATTCGGCCGACCGTCGTGCGTCGTAAGCGTCGCAAGAAGACCGAGGATGCAGCGCCGGTCGTCGCGCAAGCGCCGGCGAGCGCTCCGGTCGAAGAGCCTTCGCTCGCCCACACACCGCCGCCTGCTGCGCCCACGCCCATCCCGGAGCCCCAGCCGATGGTCGAGCCAGAGCCGGCCCCGAGCGAAACGCCGGAGGTGGTCGCCGCCGAGCCGACTGCGGAGCCTGCCGCCGAGGCGCAGCGACCCCAGGAGCCGCCGCGTGCCGCACCGCCACCCGCTGCACCGGATGTGCCTTCCGAAGAGCCCGGCGAGCAAGGTCGTTTCTCTCATGATCCGCTGCCGCCCGGCGTCATGCGACGCGGCAAGGCCAAGGCGCCAAGCGCCACACCGCTTTCGGAAGGCGCGCGTCGCCGCATCGTCGCGGAGCATGCCGCGCAGCGTGAACAGCATGCGCCTCGTCGACGGGAGATTCGCGGGCGTTCCTCGATCGGTCCCACCGGCCGTCCACAGGGACGCCCCGGAAAGAAGCGTCTGCAGCCCGGTAAGAAGCCGAAGCAGACCGAGATTACGGTGCCAGGCGCAGCGAAGCGCCTGATTCGAATCGAAGACAACGTCCAGCTTCAAACGCTGGCGCAGAAAATGAGCCTCAAGGCGACCGACGTCTTGATGAAGTTGATGGAGCTCGGGGTCTCAGGGGTTCACATCAACAGCACGCTCGATGCGGATACCGCTGCGGTCTTGGCCGGCGAGTTCAACTACGAGGTCGAGAACGTCGCTCTGAGCGAGGACCAAATCGTCGGCGATGCGCGCGGCGAGTTCGAAGACAAGGCCGACGACCGAGCGCACCGGCCTCCGGTCGTCACCGTCATGGGTCACGTCGACCACGGCAAGACCTCGCTCCTAGACAAGATTCGCGCGGCAGATGTCGTTGCTGGCGAAGCCGGCGGTATCACGCAGCACATCGGTGCGTATCGCGTCGACACCGACCGGGGCACCGTCGTGTTCCTCGATACGCCGGGCCACGAGGCGTTTCACGGCAATGCGCGCCCGTGGCGCTCAGGCAACCGATATCGTCATCCTGGTGGTTGCCGCCGACGATGGTGTCATGCCTCAAACCAGAGAGGCCGTCGCTCACGCTCAGGCTGCCAAGGTGCCAATCGTCGTTGCGGTCAACAAGATCGACAAGCCAGAGGCAAATCCGGACACGGTTCGAAACGAGCTCGCGGCCCTGGGTCTGCAGCCCGAGGACTGGGGTGGGGAGACGGTGTTCGTTCCATGCTCTGCCATCACCGGCGAAGGTGTCGATAGCCTCCTCGAGAATGTTCTGCTTCAAGCGGAGCTTCTCGAGCTCACCGCAAATCCGAGCATTCCCGCCGAGGGCGTCGTGCTCGAGGCATACCTCGATCGAGGCCGAGGTCCTGTCGCGAACGTCTTGATTAGAGACGGTTCTTTGGATGCGGGCGACTACGTAGTGGCCGGCGGTTCCTGGGGTCGCGTTCGCGCGATGACCGACGACCGCGGCAACCAACTTCCGAGCGCAGGCCCGGCCACGCCGGTCGAGGTGCTCGGTTTGGCGGAGCTTCCGGCGGCCGGCGACCTCTTCTACGAGGTGACCGACCAGCGCAAGGCCCAGCAGGTGGCAGGCGCGCGGAAGAAGCCAGGGACGGCGAGCGTTGCGCCGAGCGGTGGGCTTCGCGGCCTCGATCAGTTCCAGGCTCTGATGCAGAGCGGCGACGTCCAGGAGCTTCGGCTCGTGGTCAAGGCCGATGTCCAGGGATCGGTCGAAGCGCTCCAGGGCTCGCTCACCGACCTGGCGACCGAGAAGGTCAAGGTCAACGTCATTCACACCGGCGTCGGCGGGTATCACCGAGAACGACGTCATGCTCGCCAGCGCATCGCAGGCCATCGTCCTCGGCTTCAACGTGCGGCCCCAGGGCAAGGCCTCGTCCACGGCCAAGAAGGAAGGCGTCGAGATTCGGACCTACAGCGTCATCTACGAGGCCATCGACGAGGTCAAGTTGGCGATGAAGGGTCTGCTGGCCCCGAAGATCGTCCAAGAGGACCTCGGCAAGGCAGAGGTTCGGCAGACATTCGGCATTCCGAAGATCGGAACCATCGCGGGCTGCATGGTCCTCGAAGGCAAGATCAACCGCGGGGCCAAGGCCCGTCTCGTGCGTGACGGCGTCATCGTCTGGGAGGGGCCGATGGGCTCGCTCCGACGCTTCAAAGAGGACACCAAGGAAGTCCAGGCCGGCATGGAATGCGGCATCGGACTTCAGGGGTTCAACGACGTCAAAGAGCAAGACATCATCGAGTGCTACCAAGAGAAGCAGGTCGAGGCGACTCTCGAGTGAGCTGAGCGCCGAGAGGTCTGAACATGGTCGTTGGCGTTTGCCAGATTTCGCTTTCATTGCCGGGGGTGACCTCGCTGAAGGCCAAGCGCTCGATCGTGCGCAAGGTCCTCGACCGGACCTCGAATCGGTTCAATGTCGCGGCGGCCGAAGTCGGGCATCATGACGCGCATCGGCAATCCACGCTCGGTTTTGCGGTGGTTTCCACCGACCGGCGTCACGCCAATTCGATGCTCGACTCGATTGCGGATTTCGTTGAAGGCTCGGCGGACACGCTGGTCTTGGATCGCTCGATCGAGTTGCTCTCTTTGGGCGAGCTCGGAGATTGGACGGGCTGAACCGATGGCGCAGAAAGGTTTTCGAAGGGCAGACCGCGTTTCTGAACGCATTCGAAGTGAGCTGATGGAGCTCCTGCTTCGTGGCAGCGTGCGCGACCCGGCCGCCAGGGACGTCGTGGTCTCCGCCGTGCGAATGACTGACGACCTGAGCATCGCCCGAGTCTACGTACGTGTGCTCGAAGAGATCGACGCCGACCGCCAGGAGCTCGTGGTGGCGGCGCTCCAGCGAGCCAGCGGGTTTCTTCGCCGAGAGATCGGACAGCGGCTTGCAGCTTCGACACGTTCCGTCCTTGGACTTCTACTGGGACGAGGTCGTGGATTCGGCGCTTCGCATCGAATCGATCTTGGAAGAAATACGCGAGGAGCCCGACTCCGGCTCGGAGGGTTCCAAGTGATGAAGGAGGTGCTCGAGATTGCGCGCGCTGGGGAGCGCTTCCTGGTGGCATGCCATCGCCGCCCCGATGCGGACTCGCTCGGTTCGGCGCTCGGGCTGATCAAGACCTTACGAGCGATTGGCAAGGAAGCGACGCTGTTCATGCCCGAAGCGATTCCGGACTCGCTCCTCTTCTTGATGGACGACGAGCAGGGCATCGCGGAGGTGCCTCCGGGTATGACTTTCGACGCGACCTGGGTGATGGACATCGCGGCCAAGGCACTGCTGCCTCCGGGGTTCCCGAGCCCCGAGGTCACCGGACCGGTCGTCATCGTCGACCACCACCATGCCCACGACGACGTCGGTGACATCGTGTATCGCGACACGGACGCCGCAGCCACGGGCGAGGTCGTCGTCAAGCTCATCGAAGGACTCGGCCTGGACTCGCTTCCCGAGGGGTCTGCTACTCCGATTTACGCCGCCATCCTTTCCGACACGGGCGGCTTTCGATACGCGACGACGAAGCCTGCCACTCTGCGCCTCGGGGCAAGACTCCTCGAAGAAGGCGCGGACCCATGGCATGTTGCGTATCAGTTGTTCGAGCGCTGGGAGCCCGCCCGACTCAAGTTGCTGTCGGCGATCATCGCAACCCTCGAGTTCGCGTTCGACGGTCGGGTCGCGATCATGCGTGTGACCCGCGAGATGCTCGCGGCCATCGGCGCCAACGACGACATGGTCGAAGGCATGGTGAACTACGCTCGGCGGGTCGAAGGCGCCGAGATCGGTGCCTTGCTCTGGGAGTGGCCCGTTCATGACGCAGCCGGCGAGCGACTGCAGACCAAGATAAGCCTACGCTCGCGCGGCGATGCCGACGTGTCGAAGATTGCCGCTGCCCTCAATGGCGGGGGACATCGGGCCGCGGCCGCGACCCAGCTCGACGTTTCGATCGACGAGGCTGAGGCGCTGCTGCGAGACGAGCTCGCCAAGTATTTCGGATGAACGGCGTCCTGATCGTCGACAAGCCGGCGGGATGCACATCCCACGATGTCGTGCAGCGCGTTCGCAAGGCGATTGGGCAGCGGTCCGTGGGTCACGCGGGGACGCTCGACCCACTTGCGACCGGTGTTCTGGTCGTCGCGCTGGGGGAGGGGACGAAGCTCGTTTCGCATCTTCAACGAGATGACAAGCGCTACGAGGTGAGCATCGCCCTCGGAGCAGAAACCGATTCGCTCGATGCAGATGGTGAGATCGTCCGGACGGCCGAGGTGCCAGCACTCGATCGCGAAACCGTGGAGAAGGCGCTCGCGACGTTCATTGGGCGTCACCCACAAGAGGCGCCGAAGCTCAGCGCGATCAAAGTCGGGGGTACACCGCTTCACCGTCGGATGCGTCGCGGCGAGGAGGTCGAGGCCCCGGTGCGAGAGGTCGAGCTCTACTCGGGCAGCGTCACTGAGCTGAGTCAGGAGACGCTCGTCTTGAGTCTTCACTGTGGCAAGGGTTTCTACGTGCGTTCGCTAGCGCGCGACCTTGCCCGCTCCCTCGGGACCCTCGGTCACGTCAAACATCTGCGACGGACCGCCAGCGGCGCGTTCTCACTCGACTCGGCCCTCTACGGCGACCAGTTGACGGCGGAGGCGATCTCCGAGCGATTGATTCCCTTGAGGGAGGCCTGCAATGCGCTTCGGCGGGTCGAGCTCAGCGACGAAGGTGTTGCCCATGCCCGTCACGGCCGGCCGATCGGTCCGGAGGTCATTGCCGACGATGACTGGCGGGCCGCGTCGCCGGAGGAGTCACTGGCGCTGTTCGGGCCCGACGGCGAGCCGGTCGCCCTTGGACGGCGAGTCGATGGAGGCATTCGTGTCGTCCGTGGTTTCACCGCGACGGCCGCCGATGTGCTAAGTCGCTAGCGTGGAGCGCACGCGCTGCCTCATCGTCGGAGCCGGTGTCAGCGGCCTTGCTTTTGCCGATTGGCGGCGAGACGACGACTACTTGATCGTCGAAGCACAAGAGGAGATCGGAGGCCACTGTCGAACCGTCAAGCGCGACGGATTCGTCTGGGACTACTCGGGACACTTCTTCCATTTTCGACATCCGGAGATCGAGCAATACCTGATCGACCGAATGGGGCGTCAGGATGTCCTTCGTGTGCAGCGCGACAGTCGGATTTGGTACGCAGACCGTTACATCGATTTTCCGTTTCAGAAGAACATTCATCAGTTGCCCCGATCGGAGCACGAGCAGTGCCTACGAGACCTGCATGACCGCCCCGAAGAGAAGAGCGGCAACTTCAAAGACATGCTCTACGCTCGCTACGGCCGTGGTATCGCCGAGAAGTTTCTGATTCCGTACAACGAGAAGCTCTACGCCATGAACCTGGCAGCGCTCGACCCCGACGCGATGGGTCGCTTCTTTCCGCACGCCAGTGTGGAGGAAATCATCGAGAACGCCGACAGGCCCAGCGTCGATGGCTACAACGCGACGTTTACCTATCCGGAGGGCGGGGCGATTCAGTACATCCATGCGCTTGCCCAGGGCGTGCGCGGCGACAGGATTACGGTGAGCGAACGGGTGCTCGGCATCGACCTCGAGGCCAAAGTGGCCAAGACGAGCAGGCGGCAGATCGGCTACGACTTCTTGATCAGCACCGCTCCGCTGGTGTCGCTGCTCGACATGTGCGCGATTCGGTACGACTCAGCCGTATTCAGCCACAACAAAGTGCAGGTCTTCAACCTGGGCTTCGACAGCAAGGGCCCGCCCGGCGTCCATTGGATTTACTACCCGCAGCGAGAGCTGTCGTTCTATCGCGTGGGCTTCTACGACAACATTTTCGATTCGGAGCGGATGAGCTTGTATGTCGAGGTCGGCGTGCCCTGGGGCGTCGAGCTCTCCGAGGACGACCGCGGCGCATTGAAAGCGAAGGTGCTCACCGATCTCCAAAGCTGTGGAGTGCTCGACAATCAGACGCTGATCGCCTCGCACGACGTGCTCCTCGATCCCGCGTACGTTCACATCACCAGGAGGTCGGTCGCCGAAGCCGCGACCAGGCTAGCCCTGCTCGCTGCCCAAGACGTTCATTCAATCGGTCGCTACGGAGCCTGGACCTATTGCTCGATCGAAGACAACATCGTGGAGGCGCGGGCGCTGGCCGAACGCCTTGCCTAGCTCGCCGCCTGGCGAATCTTCACGCGAAATCGCGATCAGACGCCGATTCGCAGGACGTCTCGCCTTGCCAGTACGTCCAGCTGTCCGATAATCGGCAGATGTCGAGCACATCCAGCACGTGGCGCGCGATTGGCGCCGGTCTCCTATTCGTTCTCGCCCTTGGTCTCGCTTCTTGCACGAGCAAGAGCAAGACCGTGGAGAAGAAAGCTCCGGCCGCCGAAACGGCACCGGAGAAGGTCGTAGTTCCGCCAGCGCCGGCGGACTTCCCCGAGCTGAAGATTCCCGCGGACAACCCGCAGACTGCAGAGAAGATCGCCCTGGGGCAGCAACTCTTCTTCGATCCGCGCCTGAGCGTGGACGGCTCGCGCTCCTGTTACTCCTGCCATCAGAACGAGCACGGCAACGGTGGGGAGACCTCGCTTGCCGTCGGTGCGAAGGAGAAGCAGCTCAGCCGCCACAGCCCCGTGATCTGGAACACGGCCTATTTCGATGCGTTCTACTGGGATGGCCGATCAGGCAGCCTCGAGGCCCAGGTCAAGGGCGCCTGGGGCGGCGGCAACATGGGTGTCGGTGCGGAGAACCTCTCGGCGAAGGCAGCCGAGGTCGCGAAGATCAAAGGCTATGCGAAGCAGTTCAAGAAGGTGTTCCCCGAGGAAGGTGTGACACCGGACACGATCGCGAAGGCGATTTCGGCGTACGAACGAACCCTGATCTGCAACGACACCCCGTACGACAGCTACGCGAAGGGCGAACAGAGCGCGCTCAGCGATGAGCAGAAGAAAGGTTGGACGCTGTTCATGGGGAAGGCCCAATGCGCAGTGTGTCATGCACCTCCGCTCTTCTCGACTGCGATGGGAGCGCCAGGCGGGCTCTACTACAACGTCGGAATAGGTACGCCCGGTAAGGCGGACGACGACGTGGACGTCGGGCGCTTCAAAGTCACTGAGCAAGACGCCGACTGGGGCGCTTTCAAGGTTCCGTCCCTACGCAACGCTTCCAAGAGCGCCCCGTACTTCCACGATGGCTCGGTCTTCACCTTGGCGGAGGCGGTCAAAGTCATGGCCACCGGCGGCATCGACAACAAGAACAAGACGCCGCTCCTGTCCGATCGTGGGCTGAGCGATGATGAGCTGGCTGCGTTGACCGCGTTCCTCGGAGCTCTTGACTGCGGCGGGACTCTAGAACAGCCGAAGTTGCCGAAGTAGACGAAGCCCCGTATCGCGCCTTTTTCGGAGTCCCGGTATGCCCGTTCATCGTCGTTGCGGCCGGCGCAGAGCGTTTCGCGCTGGTACCGGTGGAGGGGTCAGTGTGACGTCGGGACGTAGCCGGCGATCATCATGTCGTTGACCTGATCGAGGGCCGCCTTCCAGGAGCGCGCCAGAGCCGGTGTCCAGTCAGAGCCGGACACCGCAGCGAGTGCCTCGAGCAGTGCCTCCGCGTAGGGCGGATACATCTCGGCCGGCGTCTCGTAAGAGAACTGATGTCGCGAGCCCATCGCGTGGACGTAATCGCCGAGCCATGGCTCCTGGTCGAGCATGTTGAGGACGGCCGCGAGCGTCTCGCTCATCATCCGCTGCTGGTTCGCACGGCTGTACGTGCCGAATAGCTCTTCGGCATCAGGAAGCTTCGCGAAGAGGTTCTCGTAGAGATGGTCGGTCAGCGCGGCCTCGTGTTCGGACAGCTCGGCCAGGTGTTCCCTGAGCAGATCCTTGTCGATTTCCCGAGCCGAGGGGTTCATGTTTTGCTTTACAATGATAAAGTAAGCGGCCAGCCGAAAGGGATCGGGAACGGGAGCGCTTCTCTCGTCTGTTGCTCGGGTTCCGAGCCCGGAGCGCGCATTGGCGGCCGGCAGGCGTCGCGGTTCCTGGTCGGGCGTGATGAGGGTCGCGCTCGTGATCGGGTTTGCGTTTCGGGATTGAGCCCGGGCGCAGGAACGGGGTTGAGTTTGGAGGCGCCGGTCAGGATCGAACTGACGAATGGAGATTTTGCAAACCTCTGCCTTACCACTTGGCTACGGCGCCGGGGGCTGCAATCTGTAGCGCTTCTAACGGCGCTTGTCACGCAGCGTTTTCACCTTAGCCGATGACCGGGGTGGCGCGCCAGAGGGGCCGTGGTAGGCAATCCCACATGACAACACAGGACTCGTTTGAGAGCCGGGTGACGACACACGCTGGAGGCCGCCAGGTCGTCATTCATCGTCTGGACGCGCTGACACGCGCGGGCTTCAAGGGCATCGACACGCTCCCCTATTCGATTCGCGTTCTGCTGGAGAACTTGCTGCGCTACGAGGACGGCAAGACCGTCACCCGCGAAGACATCGAGGCGGTCGCGAACTGGGATCCGGCGGCGGCGCCGAGCACTGAGATTGCGTTCCGTCCGTCTCGCGTTCTGCTTCAGGACTTCACCGGTGTTCCCGCGGTGGTGGACCTCGCTGCGATGCGCGACCAGTTCGCGAAGATGGGCGGCGATCCGAGTCGCATCAACCCGCTGCAACCCGCGGACTTGGTCATCGATCACTCGGTCCAAGTCGATTCATACGGGTTGTTGCGCTCCTTCGAAGACAACGTGAAGCGCGAGTTCGAGCGCAACCAGGAGCGCTACCAGTTCCTCAAGTGGGGGCAGAGCGCTTTCGAGAACATGCGGGTCGTGCCGCCGGGCACCGGCATCGTTCACCAGGTCAACCTCGAATACCTGGCAAGCGTGGTCTTCACGCGCGAGGCCAACGGCCAGTGCATCGCCTATCCTGACAGCCTGGTCGGCACCGATTCGCACACGACGATGATCAATGGTCTCGGCGTGCTCGGCTGGGGCGTTGGCGGCATCGAGGCGGAAGCGGCCATGCTGGGCCAGCCGATCAGCATGCTCCTGCCACAGGTGATTGGCTTCAAAATCACCGGAAAGCTCCCGGAAGGCGCCACTGCAACCGACGCGGTTCTCACGGTAACCCAGATGCTTCGCGCAAAGGGCGTGGTCGGAAAGTTCGTCGAATTCTACGGCGAGGGCATGGAGAATCTCGCGCTTCCGGACCGCGCCACGATAGCCAACATGGCGCCCGAGTACGGGGCGACGATGGGCTTTTTCCCCGTGGACAACGAAACGCTCGCGTACCTGCGTTTCAGCGGTCGCGACGAGGCGCATGTCGACGTCGTGGAGCGGGTTCTCAAGGAGCAAGGCCTCTTCCACACGGCGAGCGCGCCCGAGCCGCGATTCACCGACACGATCGGCCTCGACCTCGGCGATGTGGTGCCTTCGATTGCCGGACCCAAGCGTCCGCAGGACCGCATCCCGCTCAGTGAGTCAAAGCGCTCGTTTCATCATGTGCTCCAAGGCTTCGAGGCGTCTGCGGACAAGGGAGCGGAGGTCACCCGCGGAGAAGAAACCTTCACCGTCCAAAACGGCGCCGTCGTCATAGCAGCGATCACCAGCTGCACGAACACCTCCAATCCATCGGTGATGTTGGCGGCGGGCCTGGTGGCCAAGAAGGCCGTGGCGAAGGGGCTTCGGACTAAGCCATGGGTCAAGACGAGCCTGGCGCCGGGGTCGCAAGTCGTCACCGAGTATCTGAAGGAATCGGGTTTGATGGACGACCTGAACATCCTGCGCTTCAACCTGGTCGGCTATGGCTGCACGACCTGCATCGGGAACTCCGGCCCGCTCGATCCGGAAATCGCCGAGGCGGTCAAAGCCAACAACCTCGTCGTCACCTCCGCACTGAGCGGCAATCGGAACTTCGAAGGCCGGGTCAATCCTCTGACCCGCGCCAACTACCTGGCATCGCCGCCCCTGGTCGTCGCGTATGCACTGGCAGGTACGATGGATATCGACTTCGCGAACGAGCCAATCGGCCAAGACCTCGAAGGCGAAGACGTCTTCCTTCGCGACATCTGGCCTTCTCATCAAGAGGTCACCGACACGCTTCGCTCTTCGGTCACGAAGGAGCAATTCGTGGAGCGATATGCGGTCGTGCTCGATGGCCCTCCGCAGTGGCGCGAGGTGAGCTTCGAGCAGTCCGATCGCTATGCCTGGGTCCCGGATTCGACCTATGTTCGCCTTCCGCCGTTCTTCGACGGCGTCGAACCCGGCGAGCCTGCCCCTCCAAAGGATATCGAGGGGGCGCGCGTGCTTTGCCTGCTTGGCGACTCGGTCACGACCGATCACATCTCGCCAGCGGGCGCCATTGCACTGGACGGACCCGCTGCGAAGTACCTGCAGGAGCACGGTGTGTCCCCGCGCGACTTCAACAGCTACGGAAGCCGACGCGGCAACCACGAAGTCATGATGCGTGGGACCTTTGCCAACATTCGTCTCCGCAACCTCTTGGCTCCCGGCACGGAGGGCGGCGTCACCCGCTACCTGCCGAGCAACGAGCAGATGAGCATCTACGACGCTTCGATGAAGTACCAGTCCAGCGGCACGCCGCTCATCGTCATCTCCGGCAAGGAGTACGGGACGGGCTCGTCGCGCGACTGGGCGGCCAAGGGCACGCTGCTCCTCGGCGTTCGCGCGGTCATCGCCGAGAGCTACGAGCGAATTCATCGTTCCAATCTCATTGGCATGGGCGTTCTCCCGCTCGAGTTCGAGGCGGGCCAGGGTCGAGAGGCGCTGGGGCTCAGCGGTGAAGAGACCTTCGCCATCTCGGGCATCTCCGAGGGCTTGGTGCCCGGCAAGTCACTCAAGGTGAAGACCGACAAGGGCCAGTCGTTTACCGTGAAGGCACGCATCGACACGCCTCAGGAAGTCGAATACTTCCTGCACGGAGGCATTTTGCAGTACGTTTTGCGGCAGCTTGCCGCGCAAGGGTGAGCGACTGCCTAGGGCGTCATGTCACTCGTCTTCGTAATCTCGCCGCCCCGAGCCGGGTCGACCCTGCTTCAGCGCATGATGGGCGCGCACTCCGAGATCTTCACGCATCCGGAGCCACATTTGATTACGCCGATCGCGCACCTCGGCGTCTACGACAACGTCGACAAGGCACCTTACGACCACATCAATGCCGCGGAGGCGACCAAGTCTTTCATCGAAGGCCTGCCGGGCGGGGAGCAAGACTACCTCGATGCGCTTCGCGCGTACACCGACACGCTCTATGGCCGGATGTTGTCGACCAGCGAGAGCAGCTACTTTCTCGACAAGACGCCCGCCAACGCGCTGGTGCTGCCGTTCTTGCAGCGCATCTATCCGGACGCGAAGTACGTAGTGCTCACCAGGCACCCGCTTGCGGTCTTCAGCTCGTACGCGAATAGCTTTTTCGATGGTGACTGGCAGGGCGCCCATGCGTTCAACCCGATCCTCGAACGCTACGTGCCGGCGATGGCAGCGTTCCTGCGAGAGCGCCCCGTCCCTCTGTTGAACGTCGCATACGAAGACCTGGTGACCGCCCCTGCAGCGCAGCTGGAGCGCGTTTTCGCGTTCCTCGGGCTCGAGAACGACCCGGACGCGGTGGAGTACGGCAAGGCCGGTCCCGCGAAGAAGGGCATGGGAGACCCGATCACCGTCGACAGTGAAGGCCGGCCCGTCGCAGACAAGATCGACAAATGGGCGGCGGAGCTCGCCCACGACGCCGAGAAGCGCGCTCTGGCCGAGGAGATGATCGGGCGGCTCGACCCGGTCGACCTTGAAGCCTGGGACTGGCCTCAGGAAGCCCTTTGGGCCCCGATTGAAATCGCAGGCGGCGCTCCGGCACCCAAACCGGCGCGGAACAGCTACACCTTGCAGCGACGCGTGATGCTCGCGCTCAAGAAGGACATTCACAGCCGCCCTCACGGCAAGCTCGTCAAGCGTCTGAAGTACTACTGCGACGTGCTGCTCAGGGAGTAGGGCGCCGTCGGGCGACGATGACCTGAGATTCGGTGGCCGCGCTGATCGCTCCTCCGTCGAAATCACCCGCATGCGATTCCACCGCGAAGCCGTTGTAGTGCAGCAGTGCTTCGAGCTCGGCCGGGAAGAACTGCCGCTGGGTGAGCGGTGTGCAGAACGAACGATCGTCGTCACCGGGATGCTCGAAGTCCATGAACACCGTCTCGATCTGTGTGAGCGGATCGTAGCCAAAGTACTCGCTGTAGCGGTATCGAGCTCCGTCGCGCGGATGAGGGACTTCGCCACCGCGATAGCGCTTTGATGGATCTCGGGCGAGGCTGACCGGGTCAGGAAGCAAGACGTCGAAGGCGAAGCGGCCCCTGGGCTCGAGGTGATGCCGCACCGTCGCGAAGCCTCGCTCGATCTCACGACGGGTGTAGAGGTGCATCCATACGTTGAACGGCGCGATCACTAGGGGGAACTTCCGGCGTAGGCGGAGGCGCTCGAGCGTGCCTTCTCGCAACTCGATGCGATCCCTGGCGGCGCGAGGAAGGCTCTCGATTCGCTTGCGGGCCCGAGACAACATTGGTTCCATGGGGTCCACGCCGACTATCTCGACGCCTGCCTTGGCGATGGCAAGCGCAACGCGACCAGTTCCGACTCCAAGCTCCAGGACGGGGCCTCCCGACTTCAGGGCGAGGTCGGCGTAGAAGCGAACGTCGTGCCGGCGGCGGCGATAGGCCTGGTCGTAGTACTGTCCGTCCTCGTAGTGGGCCTCTGATCCCGTCGCGCCGCGCGGTGGTTTCGGTCTAGCCACGTGCGACCGCCAAGTGAGCAGCGAGCTCAGCAAAGCCGCGGCCGCGGTCGCCGTCGGTGACGTAGCGCGGCGGCGTGGAAAGACGATCCAAGTGTTCCCGGACATTCGCTACGCCAACGCTCTTCGGAAAACGAGCGAAAGCGGCCGCGTCGTTGCCACTGTCGCCGACGAAAACCCAGCGCTCGATCTCCTCGGCTAGATCGATGTCGAGGACTTCGCGCAAGGCGCGGGCCACGCCTTCGGCCTTGTCCCAGGGTCCGGGAACGGCGTGCGCATGCACCGTTGAAACCGACGTGCGCGCGCCGAGCCTCTCGATGAGATCGACCAGCGCATCGATCTCCGCGCGCGGCAACGACTGCGATTCTCCCACGTCGAAGGCGAGGTCGCAGCGGCGATGGCGGTGATCGTTCGTGGTTCGCACATGGGGCATGGCCGACGCGACCTTCTGGCGAACGGCGTTCAGCAGGTCCGCTTGCAGGGCGCGTTCGGCCTCGTCGCAGAAATAGCCCTCGTGCGCACCGTCCGCGTCGACCCAGGTCCAGCCCGCGCCGTTTTCACCGACGGCGATCCGGACCGGCCAGAGCCGGGCGATCACGTCGGTCCAGCCCAGAGGCCGGCCAGTGACCGCCACCAGCTCGAAACCGGCGCCCGCCAGTCGGTGCATCGCGGCGTACGCAGCAGGTTCGAGTACGCCATTTCGGGTGACGGTGTCGTCGATATCGAACACCAGGCCGCGAATACCAGCCGGATCCAGCTCTCGATAGCTCTCCATCAGGGCTCCCCATACCACAGCCCTGGACTTGCAGACCCCTTCCGGGCGGCGTACCGTGGAATCTAACGGAGGGGATTTCGTGCCCAATCTTGGATTCGGCGAGCTAGTCATCGTTTTTCTGATCGTGATGCTGATTTTCGGCGCCGGACGGCTGCCTCAAATCGGCGAAGGGCTCGGAAAAGCCATCCGCAACCTAAAGCGGGGCCTCAACACCGATGACGACATCGATGTGACCCCGACCGAGAAGCAAGTCCCCAAGCAATCCGCCTCCCGCGTGGAGGATGCTGAAGTCGTCGACAAGGTCGAGACGAAGTAGCCGTCAATCGCTTGGCGGCTCGGTTCGCGCCGTTCGCATCTCGAGAATCGCCTTGCAGCTCAGCCGGACCGTTGCGGCGAGCTCCGACGATGTCGCTGCTTGCTTCAGCTCGGTCTTGCGCAGAAGAGGTGCGAGCAGAAGCGCCGTGTCGACTGGCGTGTGGGGATTGCGAATGATGGCGTTCCGCGGACGGTAGCGGACGACCCATCGTCGATTGCGGTAGACCGTTTGCAGCACATTCGGATCACTGGGACGCGCGGCGCAGATGCGGATGACGTCGTCTTCTGTGAGTGAGGGGTTGTCGAGGAGAATGCGAACGACGTCGGGATGCGGGTCACGCACGACCCGTTGAATCAGCAAGCGGTCGTGCGTGCGTGCCAATGATTTCCGTTCGCCCAGCGTCAGTGGACGACCGCGCCCGAAATCGGGAACACGTCGACGGTCTTCCTGGGGTTCGTCTTCTTCGCTGGGCGGCATGACGAAGTCCGCGACCTGATGAAGCTCTGCGCGCCGAGCAGCCTTGCCGAGCGCGACCCGACGTGGTTCGATTCGCGGCTCGAAGAGCGCCCAGCCGAAGGCGAGGAACACGAGCTGCGCATCGGACTCTCCAAGAGCGGCTCCCAAGTGCGCATCGTGGAGCAGTTGCACAGCGTCGCGGTCGGACAAGGACAGGAGTCGCTCGCAGATTAATCCGACGCGCATGTCGATCTCGTCGAGCCGGGCCAGCCGCCGAAAGAGCTCCCCGAACGATGTTGCCTGCTCCGCGGCCACAGTACCCCTCTGACTAGCGTAATGAGGGCGTCCCAAAGCGCCAGCTTGACGCAGTGCGTCGCCGGGCTAGCCTGTCGTCAGGCATGCCAGAGGTGGAACAGATTCGGGTCATCAAGCGCTATGCGAACCGCAAGCTCTACGACACCCGCGACAGCAGGTACGTGACGCTCGACCGCATCGCCGAGCTCGTCCGAAATGGCGAAGAGGTCAAGGTCCTCGACAATCGCTCGAAGGCCGACCTGACCAAAATCACGCTCGCGCAGATCATCTATGAAGAGCAGAAGAGCGGAAATGCCACGGCTTGGTCGGTGCAGAGCCTCCGCGGCTTCATCCAGCAAGGGCGCCAGAAGTTCCTGACTTCACTCAAAGAAGGACCGGTCGGCAAGCTGGTCGGGCGTGCCGAGGAGCTTGGCGCCGAGGTCTACAACGCTGCCGACGATCGCGTCCGCAGCGTCCTCGAAAGCGCGGCGAACCACGTGAAGCAGCTTCAGGGCGAAGTGCTGCGGCTCCAGACTCGAATCGAGGAGCTAGAGGCGAAGCTCCGCCAGGGCTCCCAAAAGGACGAACCGCCTGATAACGTGGAATAATCCCTGGCACCAGGGGTTCTACGAGACAGGCATGGCCAAGCAAATCCAAGCAAGGTAGAGGCTCAACGGCAGCTCTTCGAGACGGAGGCACGGCCCCATCTCGATACGCTCTATTCGGTGGCCTTGCGCCTGACCCGCTCCCCGGTGGATGCGGAGGACCTCGTGCAAGACACCCTGGTACGAGCGTATCGCTTCTATGAGCGCTTCGAGGCAGGGACCAACTTCAAGGCCTGGCTTCTCAGGATTCAGATGAACAGCTTCGTCAACCGCTACCGGCGGAAGAGTCGCGAGCGAGAGGTCTTTGACGGCCCGATGGCGACGCCGGTCGGGGAGGGCGTGATGAGCCGCGCGACCATGCGTGGCCTGACCGATCCCGTGGGTGATGCGGAGCGGCGATTGATTGGGCAGGAGATCAACCGCGCCTTCGACGAGCTCTCCGACGATGCCCGCGCCATGGTCATGCTCGCTGACGTCGAAGAGCTTTCGTACAAAGAGATCTCCGACATCGTCGGCTGCCCGATCGGCACGGTGATGTCTCGGCTGCACCGGGCCCGTAAGCAGCTCCAGGCCTCGCTTCAGAAGCACGCGGTCCAACTTGGCATCATCGACGAAGAAGACGGCGAATTTGAAAGTCCGATTCCGCTCGAAGCGTTTCGTTCGAGAAAGGCGGCGAAGTCATGAGTTGTAGGCTCGTGCGACGTCATCTCGGTGCATTCGTCGACGGCGAGCTCGATCCGGCATCGCAGATCGAGTTTGAACGTCACTTGGAGGCATGCCCGGGGTGTCAGGAGAACCTCGCGTTTGAACGCTCGTTGCGTCAGCTGACGCGTGAGTCGATTGGAGACGTTCACGCACCCGAGCACGTCTGGGGCAGAACCCTTCATCGCTTCGACGAAATCGACGCGACCCGGGCGGAACGCAATTCGATCGAAGCGCGGCCGATGCAGCTACGACACACCTGGCCCATCGCGACTGCCGCGGCGGCGGTGTTGATCATCGGTGGAATCATGGGTCTGCCCGAAAGCACCCAGTACCAGGGTGCCGGAATGCTCCAAGACGTCATCAACCTGCATTCGCAGGCCTTGCCCTCGGACGTCCAGGCCGAAGCGCCGCAGGAGGTCGTTCGCTACTTCCAGGGCAAGACCCCGTTTCCGGTGAGGCCGGCTCAGTTCGAGGAGCCCGGAATGAAATTCGTCGGCGCTCGCTACATCAGAGTCGGCACCCAACCGGCCGCCGCCCTCTACTACAACCACGGCGGCCGCCGCGTGACGCTGCTGGTCTTTCAGTCCCCGGAAATCATGCGGAACGCGCACCGCACACATGTCGGTGGCCGTGAACTCTACTATCACAATGTGGGCGGCAACGTGGTGACCATCCGTCAGCACGGCGGCGTGAACTACGCCTTTTTTGGAGACCTGGATCGTCCGGTGCTCTTCCAGCTTGCGGCCAACGCCCGCGTTGCCTACTGAGACGCTCGCGGCATCCCCAAATCGCCCGCTCTGCAACGTTGACAGGGCAAGGCCTGGGCCTCTATTCTTTTTCTGACAGAGGCGTAACTTTGCATGCGCTTGGGGGCTGGATTGGAAGCACTCTCGTTCACAGGACGAGAAGGCTGCTAACCTTGCCGCGGGATTCGAAGGGGAGACCAGATGTCGGAGGACAACATGTCGAGCGATTTGCCAAACAGGGGCGGGGAACCGACCGAGATCGACGACGAAATCGATGAGTTCGCTGAGACGGCCTTCGATGCGCTCTTGATGGGCGGCGAGACGAAGCAGCCCTCCGAGAGTCCTGAGTTCGCGGACGCCGTGGAATCTGTGGACGAGGGAACCGGCGAGTACGAGGACGTGGAGCTCGATGACGTGATCATGGTCTCCGACGTGCCACCCGACGAAGTGTCGAGTGCAACCGTACCTCCTTCGGCGCCTCCGCCTGCGTCCGTCCGACCGGCAACTGCGCCGCCTGCGCCGAGTGAGGCTCCCGCGACGGGCCAAATCGAAGTCGCGCGATTGCGCTCCGAGATCTCGGGTCTCAAGGCAAAGCTCGCCGAGTCATCTGGTGGTGTTTCCAGTCGTCAGTTCCTCGATCTTCGCGAGGCGCTGAACACGAAGGACAAACAGATTCTCGAGCTCCGCGACCAGGTGAGCGGGCGAGACAAGGAAATCATCGACCTCAGGGATCAGTCGATCGTTCTCGAGCGTGCGCGCGCCGATTTCGACGAGAAGACCGCCGAGCTCGAGCACTCCTTGTCGAGGGCGCAAGAATCGATTGCGACTTTGACCGAGGACAAGGAGAGCGCCAACAAGCGATACGAAGACGTGAAGGCCCGCTTCGAGCGCGAGAGCGCCAAGGTCGAAACCCTCGAGTCTGAGCTTGCCCAAGAGCGTGAAGCTCGGGTTGCCGACGTCGAAGCGCTGAAGAGCACGCAGGACGCCGAGATGGCGAGGCTCCGAGTGGCACAGGAAGAGGCCATGGACCTGGCGAAGGCCGAGTCCGCGGCAGCGCTCGCCAATGCGCGAGAAGATCGCGAGGCCGCTCTGCACGCAGCGACGAGCGAGAAAGAAACCGCGCTGGCCTCGCTTCGTTCGGAGCTTACCGATTCGCAGGCTGCCGCCCTGGCGCAAGCCGCCGCAGCCGCCGAGGCCGCCAAGCAGGCAGCCCTGGCTGCTCTCACCGAGGAGCTCGACCAGGCTGCTTCAAGCAAGATGGCCGAGGCCGAGGCCATGTGGCAGCGGAGCATGGGAGAGCGCGAAGCCGCACTTCAGAGCGAGAAGCAACTCGAGATCGAGACACGGGAGCAAGAGCATTCCAAGCAACTCGCGACCTTGGGCCGCAAGCTTGCCGATACCGAGACCGAGCTTTCAGGCGCGCGCGAGCGTGAGACGCTGAACGAAGAGCGGGCGATCGAGCTCGACGCAAAGCTCACTGAGGCCAGCACCGAGCTGGAAGGCGTCAAGACTCTGCTCGTCGAGACGCAGGGGATTCGGGATCGCTTCCAAGATGAGCTCGGAAACGTCAAAGAAGCGCGCGACGGGCTGCAAGCCGAGCTCGATGCCAGCCGCGCCAGAGTCGAGACTCTGGAGGGCAGCAAGCGCGAGCTCGAGTCTCGCGTCGGCTCACTCGAGGCGATGAAGTCGCAGCTCGAATCGAAGCTGTCGATGGCCGTCGAGAAGATCGCGACCGACGACGAGCTCCTCAAGCGCGTGCGCAAGGCAATGGCCATCGGCCTGAGCTTGCTCGAAGAGCAGGAGAAGAACACCTACGGGAACGCTACCGACGAGATGGAACGCGTTTCCGAGGACGCCGAGTAGGAGCGGGCTGCGTCGACGCAAGTCCGGGCGCGCTCGGGTTGGCGTCATGCTTCTCGATCGAGCGTACCAGCAAGCCGAGGTCGCGCTGCGCCAGTGGGGGCGGCGGGAGCTTCGGCGATCATCGCGAGGAACGCCTCGGCGTTCGCCGGGCGCTCTGCGGGATCGGCGGCCAGGAGAGACTCAATGGCGTCTGCCATGGGCCCTGGGGTCTGGGGCGCTGCATCGCGCAAGTGCTCGTGTTGGCCAGTTCGGGCCCGATCGAGCGTCTGGATATCGCTGCCTCCGTCGAAGGGTCGGTACCCGGCTAGGCACTCGTAGAGCAGCACGCCGAGCGAGAACAGGTCTGAGCGCGCGCTGCACTCACGGCCTAGCGCATACTCAGGCGCCATGTACGGAATCTTTCCCTTGAGGGCGCCGCTCTGAATGCTGCCGGGCAGGTTCATGGCCTTGGCAATTCCAAAGTCAGCAAGCTTCACTTCACCTGCTCTGCTCAGAAGCACGTTCGAGGGTGACACGTCGCGATGAATGATCCCGAAGGCCTGACCGTCGTCGTCGGCGGTGTGCGCGAAACCGAGTGCCGAGCCAAGCGCGTGGGCGAGGTAGGACGTGAGGCCGGTGCAGAGCGGTTCGCCTCGCCGGCGCAACTGACGCAGAGCCGCGCGAAGGTCCGTGCCCTCGATCAGCTCGAGCGTGAGATAGTGAGTGTCGCCTGGTTGCCGAAGTCGAGCACGCGCGCGATGTGGCCGTGGTTGAGAAGCGCCGACATGCGAGCCTCTCGGCGAAACATATCGACGAAGTCCGCCTCGTTCGCGAAGGTTGGCAGGATTCGCTTGAGGCAGACGCGCTGCTCGAAGTCCGCAGGCCCACGCCGAACCGCAACAAAGGTCTCGGCCATACCGCCGACGCCAAGCCGTTCGAGTAGCTCGTAGTCACCGAAGTGTTCGAGGATCGTCGGCAGGCATCAGCCGAACAAGATATCACACCGGAGGAGCTTCAGGGTCGAAGCTCAGCGAAGCGCGTCTTCGAGTGCGCCGAGGCAGAGCTCGACGTGGTGCGGCGTGGCTGAGGCACCCATCAGGCCAATCCGCCAGGCCTTGCCTTTGAAGAGTCCGAGGCCGCCGCCGATTTCGAGTCCATGGTCAGCGAGGAGCTTCGCGCGCACCTGGCGGTCGTCGACGCCTTCGGGGATGCGAACCAGGCTGAGAGGAGGGAGGCGATCCGGTTCGGCGACCGGGAGCTCCGAGTCCTAGGGCTTCGAGGCCTTGGCGAAGCGCCTCGGCTTGCTGACGGTGACGTGCGTACCTGGCGTCGAGGCCTTCTTCGAGGACGAGGCGGAGCGCTTCGTGGAGGGCGAAGATCATGTTGACCGGTGCGGTGTGGTGATAGATCCGTTCGCCCCCGAAGTACAGGCCGAGCAGGTTCAAATCGAAGTACCAACTTCGGACAGACGTCTTACGAGTGGACAAGACGCGACGAGCACGCTCCGAAATCGAAACCGGTGACAGACCCGGCGGGCACGAAAGACACTTCTGCGTGCCGGAGTACACCGCGTCGATGCCAATGCGATCGACGTCGACTGCGACACCACCGAGCGAGGTGACGGCGTCGACGAGGAGCAGCGCGTCACAGGAATCTGCAATAGCGCGAAACGGACGGAGGTCTTGAAGCACACCAGTCGAGGTTTCCGCGTGTACGATCGCGAGCAGTTTGAATGAGCGATCCTTCGCCGCCTTCGCTACGTCATCCGGATCGATCGCCTGACCCCAGGGTGCGTCGACCAGCGTGACCTCTGCGCCGCAACGCCGTGCGACCTCGGCCATGCGTCCGCCGAACACTCCGTTGCGGCAGATGAGCGCATGGTCCCCGGGTTCTAGGAGATTCACGAAGCAGGTCTCCATTCCCGCCGAGCCCGTGGCCGACATGGGAATCGTCAATGCGTTCTCGGTGCCAAACACCTGTCGAAGCATGGCTTGCGTCTCATCCAGGACTTGGAGAAACACCGGATCGAGATGTCCGATCGTAGGCCGCGAGAGCGCCTTCAACACAGGCGCCGGGACGTCCGAAGGCCCCGGGCCCCATCAAGATTCTCTTGGTCGAACTCATCCGGGCACCATACAAGAGAAAACCCCTCGAAAAAGACATTTCCGAGGGGTTCATCGTACGAAAGAAGGGACAGGGCCCTTTTTGAAAGACTAAGAGCGGGCGACTAGTTCAGGCGCCGGTACACGCCCACCACGACACCGAGCACTTGGGTGGTGCGCCAGTCGTTCTTTGGAATGAGAATAGGCGCCATGGCCTTGTTGGCGGGCTGCAGGCGAACGTGCTCGCGCTCCGGGTAGTAGTATTTGCAGGTGGCTTCGTCGCCGACGAGGGCGATGATGACCTCGCCGCGGTTGGCGGTGAGCTGCTTGCGCACGAACACGAAGTCGCCGTCGAAGATACCCGCCTCGATCATCGAGTCGCCGGTGACACGAAGGCCGAAGACGTCGCGCTGGCCGCCGATGAGCATGCGGTCGATGTGCACGGTGTCCTCAGGGTGCTCAATCGCTTCGCTCAGGGCGCCCGCAGCAACTCGGCCGACGATGGGAATCGCGATCAGGTCGTCATTGGAGGACGGCGGGCGGCTGCTCGGCCTGCCATCCGGAGTCTTCATCAGACGGAGGGTACGGGACTTCATGTCCTCTCGGGTCAGGTAGCCCTTTCGCTCGAGCGCCCGAAGGTGGTCGTTCACGCCGTTGGTGCTGCGAATGCCGAGATGGTTGCCGATTTCGCGCAGTGTGGGTGGGTACCCCCTGGAGTGAATCGAGTCCGAAATATACTCAAGCACCGCCTTTTGGCGCGCCGTTAGCTTATGCATGCTTTCCCCCGCTCGCATCTCTCACCGCCTTCTCTTTTGCTCTCGTTGCTGCACAAATGTCCCCTGCAATGCTGAGCAGGTGGGACAAAGGTACATATTGTCGCCAATCTTGTCAAAGAAGCGACGATCCGTGCAGGGCTGCTCAGCTGAACCCGCCTGGGCCCTCGTCCGCCGAGCCTGAGTCGCAGGGTTCCTCGCTGAGCGGAGGGGCGTTCCGGGGCCTGCTAAGAGCCCCTGAAATCGCCTGGACCGGCGAGAAGCCGAGCAGGCCTTCGAGACCCTTGCCATCGGTCAGCCCCCGCCAGAACCCCTGGGCGATGGTGACGAGCTCCTTGCTGTCGATCTGCTCGAGCGCCTGGAGCGCGTACTGGGCTGCGCCACCGAGCACGTCGAGCCCCAGGCCAGCTGCTACGTAGCCGGGAACCGGGTGCAGCATCAGCTCGCGCGTCGCGAAGGCCATCGCCCAGTCGCCGGCTTGGCGGCCGCTGAGTAAGGCCTGCGCGGTCGAGAGCTCCATGAAGAACCCGATGTGGATCGGGCCGAGCTCCCGTTCGACGGCCTTGGCGATCACACGGTGATCACGCCGCCATGCGCCGCCGAGCGGACCGGCCCATTCCGAGATTGCAGCAGGCCCGGCGAACACATCGAAGTTGCCGCCATTTCGCCGAAGCACCGCGCCAGTCCAGAGCTCGCCCTCGTCGAAGACGCCTAGCAGGACACTCATCCCATCCGGCAAGAGGAAGTCGATCGCCGGTTTCGCCGCGGGCGCCGCCGCGAGGAGAAGGTCGGGGAGGGGGTTCGGCCAGACTCGAAGCCAGTTGCCACTGCCGAGCTCGCGTAGGACGTGCGCAAAGCGCATGACTCGCGTGACGAAGTCCTGGTCCGGGTCCAAGGGCTCGGCGAGATAGTCCCCGAGCTCAGGCATGGCGCGCTCTCGCATCACGATGCATCCGCCCGCGCCCGACGCCTCGCAGAGCGCTCCAAGGTCGCTCGGGGGGGGAAGCGTGCTGGGGTCGAGTGAGCCTTTGGCCGTATGAAAATAGGCCAGGGGTGCTCGATCCGCATCGACGAGCACCACGAGCACCCCATCGGCGTCCTGGCGGTTCTCTCCCAAGAAGAGGGATAGCAGCCGATCCCACGAGGTTTCGTCGAAGCCGTAGAAGGCGAAGTCCTCGCTGATCACGGCGCGGACTCTAGCACGTTCGAGCTAGTTGAGGGTCCCTACTGCGGCGGGGTAGGCGTCGACCATGAGATAGACCCGAAGGCTGTCCGGCACCGCGTCGACTTCGCGGAGGTCGACCGACACCGATCGCAGGGTTCCGGTTGCTGGCGCCTTCTCCGTGCTCTCGGTGTAGTTGAGGCCGACCGGCGTACCCGTCGCGGCATCGAGAAGGAGCAAGCCGAAGTTGTGCTCTTCGCTCAGTAGAGCAGTGTCCGTGAGAGTCGCAATGACGCCGTCGCCTCCACGCGAAAACTCGACAGCACCGATCCCCGGCGGCGCCGATTGAATACCATCACCGTCGAAGGCCCGAAACTCGGCGCCACCCACGGCGTCGAGCAAACCCGTCTCGCGATTGCAGAAGCCGAGCAGGTCCAGGAAGTCGCCGTAGAATGTGATCTCGTCGCAGATTGTCTTGGCGTTGAGCCAGGGGCTGTGCGTGGCGGTTCCTCGTGCGTCGAGGGTTGTGGCGACACGGAAGAACTGAAACGGCAGCGGGAAACCGTTGAACTCGATCGTGAAGCCCTCTTCGTTGATCATGGTCAGGAGCCCGTCGTCCCAGCGAAACACCAGTGGGAAGCGAACCTCGGAGCTCGGACTCGCGATGGTGTTTCCTTGTGCGTCGAGGGTGCCTCCGACGCCCCAGGCGATGATCTCGTCACCGTCTTCTTCAACCAGGCCCATCACATAGTGAATCGAATCGAAGCCGATTTGGTTGTAGCTCGGCAGGATCGTGGGTAGCGGCGCAGCGATGCGGTAGAGCTCGACGACGCCGGTGTCGTCACCCGGTGCATCAGCCACGATGAAGGGGAACGCGGTTGTGCTGCGGGCCCCGATGGTGAAGGTGAAGGTCTCGTCGAAGGAACCGCCGACTCCAGGCCGAAACTTGAAGCGCAGACCGTTGCGGCTCGTGAGATCGTCGAGATAGTCGCCCTTGACCTGGACCGTGATCGTGCCCCCTGCGTCGCCGACCCAGGGAGTCTTCGGGATGACGGTGATGTAGCGGCGGTCGCCCGACACGTCAGCGTCGATCTCCGTCCCGCTGTCCGTGGTGACCTCGATGCTGTCTGACGCGATTGCAGTCAGCTTCGTGTTTCCGTTCTCGCGGACGAACAGGGTGAAGGTGAGCGCCTGGTTCGCCGTGATCTCGCTGGGCGGTTCGATCTCGAGTCCTCCGAAGCTGCTGGTGAACACGAGGAAGACGCCGTCGGCAGGAAGCGGCTCGCCGGGGCCTCGGGTGCAACGCGCATCATTGAGGTTCGGTCGGAGACAGTAGTCGTAGGGGATGGCAAAGACCTCGCCGGTCTCGCCCGAGAGCACGACGAACTCCTTGCCGAGAGCAGGCGAGGAGTTGAGGTCGTCACGGTCGTCATCGATGAGCTGAATGGACCAGCGAAGGGTGCCGTTCGGATTCAGGACGAACATCTGACCCTCACCCGAACCGACGTAGATGTTCCCGTCGCCGTCGATGGCGGGCGATGAGCGAATCGGCTCGCGTGTGTCGTAACCCCAGATGAACGAACCGTCCTCCGGGTTGATGGCGTAGATCGTACCGTCGGCCGAGGGTTGAATGATCGTCCCGTTCGCCGCTTGCGCAGGGCTCGCGTAGATGTGGTCGCGGGCGCCGTATCGCCACTGCTCCTCGCCGTCGCTTTGCCGCAGGCCGTTGAGGTAACCGTCGAAGCCGCCCACCGAAACGAGGCCTTCGGCGGAGGCGTCCGCCACCATCGGGCTGGCCGCCACCGTGCCGAGTGCAGCGAAGCTCCAGAGCTTGTCGCCGGCCACCGTGCCAATTCCGAACACGTTCTCCAACAAGGGGTAGTTACTGCCCATGAAGAGGCGCCCGGTTTCCGGATTCAGGGCCGGGAGCGACCAGGTCTGATCGCGCGTTACGAAGCACCAGTCGGCGGTGCCGCTATCTCGATCGATCGCATAGGTGCAACGGTTGTCGTTCGGAGCGTACAGCGTACCGTCCACGCCCATCGCGACATTGCCTTCGAACCAGTTGATCAAAGCCTCATGAAGCGAAGGCGGGTCCGCTTCGAAGGTCCATAGCTCCGTCCCGTCTTCGCGGTCGAGCGCGTAGAGCAAACCATCGCCCGAGCCGAAGTAGATGTGGCCCCGGTCGTCGAGAAGCGCGGAGGAGTCGACGACCTCTCCGGTGAGCACTTCCCAGACCTTCGCACCGTTCTTGTCGAGCTTGTAGAAGACCCGGTCGCCGGAGCCCACGTAGACATTGCTATTTCCGTCGATCACGGCCGTGGAGAAGATGCCTTTGCCGGTCTGAAAAACCCAGGGCTTGGCGCCGGTGTCGATCGGCAAGACGGGGCTTCGGCCTGTTTGCATCGCCGTGCGTCGAAACTTCGGCCAAGGGCTCGCGCTGTCCATCGGCACCGCGTACTCGAACTCCTCGACCTGCGTCCTCGTCTTCGTCGTGCTCTCGGAGCAAGCCAAGCCGACCGCGAGCACAGAGCCAAGGATGAGTCCACGCAGCACCGTGTTTGCCTTCATGGTCGTCACCTCTTTCAGATCGAGGTGACGCTAGGCACGTGCTTTCGGAAGGTCAAGCGGCTTCGCAGCCCGTTGCGCTGATATCACACGCAATCCTTGCGTCGCTCCAAGCATGTCGTCTACAACGCGAGCGTGAGCTTCGTTTGGGTGGCGATTGCGGGAGCGGCGGGGACCTGTCTTCGGTACTGGGTTTCCGTGCTGCTCGGGCCCATTACCGCCGCGCAGGGCTTCCCTTGGGCGACGTTCGCTGTCAACGCGCTCGGTTCTTTAGGGCTCGGCCTGGTCTTCGTGCTCGCTGAGGGCCGGTCGTGGTTTGGGGCCGACCTGCGACTTCTGCTCGGCACCGGCCTCATGGGCGGTTTCACGACTTATTCGGCGTTCAACCTCGAGAGCATTGGGCTCATGCAGAATGAGGCATGGGGCCGAGCTGCCATCTACATGGCTGGTACGGTCCTGGTCTGCCTGGTTGCGGGTGCGCTGGGCTTGATCGTCGGGCGCGCGATTCGAGGATAGCTCAGGGCTCGGGCTTGCCGAGCAGCCAGACGCGCGCGCTGTGCCCAAGCGCGTAGACAGCACCGGATGCCGCGGCCAGGCCGCCAAGCCAGTAGCTCTCCTGTGAAAGCAAGATCGCGCCTGCGATGATCAGCGAACCGACTACCAGTCCGCTGAATGCGCGCCGGCCGAGACGGTCGGCCGCCGACTCTAGCTGCGTCTGTTGAGTGCGAACGGTGAATGCGCCCTTGCGCAGGTCCTCGAGAATCTCTTCGACTTGCAGCGGCATCTCGGTGGTTGCAGCGCCCAGGCGGCGTAGACCTCGGAGCGCATCCTGCGTCATGCGCTCTGGCGAATAGCGTTGCTGGAAGAGCTCCATGAAATAGGGGCGCACCTCTTCGAGCAAATCGAGCTCCGGATAGATCTCTTTGCCGACGCCTTCGACCGTCATGATGCTCTTGCCCAGCATCAGAAACTCCGACGGAATCTCGACGCCGAATTTGCGCGAGCCCATGACGAGGTCGCGGATCAAGGGGCCAATCTCGATTTCCTTGAGTCGCTTTCCGAGGTAGCGCTGTGCCAAGGTCGCAACCTCTGCGTCGTACGCGTCGCGGTTGATCTTGTGCGCGGGCCTGCCGATCGTGTAGAGGGCGTCCGCGATTCCGCTGTAGTCCTCGCGAACCGCGGCCAGCATCAAATCGATGGTGCGGTCGCGCATCTTGGGCGAGAGCCGGCCGACCATCCCGACGTCGACCATGCCGATCACCGGCTCGTCGTCCGTGCCCAGAATGATGATGTTTCCCGGATGCGGATCGGCGTGAAAGAAGCCGTCTTCGAAAATCTGCTGAACGATGATCTCGACCGAGCGCTTGGCCATCAGCTCGCCGCTGACGCCGGCGTGCTGGGCGGCATAGACCTTTCGGCCTTCGAGATACTCGAGCGTCAGCACCCGCTTTGCGCTCGCTCTTCGATAGACCTTGGGGAACTTGGCATGTGGATTGTGCCGGAAGTTCTCCGTGAAGCGTTCGTGATTGTCGGCCTCGAGCGAGAAATCGAGCTCGGCGGCAACGGAGCGGTCGAATTCCTCGACCAGGCTGACCGGCCGATACAGATGCGACTCGGGCATCGAGCGCACGATGGCCTTGGCAAGCCAATAGAGAAGGTCGATATCCCGGGCCATCAGTGCCTGCACCTTCGGGCGCTGGACCTTGACGACGACATCCGGGGCTTCGGCTCCATCGCGGAGACGGGCTCTGTGCACTTGCGCGATTGAAGCCGAGGCGAGCGGCACCTCGTCGAACGATTCGTAGACCTCGGCGAGCTCACAGCCGAGCTCACGCTCGACCTGCTCGCGGATCGCTTCGAAGGGCTCGGGGGCGACCTCGTCCTGCAGCTTCTTGAGCTCGACGAGGATGTCCTCGGGAATCAAGTCTGGGCGCGTCGACATGATTTGGCCGAGTTTCACAAACGAGGGCCCGAGGTCTTCCAAGACCTTCCGGAGGCGGATGCCGGCCGGCATCCGTCCAGCATCATCGCGTTTGCGACCCGGAATCAATGTGCTGAGCCCGGTCCGTTCAACGACTTCGCCAAAGCCATGCACGGCTAGAACGCCAGCGATTTGACGCAAACGCTCCAGGTCGCGAACGGTGTTGAGAATCGAAGGCATGCGCCGGGCAGCCTAGCACTCAGGCGCTCGCGTGGGGGGGGGAGCAGGTGCCAGCTGTGGAATCCTGGTATCGTTAGCGCTTGCGGCGACGAACGAAGAACAGGGCCAGGAGGATGGCAGTGACCGGTCCGGGCCAGTCCCCGAAATTCCTGTAGAGGGTCTTTGACTCGAGCGGGTGTACGTCGCCGCGTAGGGAGGCCTCTTCGAGCTGCCCAGTGCGCGATAGGATTCGTCCGTGCGGATCGATGATCGCGCTGATACCACTGTTCGTCGCTCGTATCAGGTAGCGCCGATGCTCGATTGCGCGAAGTCGCGCGAGCCCGAGGTGTAGCCGTGGTCCAGCTGAGGCCCCGAACCAGCCGTCATTGGCCAGGCTGACGAGCAACTGCGCGTCAGTGGCCTCCATCAGCGCCCGAACGAAGTCCGGCCGGATCGCTTCGTAGCAAATCGGCGTAGCGATTCTCCAGGGGCCGAGTTGCAGCGCTTGCTTCGCCTGCCCTGGGATGAACTGCCCGGCAGAAGGGGCCCGTTGGGCCAAGCTGGGAAGAAGCGAGCCCAGGGGAACGAACTCCGCAAAAGGGATGAGAAGATTCTTGTCGTATCGCGAGCGGATCAAGCCATCGGCGTCGGCGAGAAAAGAGCTGTTGAAGCGCTGCCGCTGCCCATCTGGCGTCTCGACGAAGACTCCGCCGAAGAGCAGCGGTGCTTTCAGGCCTTGGCGAACCGACTCGCCGCGCAGGGGTAGATCGCCACTCAGCGCATGAAGAAAAGCCGTCTCCGGCCAAATCAGCAGGTCCGCTGGGCCCTGTGCTTCGAATGCGCGGCTCTGCGAGACGTAGCGGTGATGGGACAGCAGGCGGTCGCGGCGCTTTTCGATGACGTCGACATTGGCTTGGATGACACCGACCCGAATCACGGGTGCGGTCGAGAGCCGCGTTTCTGTGTCTGCGATGACCGTGTACCCGTAGCCCAGTGTCGCAGCGATCAATGCAAGAGCCGCCATCGTTCCAAGTCCGAATGGGCGATTGCGGGCGTGTACGCGTTGCACGAAATCTACGACCGCCGCGTTGACCGCGCATAGCAGGGCGCTCGCCAGGAGCGGCCCGCCGAGGGCGACGACTTGGACCAAGTAGCTGCGGTCGACGATGGTGTTTCCGAGAAAGAACGGGAAGAAAGAAGGGTAGAGCCATTCGATCGTGAGCCAGGGCGCAATCATCGCGAGCCAGACGGAGCCGCCGCGACCCCGGACCCAACCGTAGGCCCAGCCGAAGAGCATAAAACGGCCGGAGAACCAGACGCCCCAGAGCAGCCAAATCACCCAACTCAGCGTAGCCGCGCCGCTCCAGAAGAGCTCCAAGGCAGGTCGCATCCAGTGGTAGCCGCCGACGTACGCGACCCATCCGTAGACCGCGCCTTGAAAGAGCAAGTCGGCTGGTTCACTGGCTTCTTCGAGCGAGAGCGCGAGAAGTGCAACGCTCAGGAACGCAGCTGGCCAGAAGCCGACCCCGGGGAAGGCGACGAACAGGAGCGCACCGCCCAATGCCGACAGCCATGTTCGCCAACGCTTCACCCCGGCTCTTATACAACGGGCTCCGCTTCGTCGTTGCGAGCGCGGTTCCAAGTGCCTAGTATCGCGGCCATGGCGAATCCCGGCCTACGGCGCGCACTGGTCGCGCTCGTCCTCTTGGGTGCCGGAATCACGACGGTCTACCTTCTCGCCCCCTCTGCTCGGAGCACCGATCCGGATCGAAGCGAGGGAGCCGAAGATGCGAGGCGGGTGCGGCGCGAGGCCAGGCCGGACAGCGATGCGAGCGCAGCGGAGACTCGGCTCGGTGATGCCTCGGATGGGGGCGTCTCGGGGCCGGAGCGTTCCGCGCACCCCGATGATCCCATCGACCTCGGGGACTTCGACTTCGAGTCGATTCGGGCCAGAACACCCCGAAATCTATACTGGAAAATGGCGGTGCCCACCGATGACCCGGCACAGCTCGAAGCCCGCCGCCAGGAGCGAGAACGACGCAACACGCAGTTCGGAAAGGTTCAATCGAACACCGCAACGGTGGAAGAGATTCGAGACTACTACTCGTATCGCCGCCAGCTCTCCGAGGACTACATCGAGGTGGTCGACCTGATGCTGTCCGAGCACGGCGACGAGCTTTCGGAGCGCGACGTCGGCCTGTTCGAGCTTGCCATCTCCATGCACAGCGCGAACCTGCGCGAGATTCCCGCCAAGGTTGATGACGCGTTGCGGCGCAAGGAAGCGTACGATCGGGCGAAAGCAGCCTGGAAGGCTCAGCAGGCCGAGGAGGCGCAGGGCGAGGCGACGGACTCGGAGAACTAGCGAGATGTCACAAAGTGAGACTTGATGACGGAGCCGTTTCGATGATAGTCGTAATCGCAGTCGGCCCGTTTTGGATAGGAGAGATCCCATGCGCAAGAGCTTCTTCGCGATCATCGCGTTCTGTGTTGTATTGCTGCCCCTGGATGCAGCTCGAGGAATAGGACTCGAAGACATCGTAGACGGTGAGAACCACTACGCTTGGGAAACGGTCGAGCTGCCCGGGACGACCTGTGGCGATGGTTCGCAGTATCGGTTCTTCGTGCACGACACCGCGTCCGAGAACCTGGTCGTCTACTTCCAAGGCGGCGGCGCATGTTGGGACTTCGACACCTGTAGCGGGCGGGCCGGATTGCTCGGCGCTGCCAACCCGAACGGCATCCCGGCTGACTACATCTTCGGAACCCTGCCGACGTTCGTGTCGCCGATCGTCAATGGCGCCGACCCTGGCATTCCGTTTCGCTCCCGCACCGATTTGATCACCAAGGGCTGGGACGTCGTTTTCATGCCGTACTGCACGGGTGACGTCCACGTCGGCAACCGAGTCACGACGTACGTCGACCAGACGGGCCAAGAGCCCCCGCTCACCTGGCACCACAACGGCTACAACAACACGCTCGCAGCGCTCAACGAGCTCGCTTCTCGCTTCCCCAACGTCAACAAGATGCTGGTCAGCGGATACAGCGCGGGCGGGGTCGCGACGGGCGTTGGCTACTACTTCGCGCGCCAGATTCTAAATCCGAATGAAGGCTACATGATCAACGACTCGGGTCCCGTGTTTCCTTCGCCGAACGCATCGTCGAACTCCCGGCCACTGCACGACACCATCACCCAGTCCTGGGATCTTCCCTCGGTGTTTGACCAGCTTCCCGCGACCTTCGACGACAGCGACTTCGGCAGCATCAACGTGATGATGGCGCTCGAGTATCCGTCCGATCAGCTCGCGTACACGGGCTACTCGCGCGACTTCAACTTCTCTCGATTCTCGTACGAGCGCTTCTACCCCGGCATCAGCGCGGAGGGGATACTGACGAAGTGGAAGCAGGACCAAGACAACCTCGTCGCCCAGCTCTCACAGTTCCCTAACTTCTCGTACAACATCCCTTGGCACCGGCCGATGAACGACAGCCATTGCTCGACCATCGTCACCTTCATCGGCAGCCACAACTGCCCGACCGTGCGCAAGAAGCGCTGGTACGAGGCCTTCCAGTGGCCCTGGAGCCAGAGCTGGAAGTGCCCCGGCACCTCGCAGACCATGGAAGATTTCATCGACGACTTCGTGGGCAACGATCAAGTGTTCCGTCTCGTCGAACCCCCCAACGGATACAACAACGAGGATCCCGGCATGCTGATCGTGGCCCCCCTGATCGACGACGCGATTTCCGGGAGTTGACGCGGCGTATTGCCATCGTGCTTGCCTGCGCGGCGTGGCCGGCGATCCTAGGACTGGGCTGTGAGTGCGGTCGGCGCGTTGCGCCGGACAAGCCGTCCGCGGGGCCTCCGGCGCCGTCCCTCGACACCGAGGCAAACCTGAATCGGCAAATGGGGGTCGGCGAGCGACCCATCCTCAGAGTGCCGACGCCAAACGATCGATTCCTCCTCGCCGTGCAGGAGCTCGATGGCGAGGCAGCGGAACGATGGCTCGCGAAGGGAGCGGAGGCCTCGGCTAGAGATGCCACGGGCAGCACGGCCACGGTGCTCGCGGTACGCGAAGGCGCCGACGTCGACTTCCTTCGTTTCTTGCTTGGACGCGGAGCCGCCCTCGACACCCCGGACGGTGCAGGTCGAACGCCCCTGAGCTGGGCCTGCGCGCGCGGCGAAGCGACCGTGGTTCGGTTCTTGCTCGAGGCTGGCGCGAACGCGACGACGGTGGATACCCTAGGCCGATCGCCGCTTCACCACGCGGTTTTCGGAGGCAAGGTCGAAGCGGTGCCTGAGCTTCTGGGCTCGGGCGCCAAGATCGACGCCCAGGACTCGATGGGTTCGACGCCCCTGATGTACGCCTGCGGGAAGAACGATCGAGCGATGGTGCAGGCTCTGACCGAGCGTGGAGCCGATCCGAGCCTCGAAGACAAGTTGGGCCGAACCGCGGCCGATCGCGCCCACGGAGACGACAACCCCTGTGCCAAGCCATGAAGAAGGCCCCGGAACGGGCGCTAGTTGGGAGTTCCACTTTCGTATTTACGATTGTGAAACAATTCGGAAATAATCGGGGGGTACACCCATTCGCATCGGCGGTTCTCGTTGGGCTGCTTGAAGTTTCGGAGGTCCCATGAAGAAGGTGGAAGCCATTATTAAGCCTTTCAAGCTCGATGAGGTGAAGGATGCCCTCAATGAGGTTGGCATCAAAGGCATGACCGTGACGGAGGTCAAAGGGTTCGGCCGTACGGGCGGCAAGCGAGAGGTCTATCGGGGGTCCGCGTACGTGGTCGACTTCGTCCCAAAGGTTAAGGTGGAGATCGTCGTCCCCGATTCGCTGGTCGTTTCGGTGATCGAAGCAGTCGAGAACGCTGCGAAGACAGGTCGCATCGGTGACGGCAAGATCTTCGTCTCCCCAGTGGAAGAGGCCGTACGAATTCGTACGGGCGAGCGCGGCGAAGCGGCGGTCTAGCTCGAGCTCGGCAAGTGCAAATGCCTCGTTGGGTTTAGATCCCGGCGGGGCATTCTTGCGTTTGAGCTCCGAAAATCTGCGGGATTTCAGAGGTTTGTGGGGATGCAGAGGTTTGACGCGGGCTTGTTCAGTCAGATACCATTTCTGAACTGCACCGGTACATGGGGATGAGTGCTTCACGATTGGCCGCGCGAACGGTCCGAGTTCTACCGCGCAAGCGATTGAGCAAGGCGCTTGGCAGGCTTGCATCGTCCAGGGCCCCTCAGGCTGTGGTGGACGCCGCGGTGACCGCCTTCGTTCGGGTCTACGACGTGGATCTGAGTGAGGTGGAGATGCCCGACGGGGGCTTCCGCACCTTCGATGACTTCTTCACGCGAAGGCTTCTCCCGGGGTCGCGCCCGATCGACTCTGACCCGTCTGCGCTCGTGTCCCCAGCGGATGGGCGAATCGAGGATCTCGGTGCGATCACCGCTGAGGGCCAGCTCATCGTGAAGGGCCAGCCATACACTGCCGCCGCGCTCCTCGGCGATCCGGATGCGGCGCGGGCTTACGAGGGCGGCCACTATTTCATCGTCTACCTTTCGCCGCGCGACTACCACCGAGTACACGCGCCGACCTGCGGAGACGTGCAGTGCGTGCGGTACGTTCCGGGCACTTTGTTCCCAGTAAACCGAATTGGGACCGACTTTGTCCCTCAGCTTTTCGCAAGGAACGAACGTCTTGCTATTGTGCAAGAGAGCGTTGTTCACGGAATCGTGACGACGATCATGGTGGGAGCGATCGGGGTGGGACGTATCGGCTTGAGCTTTGATGATGTGCAGACGAACCGGGGGGATACGCCGGGGCTGCGGAGCTACGCCGATTCGCCGATTCCGCGTGACCGAGGCGATGAGCTCGGGGTGTTTCACATGGGCTCGACTGCGATCGTGATGACGTCCCCCGGTTGCAAGCTCGAGGTCCTCGCGCGGGCGGGCTCGTCGATTCGGATGGGCGAAGTCATGGCCAGAGGGGAGCGCCCGTGAGCGGCGAGCCGGCCGACAAGGCAGAGGGGACTTCGTCCCGAGCCCCGCGAAGGCGGCGCGCGCTTCGAGTTCCGATCACCGACATTCCTCGCGCAAGCGTCCTCGAGAGCTCGCCACCGCGTCATTGCAACGGAAACGGTGCTGCCCACGACGTTTCAAATGTGCTCGAGCTCGATCCTCCGAGTGGGGTCACCTTCGCGGTCGAGCCCGGCGACGACCGCGAGCCCACCGAACCCTCGTTCATGACGATTCCCGATCCGCTATTCGACGAGGCCCCGGAAATCGATGACGAAGACGTGTCGATGCCCTCGATCGACGTGCATTTCAGTGAGCCGCCCGCGGCTCGGACTTCCACCATGCCACCGGCTTCGGCACGTTACAGCGAGCCACCCGAGGAGCTCTTTCTCGACGACTCCGACGTGCTTTCGCGCAGCGATATCGATCCAGCGCTCAAGAGAAGCGCGGAGATCGTGATCCCCATGACCAAGCCTCCGCCTCCGCCTGCGGATTCGAAGGAGTCGGGGTCCGCCGAAGTCGAGGCGGACGATGAAGGGCCCTGGCACGAGCATTTCTTTGGCGAGGCATACCTGCGTACGGTTCGAACTTCGACGCCCAAGGAAGTCGCCGTCGAGTGTGGGGTCATCGAGCGCGCTCTGCGGATGCCCGTGGGGTCGCGCATTTTGGACGTGGGCTGCGGGCTTGGCGTCCAAACGGTCGAGCTCGCTTCACGGGGTTATCAGATGGTCGGTCTGGACATCTCGGCCACGATGGTCTCGCGCGCCTACGACGAAGCCGAAGACCGAGGGCTGCAAATCGACTTCATTCGCGGCGACATGCGCGAGATCGGCTTTGAGGATCCGTTCGACGCCATGCTCTGCTGGGGCACGACCTTCGGGTACTTCAGCGAAGAGGAGAACGAGCTCACGATTCGGAAGTTCCACGAAGCGGTGCGCCCGAACGGCACGCTCCTGCTGGAGGTCGTCAACCGCGACTTCCTGATCGGTTCTCAGCCAAACCAGGTTTGGTTCGAGGTAGACGGAGCGGTGTGCATGGAAGAGACCGACTTCGACTACGCCACGTCACGGCTCCGCGTAAAACGGCGCGTGGCAAACCACAGCGGCCAACAGCACGATCGGCTCTATTCGATTCGCCTCTACTCGCTGCACGAGATCTGCGCACTGCTCGAGCGCAATGGCTTCCGCGTCGATGAGGTCAGCGGCCGGGAAGCCACTCTCGGGATCTTCTTCGGAGTCCACTCACCGAAGATGATCATTCGCGCCGAGCGTTTGCCCGGCTCGATCAACGAAGAGAGCAGTATTCCGCCAGCACGCCCCTCCGTCCCGCTGGGGGCACTCAGACCCTCGGAGTTTCCGCCGGCCTCTACCGAAGGTGACTAGGCTCTTTCATTCCGAAACAATACCGTTCCCGGTGAGAACGTACTCCACGCGACAGGGAAGCGAGAGGAACGGTCCGCCGACCGCGGCGACGGCTGGTGTACAGTCGGAGCCGGCCAGCGGAATGATCTCGGTAGACTGCGTGCCGCTAAGAAGGGTCAGGGTCGGATCGATGCCTGCGTCGACGCCCCCATCGACGCCCGCATCGACGCCACCGTCGGCTTCGACTCCGGCATCGTCCGCGACTCCGCCGTCGTCTCCAACTCCGGCATCCACCGCGGTCTCAATCTCGGGGACGTCTACTTCGAACGTGAAGACGTCGCGCTGGGTGACCGAACAGCCGACGTAGCCGCGGAAACGATCGGGCTCGATCACCATCCAGCTCCGGCTCGTTTGAAACGTGTACGTGTCGTCTTTCTGGATACCGGCGAACGTCGAGCCGCCCCATTGGCGCCAGTACGCCCGACCGTTCGATTCACTTCGGAGGTCGAACTTCAGACTCAGTGGATCCGGGAGCAGGAATCGCTCGCCCGCAGCTCTGCTCGACCATCAGGCCAACAGCTTGGAAACTGCCTACCAGCTCCCCGGGGGGCTCTTCTTCCTGGCCCCAACATGCACAAGCGAAGACGAGCAAGCTGAGCGAAATCCACCGCATGGATCCGAGGTAGCGGTTCACGCACGGGGGAGTCAAAAAACGCGGGTGCGCCGCCCCCCCATCGGAGGATGGTTCGTCCCGTCGCGCCGCCCCCAGGCCATCCCCTAGAAACGGATCTCGTAGCCGCAGCGGTAGTTGACCGGGGTGGTCACGGGCTTGCCGTCCTTGTCCAACGGGGGCTTCCATCGCTCGCCCTGCAAGGTCTTGATGCAGGCCGCGCCGAAGTCGTAGCCGCGGGGGTTTTCGGAGACGATTCGCATCTTGCTGGGCAAGCCGTTGGGTCCGATCAGCAGTCGGAGAACGGCATCGCCTTCGACGCCTTCTTGGCGAGCCTTCTTAGGATAGAGTTTTTCGAGCTTTTTCTTCAAACCAGGCGGAATCGGTTGCCTCGAGAGATCTCCCACATCGACGACCACGCCGATTCCAGTGCCGCCGAGGATGCCGCCGACGACCCCCTCGCGACTTCTGCCGGTAACCACCGCATCGGGCTTTCCGATCGGTCCTTCGCGACTCTCGCCGGAACCGGGGTCCATCGCCCAGGACGACGGCTCGTCACCCTCGTTCGTGAGGACGATGTTGTCGAACGCCACTGGGGTCTCCGGTGCGGCGGCAGGTGGCTCCTCGGGCTCCTTGGGCGGCTCCTTTGGGGCACGCCAAGTCTTGGGCTTGGGTGGCGGCTTCACGGGCTCGGGCTCCGCCGGCTCCTCGGGCTCCGGGGCTTGCTCCTGCACCGGCTCCTCGGGCTCGGGGGCGGGGGGGTCCTGCTCGACGATCGCGATCGCGACTGCGTCGAGCGGCTCGTCTGCGCCCGGCCCTGAACCCACCTGCGGTGTCAGACCGAGAAAGGCGGCGTGCATCGCGACTGCCACTACGAGCCATGCCGTGTCGAGCGCCCACGGGGCCAGATTCTCGAGAGGGTTGGACATCGGATCGGCAGCAGCGCCGTTCAGCGTCCGATCTCCTCGGGACGGACGTTGATCGCGAACTTGGTGATGCGCTCTTGGCGCAGAATGTCGATCACTTGAACGACCTTTGCATGGGCGATTCTGCCGTCGGCCGCGATCACGGCGCGAAGATCTTCGTCTCCCTCGCGCGCAGCCCGGACGCGGGTTCGAAGCTCATCGGCGGTAACGGGGATCGTGTCGAGGAAGAGGCCGCCGTTCTGATCGATCGATACGGCCAGGGTGGCAGGTGTCTGCTCGCCGGTTGCAGCCTTCGGAAGCTCCATCGGAATCGTCTTCGAAACGATGGCTGTCGCGGTGACCATCAAGATGATCAACAGGACGAGCACAACGTCGACCAGGGGCGTTACGTTGATGTCTGTAATCAAGTCGTCGTCGTCGCCGGAGCGTGCGCCGCCAGCCATCTTACTCGCTCCCCTTGCTGCGGTTCCCCTTGAGGTAGGCCATCAAGTCGCGGCCGAGCGCATCGGCCCAGGTGAGGCGATACCGAATCAAGCGCTGGAAGTAGTTGAAGAAGGCGACTGCAGGCAAAGCGACGAGAAGGCCGATCGCGGTTGCGACCAGTGCTTCACCAACCTCGGTCATCAAGCCGCTGGTCACCTTGCCCGCGCTCTCGTCGAGCACGTGGAACGCTTTGATGACACCGATGACGGTTCCAAGGAGACCGACGAAAGGGGCGTTGTTGCCCACGGTCCCGAGGAATCCGAGATTTCGCTCCATCTGCGTGCGGGCGACCGCCGTCTCGCCGGCGAGCCGTTCTTCGACCGCATCGGGACCGTCGTCGACCACCTCGATGCCAGAATGGACGATCTTGGCCTGGAAGGAACGCGACTGAGCCAGTCGGTCACGGGCACCGGTCACGTCGTTCTTCGCGAGGTGCAGACGCAGGTCTTCTTGAAGGGCTCGCACGTCATCGCGGGAGCTGAAGAAGTAGTACATGCGCTCGAAAATGATCGCCACGCCGATGATGGAGAGGAAAATCAGAAGCCACATGACCCAGGTCGCGCCGAGCATGGCGAAGGCGGTCAATCTCTCTTGAATGTCGATCATACTTTTCCTCGGTTAGAAGCGCGCTTTTAGCCGGTCTTGGCGGGTTGTGCATCCCGCTTGAGAATCTCCCGCACCAATATGGTCGCGTATGAGCCAGCGGGAAGGGTGAAATCGAGCTCCACCGTATTGCCACTCACAGCCAGGTCCAGTTGTGGCACCGGGATGCGCACGAAACGCCGGGTTCCTGGGGCTACGCGCTTCCATTTGGCCAGCAGTATCCAGGCTCAGGCCCGACTCTTCGAGCAGGGCCTCTTCGCGTTCCCGGGCCTCGCCCTCGGGCCAGCGCATCTTGGCACCGAAGATCGGTCCGGTAGGGCTGATCTCCCAGGCGTCCGCGCGGGCCTGCGTGTCCTCGACATCGGGCGCGACGAACAGACCTCCGGACTCGTGCTTTTTCACGAGCTCTCCGGGGTAAACTTTCCCGAGCGTCGAGCTTTGCACTCGCTCGGCGACGCAGCGGTTGAAGATTTCGGACTGCAGCGCGGACATTTGCATCTTGCGTTGGAACCCGGCGCGGGGAGCGCGGGTCTCGCCGAGCACCCAACGTCGAGCGCGCACCGCATTGTCGCCTTCGCGGCCGAACCGCTGCTCGCCGTAGTAGTTGGGAAGACCGTGGCTTTCGATTTCTGTCAACAGCTGACGAAGCTCTTCTATTCTCGATGCGTCGAATTGCCGCAGGCGGATTCGAAACCGGTTTGCCCGGAGGTGACCGGTTCGGAGCTTCTGCGGGTGCAACGCGGCGTCGAGAACCTGGATGCCTTCGAGCTCGACTTTCTGGAGCGCGTCGGGGGAAGCGCCGAAGATGCTGATCCACTGCCGGGTGACCGCGTGCCTGTCTTTGAGGCCGGCCCAACCCGCCGCTTCAGGGTCAGCACCCAGGCTCTGGCAAAGCGCTCGAACTGCATCCTTCGTCGTCAAACCGCGCTTCTCGATGAACGCAAAGAGATGCTCTCCGGTGCCGCTCGGCGGATAGGCGGGGATCTCTTCGACCTCGAAGTCCTCGGGGGTCGATCGGAACTCGGCGTCGATGGGAGCGATCGAGCTCGTTAGATAGGGGAGCGTCATGGCTGGGCGCTTCCTGTAGACCATCGAGGCGCGATTGGGTAGACAGCAGACGTGAGCGCCAAGCCGTCGTCGCGAATCGAGCGCGCATTGGAGCGGCAACTCAGTGCCGGATGCGAAGCTGGGGTATTTCCAGGAGCAAGCGCGTCGGTTGCGGTTTGGCAGGCTGGCGTCTGGTCGTATCTCGACGCAGTGGCAGGTTTCCCTGCGGGGGGGGCGGGCCCGGTCAATCCGGACACTTTCTATGATTTGGCCTCCCTCACCAAGCCCTTGGTCGCGACCTCGGCGCTGCGCTTGTATCAGGCGGGCGTTTTTGATCTCGGTGGGCGCATCGACGAGCTCGTTCCCGAAGCCACGGGGCTGCCCCTGGCCGAGCGCAGTTGGGAAGAGGTCTTGAGCCACCGTTCCGGATTGGAGGCCTGGGTGCCTTTCTACGAGAGGCTCCCCGTCGAGGCCGGCACCGCCGCGGCGCGCGAGTGGATCTTGGCGGAGCTGCTCCCTCATTGGGACGCGAGCAAGGTCGGCACCTCGGTGTACAGCGACCTCGGTTACATCCTGGCAGGGTTGGCGATGAGCCGTGCAGCGGGAAAGCCGTTGAACGAGGTTGTGTCGGAGCGTGTGACTATGGAGCTCGGGCTCGATGAGACGATCTTTTTCGGCGCGAGCCAGCCGAACGAGAACTGGAAGGGGCGCTGCGCACCGACCGGATGGTCCCCTTGGAGGGAGAGAGCGCTGACTGGCGAGGTGCATGACGACAACTGCGCTGCCCTCGGCGGGGTGGCCGGGCATGCGGGGATGTTCGGTTTGGCGAGGAGCGTCGCCAGCTTTGGCGCAGCTTGCCTGGCGGCCTGGCATGGAAGGCGAGGCGCGTCCGAAGAAGAGATGATTCGGCACGCGACGGCACCGAGACCAGGGGGAACGCATCGACTTGGCTGGGATGGAAAGGCCGAGCAAGGAAGCGCTGCCGGCAACTTGATCGACGCAGACGCATTCGGTCATCTGGGCTTCACTGGGACCTCGCTATGGTGCGACCCGCGCCGGCAGCTCGTCACGGTGCTCCTGACCAATCGTGTTGCCGTCTCGGATGACAATGCGGCGATTCGTGCCTTTCGACCGGTCTTTCAGGACGCCATCGTCAGCGCCTTCGACGGCCGCTAGCCTGCGAGCGCGCGAAGCCGCTCGAGTAGCTTCGAGTTGGTTTCATAGGAGAGGGCGTTCCTGGAAGCTCGGGCCATCGCCCGCGGATCGCCCACCAGGACGACGAGTTTCTTTGCGCGGGTCAAGGCCGTATAGAGCAGGGCGCGATTGAGCAGCATGAAGTGTGCGTTGTGCAGAACGATGACCGCGGCCGGGAACTCGCTTCCCTGCACCTTGTGAACGGTGCAGGCGTAGGCGAGCGAAATTGCATCGAGCTCGTCGGCCTTGTACTGAACTTCGCGTCCGTCGAAGCGCACATAGGTCACGCCCCCTTCGATCCGCCGCACTTCGCCGAGGTCCCCGTTGTAGACCTCCTTCTCGTAGTCGTTCCGGAGCTGCATCACCTTGTCGCCCCGTCGAAACGAGCTGGGCATGGAACTCTGCTGATCGCCGGGGTTGAACGCTTCTTGAAGAACTTCGTTCAACTTGAACGTGCCGAGCGGTCCGCGCCGCATGGGGGTCATGACCTGCACGTCGGCGAGCGGATCGAAGCCGTAGGCTGCCGACATCCGGCGGAGCGCTTGAACGAGCCGCTCCGTGATCGTCTCCGGGTCGGTCGCCGTGATCAGGAACAAGTCCCCGTCGCCCTTCGTTCCGCTCGGTGTTGGCTCCGGCATCCCGCCTTCGAGCACCGCATGGGCTCCCCGAACGATCGCGCTCTGCTGCGCTTGCCGAAAGACTTCGTGAAGCCGAACCGTCTTGCAGACCCTCGACGCGATCAAGTCGCGCAGCGGCTGCCCGGGGCCGACAGGGGGAAGTTGATCGATGTCGCCAACCAGGACGAGCGTGGCGTTCTTGGGAATCGCGGCCAGCAGTTGCGAGGCCAGTCGGATGTCGAGCATCGAGGCTTCGTCGACCAGAATCAGATCGGCCTCCAGGGGCGAACGCTCATTGCGATTGAAATGCCCGGTGGCGGGATTCCACTCCAGCAGCCGATGGATGGTCTTGGCCTCGATGCCAGCGGCTTCGGAGAGCCGCTTGGCCGCTCGTCCCGTGGGTGCACAAAGGGCGACCCGCCGTTCGAGGGCCGCGTGCGCCTGAACGATCGCCCGCACCGTCGTCGTCTTGCCGGTGCCCGGTCCGCCGGTGAGCACGAGCAGGTGAGTCCCGAGCGAGGCATCGACGGCGCTTCGTTGCATGTCACTGAGTGTGTGGTCGTAGGTCTTGACGGGTTGCTGCAACTTGGGGCGGTTGGCGAAGGCGGCCAATGCCTCAGCGACCAGGACCTCGGCGCGATGCAGGAGCGGTGGGTAGATGGCGTCGTCTTCGATCGTGACCAGCTCGCGCGCCCGCAGCTCGTGGAGGGCTTGCTCGAGTTGCTCCGCGGGAACGTCGAGTTGTTCGAGGCCGTTGCGAAGTTGATCGTGCGTCGCGAAGACATGACCGCCGTCGACGGCTTTTCCGATTAGATGCAAGATGCCGCCCTGGACCCGCCGGAGATCGTCCCCGGCGATTCCAAGCGCTTCGGCGATCCGATCGGCTGTTCGAAAACCGATGCCTCGAATCTGCTCGGCGACGATGTACGGATCGTCCCGCACGACGCGAGGCGCATCGGCTCCGTATTTGCGAACGATTTCACGCGCCGTCGCCGGACCCATGCCGAGCGCGTGCAGAAAGCTCATCGTCTCGGCTTCGACCCGCCTCTGCCGAACCGCCTTTGCGATGGACTCGGCGCGCTGCTTGCCGATGCCCGACACCTCGCGGAGTCGAGCCGACTGCGTGGCGATCACATCCAGCGTCTCCTGACCAAAGCGCTCGACGAGGCGGGCGGCCAATGCAGGGCCGATTCCGGGAATCAGTCCGGAGCCCAGGTAGCGGGTGATACCGTGCTCGGTGGAGGGAATCGTCGGAGTGAACGAAGTCACCCGGAACCGCGCCCCGTAGACCGCATGCTGCGTCCATCGCCCGATCAGGCGCACATTTTCGCCGGGGGCGATCTGGCCTAAGTCCCCTACGGCCGTCTGGGGCGGGGAGAGCGCGGCCTGCTCCTCGGGAGCGAGACGGATCACCGCGAACTTCCCGTCATCACTGCGGAAAAGCACGTCGTCGACGACGCCTTCGAGGACCTCTTCTGACTCCTTCGACCCCACGATGTCGAGGGAATCTATCAGTGTTGCGTTCCAAAGGCCTTACTGTTGTGCCTTCTTCGGAAACATCCGTTAGTGTTTAAGCCCGCACGGATTTGGATCGGAGGGGAATGAGCACCCGGCCACGGATAAGCGCACCCATTGGAAGATTGAAGATTAGGGCATCGGCTCGGAAGAGGGCTGCTTCCTCGATCGGGCGCGTTCAGGCGGCTGAGCCCCTTTGCGATGCGGAGCTGGTCGAAGAGAGCGCCCCCCGACAGGATGAGACCCTGCCGCGTTACTACCCGTTCGCGCCGCGCATCGTCGACGACAGCGAGGACTGAGCCCGAGCGCGACTTGATTGCGTAGCAAACGCGCGATTGGTAAGAGCGCTCGATGCCCCCAACTACGATCGCCATCCTTGGGGCCAAAGGAGGCGTTGGAACCTCCCTCTTCAGCGCCAACCTGGCGATCTACCTGGCGACGATCGGCAAGAGCGTCCTTGCCGTGGACGCGGACCCATCGGGGGCCGACCTTCACGCGATGCTCGGCATCGGTCCCCGGGTTGCACCGTACGTCGCGCCAAGGCCTGCGTTCGGTATGGAGCCGACCCTAGCCAGCCTGGTGTCCGCGCTCGATCATGATGCGGCGAACACACTGCCGTTGCGTGACCCGGTCGATGGACCGATTCCGAGCTTGCAGTTGATGGACGGCGGCCTGAGCGAGCCCCATCGCGGCAGCGCGCGGCGCAGCTCTTTGCGAGAGCTCGAGAAGCGAATCGCCAAACAGGACGTGGATTTCGCGGTTGTCGATCTCGGCTCCGCGGCAACCGACGCAGCGATTCGATTCTGGTGCGCTGCGAGCCATCGCCTGGTCTTGACGATGCCGGAGCCGAATGCGGTGAGCGGCCTGTATCGCTTGGTTCGCAAAGCGTACGCTGCGATGGCCCTCGTGCGGATGACCGACGAGAGACAGCAAGTCGCGCTGCACGCCGCGTTTGCCAGAGCTGGTCAGACGCCGGCGCCGTCTGACATCGCAGCCCTGGTGCGGCGTGACTGGCCGGAGCTTGGAGACGCCTTGCAAACTTGCATGAGCGAGCTCGACTTTCCGTTCATCGTAAACCAGGCGCGGCTTCGCGCGGACCTCGAGCTTGGTGACCAGATCACCGTTGCGGTGCGTAGGCGGTATGGCGTTCACCTGAAGTACCTGGGCTACGTCGAACACGACGATGCGGTTCGAAGCTGTTCGAGAAAGCGTAGGCCGCTGCTCCTCGAGAGCCCGGGAAGCAGAGCGAGTCGCAACATCGAAAAGATCGCACGGAGGCTCTTTGCTTCGAAAGAAGCGCGCAGAGACAGGGCGCCCTGGCGCGAGGTGCCTCCCAGCTCGCACCATGACGTGCTCGAGGTCGAGCGTGGCGCCACGGACGAAGAGATCCGGCGGGCATATAAGCGCATGTGCGCCGTGTTCGACCCCGACAACCTCGTGACCTTCGGCCTCTTCGACGAGCAGGGCCTCGATACTGCCCGGAGCCGCATCGACGAGGCTTATGACGTGCTCCTCGACCCAGCCCGTCGCCGTCCCTACGAGATTTCCGTCTTCCCCGAAGCTCAAGAAGCCAAGGCGAAAACCGAGCAGGAGCAAGTCCCGAGCGGCGAGCTCCCGCCTGCTCCGAGCATCACGCCGGACACCGAGTTCAGCGGGGCTCTGCTGCGGGCGGTTCGAGAGTCGCAAGGCACCAGTCTCGACCAGATCAGTGAGCGAACCAAAGTTGGCACCAACTACCTGCGCTGCATCGAGGAAGATGACTACGAGCGCTTGCCGGCTGCGGTCTACGTGCGGGGCTTCGTCACCGAGTTCGCGAAATGTCTTCGGCTCGACTCCGAGCAGGTGAGCCAGAGCTATCTTCGGCGCTACCGAGCACGCATGGACGAGAAGGGTGAAAGCGCATGAGTCCGCCGCAGTCGCCAATCATCTTGGCCTCGGCGTCGCCACGGCGCCGCGAGATACTGTCGTCGCTCGGGATCGCGTTCGAGGTGCAGCCGAGTGGCGCAGACGAGAGCCGCCTGCAAATGGAGGATCACTTGGAATTCGTGCGCGCCGCAGCGCTGGTCAAGTTGGAGAGTGTCTTGTCCAACAGTGATCGCCTGGGTGCCCACGTCCTCGCGGCCGACACCGTCGTGTGCGTTGGCAGCGAGCGATTGGGCAAGCCGGCCGATGAGCTCGACGCGGTTCGGATGCTGGAGCTCCTGGTCGGACGTGCCCATGTGGTTCGAACCGCCATTGCGCTTGGGCGAGTCGGGGAAGGCGCGCTCGATGGCCGTGTCGTGGAGACCCGTGTCTGCTTTGCTCAGGCATCGCGCGAGCAATTGGAGCGCTACGTCGCAGCCGGCGAGAGCCTCGACAAGGCCGGCGCTTACGGGATTCAAGGCCTGGCGAGCGGCTTCGTGACGCGGCTCGAAGGATCGTACAGCAACGTGGTGGGCCTGCCGGCTGCGGAAGTGATTGCCCTGCTCCTCGACCACGGCGCATTGGATCGATGGCCATGAGTCACGACGTCGGCGCTGCGATCGAACGCGTGCAAGAGCGCATTGAAATAGCCTGCCAGCGTGCGGGCCGCGATCCGAGCTCGGTGCAGCTCGTGTCGGTGTCCAAGGGGCATCCCGAAGAACTGATTCGGCTCGCCTACGACGCGGGAATGCGGGTCTTCGGGGAGAACTACGCGCAAGAGCTGGCAGCGAAGGCATCGTCCCTGAACGACCTGTCCGATATCCGTTGGCGCTTCATCGGTCATCTTCAACGCAACAAGATCAAGCTCATCGAGCGGGCCCGGGCCACCGTCGATACAGTCGACTCCCTGAGATTGGCGGAGGCGATTTCCGCGCGAGCCGCCGCGAAGCACACGACGGTCGAGATCCTGATTCAGGTCAACGTCGGCGCCGAGACGCAGAAGTCCGGCTGTACGCCCGAAGAGGTTCCTGCGCTGGTCGAATCCGTGCGCGCTTTGCCAAGCGTGAATCTGCGGGGGCTCATGGCCGTGGCCCCGCACATCGAGGACGTAGAGGCCACGCGGCCGTTCTTCGCCGCGCTCCGGGAGCTGGCCGAGACCAATGGCCTGCCAGAGCTTTCGATGGGGATGACGCACGACCTCGAGCAAGCGGTCGAAGAGGGCGCGACCATGCTTCGAATCGGCACGGCGATCTTCGGGCCGCGTCCAGTGATCGCGCCTTAGCCGCCGGCGTCCTCGGCGATCTTGCCGAGCTCGACCGAACGCCGGGTCGCGGCGCGGACCGCCCCAATGATCGCCTCGGCGAAACCTGCCGCGCTGAGCGCGTCCAAGCCTGCGCGCGTAGTCCCTCCGGGGCTCGTGACTCGCTGGCGCAGGACCTCAGGCGGTTCGTTCTCGTCGTGCAGCAGGCGAGCGGCGCCAAAGACGGTTTGGGAAGCGAGTTGGAGCGAGGTCTCCTCGGGCAAGCCTTCGCGCACGCCCGCGTCTCGCAGCGCTTCGACCATCGCGAACACGTAGGCGGGGCCGGAACCGCTGAGGCCGGTCACCGCGTCCAGTTGCTCCTCGGGCACGCGAACCGAAATGCCAACACTGCGGAAAAGAATCTCAGCGAGCTCTAGGTCCGCTTCGGTTGCGTTGCTGCCGGCCGCGATTGCCGTTGCGCCGGCTCCGACCAGCGCCGGGGTGTTTGGCATCGTTCGGACGACCCGCGCGCCATCAGGCAGAGCTCGTTCGATGAGCCCGGTTGGGATGCCGGCGGCAACCGAAATCAGAAGCGCGTCCGGCCCAATCGCAGCAGCGACGCCGGGAAGCAGTCGCGCGAATACCTGTGGCTTCGTCGCCAAGATGACGACATCGGCTGCCTGCACGGCTTCGGCATTGTCGCCGGTGATGCGGATGTCGAGCTCGTCTCGGAGGGAACGGAGCTTCGGCTCATCGGGGTCGGCCGCGATGATTTGCTTGGCGTCAACGGTTGCCGTGCCAACCAGCCCACGGACGAGGGCGCGTGCCATGTTGCCGCCACCGATGAATGCGATCGTATGTTCAACGGACATACCGAGCGGCATACCACACAAGGCCCGTCGATGACACGCTGCAGCGAAACGCTAGGCGCAGGCTGCTTCGACTTCGTCGATCGCTTTTGGAATCCCGCCGGTCAGTACGTCGGCTCCTGCCTCGGTGACCAGGACATCGTCCTCGATTCGCACGCCAATGCCGCGCCAACGCTCGTTCAGGTCCGCAGCGTCGGTCGCGATGTAGATGCCCGGTTCAACGGTCAGGACGAAGTCCGGCTCGAGCGGCCGCTGCGCACCGTCCACGTAGTAGTGACCGACGTCGTGGACATCCATGCCGAGCCAGTGTGAGGTTCGGTGCATGTAGAATGGCTCATACTTCTTCTCTTCGATGAGAGAATCGAGATCGCCTTCGAGCAAGCCGATGTCGACCAGGCCTTCGCTGATCGATCGAACCGCCACTTGGTGCACCTCGTCGAGCGTCACGCCGGGCTTGACGGCGTCGATGCTCGCCCTCTGCGCCCGGAGCACGATTTCGTAGATTGCGCGCTGTTCGGGGGAGAACTTGCCGCTCACCGGGAAGGTGCGCGTCACATCGCTGGCGTAGTAGTCGAACTCGCAACCAGCGTCGATCAGAAGCAGCTCACCGTCGTTGAAAACACGGTCGCCGGCTCGGTAGTGCAGGATGGTCGCGTTGGGCCCGGAGCCGACGATGCTCTCGTAGGCAGGGCGCTCGCTTCCGTGCTTGCGGAAGATGTGAAGCAGCTCGGCGTCGATCTCGTACTCGTGCATGCCGGGGCTCGCCAGCTTCATCGCGCGCAGATGAGCCTCCCTGGTGATCGCAGCCGCCTGCCGCATCGTTGCGACTTCGGCGCTGCTCTTGCGGAGCCGCATTTCATGCAGGTGCACTGAAGAATCGATGATTGCCTCCGGCGCCGTGACACCACGACGGCCGCCGCTGCGGAGCAGCTTCAGGCAGTCGAAGACCCTGGAGTCAGCTTCGTCGTTCTGCGCGAGCCGGTAGTGGAGTCGCTCAACGTTGCCGAGGTAGTCCGGGAGCCTCTCCGGGAGCTCCTCGATGGGAAAGGCCACGTCGGCGCCAAAGTCTGCGACGGCGCCTTCGACCCCGGCGCGTGGTCCGTCCCAGATCTCCCGTTCGCGCTTCCTCGGGCGGACGAAGAGAACCACCTGATGCTCCTCGTGTTGATTCGTCAGCAAGAGTAGGCTCTCGGGCTCGTCCAGGCCGCTGAGGTAGTAGAGGTCGCTGTCTTGCCGATACGGGTGTCCGACGTCGCGGTTTCGCAGGGCGAGTGGCGCCGACGGAAACACTGCGACGCCGTCTCCCATTGCTTCGAGAAGCTGCTTGCGGCGTGCTGCGAACTCCGACATCGCTCCAGCCTAGCAGTTACCCTCTCGGTTGCATCTCGCCGCTCTTGTAACGGTTCCAGTAGCTCGTCAGAGCGTCGCGGACTTTCCCGCTCAACAAGACAGCACCGAGGATGTTCGGGAACGACATGCCGAGGATCATGAGGTCCGAGAAATCGATCACGTTCCCTAGCTTCAAGACCGAGCCGAAGACGGCGGCGGCCAAGAAGATGATCTTGTAGAGGATCGAGAACTGAGCGCCGAAGAGGAAGGTCCAACAGCGCTCGCCATAGTAGCTCCACGAGATCATCGTCGAGAACGCAAAGAGGAAGACCGCGAGGCTGAGCACCTTGGGGAACCACGGAAGCACGGTCGCGAAGGCCTTGGACGTCATGAGCACGCCTTCATTGCCGCCTTCCGCGTAAGCGCCCGTGATGACGACGACCAGGCCGGTCATCGTGCAGACCAGAATCGTATCGATGAATGGCTCGAGTAGGGCGACGATGCCCTCGCGAACGGGTTCGTCGGTCGCTGCAGCGGAGTGCGCGATGGAGGCAGAGCCCACCCCTGCCTCGTTCGAGAAGGCCGCGCGTCGAAAGCCAGTGACCAGCACACCCAGCATTCCGCCGAAACCTGCCTGCGGACTGAAGGCCTCGCCGACGATCTTGCCAAACGCCGGTCCGACCTGATCAAAGTTCGTGATGATGATGAACAGTCCAGCGACCAAGTAGATGCCGCACATCACCGGAACGATGAAGCCAGCGACCTGTCCGATGCGCCGGATCCCCCCGATGATGACGACACCGACCAGAAAGGCCAGAATCACACCGTACGCCAGCGCACCCCAGCCCCCCTGGAAGAAGGGAAGCACATCGGCGACCTGTGCGTAGCTCTGGTTGGCCTGAAACATGTTGCCGCCGCCAAAGCTCCCGCCGATGCACATGACCGCGAACAGGACCGCGAGCACTCGTCCGAGACGCGGCAAGCCGAGCTGATCGAGGCCGTACTGCAGATAGCGCATCGGTCCGCCCAGAATGTGCCCGTCCGCGCCCACTTCTCGATACATCTGCCCGAGCGTGCATTCGGTGAACTTCGACGACATGCCGAGAAAGCCCGCGACGATCATCCAGAAGATCGCACCCGGTCCGCCCACCGCGACAGCGACGGCAACCCCCGCGATGTTGCCGAGTCCGACCGTCGCCGAGAGCGCGGACGAGAGCGCTTGGAAGTGCGTGACTTCACCGGGGTCGTCCGGGTCGTCGTAGCGGCCCGTGGTCACGACCCAGGCGTGCTTGAAGGCGCGGATGTTGATGAAGCCAAAGCGAAGTGTGAAGAAGACCGCGCCCGCAATCAGCCAGAAGACGATGAAGGGAAGCTGTAGATCCGTGTCGTTCCCGTTGTCCCAGAAGATGAGATCGAAGAAGAGAACCTGTGCAATGGGGCCGACTACGATGGCGCCGAAGCCCTCGTCGAGCGACTTCAGTACGCCCCCGATCCCCGTCTCTGGGACAGGCCGATCCTGGGCAAAAGCGAGGACCGGGCACAAACCCACCCATAAGGCGGCAATCGATCTCAGGCGTTTCCCCATGCTTCGCGCGAACCATGGCACAACGCAGAGATTCTCTCCAGTTTAATCCACGGCAGAATATTCGCGCTTTAGTGAATTTCTGCGATACTGAAGATCGTGAACCTTCTCCGTGCCGTCTCTTTGGTGGTGGTTGCCGTGCTGGCCTTGCCGGCGATGGCTGGGGCTCAGTGTTCGACCGATGATCTCGACATGAACGGGGTGCCCGACGTCTGTCCGCCAGGCTCGAACTACATCGCGGGCACGGCCAACGGAGATTTCATCTTTGGAACCAACGGCGACGACTGCATCTTCACCTTCGGCGGAAACGATTTCATTCTGGGCCGGGGTGGCGATGACTACATCTGCGGCGGTGACGGTGGAGACACCGTGTTCGCCGGCGATGGTAGCGACCAGGTGTTTGGCGAGGGTGGGAACGACCTGGTGAGCGGTGGCGGCGGCGATGACATCATCGACGGCGGGGATGGAAACGACAACTTGTTCGGCACGGACGGGAACGACAACATCAACGGCGGCGACGGGGACGACAACATCAACGGCGGCAACGGCGATGACGCGCTGAGCGGTGGCGGCGGCGACGACACCGTCGACGGCGGCGGTGGAACCAACAGCTGCGTGGATGAAGGCGGCGGGACCGTAGACAACTGCGCGACGATTACGTACGCGTCAGTCAGCGACTTCGACTTGCTGCGTACAAAGGACGGCCTAGCGGTATCCTGGGAGACGAGCGCCGAGGTCGGAGCGGTGGCATTCCGGCTCTGGCGCGTCCAGCCCAACGACGCCCTCGCCTGGGTCGGAGAAGTCGGCACCTCCGCAGAAGGCTCACCACACGGCGCGAGCTACCTCCTGCAAGATGACACGGCGCCCGACCATGGGCCTTTGAAGTATCTCCTCGAGGAGCGCACCGTAAACGGTGGCAGCGTGCAATACGGGCCCTTTGTTCGTTCCGCAGACCGTGCCGCGTTCGAGGGTGCGCTCCGAAACGCGGGGGCAAGGCAAAGCCGGGTGCCGCGTTCGGTCTCGCTCCGTCGAATGGTCCGCCCCCCGTCGAGCAGTTCCGCATCGCCGCTCCGCCGCAAGAGTTTCTCGGCCCCTGTCGGTGCAGTGATCGTCGTCGACGAGCCGGGCGTCATTGAAGTGGCAGTCTCCTCGATCGCAGCGGCGCTCGAAATCAGCGTGGATAGCGCCAGTGAGTTGATCCGAAGCGGGAGCTTGAATTTGCGCTTGGCCGGCGAGTCGGTCGCCTGGCGTGGCGTGGACGACGGCGCCGCGCTGCGTTTCGTTTCGAACGATGTGCTGACTCCATTTGCCAATCAGCGACGCTACCTACTGTCTATCGAAGATGGCGTGACGATGGAGAAGCGGGCGCTCGTTCAAGGGGACGGGATCGAGCCGCATGCGTTTATGGAGACCCGGCGCTCCGAGGAGAATCTCTTCCCGGGTCCCAGTGGCGGGCCTGATCCGCGCCTGGATCTGTTCTTCTGGCACGCCTTGGTGTCCGGTGGGCAAGCGAGCATTCCGCTGTCACTACCGGGGTTGAGTGGATCGGCCGCCGCTGAGCTACGAGTGTACGTGCACGGCGCAACGGAGCACGCAAACCAACCTCACCGAACAGAGCTTCATTGGAACGGCGAGAGCCTGGGCGTCTTCGACTTCGAGGGGCGCAGGCGCCACACGATCAAGGTGCCGCTCACAGGCATTCAGGTGGGAGCCGAAAACGAGCTCCTGGTCGAACAGCTTGTGGCTGGGGAAGCCCCGGCAGTGCTCTACGTCGACGCCATCGAAATCGACTACCCACGCCTAGCCGAAACCGAAGGTCCCGTGTTTCGCTTTGCGGGCGCGGAGGGCGGGGAGCCCCTGGTCAGCGGCTTCGCCGCGGATGCCGTCGACCTGTACGATGTCAGCGATCCCTTGACGCCCAAGCACTACGGCGAGGCGCCCATCGACGAGGCAGGGCGTTTGAGTTTCAGCGCGGCTGGGCAGGGGCTTCGGTTCCTCGCGGTCGCGCCCGATGGCATCTCCACGCCAGTCGCAGTCACATCGCAGTTCGCGACGACCTTGCGCTCGGAAACGCACGAGGTGGACTACCTGATCATCGCCGCGTCTCATTTGCTTTCAGAGGCGCAGGCATTGGCCGACCTTCGCGAAGCGGACGGGTACCGGGTTCTGCTCGTTGATGTCGACGAAGTGTACTGGGCGTTCGCCAACGGTGAGCCTGACCCGCTGGCGATTCGAGACTTGCTCTCGTTCGCTTGGCATCATTGGGATTCTCCTCCCCGCTTTGCGGCTCTCGTGGGCAAGGGAAGCCTCGACTACCGCGACCTGATGGGCCTGGGCGGCAACTGGCTGCCAGCCGCGCTTGCCTCGACCGATGGAGGCTTGTTCCCATCCGACTCGATGCTCGGCGATGTCACAGGTGACGATGGCGTGCCCGAGGTGGCCGTGGGTCGCATGCCGGTCAGCGACGGCGAGGAGCTTGGCCGGATGATCGCGGCGATCGAAGCATTCGAGGCGGCGCATGCATCCGGAACCGCAGTGTTCGCAGCCGACGACTCCGAGGAGAACGAGTTTGCGGCTGCGGCGCGCGGACTCACGGGATGGACTACTCCGGAGCGCAGGCTGGACATCGATCTGAACGTCGAGACGCTGCAAGACGCACGCGACGGGCTTCTGTCGGCCTGGGAGGGATCGCTGAGCTGGCTCAGCTACGTGGGTCATGGCGGCCTCGACCGATTGGCAACAGAAGGGTTGCTGACGTCTGAGGACGTTCCCGCGCTGACGCAGATGCAGAGCGCGCCCGTGGTCCTAGCTTGGACGTGCAACATGGCGCGCTTCGATATTCCAGGCTTCGTTTCGCTCGGCGAACAGTTGGTGAGCGAGGGGACGAGCGCAGGCGTGTTCAGCGCAACCGGTTGGTCCAGTCACACCGACAGCGACGAGCTGCGCGCGGCGTTCTCCGCGGTCGCCTTCGGTTCGGATGCCGAGACCATCGGTGACGCCATGCTCTGGGCGCACCAAGCGGCCGAGGGAGCGCCGCTGGACTTGCATCGCGTCTACATGCTCCTCGGTGACCCCGCTCTTCGACTTCGAGCTCCCAGGACGCAGCCCGAACCAGAGCCCCCGCCTGGCGACACCGGCAGCGATCCGGTCAGTCCGCCTCGAACCGTAGAAGACCCGACCACCACCGCTTCCGGCTGTGAAGTCTCTGCGTCGGGATCGGAGCAAACTCCGACAGGGCTCGCGTTCATGCTCCTCGGCTTGGTGCTCATTCTTCGAGTTCGCGGGCCCGGCCAGGTGCTCCGTTTTGGTCGATGGGCGTCACCGCTCCTTGTGTTGGCTGTGCTCGCATTGCCATCCGTCGTGGAGGCGCAGTGCTCGACTGCAGACCTCGACACGAACGGTGTGCCCGACGTTTGCCCGGTGGGATCGAACTACATCGAAGGGACGGCGAGCGGGGAGACCCTGCGGGGCACGAACGGACCAGACTGCATCTTCGGTCTCGGCGGCGACGACACTATTCGAGGCCGAGGCGGAGACGACTACATCTGCGCAGGTGACGGGGCAGACGTGGTCATCGGGGCAAGCGGCGACGACCAAATCTTTGGGGAGGGCGGCAACGACACACTCGGCGGCGGTAGCGACAACGACTTCATCGACGGCGGCGCTGGGAATGACACGCTCAACGGAGTCGGGGGCGATGACACGCTCAACGGAGGGACAGGCGACGACGATCTCAACGGCGGCGCCGGAGCAGATGCCCTAAGTGGCGAAGACGGCGACGACACGCTCAATGGCAGCGGCGGAAACGATGCGCTGAGCGGCGGCGCCGGGACCGATACGCTCGACGGCGGTGGGGGAACGAACAGCTGTGTCGAGGAAGTTCCAGGAAGCTCCGAAAGGCTGACCAACTGCGATGCAGTGACCTACGCGTCCATCGGGGAGCTCGATGTCTTTCGAAGCTCGCCCGGGCTGATGGTTACATGGGAAACGACGAGCGAGGTGGGAGCGGTCGCGTTCCGCTTGTGGCGCGTTGAGGCCGACGGCGGGCTGACCTTCGTCGGAGAGGCGGCTGCCGCCGCGGACGGCTCTCCGCACGGCGCGCGATACTTCGTTCGGGACGATGCGGCTCCTACCGGCGACAGCGTCGAGTACATCATCGAAGAGCGGACGGTCGCAGGAGGAAGCGTTCAGTACGGGCCCTTCAGGCGCTCGCCGAGCTGGGGCGATCCCCAGGATTCGCGCTTGCGGCAGCGAGCCGAGGTTCGTCGAGTGCCTAAGCCGGTCGCGCTTCACAGTCTTACCCGCCCGCCGGTCGCGCATCGGGCGCGCTCGCTGACTCGGAAGAGCGCCGAAGCGCCCTCCGGCGCAGAGCTGCTGGTGGACCAGGCGGGTGTCGTGGAAGTCTCTGCAGTGGCGATTGCGGAGGCACTCGAAGTCAGCAGCGAAGGCGTAGCGGAGCTCATTCGTGCCGGAGGGCTCGAGCTTCGACTCCGTGGTGAATCTATCGCTTGGCACTCGCTCGGTGACGGCGCGGCGATTCGCTTCGTGGCGCCAGAAATTCGCTCGCCATTCTCCAGTCACCACCGATACCTCTTGCTGCCGCAGGGCGGCGTGACGATGGAGTCGCGGGCCTTGGAGCAAGTCCAGTCAGTCGAGCCACACAGTTTTGTTTCCACCAAGCGCTTCGAGGAGAACGTCTTCCCCGGGCCCTCGGGTGTACCCGATCCGAGACAGGACCTGTTCTTCTGGCACGCCTTGTGGCGCGAGGCACAGGTGGAGATTCCTCTGTCCTTGCCGGCTCTCGACGGCGAGACGGTGCGCGAGCTCCGTGTATTCGTTCACGGCGCCACCGAACACCCAGAGCAGCCACACCGTGTCGAGCTCTTGTGGAATGGTCAGAGCCTCGGGGTCTTCGAGTTCATGGGACGCAGGCGTCATCTGATTCGGGTTCCGATCGATGGGATGACGGCCGCATCCGACAACGTGCTCATCGTGCGGCAGCGCGTCGCGGGTGAAGCGCCGCCGGTGCTCTACGTCGACGCGGTCGAGGTAGACTACCTTCGTTTCGCGGAAGCGGACGGGCCGTCATTCAGGTTCGCCGGCGCGGACGACGGCGCCCACTCGGTGACGGGCCTGCCGTCGGAATCGGTGCTGCTCTACGACGTAAGCGATCCAGCTTCGCCGATGCATTATGGTGAGGTGCTGCTCAGCGAGTCGGGCAACCTGAGCTTCTCGGCCGACGGATCCGATCTTCATTTTCTGGTCACGTCTCCGGACGGAGTTTCCGCCCCGAGCGAGATCAAGCCGCACTTCGCAACGAACCTTCGTTCATCTAGCATGGCTGTGGACTATCTGATCATCGCGGCTTCGCACCTGCTCGCCGACGCACAGGCACTTGCCGACTACCGCGAAGCAGATGGCTATCGGGTTCTCTTGGTCGATATCGACGATGTGTTTTGGGAGTTCGCCGACGGAGAGCCGGATCCTCTAGCGATTCGCGAGCTCCTCGAGTTCGCTCGAAGCGACTGGGACAGCGCGCCGCGCTTTGCGACCTTGGTAGGCAAGGGCAGCCTCGACTACCGCGACCTGATGGGCCTCGGCGGGAACTGGATTCCGCCCGCCCTGGCCCAGAGCGACGGAGGCTTGTTCCCATCTGACTCCTCGCTTGGCGACTTGGTCGGCTACGACGGTGTGCCCGAAGTGGCGATCGGGCGCTTGCCGATCAGCAGCGGCGAAGAGCTGGGTCGGATCATCGACGCGATGAAGGCGTTTGAAGGCGGGCACGAGTCGATGGATGTCGTGTTCGCAGCCGATGACTCGGCGGGCGACGAGTTCGCCGCCGCGGCACGGCTTCTCACACAATGGGCGACGCCCGAGCGCCGGCGGGAGATCGACTTGAATAGCGAGAGCTTGGAAGAGGCACGCGACCGACTGTTCGCCATGTGGCAGGGGCAGCTCGGCTGGCTGAGCTATGTCGGCCACGCCGGCCTCGATCGACTGGCGGACGAAGGTCTGCTGCTACAGTCAGACGTGGCCGCGCTCGCTGAGACGCCGAGCAGCCCGGTCGTCCTCGGCTGGAGCTGCAACATGCTCCGTTTCGACATCCCGGGTTACTTCTCGCTCGGCGAGGAGCTCCTGATCCAAGGCGCCAGCGTGGGAGTGTTCAGCGCGACCGGCTGGTCGAATCATGTCGACACGGACATGCTCCGAACAGCGTTTACCGAAGCGGTTTTCGACTCCGACGCGGAGACCATCGGTGAAGCCATGCTGCGCGGACATCGTGCCGCCAGAGGCGAGCCGGCGCAGCTACATCAGGTGTATATGCTCGCCGGCGATCCGGCGCTTCGCCTCCGCGTCGCCAAATCGGAGCCCGGCCCCGAGCCCGATCCAGGCGTCGATCCACTGCCAGGCGTAAGAAGCGATGTACCAGCTGATGCCCCGAATGCTTCACTGGGCTTGTCTTCCGGCTGCGAAATCAAGCATCCGGGCACCAGTCAGGGACCCTTGGGGCCGGCAGTCATGCTTTTGGGTCTGGCACTGCTGATCCGCCGCCGCCGCGCCTAGCGAACACGACAGAGCGACCTTCATTGACACCCCCTGAGGGTGATACTAAGCAACCCTCGACCGGCCCAACCAGCCCCGTCTCGGAGTCCGCCTCTCTATGTTCTCGGCCTATTTCCCGGTGTTCCTGATGCTCGGCGTCGCCATGCTCGTCGCTGTCGGCGTCTTTGCCCTCACCACGGTCCTCGGACCCAAGAACATGACGGCCGAGAAGGCCATCCCGTACGAGTCTGGCTCGGAGACGACCGGCGCAAGCCACATCCGCCTGAGCATCAAGTTCTACCTCACGGCGATTCTGTTCGTGGTCTTCGACATCGAGGCGGTGTTTCTCTACCCCTGGGCGAGCCTCTTCACCAGGCTGGGCATGCAGGGCTTCGTCGAAATGCTTCTGTTTCTCGTCGTGCTCGGGGTGACTCTGGTCTACGCCTGGAAAAAGGGAGCGCTCGAATGGGAGAGCTGAGAGTCATCGACGGTGGTGGCGAGGTTGCAGTCACGACGCGTCTGAGTGACCTGCTCCAATGGGCGCGTAAGTGGTCGCTCTTCCAGTACCCTTTCGTGACGGCCTGCTGCGGCATGGAGTTCATGGCAACCGCCGCTCCGCGCTACGACATCGCGCGATTCGGCGCCGAGGCGCCACGCTTCAGCCCGCGGCAATCGGACGTGCTCTGGGTGGTCGGGACGATCAGTCAGCGCCAGGGCCCGGCCGTGCGTCGCATCTGGGAGCAGATGGCAGACCCGAAGTGGGTCATCGCATTTGGTACCTGCGCTTCCTGCGGTGGCTTCTACGACAACTACACCACGATTCCCGGTGTCGACAAAGTCATCCCAGTGGACGTGTACATCCCCGGTTGCCCGCCTCGGCCCGAGGCCGTGCTCGACGCACTGATGCTCCTTCAAGACAAGATTCAGGCGAACGACCGCAAGCCCATCATCGTGCCGCCGCGTCTGGTTCCCGAGCGCGCGCCCGGCCGAACGGGGAAGGGCAAGCCATGAGCCAGGCGGTCGTCGACCGGCTCAGCGCGGAGTTTGGAGAACGCGTCCTCGAGACGAGCGATGCGTTCGGCGATCACGAAGTGCGGGTCGCCGTCAAAGACTGGGTCGAGGTCGCGCAGTTCATGAAAGACGACGAAGCGCTCCGGATGGACCACTTCATCGACCTGACCGCAATTGACTATCCCGAGCGCGAATCGGCACGCTTCGACGTCACGCTCACGATGCGCTCGTCGGGCAACAGCGCACGCATTCGAGTGCGCACGCGGGTGAAGGACGGCGAGGAGCCCGGAACGCTCAGCGGAATCTGGGCCGGTGCGAACTGGGCCGAGCGTGAGGTCTGGGACATGTTCGGGATCAAGTTCAAAGGCCACCCCGACATGCGCCGCATCCTTCTCTACGAAGAGTTCGTCGGGCATCCGCTCCGCAAAGACTATCCGATCGACAAGGCGCAGCCTCTGGTGCCGTACCGCGAGGTCAGTGAAATCGAAAAACTGCCGCCCTTCGGCATCGAAGAAGGTCAGCCGTTTGCCCGCATCGACTGGGAATCGCGCCTGGCCGGCCGCGACCATCAAGTGTCCCCGTCCATCGCTGTGCAGCAAGGTCAGCGCCGAACGCTGAGTGACTCCGAAGCCGCCGAGCAGATCCAGGCGCGCATCGAGGCGCGGATGGCGAAGGAAGCGGAGCAAGCATCCGACGAGGCCTCTCGGGAAGGTTCAGGGGAGTAGATGGAACCCGCTGACGAACTGACCAATCAAGAGATCGCGCTCGAGCTTTCCGAAGAGCCGATGCGCTTGAACATGGGGCCGTCGCACCCAGCGATGCACGGCACCATCCGCATGGTCATTGATCTCGATGGCGAGAACCTCGTCAATCTCGACGTGCAACCGGGCTACCTGCACCGCGGCTTCGAGAAGTCCTGCGAGCGCGGCACCTGGGCCCAGGTCTTCCCTTACGCCGATCGCCTCAACTACGTCTCGCCGATGCTGAACAACGTTGGCTGGGCGCTCGCAGTCGAGAAGCTTCTCGAAATCGAAGTGCCCGAGCGTTGTCAGTATTACAGAGTCATCCTCGGAGAGCTCTCGCGCGTGGCCGATCATTTTACCTGCAATGGTGCTTCGGCGATGGAGCTCGGCGCGTTCACTCCGTTCCTCTGGCTGCTCAAGGTCCGCGACTGGGTTTGGGACATTCTCGAGCGCGAAACCGGCGCGCGGATGACCCACAGCTTCGGGCGCATCGGCGGCATGGCTGCGCCTCCGACGGCGAATTTCAAAGACGACGTGCTCCAACTGATTCCGGAGCTTCACAAGGTGGTGAAGGAGACGGAGATCATGCTTCTCCGGAACCGGATCTTCCTCGACCGCATGCAGGGCGTCGGCATCCTGACCAAGGAGCAGGCGCTGTCGTACGGGGTCACCGGACCTGTGGCGCGTTCCACGGGGATTTCCTACGACGTACGCAAGGATCATCCCTACCTGGTCTACGACCGTTTCGACTTCGACGTGCCGGTCGGCGAGGACGGCGACAACTGGGATCGCTTCATGGTGCGCCTCGAAGAAATTCGGCAGTCGGTCCGAATCATCGAGCAGGCCATCGAGCAGATGCCCGACGACGGCCCGATCAATGTCGACGACCCGCGTATCGTCTATCCGGACAAGGACTCGGTCTACACGACGATCGAAGGCACCATCGCTCACTTCAAGCTGGTCATGGAGGGGCTTCGCACGCCGAAGGGCGAGGTCTATAGCTTCACCGAAGGCGGCAACGGCGAGCTCGGCTTCCACATCGTTTCGGACGGAAGCGGCACGCCGTACCGTGTCCGTGTCCGACCACCGTGCTGGTACAACCTCGCGGCTTCTCGCGAAATGCTCCTCGGCGGAATGATCGCCGACATCATCCCAACTTTCGGATCGGTCAACATGATCGGCGGCGAGTGTGACAGATGACCCGGCTTCACCGCACCTGCCGGCTTACGTCCTCGCTCACTCCCTGCGAAATAGCTTCCGCTATTCCTCAGTCGCTCACTGTGGGCGCGCTCGGCATCTGCGGCAAATCCGGGTCATCTGCAATTGTGAGCGTTCCAAATGCCTAAGTTTACGTTAGACGGCAAAGAGATCAGCTTCGAGCCTGGCGAGACCGTCATGGAGGCGGCCTGGCGCGAGGGCATCGAGATTCCGCACTACTGCTGGCACCCGGGTCTGTCGATCGCGGCGAACTGCAGGATGTGCCTGGTGCACGTCGAGAGCGGCCGCCAGATGGCGATGCCGCAGCTCGTTTTCGACGAAGCCAAGGGCGACTACGTTCCGGCCACCAAGCCCAAGCTTCAGCCTGCCTGTCAGCTCGCGGCGGCCGAGGAAATGGTCGTTTCGTCGACGAACGACGAGGTCAAGAACGCTCAGGCATCGGTGCAAGAGTTCCTGCTCCTCAACCACCCAGTCGATTGTCCGATCTGCGATCAGGCGGGCGAGTGCAAGCTTCAGGACTACTACTACGAGCACCAGGGCACAGCGAAGCGCAAGCTCACCGAGCCGGTGCACAAACCCAAGGGTGTTCGCTTCGGGCCGACCATCGTGTACGACGCCGAGCGTTGCATCATGTGCACGCGCTGCATTCGCGTCTGCGACGAGGTCGCCAAAGATCACGTCCTCGACATGCGGGAGCGCGGCAACCGCAATGAAATCATCCTCGCGCCCGGCCGCGAGCTCGATCACAAGTACACTCTGATGACCGAGCACGTCTGCCCGGTTGGTGCGCTGACCAGCCAGGACTTCCGCTTCAAGGCGCGGGTCTGGTTCCTGAAGTCGGCACCAAGCGTTTGCACGGGCTGCGCGACGGGCTGCAACAGCCACGCCGACTTCGACCCGCGCAACGGTAAAATTTACCGACTCCGTCCGCGCGACAACGAAGACGTCAACAAGTTCTGGATGTGCGACGACGGCATGATGACTTACACGCGCCACGACACCGACCGGCTCCTGATGCCGACGGAGGGTCGGGGCGAAGAGCGGATGCCGGTCGGCGAAGACGAAGCGCTCGATCTCGCCGCCGAGAAGCTCAGTAGCGTCGATGGCGCCCGGCTCGCAGTGGTCCTCAGCGCTCAGCACAGCACCGAGGATAACCTTGCTCTCGCCAAGCTTGCCTCCGCGCTTGGCGCCAAGGGCCTCTACCTGGCCGCGCTCGGCGAATGGGACGGGGACGACATCTTGCGCAGCGCCGACCGCAACCCCAACCGAGCCGGTGCGACCCAGGCCGCCGGCGGGACGGACTTGAAGTCGCTGGCTGAGCTCGCTGAGGACGTTCAGACCGGATCGGTACAGGCAGTCCTTGCTCTGGGCTGGGCCAGCGCCGAAAAGCTCGAAGAGCTTGCGCCCCTGGTCGCCTTGGACGCAGTCATCTCGCTCACGAGCCACGTGGGTGCGCTGCCGGCGGTCGCCTCGGTAGCCATTCCGGTGGCGGATACCTTCGAAATCGACGGAAGCTTCGTGAACGCCAAGGGGTTGTCGCAGTCATTCGGGCCGGTCTTGCCTGCGCCCGCTGGCGTCGAGCCTGCTTGGAAGACGATTTCGGAGCTGGCTCGGAAGCTCGGCAAGGAGCTCGGCTTCAAGGACCTCCAGGGCTTGCGCCAAGGCCTGCTCGACGCGGCGGAGGCGGCTCAATGACCACGACCTTCCTCGTCGTCTCATCCCTGGTCAAAGTGCTCGTCATCCTATTGATCACCGTCGGTGCCTTCGCTCCGATTCTGATCTGGGCGGAGCGTCGTCAGAGCGCGATGATTCAGGACCGGCTCGGCCCCAGTCGCGCCGCGATCACACTGCCGGCCTCTGCGGTGTCTTTCATCGACCGCGCGCGCCTCCCCATCTGGCGCCTGGCTGCTTTGACCGGCATCGTCGCCATCGTCGCGCTGATTGCGCTGACCTTCATCGCCGTCAAAGGAAGCAACCCGCTTCCGATTTCGACCTCTGCCCTGACCTCGACCCTGGTCGGATTCGGCGCAGCCTCCGTGCTGCTTCGCGCGGGGTACGGCGTGCACGGCATGATCGTCGGCAACGGCGGCAAGATCATGCTCCTCGGTCTGCTGCACCCCTTGGCCGACGCCCTGAAGTTCATCTTCAAGGAGGACTTCGTTCCGCCCAAGGCCGACAAGCTCCTTTTCTCGGCGGGGCCGATCATCGCACTCATTCCCGCCATTGCAGCCTTCGCGGTCATCCCCTTCGCGAGCACGCTGCACTGGGACTACCTCAATCAGGTGCTCCCGCGAACAGGCGAAATCGCCGGCCCGGCGGTTCCGATGCAAGTTGCAAGCATCAACGTCGGGATCCTCTTCATCTTTGCCATCGCGAGCACGGGCATCATCGGTGCTGCGATTTCGGGCTACGCATCGGATAACAAGTACTCCTTGCTCGGAGGTATTCGCGCCGCCAGCCAGATGGTCAGCTACGAGGTCGTGCTCGGCCTCACCCTCGTCCCGGCTTTCATGGTCTATGCCTCGCTCCGCCTCGAGGACATGGCGATGTGGCAGTACGAGCATATGTGGGGGATCTTCGTTCCGCCCCTGACCCTCGCTGCCATCAACTTCTTCGTCGCTGCGATCGCCGAAACCAAGCGTGTTCCCTTCGATCTTCCCGAGGGCGAGAGTGAGCTCGTCGGCGGCTACCTGACCGAGTACTCGGGCATGAAGTTCGGCATGTTCTTCATGGGCGAGTTCGTCGAGGTCGTCTCCTTGGCCGCGTTGGCCTCGGTGATCTTCCTCGGAGGCTGGGACGTGCCCTTTCTGTTCCGCGATGGCTTCGAGTTCTCCGCGCCATTCATGGCTGCCAGCTTCTCGGTGCCATTGGTTCACTGGCTCGTCGTCGCCATTCAGTTCGTCGTGTTCCTCTTCAAGATCATCATCTTGATTTGGTTCCAGCTGATGATCCGATGGTCGCTTCCGCGTTTCCGGTACGACCAGCTCATGTCGCTGTGCTGGAAGGGCCTCCTGCCCGTTTCTCTGCTCAACATCCTCGTCATCGGCGCCTTCATCCTCTCGGGCTGGCTCGACGGCTGGGTCGCTTTCTTCGAGAAGATCTTCTGAGGTCCGCCATGACAGTCCAAGTCAAAGTCATCAAGAAGCCCGGACGAACTATCGCAGAGCAGGTCTATCTCCCCGAGATCGCAAAAGGCCTCAGCTTTGCGATGGGCCGCTTCTTCAAGAACACCTTCGGCCCGGCGGCCAAGAAGGAAATCGCCACGGTGAGGTATCCCGAAGAGACGGTCGAGTACCCGGAGCGCTTCCGCGGCATTCACCGTCTCACCCATCGCACCGACGGCTCGCCGCGCTGCGTAGCCTGCCTTTGCTGCAGCACAGCTTGCCCGGCCCAGTGCATCCACATCGAGCCCGCAGAGTACGAGTCCGACGACCCACGCTTCGGCTACGAGCGCTACCCAGCCGTGTTCACTATCGACGAGCTTCGCTGTATCTTCTGCGGCTACTGCGTCGAGGCCTGCCCCTGTGATGCGATTCGAATGGACACCGGCATGCACATGCCGCCATCGACGCATCGCGAGCACTTCATCTTCGACAAAGAAACCTTGCTTTCGATCCCGGGGCGCGATGGCTCATACCTGACCGCGAACCCTCGCCATGAGCCGGGTGACCCGAGCCACCCGGGCATCGATCGCGAGCGTGGACACTGAGCGTGCCCGAATCCCGCGCGGCCAGCCGGACGGCGATCATGGTCGCTGCCTACCGAGGCCGAGCCTCAGCTGCGCCTAGTCCAATCTGTGACGACCCCTGGGCTCTGCGCCTCGCCGGGCCCGAGGGGAAAGCGCTGTCACGTCGCTGGGACGAGCACTCACCCTCGATGGAGCTCTGGATGGGGCTTCGAACTCGCTACATCGACGACTCCGTGAGACGAGCGCTCGATCGGGGGATGCGGCAGGTGGTGATCCTCGGTGCCGGCCTCGACACCAGGGCGGCACGGCTGGGGCGCGCCGGCGTTCGCTTTTTTGAGGTCGACCAGCCCGCCAGCCAGGCTGACAAACGTGAGCGGCTTTCTAGGTTTGCTGGCTATCCACTAGATGCCGCAGCCTTTGTGCCTTGTGACTTCGAGCGCGACGACTTCGTGCAGCTCCTCGAGAACGCCGGCCTCGACCGCGGCTCTCCGACCTGCTTCGTCTGGGAAGGCGTCATCTACTACCTGCTCGAGGAGGCCGCCCGGTCGACGCTGACGCGCCTGGCCACCGAGCTCGACCCCGGCTCGCTCCTGGTTTTCGACTACCTCAACAGCAAGATGGCCAAGTCGAGCCCGCGCCTCCGCGAAGAGGACCGAGCTATGAAAGGGATCATCGATGAGCTGGGCGAACCCATGCAGTTCGGCATCGACGACCCGACGCCCCTGATGGCCGAGTGCGGTTATCGTTTCCTCCGGACCGTGAGCTTCGACGAGCTGGCGCTGGAGTACACAGGCACTTACGCACGCGAGCGCTTCTTCCGCTTTCAGGCCATCGGGCTGGCGAGCGCATCGGAGCAGATGTCGCTGTGGTAGAGACCCGGCAAATCGATGGTCGCACCGTGACCTTCCGAAGCGACGCGGGCATGGGGCCCGCCCTGGTCTGCGTCCACGGCTCGGCCGACAATCACCACGTGTACGATCGGCTGCTCGACGCGATGCCCGATCGTGAGCGCTACGCCATCAACCTTCCCGGACGCGCGGGTACCGAGGGGCCCGCGCTCGAGAACGTTGCCGAGATGGAAGCGTTCCTCTCCCGCTTCATCGAAGCCGAAGTGCAGGGCGACTACCTGCTCGTCGGCCATTCGCTCGGCGGTGGAGTCGCCATCGAGCATGCGCTCGCGTCCCCGTCTGAGCGCCTCAAGGGCATCGTGTTGTTGGCGACCGGTGCGCGCCTCCGTGTCCACCCAATGATCCTCCAGCTCTTCGAGCAGGTCATGGTCTCCGGCGCCTCGATCCCACCGCTCCCGCCCGGCCTCTACGAGCAGGACACCGACCCGCTTCTCATCGCCGCGGCCTCCAAGTGCCGCGAGCTCACCCCGATCAAAACTGGCGGCTGCGACTGGCGTGCTTGTGACAGCTTCAACCGGATGGAGGACGTGAAGAACATCCAAGTCCCCGTCCTCATCGTTGCAGGCAGCAACGACGCCCTGACCCCGCCCAAGTACGCCCGATACCTAGCCAGCCAGATCCCCCGGAACCAGCTCTACATCCTAGAAGGCGCCGGCCACATGCTAGTGACGGAACGGGTCGCCGACCTGGTGGACTGGATCGCGACGCTCGCCTCCTGAGTTGCCGACGCAGCGGCGGGGGCGGTGTCTGCTTCGGCGCCAAGGGCGGCGTCGGTGCCAGCGCTGGAGAGAATGCTAGGATTCGCGTATGCGCCTCGATAGTGGTTTGTTCCGTTTCGCAATGATGGTCGTGCTCGGTGTTGCTCTTGGCGCTTGCAAGAGCGAACCAGGCCCCAGCACGGGTGAGATCAGCGCGGAGACGCCGCTGCTGCACGCCGACGGAACGGTGGCCGCCCACGGTTGGGCGCGCGGCCCGCTGATGCAATATGACCGCTCGCTCGTTCAAGCCGATCAGCTGCCTGGCCTTCGCGAGTGGGAGTACTACGCGGTATTCGCGCCGGACTTTGCAATCGGACTCACCCTGGCCGACCTCGGCTTTCTGTCCTTCGCCATCCTCACCCTCGAAGACTACGCCACTGGCGAGGTTCACGACGCGATGCTGTTTGGCGATGCGGCCGCGCTCGACTTCCCGTCCACGCCTTTCGAGAACACGCTCTTCGAGTCGTCGGCCGGAAGCATCGAGTACCGGTTCGAGGAGGGGATGCGAACCATCACCGTCATCGCGGGCGAGGAAGGCAGCGAAGAACGGATGGAGGCGCACCTCCAGCTTTCCGACAGCCGCGCGACCCAAAGCATCGCGGTGGTTCACCGCTTCGAGCAGCCTGGGCAGTTCTTCTATGAGAACAAGCGCCTGAGCATGCCGGCGACCGGATCGGTCCAAGTCGGCGACGCAAGCTATACGCTTCCGGAGGGGCAATCATTCGGCGTCCTCGACTGGGGTCGCGGCGCATGGCCAGGGGAGGTGCGCTGGGAGTGGGGTCACTTCGAGGGAATGAACGACGGCCAGTTGGTCGGCATCAACATGGGAACCGTCAACGGCGACGACACACCCGGCACGGCCGACGCGGCCATCGTCGATGGCGTTCTGCACAAGCTAGGCCGCAGCGCTTGGGAGTACGACCTCGAGGACATCATGGCTCCGTGGCGATTCAGCAGCGTGGACGGCAGCATCGACCTCACGCTCACCCCCGACTTCGATGACTCGACTACCCTGGACCTCGGCGCCGCTTATGTGCTCACCCGCTGGAAGGTGCACGGCGAGATCGACGGGACAGTGCGGATGGATGATGGCTCGCAGTTGCGGGTGCAAGGTATCCGCGGCGCGGCGGAGTACGTCGAGATCATCTGGTAGCTCGATGGACCGCATCTATCCATTCGAAGATGTCTCCGAGCTCGATCTGCGCACCGATGTGCTCGTGGCTGGCTTTGGGGGCGCAGAGACCCGACTGGGATCGGAAACTTGCGGCTTGCTCGTCCGATAGGGATGGCATGCAGTCATCCGCCGCACTACGGTGCCTTCCGTTCATGAGCGACATCGATTTGGTCTTGCGGGATCGCTTTGGGCTCCCCGCCTTTCACCCCTGGCAGCGTGAAGCCATCGAGGAGCTCCTCGATGGGCGGCGGCGGGTCTTGGTGATCGCGCCGACGGGCGGAGGCAAGTCGCTTTGCTACCAGCTTCCGGCTGCCATGCTCAAAGGCACATCGATCGTCATTTCACCACTGATCGCGCTCATGGAAGACCAGGTGCGGGCTCTGACTCAGCGTGGCGTTGCAGCGACCTATCTGGCATCGACACTCGACTCCGACGAGGTGAAGCGGCGTGAACGCGAGATCTTCGAGGGCCGCTACCAACTCGTGTACGTCGCCCCCGAGCGGCTCGAGTCGAACTGGCTGGTGGAAAGGCTTGCAGGGATTGAGCCGCCACTGCTCGCCATCGATGAAGCGCATTGCATTTCGCAGTGGGGCCACGATTTTCGGCCGTCGTATTTGAGGCTCGGCGAGGTGATCGAGCGCATGAAGCCCCCGCGGGTCATCGCTTGCACCGCCACCGCGACGCCCGTCGTCCGTCGCGAGATTCAAGCGCGTCTTGGTCTTTGCGCCGAGCAGAGCGCGGTCATTCTGCGCGGCTTCTCCCGGCCGAACCTTCATCTCTCCGTCGTCGAGAGCGACAGCTCCACGCAACGGCGCAAGCTCATGCTCGGCGCGCTACGGGACGCGCTTGGCGCTCCTGCAAGCCCCAGGGGGGGCGCCATCGTGTACGCGGCGACTCGGCGCAACACCGAAAAGGTCGCCGAGGCCGTTGCCAAGGAAGGTTGGCGGGTAGCCGCCTATCACGCGGGGCTCAGCCCTGCGGTGCGCGAAGAGGTCAACCGGCGCTTCGCGGATCGAACTCTCGACGCGGTCGTTGCCACCAACGCCTTCGGGATGGGAATCGATCGGGCCGACATTCGAACCGTCGTGCACGTTCAGGCGCCAGGCTCGGTCGAGGCTTACTATCAGGAAGTCGGGCGCGCGGGCCGCGACGGGCAGCCCGCCCATGGGCTTTTGCTCACGAGCTCGGGAGACCTGGGGCTCCGGCGTCGCTTGATCGGCTTCAGCGGCGCCCAAGATGCCGAGCATGTGCAACAGCAGTGGCGTCTCTTCCTCGACCTCATGCGCTACGTCGAAGCAGGCAGCTGCCGACACGACTTCATTCTTCGCTACTTCGGCGACGAGCAAGAGACACTAGGCGGCTGCGGTCACTGCGACGTATGCGAGCGACTCGAAGAGCGAGGCGAGGAGGGCGGTCCAAGGGCCGCGTCCGATGAAGAGACTCTGCTGGTGCGCAAAGCCCTGTCGGGTGTCGCCCGCAATCAGGGGCGCGCAGGGCTCACTGCAGTCTCGGAGATGCTTCACGGAACCGACAACGAGCGCTTGCGGCGATTGGGGCTCACGGACCTCAGCACACACGGCCTTCTGCAAGACCGTCCGAAACCCTGGGTGCTCGCGCTTCTGAGGCGGCTGATCACGGCGGGCCTGGTCGACCTCAGCACGGGCGAGTTTCCCATCCCCCATCTCACCGCCCTTGGGGTTTCGACCATGAAGGGCGAAGAGCCCGTTCGGGTGCTAGCTCCCCCCGAGGACGCCGGTCGACCGCCATCGTCCAAAAAGGAGCGCCGCACGACGAGCCGGGAGCTACCGGACAACGTCGATCCGTCGCTCTTCGAGAGCCTGCGCGAAACCAGGCTCGATCTCGCACGCAAAAAGGGCGTTCCTGCCTACGTCGTCTGCCACGACCGCACGCTCCTCGAAATCGCCGCCTACAAGCCCACCTCGATCGAGGCGCTGTCCCACATCCATGGGATGGGCCCGGCCCGCATCGAACGCTACGGCGAGCCCTTCCTGGACACCGTGAACTCCCATGCGCCGTAGCCAACGACCTCATCGCGGCTGCCCGCGGTGTCGCCCGAGCTGCGCAGGTCCAAGGTTCGCGGGATGAGCTCGCGTCGGCGAGCAGCCGCCAACAGCCCCTTCACGCCGACGCTCCCGCAGGCGTCTTCGTCGGTGATGCGCTCGGGTCGCATCGACTCGATGGCCGACGCAGTCGCCCTGTCCATCTGCTTGGCGGTGCTGTAGTCATGGTAGTGGCTCAGGTCTGAGCTGATGACGATGAGGGTTTCGTCTCCACCCCAGAGCGCTTCCAAGACCTCTGCCACCTGCTCTGAGGACGCGCGGCCGACCGCAATCGGAAGCACGGCAAACGCGCCGAGCACCTCTTGTAGAAACGGAAGCTGAACCTCGAGCGAATGCTCCCATTGGTGCGCCTCGTCCAGGACTTTGACGAACGGGAGATCGAGGGCTTGGCGACGCGCGGTTTCATCGATCGGCACGGCGCCCAGGGGCGTTTCGAAGCCCGTGTTGCTGGGAACGCCGAGGCCGTCGAAGAGCAGGTGGTGACTCGGCCCAATCAGCACGACACGCGAAACCAGATCGCGAGCGCCTTCGAGCTCGACGAATGCGGTCGCGGCGACTGGTCCAGAGTACATGTAGCCCGCATGCGGCACGATCAACGCCTTCGGCCAGGGATCGCGAACCGCAAAAGATTCACGCGCAGCGTCGAGGAGCTCGCAAACCACCTTGCGTAGAGCGACTGGGTCCGCTGGATAGAAAGCTCCCGCTACTGCAGCCGGTCGGACAGTCGCCACGCCATGAATCTGGACACCCATGGGAACTTGTCAACGTGACGCGATCAGACTTGCAGCCGGTCGCCCGGGTGCGCATCGTGTCTTTGATGGCCCATTCGCTCAGCTCAACGGTATCGACCGAGTACTGGCGCCGACTGGAGGACGGCAGGCTAGTCTGCGAGCTCTGCCCGCGGGGCTGCAAGCTCAGCAAAGGGCAGCGCGGACTCTGCTTCGTGCGCGCCCGCGAAGACGACGAGATCGTGCTGACCAGTTACGCGCGTTCGAGCGGATTCGCCGTCGATCCGATCGAGAAGAAGCCCCTCAACCACTTCCTGCCTGGAACGCCGGTGCTTTCGTTCGGCACGGCTGGCTGTAATCTGACGTGCAAGTTCTGTCAGAACTGGGATATCTCCAAATCCAGACAGATGGACACGGTCGCCGAGGCCGCTGGACCTGATGAGATCGTCGAGGCGGCGCAGCGGCTTGGCTGCCGTAGCGTGGCGTTCACCTACAATGATCCGATCATCTTTCTAGAGTACGCGCGCGACGTGGCGGCGGCGTGCAAGGAGAGTGGCATTCACACGGTTGCCGTGACGGCGGGATACATCAACCCGGAACCCAGGGCCGAGTTCTTCTCGTTCATCGACGCGGTCAACATCGATTTGAAGGCCTTCGACGACGATTTCTACCGGCGCATCGCCGGCGGCCGACTCGACACGGTGCTCGATACCTTGCGCTACTTGCGAAGCGAGACCGACGTCTGGTTCGAGATTACGAACCTCGTGATTCCCGGACACAACGACGCGGCCGACCTCATCTCACGAATGAGCGACTGGATTGTCGAAGAGCTCGGCCCCGACGTGCCGCTTCATTTCTCCGCGTTCCATCCGAGCTACAAGATGCGGGACGTGCCTCCAACTTCGCGAGCGACCCTGCGCCGGGCCAGGACCCTGGCCAAGGAGGCCGGCGTTCGTCACGTCTACACCGGTAACGTTCACGACCCAGATGGCGACACCACCTTCTGCGCAGGCTGCGGGACGGCACTGATCGTGCGCGATTGGTACGAGATTCTCGCCTGGAATCTAGACGAGGGATCCTGCCCTGAATGCGGCACCCCTTGCGCCGGCCGCTTCGATCCGAGGCCCGGGTCCTGGGGCGCACGACGCCTATCCGTCAAGATGGCGCCCGACGGAATCGCGCTCTGGTAGCTCGGCGCGCGCCTAGGCGGCGGATGCGGTTTCTTGCGGTGCGGCGAGGATCCGTCCGAGGAAGTCGAGGACCGCCCGAATGCGCGCACTGTCGCGAAGATCCTTATGAACGGCTTGCCAAATCTGACGAGGCTCCGGCTCACCTTCGACTGGCACACGCACCAGGTGTCGATCATGGTCGGCAACCAGGCAAGGTAGAAGGCCGATGCCGGTCCCTGCGACCGTGGCCGAGTAGGTCGCCGAGACGCTATCGGAACGTAGCGCGACACGAGCGCCGTCCATGCGCGCCTCGATCCAATCGTTCTCGCGGCGGAATGGACGAACGTTGGCGAAAAGAATGAGCTGATGTCCTGCCAGGGAGTCCTTTGGAAGGCCGAAGCGATCGACATAGTCGAGGGAAGCGTACAGACCGAGGTGAATGAATGAGAGCCGCTTGATGATCAGGTCCTCTTGTGTGGGCCGAGCCAGACGAAGTGCGATGTCGGCCTCGCGCCTGGCCAGGTTCACTTCGAGGTTGGTGCAGTTGAGCTCGAGTTGGATCTCGGGATATCGCTCTCGGAATCGACGAAGGTGTGGGGCGATGAATCGGGTCGTCAGCATCTCGGTGGCCGTCAGCCTCACCACGCCTTCGAGCTTCTGATCTTCACCCGCCACGTCGCGTTCGACGCCGAGGGCCTCGCGCTCGATTCGCTCGGCACGGGGAAGCAAGCGATGTCCCGCGTCCGTGAGCACGTACCCATTCGGCGTTCGATCGAAGAGCCGGGCCCCGAGCTCCTCTTCGAGCTTCACCAATCGTCGACCCACGGTCGTCGGGTCCAGCGACAATGCAGTCCCGGCTGCAGCTAGGGTCGAGTGCCTCTGCAGGGTCAGGAAGTACCGAACATCGTCCCAGTCGAACATGGCCTGCAGCGTCGCAGCACGCTTGGCTTTCGGCAACTGCAAAAGTGCGGCCTCTCGCTGCGCTCCGCGGGGCGTCTAAGGCGCTAAGTCACTCATATGACAACTGAAAGGAGCCCAGCATGGAGACCTTGAATCAAGTCGAGCGGAGCCCCTATCTGGAAGCACTAGAGAAGCAGAAAGAGGTGTTGGCCGAGCTGACCGCAGCATTCGAAGCCGGTTGGAAGGGCGCGGTCGCCTCACATTGGCGAATTGACCCCCAAATTTGCGCCGAGGAAGTTCTGGCTGACTTGGCCTACGGACGGGACTGAGGAAGAACAACGACCAAAAAGATTGAGGAATCAGCCTAGAACAACAGCCAGGACGTATAAATTTGCTATTATGGGAATTGGGACCTTGGAGGGAACCGATGTTTCGACCTATGCGTATTTGGTTGGCGGCCTCAATCGCCATGTTGATGACTCTTGCTGGCTGCGGTGGCGGCACCGAAGCCAACGGCAACGTGGCTCCAACAATCACGTCTGCACCATCGAGCAGCTGCGACGGTGGGAGTTCCGTTCAACTACACGGTGACCGCCGACGGGATGACGCCCATTGGTTTTGCCCTGCTTTCCGGTCCGGCTGGTTTCACGGTCCATCCGACTACCGGCGTGGTGACCTGGACGCCGCAAGCTGCCGGCACTGTTTCGGTCGAGATCGCGGCCACCAACCTCGCGGGGTCCGACACGCAGTCCTTTGATGTGGAGGTCGAAGGACTGACGGGGCCAGAGTTCATTACCGAGCCTCCGACCGAGGCCACCGTGTCTGCGCCCTACGCCTATGACCCGGACGTCGTCGCCAACGGCGCTGTCACCTGGAGCGCGACTGTCGCACCCGAAGGGCTGACGATCGATGAAGACTCCGGCGCGGTTCGTTGGACGCCCGTTTCGGACCAAGCCGGCGAACAGAGCGTTGCGATTCGTGCAACAGAAGTCGAAAGCGGACTATTCAGCGATCAATCCTTTACCGTCACCGTCGAAGATACCGGTGGTCCTGCGGTGATCACCTCGACACCGCCCGACCACGTCTACGCGGGCGAAGTATTCAGTTACGACGCAGCGGCCTCGGGGGCTCCGACGATTCAATGGACAGTGGAAACACCCTCTGCCGGCACGCCGGCAACAGGCGTGACGGTCTTGACGAACCCGCCCGAAGGGGAAGCCGTGAGCGTGGAATGGGATACGGCAGGTGTTGCACCAGGTGACTACAGCATCGCACTCCAGGTCGACAACGGCCTCGGGAGCGCGAACGTTCAGGAGTTCACGGTGACTGTGGATCCTCGTCCGCCAGCTCCAGAGATCGATCTCGTCACCGTGCCGCCGCCCGCGAGCATTTTCGTCGGAACGGCATACAACTACGATGTCAACCTGACACCGCAAAGCGAGAGCGCGGGTGTGGTTTGGAGCCTCACGGGTGCAACGGTTCCCGCTGATTTGGCAGTCACAATCGATCCCGACACCGGCCAGGTGAGCTTCACCGCAACGGAGTCGAACGGTGAGCTCGAGTACAGTTACACGGTTCGTGCAGAGAACGTGCTGGCCGAGGGTGATGAAGAGACGATCACCGTCGACGCGGTCTACCCGCCGGCGACTCCAATCCTCAGCGTCGCGCCCGGCACCGTGTTCACACTCGAGGTTGGAGTGGGTTTCGCGGGCGCCTCGGCAACGGCAACCGGCAATCCGACGCCAGGGCTGAGCATCTCCGGAACAGTTCCGGATTTCCTGGATTTCGATCCGCTCACCGGTCTGCTCTCGGCATCAACGAGCAAGCCGGCACCGGAGAACTCCGACATCGGAGTCCATTCATTCGACATCGTCGCGACCAACAGCGAGGGAACGGATAGCGAAACGATCGACATCACGGTCGTGGCCGCTGCCCCGAGCGTGGATTCGATCACGCCAGCGGCGGGCCGGCGTCAATCCGATGTTCCCGTCACCGTTCGCGGTGCTGGGTTTGTGAGTGCAGCTACGCCGGTGATCCGTCTGGTGCTCGGAGCGCACAGCGAGAGCCTCAGCACGACGTTCGTCGACGAGTCGACTCTAACGGCGACGGTGCCCATTGACTTGGCCCGGCCGTCCGGTGTGTACGACGTCGTTGTCGACCAGGGCTCGACGACGACGCTTGCAAAGCGTTTCACCGTGACCGAAGGAAACGGCACGACCCTGATTGGCAGCGTCGGAGTGGACATCACGCTGCTAGCCATCGACAGCCCGCACGTGATCACCGGGGACCTTCGGATCGAGAACGGGGCGACGCTGACCGTGGAGCCAGGCGCGGTCATCATGCTGGCGGGTGGAAGCAACCGCAGGATCGACATCGGAACCGGAAGCGCCGGTGCCTTGGTGGCCAACGGCGGCCAGCCCGGTGTCGACGATCAGATCGTCTTCACGCGCTTTCAGGACATCGGCGGCCCGGTGCCAGGAGGCCACTATCGCGGCCTTCGATACGGCGCAAACATCATTTCGGCCTCGACCATTCTGCGGAACGTCATCGTCGAGTTTGGCGGGCGGGTGAACACCGAGGCCAATCGTGGCGCGATCGAAGTCCTGGCGGGATCCGCGCCGGTCATCGCCGACTCGATCATTCGGGAGAGCTTGAACTACGGCCTGTACGCACAGGCGGGCGCGGGCTCCGAGACCATCGACTGGTTCGACGGCAACCAACTGACGGCCAACGGACGGGCTCCGATCAACATCGGCTCGGACGAGGTTTCGACCCTGGGCCCGGACCTCGATGTCTTGGGCAATGGAGAAGACCGGGTCTTCGTGCGCGGCTCTCTGGTGAGCAGGGCGAACGCCTCATGGGCAAACTACGGGGTCCCGTACTACCTGAGCAGCGACATCATCGTCCGCGGCGGGAGCACCATGACGATCGCCCCTGGAACGGAGATGCGCTTCGCTTCGGCCCGGCGACTCATCGTTTCGACGAACGGAGAGGACGCAACTCTGGTTGCATCCGGGACACCGGAGGCGCCGATCCGAATGCTGGCCGACAGCGGCACCTGGAACGGCATCTACCTCGATGACCGAATCCAAGCGGGCACGGTCCTGCGAAACGTTCGCGTCGAAGGCTACGGCTCGGCCGTGAGCGGAGGCCTCCGCATAGACAATCCGAGCACTCCGGGTGCGCGCATCGCTATCATCGAGAATTGCCTCTTCCAGAGCGACGAGGCGGGCGCGACGGGTGTCTACGTTTCGGACGCCGCCCGATTGAGCTCGTTTGAGAACAACGTGCTCGACGTGGACGGAGTTTCGGTGAGCGCGAGGATGGCCGGCTTCGATGATGTCCTGGGCCCATCGAACACCTATGAAGCGCCTCTTCGCGTCCGCGGCGGCTCCGTCACTGGGGCGGACATGGTTTGGCACAAGCCGCTCGCCAGCGACGCATCGACACAGCCGATTCGGCCGACGAGCGGTCTCGCCATAACGGACGGCTCCCTGCACATCCAAGCGGGCAACCAGATCGAAATGCCACTCAACGGCGCGATCACGATGACCAACAGCCAGCTGCTCGTCGATGGAACCGCGACCGAGCCGGTCGTCTTCGAGCCTGTCGCAGGCGCAGACTACTGGGACCGGATTCGTCTCCGAGGTACCGGTGCAGGTGCGACGAGCATCAGCCACGCGGTGCTGCAGTCGGCGGGCGGCAGTCCGGTATCGGCTGCAAGCACCAGCCGTGCGGCGATCACCATGGAAGCTTTCGGGGCTGTCCCGGCGACCCCGGCCATCTCCGACACGATGATTGTCGATAGCAACGGCTACGGCCTGACCTTCGCGGACACGACGCACTGCGCCGGCGCCTGCGACGACAATAGCATTGCAGGCTCGCGCTTCTCCGGGGTTCGCATGTACGGCAACTTCGTCGGTCGCTTTGGCACAGGCAACGTCTTGGCTGGAAACAACACGACGGGCACATTTGGGCACGAAGGTTTCTGGGTGGTCGGTGACGTCGTCGATACGACGGCGAGCTGGCCGGCCAACGACGTCGCGTATCTGATGCACGGCGACTTCGAGCTCCGCCAGTCCAGCCCAGTCGATCCGGTGCCGGTTTGGAGCATCGAGCCGGGTAGCGAGCTTCGTTTTGCGAGCGACCGAAGGCTGCGGGTAGGTGAGGGGAACGAGGGGGTCTTGGACGCCCAAGGTACCAGCGCCGCTCCGATCACCTTCACCAGCATGGACAGCGTGACGCCGGTCTTCTGGCGTGGAATCGACTTCAACCAGGGATCGGACGGATCGATTCTCGATCAGGTCGTCATCTCTTACGGTGGGCGCAGCGCGAACACCGGTAACGTCAACTTCAGGATTGGCTCGGTAGCCACGATCGGCGCGGTCACATTCACGCACTCCGAGGACTACGCGGTGGTGATCTACTCGGGCTCTGCTCCGATGTTCACGGGCCCCTCGACCGATCGGGTGTACATGCTCAACGGTCAAGCATCCATTCCCGGTGCGGGCGACCCCGCGTTCGACTGCGTGCGTGACGCAACGGCCGGAACCTGCACTCAGATGTAGCCCTTCCCAAGCTGGGACCGGAGCTTGCGCAGCTAGATCTGCTCACCTAGGCTCCGGCCTTAGTGTCGGACGAGAAGGACATCTCACACAAGACTCTGGCGGTTCACGGTGGTGAGCCGAGGACGTACCCGTACGACGCTCTGGTGGCGCCGATCACGCAAACGGCGACGTACTCGTTTGCCGACACCGCGGAGCTGATCGCGTATTTCGAGGGGCGAAAAGAGCGCGAAGAGTACGGTCGATACGGCAACCCCTCGGTACGCCTCGTCGAAGAGAAGGTCGCTGCGCTCGAGCGCACGCAAGACGCGGTTGCCTTCGCCAGCGGAATGGCCGCAATGACCTCGACGATTCTGGCGCTCGTGAAGTCCGGCTCTCATGTGATTCTATTCGCCGACTGCTACCGCCGAACCCGCCAGTTCGTGACGACGTTTCTGGACCGCTTCGGCGTATCGAGCACCCTGATCCCGCCGGCGGACTTGGAAGCGTTGAGGGCAGCCATTCGACCCGAGACACGGCTGGTCATCGCGGAGGCTCCGACCAACCCGTATCAGACGGTTCCCGACCTCGAACGGCTCGCCGAGATTTGCCGCGAGAAGAAGGTCAAGACTCTCATTGACAGCACCTTTGCGACGCCGGTGAACTTCACGCCGTCGAGCTACGGGATCGACATCGTGGTGCACAGCGCGACGAAGTACCTAGCGGGCCACAACGACGTGCTTGGAGGCGTGGTGGCGGGGAAGGCCGGGATAGTCTCCCTGGTTCGAGACCTGCGCAGTGTCTTCGGCGCCTGCCTCGATCCTCACGCCGCCTATCTGGTCCATCGGGGCATGAAGACCTTGGCGCTTCGTGTCGAGCAGCAGAATGCATCCGCGCAGGCGCTTGCCGAGCGCTTGGAGCGGCATCCCAGGGTGCGCCAGGTCTGGTACCCGGGTCTGCCCTCTCACCCGAACCACGAAACCGCCAAGCGGCTGATGACAGGCTTTGGGGGCGTGGTGACCTTCGAAGTCGACGCGGACCTAGACGGCACCAGCCGTGTCATCGACGCCTGCCGAATCCCACGAATCGCCCCGAGTCTCGGAGGGGTCGAGTCCCTGATCGAGCAGCCGGCGTTGATGAGTTACTTCGAGCTGAGCACCAAAGAGCGTGAGGCCATCGGCATCCGGAACAACCTCGTCCGCTACGCCGTAGGCATCGAAGACACCTCCGAGCTCATCGCCGATCTGGTCGCAGCGCTTGACCACACGGCCTGATGCATCGTCCTTGACACTGCGATTCGGCTCACAAAACCGCGCTGCAACTCTTGCTTCTCACTGGGACCTCTCAGGACGCAGCCTGTGGATGAGGGGTGCAAGTGCGCGAAATTGCTGTTGACGCGCCTAGTCCCCTAGATATACTGAGCGGCCAATGGGGAAAGAATCGATGACGAAGTCGGAGCTCATCGACGCTGTAGCCCAGCGGACGAAGATCACCAAAAGCCGAGCTGAACAAGTTGTAAACTGCGTCTTCAATTCGATGACGTCAGCGCTCGAGCAGGGGGAGGGGATCGAAATCCGCGGCTTCGGTAGCTTCACAGTTCGTGAGTACAAGTCGTACAGCGGGAGGAACCCGCGCACGGGGAGACCGGTGCCGGTTCCGGAGAAACGCCTGCCGTTCTTTAAGGTCGGGAAAGAGCTCAAAGAGCTCGTCAACGGCGGCATCGCCGACCCGGCCGAAGCCGGCGAATAGAGGCTGAGGATGAAACCCGAAGCGCAGCTCGCCGAGCTCAAGCGCGGTGCCGTCGATTTGCACGTCGAGTCTGAGCTTCTCGAACGCCTGAGCACCGGTCGGCCTCTCAAAATCAAAGCAGGTTTCGATCCGACGCGACCGGATTTGCATCTCGGGCACACCGTGCTCCTCAACAAGATGCGTCAGTTTCAGGAGCTGGGGCACGACATCGTCTTCATCGTCGGTGACTTCACGGCGCAAATCGGCGACCCGTCCGGCCGGAGCAGCACCCGGCCGGTCCCAACACGCGACGAAATCCTCGAAGGCGCGCGCAGCTACGCCGACCAGGCGTTCAAAATCCTCGATCGGCACCGCACACGAATCGTCTACAACGGCGAGTGGCTTGGCAAGATGGCCTTCGATGACGTCATCCGGCTGGCGGGCAAGTACACGCTGGCGCGCATGATGGAGCGAGATGATTTCAAGCGGCGCTGGGCAGAGCACCAGAGCATTTCGATTCACGAGCTCCTGTATCCCCTCGCGCAAGCGTACGATTCGGTCGTGCTCGAATGCGATGTGGAGTTGGGCGGAACCGACCAGCTCTTCAACCTGCTCGTCGGTCGTGAAATCATGCGAGAGATGGGACAGCCCCCTCAAATCGTCATGACCACGCCGATTCTCGAAGGGATCAACGCGCGTTCCGAAAATGGGAAGATCGTCGGCGCAAAGATGAGCAAGTCACTCGACAACTACGTCGGCGTGGCGGAGCCGCCCAAAGATCAGTTTGGCAAACTGATGAGCATCTCGGACGACTTGATGTGGCGCTACTACGAGCTGCTCTCCTCCGAACCGACCCTCGAAATCGAACGGCGAAAACGAGCCTGCGCAGCCGGCGACATGAACCCGCGGGACGCGAAGATCGCGCTCGGCAAGGAGATCGTGACGCGCTACCACAACGCGGAGCAGGCCAGCGCGGCCGAAGCCGCTTGGCTTGCGCAGTTCTCCCAACGACAAGTCCCCGACGACATGCCCGAGCACGAGATCGCGCTCGAAGAGGATGCAGTCTGGGTCCCCAAGCTCCTGAGCGACATCGGTCTGGTGAAAAGCTCGAGCGACGGCCGCCGCCGAATCCAACAAGGTGGCGTCGAAGTCGACGGCGATCGCGTCACCGATCCCCAAGCCAAGCTCCCCAAAGGCCGACGCTACATCATCAAAGCCGGCAAACGAAGCTGGGCCGCCGTCACCCTCAAATAGGGGACACTCTCCGGGTGTCCAACTCCCCGAAATCAGGGGCTTTCCTCGGCAGAGATCGCAGCGACCTTGGGTGAGGCCAAACATCATCGCCAGTGGCCCGCTGCGATCTTTGGCTGAGAAGCGTTGCAATTCTAGTGGGTTGGGAGGGTAGAGAGTGTCCCCTTGACGGGGTTTTGTTTACGGCGTAAATGTTTGGGGTGGCTCGGGCGGCTTTGACGGTGGAGGAGTTGGATGCGTTTCGGGGGCGGGCTGTTGCTGCTGCGACGAAGCTTTTTGCCGAGCAAGGGTATGGGGGGGTGACGCTTCGATCCTTGGCGAAGGAGCTCGGGGTGAGCCCGATGACGCCGTATCGGTACTTCGAGAACAAGGAAGAGCTTTTCGCGATGGTTCGTACGGAGGCGTTTCGACGCTTTGCCGACGTACAACGCGATGCAATCGCCGGGATCGAGGACCCGGAGGACAGGCTGCGGGTGCTGGGTAGGGCGTATGTGGGCTTCGCGCTCGATGAGCCTGACGCGTACCACACCATGTTCGACATCCTGCAGGCGCAGGCGGGAACGTATCCCGAGCTCGAAGCCGAGCAGGCGCGGGCCTTTTCCTATCTTCACTCGGCAGTGACGGCGGCGGTCGACGCTGGACTCATGCGAGGAGAGCCGCTGCTGCGGGCTCACGTGCTTTGGGCCCAGGTGCACGGGCTCGTCTCGTTGCACCTGGCAGGCAAGCTCTTGATGGGCTGTAGCTTGGACGATTTGATTTCATCGGTTTTCGAAAGGCCGGAAACAGCGCCATGAAGCGCGCGTAGGAGAGCGATATGCGGATTGGAACATCATACAAGCAGCACCCCGGTCTCGCCGAGCACTGGGATGCCATCGTCATCGGTTCGGGCATCGGTGGTCTGGCAACGGCCGCTACGCTTTCCAAGCTCGCGGGCAAACGCGTGCTCGTTCTCGAACGGCACTACACGGCCGGCGGCTTCACGCACACGTTTCGCAGGCCGGGCTACGAATGGGATGTGGGTGTCCACTACGTCGGAGACGTGTCGCATCCGCGCGCGAGCTCGCGGCGCATGTTCGACTTTCTCACCGACGGCCAGCTCGAGTGGTCAGACCTGGGTGAGGTCTACGACCGGATCATTCTGGGGGAGAATTCGTACGACCTCGTCAAGGGCTTCGAGAACTACCGCGCTCAGATGCACGAGTACTTTCCGCAGGAAAGGGCAGCGATCAATCAGTATCTCGAGAAGGTGATCGCAACCGTGAAGAAGGCGCAGATGTTCTTCGCGGAAAAGGCGATGCCTCCGTTCGTCTCCACATTGTTCGGTGGATTGATGCGCCGGGGCGTCACCAAAGAAGGTTTGCGCAACACGCGAGAGGTGCTCGAAGAGATCACGCAGAACCAAGAGCTCATCGCGGTGCTCACCGGACAGTTTGGCGACTACGGATTGGTTCCGTCCGAGAGCAGCTTCTTCATCCACTCGATGGTCGTGGCCCACTACTTTCGGGGCGCAGCGTATCCGGTTGGAGGCTCGTCTCGAATCGCCGAAACCATCCTCCCGGTGATCGAACGCTCGGGCGGAGAGATCGTGACCAATGCAGAGGTGACCGAGATCCTCGTCGAGAACGAACGAGCCGTGGGCGTCAAGCTCGCCGATGGCCGTGAGCTCCGCGCCCCCGTCGTCGTCAGCGATGCCGGCGTTATCAATACCTTCGAGCGTCTGGTTCCATCCGAGCTGTCGAAGTCCATCGGGTACGCCGAGAAAGCCCGAGAGCTTGGCACCTCGGTCGCACACCTCTCGCTATACGTCGGCCTCAAAGGCACCACCGAAGAGCTCGAGCTCGAGAAGACCAACCTCTGGGTTTACCCGGACAACAGACACGACGAGAACTTCAAGCGTTTCCAGGCCGACGTGAACGCTCCGTTTCCACTGGTCTACCTTTCGTTCCCCTCAGCCAAGGATCCGGATTTCGACCGACGGTATCCGGGACACTCGACGATCGAGGCCATCACGATGGGCTCTTACGAATCGTTCGCGCGCTGGGAGAACAGCTCCTGGAAGAAGCGGGGCGCCGAGTACGACGAGCTCAAGGCGAGCCTCTCGGAGCGCTGCTGGACGTCATCTACAAGCACGCGCCGGCGACCCGGGGCAAGGTCGAGATCGCCGAGCTTTCGACGCCGCTTTCGACACAGAACTTCGCAGCCCATCCAAAGGGCGCAATCTACGGACTGAATCACGACGCGCGCCGATACGAGCAGCGCTGGCTCCGCCCGCGCGACGCCGATCAAGGGCCTGTACCTGACCGGCGCCGACATCGTTTCGGCCGGCGTAGTTGGCGCGATGATGGGCGGCCTGATCTGCAGCTCCGCGGTGCTCAAGGGCAATGTCCTCGGGCAGGTGCTCAAGCACCAGACGCAATCGTTGCGCGACAAAGTCCCCGCTCCGCACAAGCCTGCGCCCGCCTAGTCGCGCATTCGTCTCGCGGCGTGCATCTGATTCGGTATGCTACGCGGGCTATGACGCCACTCGATCTCGAGCATCCGGTCTGGGAGCAGGTCTACATGGTCGCTCCGCTCACCATCGTGGGGACACGAGAGCCTGACGGCACCTACGACCTGGCACCGAAGCACTTGGCCATCCCGATGAGCTGGGAAGACCACTATGGCTTCGTGTGCACACCATCACACGCAACGTACGCGAACGTGCAGCGAGAAGGATGCTTCACCGTGAGCTTCCCAAGGCCCGACCAAATCGTGCTCACGAGCCTGGCTGCTGCACCACGCTGTGACGACGACCACAAGCACGCTCTGCGAGCCATTCCGACGATTCCAGCAACCAAGGTCGAGGGAGTCCTGCTCGATCACGCCTACATGCACTTGGAGTGCGAGCTCGAACGCATCATCGACGGTCTCGGAGCCAACAGCCTGATCATCGGACGAATCGTGGCGGCGGCAGCGGCAGACGACAGCATTCGAGACGACGACCGAGATCCCCAAGAGATGATCGCCCACTCGCCGATGCTCGCCTATGTGCATCCAGGGCGCTTCGCGGAGATCGTGCAAACCAACGCCTTCCCGTACCACGTCGGCTTCAAGCGCTGAGGCAGAGACGATGCCTCAAGACCTACCGAAACGAATCCTCGACCACCTCGACAGCCGTCGTGCTGCGATGGCCGATCTCCTGGAGCGATTGGTCCTCTGTGAATCTCCTTCGGGGGATCGAGCGTCGCTGCTGCGCGTGATGGACTCTGCTCTCGGAGGCGTTCTCCGAGCGCCGTTTTCGCCCACGCATCATCGCCGGAAAACAGAGCGGTGGGATGCTCCTGGCGATGCCCCATGCACGTCCACGACATCGGCCGTACCAGCTCCTACTCGGTCACTGCGATACGGTCTGGCCGATCGGGACGCTCGAGACCATGCCGGCCAAGACCGAAGACGGCACCTTTTGGGGGCCGGGTTCCTACGACATGAAAGCCGGGCTCGCCCAGGGCCTCTTTGCCATCGAAGCGCTTGCAGCGGCGGGCGCTGAGGCGCTGCCCGTCACGCCCGTCTTCTTCATCAACTCAGACGAGGAGATCGGAAGTCACGAATCGACTCGGGTGATTCGACGTCTTGCGCGCAGCGCCGATCGTTGCTTCGTTCTCGAACCGTCCCTCGGCCCAGAGGGAGACTTGAAGACCGCGCGCAAGGGAGTGGGCAGCTTCACCATCACCGTGCGGGGCAAGGCTGCACACGCCGGGCTCGATCCGGGTAAGGGCGCAAGCGCGATCCTCGAGCTCTCGCTGGTCATCCAGAAGCTCTTCGCGCTCAACGACCCCGAACGAGGGGTCACGGTCAACGTGGGCACCATCGACGGAGGCCTCAGCGCAAATGTTGTCGCGCCCGAGAGCACGGCGTCGGTCGACGTCCGCGTTCCAACCATGGAAGACGCCAAGCGCCTCGAGGAAACCATTCACGCCATCAAGGCTCAGACCCCGGGAACGGAGGTCGAGATCGAAGGCTCGGTGCGACGGCCGCCGATGGAGCGAACGCCGCGCAACCAGCGCCTCTGGCAGCTCGCGCGTCGCGGCGCCGAAGAGCTAGGCATCGAGATTGACCAAGCAGCTGCTGGCGGCGGCTCGGACGGCAACACCACCAGCCAGTTCGCGCCCACCCTCGACGGTCTCGGCGCGGTCGGCGCCGGCGCCCATGCGGTCAACGAGCACTTGCTGCTCGATAAGATGGTCGAACGCTCCGCGCTCCTCGCGAGGCTGCTCTCGTTCCCGCCGCTCGACGAGGTGATGCCCTCGTCTGACTAGAGGCCCGCGGCGCGAATCACGGCGTCCCGCGACGGTCGATCATCATCGACCTGCTCGAGCAGCACGTCGGCCGGACACTGCGATGCCTCTAGGAGCGCGCGCAGCGGACGCAGAAGAACCGTCTCGTCCTCGCCCGCCTCGTTCAGGTCGCCGATTCGCCGAAGCCCCGCCTCCGCAAGCTCCAGCACTTCGCCCGCCCAGTCGATCGCCTCGCGATTCATGAACTTGGTGCGAACGCCGTGGCGGGCGAGCGCATCGCGTTGACGTTGGACCTCGGGGAACGACCAGCGGTCGACCAAGCTCTCGAGTCCACGAAAGCTGTCGTCGTCGTAGAGAAGTCCCTTTCCAGAGCGCGGGCAGGGCGAACAGCATGTCCGGGCGTTGCACGTCCGCACCTCGGCACTCGAGCGTGTTCTTGAGCCGGACCTCGGGGAAGAGCGTGCTCAGATGAACCACCCAGTCTTCATAGTTCGCCTCGATCCCCTCGAAGCCTTCGTCCATGAACGAGCGGAACGTCTGACCGGTGTTGTAGTAGGCCTTGCCGTGACGCTTCACGAGAAACATCGGAACGTCTAGCGCCCAGTCGATGTACTCGAGGTAGGTCGGATGGTCTTTCCAAGCGAATGGCAGAAGCCCTGAACGGTCCGGGTCCATGTGAAGCCAGGCGAGCGCGCGAGTCGAGCGATAGCCGCTTCGCCTCCCGTCTGCCCAAGGACTGTTGGCGAACATGGCCGTGACGATCGGCTGCGCGCGCAAGCTTGCACGCAGTTTGCGCATGGCGTCTTCTTCGGACGCGTAGTCGAGGTTGGCCTGGACGGTGCAGGTCTTCGTCATCATGTCGCCTGCCATCGTGCCGCGCGTCGGCATGTATTCGCGCATGACGCCGTAGCGCATCTTCGGTACCCAGCCGAGCTCCTCGACCGAAGCGAACGGATGGCAGCCAAGCCCGAGCCAGATGAGACCGAGGTCGTCGATGACCGGTTGAAGGTCGGCCCAGTGCGCATCGGACTCAGTCTTGCCGTCGTGCACGGTCCGGTAAGGCGCTCCGGATAGCTCGATTTGAGAGCCCGGCTCCAGCGTCACCGACGCATCCTCGCGACGAAGGGCGATGATCGGTCCAGCCTCGGTCTCACGAACCGGCTCCCAGCCGTGCTCCGCGATGAGTTGCTCGAAGATCGCCACGACGCTGACCGGGCCCTCGTAGGGCAGGTGCGCGCCGTCGGCCTTTCGCACTGCGATTCGCTCCGCCTCCGTACCGATCCGCCAACGCTCCCGCGGCTTCTCCGCGTCGTGGAAAAGCACGAGCAAGTCATCCATCCCGCGAAGCGGGGCATCGGGTTTCGGCAACGTGTCCTCTGAGCTCAACCTTGGGGCGCGGGACCCTACCACGAAGCCCAGCCCCACGCCGCTAGGACAGGCGCCGGGGCGCAGTTCGCGGTTGCACGAGCGGTCCGGACGTGGTGGAACAGGTCCGTGGATCGACTGCTCGACCTTCTTCGCGAACGCGGTTTTCGCCGCGGCCAATTCGTCCTCAGCTCCGGCAAAGAGAGCGACTTCTTCATCGACTGCAAGCCCGCAGTGCTTCTCGCTGAAGGACATGCGCTGGTGGGCAGGGCATTGCTCGAACGAATCCGAGACCTGCTCGGGGGTGTTTCAGCGGTCGCCGGTGTGGAGCTCGGGGGCTGTCCCTTGGCGTCCGCCGTCGCCTGCGCGTCCTGGGCGGATGGCGATCCGATCGACGCGGTCTACATCCGGAAGTCCAGCAAGGCCCACGGAACTCGAAAGTTGCTCGAAGGCGCCGACCGCCTGAGACCGGGCGCCACGATCGTCATCGTCGAAGACACCGTGACCACGGGCGGCTCTACGCTTCGCGCGGTGCAAGCGGTTCGCGACGCAGGCTTCGAGGTCGCGGGCGTCATCGCCGTGGTGGACCGTCTCGAAGGAGGCGCCGCGGCCATCCGCGATGCCGGCGTCAGCTTCAGCACGCTCTACGACCGGACCGACTTCATGGGGAATGCATGAGGCGTCTGACGTTCACCTTGCTGGTCCTGGCTGCCCTCGGCTCCGCGGGCTGCAAGCCGCAGCAGATCTCGATGCAGCCCGGGGCGCGCACCTTCACTCCCGATTCGTACGTCCGCGTCTGGGAGGCTTGGACACGCAACGAAGAGTCCTTCGCCTGGAAGGAGCTGGCCCACGAGATTTTCGTCTCCGCCACCTTCGAGTCTTGGGAGTTTCGCTGGGCCTACGTCGTTCGGTACGCCTACGACTACAGCCTCGAGCCCGAGGCGCGGGACGAAATGCTCCAGGCCAGCCTCGCGAGCTCCCGCCAGGAGCATCGCTTCTTCGTGACCCTGTCGGGCATGGACTTCAAAGAATCCAATCTGGCCGGCAAGACCTCAGCTTGGCGGGTCCTGCTGATCGATCCGGAGGGGAATCAGACCGTCCCGGTCCTCATGGAGCGTGTGAGGCGCCCCACAGCCGTCGACCGGGTCTACTTTCCCCAGGTGAATCCCTACCGGCAGACCTTTCGCCTTACGTTTCCCGCAGTCGACGCCGACGGGCGCAAGACCATCCCCGACGGCGCCGAGTCGATCATCCTGCGCTTCACGGGCGCCCGGGGCAGGGCAGACCTCCGCTGGCAGCTCCGTGCCTCCCAGAGCGGTTGAAGAAGGTTTGACAGGCTCGAGCCCGGCTCGCTATGATTCTTTGGTCTCGTAAGCCTTCGTAACAAATGGGGAAACGGGCCGCGTGGGGAGGTTCCGAATGATTGTGCGCCACAGGGGGTGGGCTGCTGTAGTTCTAATTGCAGCCCTGGGTTTGGGTTGTCACGCCGCTGACGATGATCCGGCGGGACAAGCCGGTGAGCTTTCCGATCCGGTTCGGCGAGAGAACGCCATCTTCAATCTCAAGGGGATCTACACCGAAACGCTCGCCGCAAACGGAGGTGATCGAAATAGCGCCGACGTGAAAGCCGTCGCCGACGTGATCGTCGGACCGCTCACGCAGGCCTATCTCGACTATCCCGAAGACAGGATCAACGGGCTGGCGATTCTGGATCTTCTGTACGAGATGCAGGACCCGCGCAGCCTTCCCGCGCTGACTGAAGCGTTGAACTGGCGCACGGAGGTTTCGGAGGATCACGCGATTCGCGCCGCGCAGACGATCCAAGCCATGAACATTCCGCCGGCCGAGCGCCCCAAGGTGATCGAAGCGCTCGCGCGTTCGCTGGAGCGAATCACGGACGCGCGGCCCGAAGACAACAAGATGCGCATCTCGATGATTCGCGCGCTCGGCTCGCTCAAGGACAAGGGCGCAACCGCAATCCTCACGAACATCGCCACCAAGCAAGACGAGAAGCAGAACTTCTTGATCAATCGCTTGGCCGCTCAGCAACTCGGTGAGCTGCGGGACCCGGCCGCGATTCCCTCGCTGATCAAGTGCCTCTTCCTCTTCGCACCAAACCGTCCGGATCTTCGCATGAACGACGTGGCCGCCGAGGCGCTGATCCTGATCGGCCGCCCCTCGCTGGAGCCGCTGCTCGGGGTGCTCGCGGGCAACGATGACACGGCCAATGCGATCGCAAAGCAATACATCAGCGCCGTTCAAGCCCGCCGGCCCGACCTGGCCAACAAGATGACCCTCCGGCAAGTGACCGGTGGTGAGGCGAGCTTTGCGCTTGGCGCGCTGGGCTTCTCGGAAGCCTTGGAGCCTCTCCTTCGCGAGGCCGCTTCCTCGGATACGGGTCGCAAGCTGAACGCGGCCATCGCACTGGTCCGGATCGATGTTCCGACGGCGCAGAAGGACCGTGTGCGCTCGACCTTGAAGAAGGTCTACGGCGAGCTGCCCAAGGGCTACGAGGGTGTCGCCATGCGTGGACAGCTGCTCGCCGCCATCGCGCATACCTATGACGCCGAGATGATGCCGTTCATCTACGAACAGGTCGTCGACACGAAGGCCAATCCGGAGCTCCGGCTCATCGCCGTTCAGAACTACGCGCTGCTCGCCAACAAAGACGAGGCCGCGAAGCTCACGCAGGCCTTCGCCAGGGAGCAGCCCTCCGAGGCTGGGGGCTACCGGGAGAAGTTCGAAGAGCGCAAGCCGCTCCTCGACCTTGCGAACGAGTGCGACACGAACGTCGACTGCTGGGTCTCGAAGGCCGCAAGTGCCGACAACGGCAACGGCTCGCAAGGGAGCCTACATGCTCGGGCGATACGCAAGTGGCAAAGGCAAGGCTATCGATGCCCTGGTGGGTAAGCTCGGCAGCGATGACCTCGGCGTCCGTCTCTCCGCGCTGATGGCGCTCGATCGCATCGCGGACAAGGGCAGCTCGGCAGCGGTCGCGAAGATCGACGAGCTACGGAACCGCGAGGAGGGCCAGTCGGTCTGGACCCGCTTCCGCGTGGAGGCCTTGCCCATTCAGGCGCGTCTCCGCAGCCGCGGCCCCAGCGCCAGCTGAAACGCCCCCGGGGTGAAGCCTGATGCGCAGCACTCTCATCGCCATCGTTGTCGGAGCCACCACGCTTGCCGGATGCCAACCTGAGGTCGACCAAGCGACGGCAGGCCAGGCGGACACTCGCCACGTCGCGAACGTGGTCGCTCGCGTGGGTGGCCGTTTCGATCGGCGCCGCCGAGGTCGAGACCCTCATGCAAGTCGAAGACCTGAGCGCGGAGGCTGCTCTCCAGCAGCTGATCGACGAGGAGCTCCTGGCCCAAGAAGCCGCGCGCCTCGGATTCAGCGGTCGAGCGTGAAGCAGGAGCGTGCCATCGAGCGGATGATGGTCCGCGCGATGCTGCACGACATGGAAAAGGAACACACACCGGAGCTGGTTTCGGACGCGGAGCTGCGGGAGGACTACGCCCGTTACGAGGACAGGTTTCGGACCCCGGAACGCCGCCGCTCCTGGCACATCCTGGTGAAGGACGGCGGCGCCGAGGCGCAGGCTCTGGCCGCGTCGATTCTGCGGGAGCTGCACCGGGCCGACGATCCTCGCACCGTCTTCGAGCGCTACGCGGAGGGCCCGCCCGAGGGCACTGAGCTCAAGGTGCTGGCTGAGGATTTGCCCGCCGTCACCGACAAGGCGTCTCTCCAAAAACCTTATAGAAACGCGATCTTCGCCGCGAAAACCGAAGGCCCGCTGAAGGATGTCGTCAAGACATCGTACGGCTGGCACGCGATCGTCGTCGCCGAGATTCTCCCCGCCGAGCAGCGAAGCATGGCCGAGGTGGAGGACGAAACCCGCGTTCGAATCAGTCAGGCCAAGCGCGCCGCCGCGCTGGTCCGAACGGTCCAGTCACTCAAGGCCGAAGGCCTGGTCAGCTACGATGAGCGAGGCGTCGAGCGGCTTCTGTCGATGGATGGGCTCCCCGAGCGCGCGAACCAGTAGCGATGCGGCGGATTTGCTGCGGCATCGATGCATTGACTAGCATGGGGCTTCGATGGGGGAGCGAACAGGTCAGCGATTTGGCGCGTACACGATGGGCGCTCACGTGGCCGACGGCTCGATGGGGGCCATCTACGAGGCGCGTCACGAGGAGACCGCGGAGCGCGTAGCCATCAAGGTTCTGCACCCCAAGGTCGCGCGCGATGCGGTCGCCGTAGAGCGTTTCAGGCGGGAGTACGAAACCGCCAAGTCGCTTCGTCACGCCCACATCGTCGAGGTGCTGGATTTCGGCGAAACCGCCGACGGTGCGGAGTTCATGACGATGGAGTTCCTCGAGGGAGAGGAACTGAGCTTGCTGCTTGCGCGAGAGGGCGCGCTGCGGCCGGCGCGCATGGCCCGCATGGTCTGCCAGCTGGCGGTCGCGCTTCATCATGCGCACGCAGACGGTGTCATCCACCGCGACCTCAAGCCCGACAACATCTTCGTCTGCAGCGGTTCGAACGGCGACGAGATTCGCGTTCTCGACTTCGGATCCGTCAAGCTCCAGCTCGAGACCGGTCCCAAGCTCACCATGCTCGGCACGACGCTGGGATCCCCGTACTACATGTCCCCGGAGCAGGCGATGGGGAAGCTCGACGTCGATCCGCGGACCGATGTGTTCGCGCTCGCCGCAATCGTGCATGAGCTCGCGACCGGCGAAGTCGCCTTTGCTGGGGACAACACCGCCGAGATCCTGCGGAAGATCATCTCTGAGGATCCACCTCCTGTCAGCACCTCGAACCCCGACTTTCCCTGGGCCTTCGACGAGGTCGTCAGAAAGGGTTTGCGCAAGGACAAGCTCGAGCGATTCGGAAGCAGCATCGAGCTTGCACAAAGCATGCTGACTGCGCTGGGCCTCGACCCCGATGTAGAAGGCTGGGCTCAGCGTTCGCTCGAGGAGATCGAGCGCGCAATCGGCGAGGGGCCCCCGACGTCTGCGCTAGACACTCCGTCTCCGCGTCCGTTCGCGACTAGCGTCCCTCCCGCGCTCCCCACACGTAAGCATCGGGGCGCAACGCTGGCGATTGGCTTGAGCGTCGTCGCCGCGCTGATGCTCGGCGCCTGGTTCCTCTTGCGCTCTTGAAGGTCAGTCGACCGATTGCAGCAGGCCGTCGCGCACCATGTACACCTGCGGCGGATGCGCCGGTGTCCGCTCAGGTGAGAAGGAAACGAACGAGGTCACCGGCGTCAACGACGAGCCGTTCCTCAGAGCCTCGGTGAGCGCCTCGCGCGTTTGATTGCCTTGGCGGAGCGTTGCCGAGATCAGGCGATAGGCATCATAGCCGTACGCAGAGAACATCTGAGGCGGTCTGCCATATCTGGTCTCGTACGCGGTACGAAAATGCTGATTCAGACTCGCCTCGGACGCCTCGTAGAACGGCAGAGCGACGAGCGCGCCCTGAAGATAGCGCTGCGCGCGGCCAAGGAGCTTGGACGACCAGCTGGGGCTTGGCAGAAGGAAGTGAACGCGACGTGTGGCATGCTCAGCCAGCGCGTTTCTAGTGGTGCTCCATGCGCCTTCGGCCGCGAACGTGGGTGCGATCAGCGCGACCTGATCGGCAACATCGGCGAACAAAATGGCGTCGCAGCTCGTCTCGAGCACCGTGCGGACAAAGTCGACGAAGGACTTGGTACCCGGCGGATAGGCGACGCCCTCGCAGTAGACGCCGCCGGCCGCCGCGACTTCCTGGTCGAAGAGCCGCTCCATCGTTCGGCCGTAGCCGTGATCGGGGTAGAGGATGACGAACCTCGAGAGCCCGGCGGCGCGCGCCTTGCCCACCAACTCCGCCAGCTCGTCCCGCGGACTGTAGAGGAATCGAAATACCTGTTCGCCGGCACTGGTGACATCTTCGGATGCCGAAAAGCTCAGCAGCGGCACGGCCGCCCGGCCGGCGGATTGGGCCGCGGCCTCGGTGGTACGGCTGCCCACCGGGCCGAGAACCGCAACCACGCGCTGGTTGCCGATGAGCGACTCGACCGCGGCGCTGGTCTGGGCGGGGTTGCCTGCGGTGTCCTCGACCACGAGCTCTGGCCCGCCTTCGTCGAGTGCCGCGAGCTGCATGCCCTGAAGGAGCTGCCGTCCGACTTCGCTTCCCCGCCCGCTCAGCGGAAGGAGCGCTCCGACCACGTAGGGGTTGCCGTGCAGGAACTCGTCGGCGCGCGCGAGCAAGATGGTCACATCGGGATTCACACCGGCGTCGCTCGCACGCAGCGACCCAGCGCCACGCGCGACCAGTTCCGGATCCTGGATGTCGAGGGCGTGCCGAAGCAGCCGCATCGAGGCCAACACCTGGGGAAGGGCAGCCGGCCGAAGCTCGTCGACCAGGGCGCTGGTTTCCTCGATGGTGAGCTTCTCGACCAACAACGCGACGGCCACGTCCACACGCTGTGGATCGGGTGCCGGGCCGCCTCTCTCGAGCAGCGTATCGATGACTCGCAAACCGAGCGCAGCGCTGGTCGTCTGCTCCGCCGAGATCACCGCGGTGTCCCAGAGAAGCGTCTGCTCCTCAGCAGAGAAGCGCTCACCCGCCAGTGGCGCGAGGGTCTGCAGAGCACGCTCGGGATCCCCCAGCTGCAGTTGGCACGAGCTCAAGTGAAGAGAGGCGCGAAGGGCGATAGCCTGGTCTGGGCTCTGCAGGGCCTGCTCGAAGTGAGGAATCGCGCTCTGGCATCGGCCGATGTCGGAGCTCAGCACGCCCAGCTCGAGGCGAGCCAAATCCGCTTCCACGCTCCCCTGGTTGCCGATGATGAAGCTCTCGTACGCGTCTTGCGCGCCACGGATGTCTCCTCCCGACGCAAGCGCGCGCGCCCGCGCGATCTCGGAAGGCGGGGACTTTTCGAGGGGGCTCTCGACTTTCTTCGGTGTGCAGCCGACCAGAACGATCAGCAGCAAGCACGGCAACGAGCTTCTCAACATGCGGGCGCACGATACATGCCCCACCGCCACTCGTCACACCGCCGCGTCCCAGCAGCTCCCGAGCCTGGCGAACTCCTCGACACAGAGCGTTTCGCCGCGCCGACCCGGGTCGATGCCGGCGGCGCTCAAGGCGCCTTCGGCCCGATCGGCGTCACCAAGCGCACGCAAGGCGTTGCGCAAGGTCTTGCGGCGCATCTGAAAGGCGGCCCGAACCACGGTCCGGAAGGACTCGGTTTCTTCGGCCAAAGGGGTTTCGCGCGGCACGAAGCGCACGACAGCGCTCTCGACCTTCGGCGCTGGATAGAACGAGCCCGGTCGCAATCTGCACAGGGTTTCGACCTCGAAGGCGGCGCGCGTGAACACGGTCAGGGCGCCGTACTCCTTCGTTGCTGGCTGAGCGACCAGCCGATCCCGAACCTCTCGCTGCACCATCAAGATCGCACCATCGAGAACCGCGGCGTGCGCGACGACCCGACGAATGATTGCGCCGGTGGCCTGATAGGGAAGGTTTCCGGTCACGACGAGCTTCGAGCCGCATGCTTTTGAATGTGCGGCCAAATCGAGCTCGGCTGCATCGCCGCATTGGATCTCGAGTCGCTCCCAGTCGACGAATTCCTCACGCAGCACGTGAACCATGTCCCGGTCGAGCTCGACGGCAAGAACGGCGGCCCCACGCTCGAGAAGGGCGTGAGTGAGCGCTCCGAGCCCCGGCCCGAGCTCGACGAGCTGATTGCCCATCGCCAGCGCCGCGTCCGCGATTTGGGCAATCGCGCCGGGCTGGATCAGAAAGTTCTGAGAAAACGACCGCTTGGGTTGCAGCTCGTATTTCCTAAGCAGATCCCTCACGTCGGGGGCCGGACGCGACGCACCAGTCATGGCGTCAACTCGCGAAAATCATGGATGTTTTGGGAGGAAAGCGACACGAGCGGCTCAGTTGTGGCACAGGCGTTGTCACGGGAGAAGGCGTTATTATATTGGTCCTGCCCGTAGATTGACCTACGTTAAAGGCAGAGGAACAAATGCTTCCAGGCTTCATCATCGACCAGATTCGTCAGCGCGAGGAAGAAGAGCAGGCCAAGCGCCAGATTCCTCAGCTTCAGCTGCCCATCCCGATGCCCGAGGACTCGAAGGCGCCCGCGCCCCAAGAGGAGTCGAACCGGGGCGTCATCATCATCGATCTGGGCTAGGAGCCGAGTGATAATCCGCTAGACTGCGGGTGTGTCAAATCGTGCCTTAGTGAGCCTGGATGCGCTGGATGCGTCGATTTGGGAGCAGGTCGAGCGGGGAGAGCTCGGGGAGGCATTTCGGCTGGTTTGGGAGGCCGAAGGCGCGCCGGAGCAGGCTGCCGATCGTCAACGAACGCGCGCGGAGCTTCAGGCGTACTGCGGGAACGAAGATGCCGCCCTCGCTCTGATCGCGGACCTCGAAGACCCCAGCGGGCTCTGTTCGATGGTTCGTGCTCGGGTGGCGGCCTCTCGCGGAGATTGGGAGCCGGCGCGCGCTCACGCGCTCGAGGCGATGGAATCTGCGGGCGCCCGATCGCGTGCCGCGCTGCTTGCAGCTCGGGCGAGCATCGAGCTCAACCGCCCTGAAGAGGTGAGCGGGTTGCTCGACTCGATCGTTGCCGAGAGCCCCGTCCAGGCCCTGGCCGTCGCCGCCCTTCGTGCGCGACTTGCGAGCGATGATCCCAAGGGCGCGCTGGCCACAATCGCCGAGCGCGCGCAGGCAGAAGACGCCGCTCGCATCTGCGCCGAAGCATGGGCCGACTTGAGCGAGCTGCATCGCGCTCGCGACGAGACCGAGGAAATGCGGAAGGCGGCCGTGCGCGCGGTCGAGCTCTGGGACGACATGGCCACGTCCTTGCCACCACCTCTTCGCGCTGGCTTCTGGTGTGACGCCAAGCGGCAAGCCATGCGCAAGCAGGGAAAGAGTCCGAAGGCCGGCGCGGGCGCCTCCTCGAAGAGCCACCTGTCGCCACTACTGGCCAATCTGCGACGGCTCGCGAGCGAACGGGATCTCTCCAAGCTCCTGTCCGTGATCACCGATGGCGCCGTGACGCTGAGTGGCGCAGAACGCGGATTCGTCCTGCTCGTCGATGAAAAGGGGGCTCTCGAAGCGAGAACCATTCGCGGCGCGCAGAACCAGCTGGGCGAGGAGACCGCTGCCTTCAGTCGTTCGATCGCCGAAACCGTTCTGATCGACGGCGACCCGGTGGTGACGGTCGACGCGACACACGACGCCCGCGTGCAGGACTACATGTCGGTTCATCGATTGATGCTCAAGTCGGTCGCCTGCCTTCCGATCGAGTCGCGTGGCCGGATCTGGGGCGTGCTCTATTTGGAGCACCGAAGCGCGAGCGGCCGGTTTTCGGGGACGGACCTCGCCTTGCTCCGGGCCTATGCTGACCAGGCAGCCATCGCGATCGAAACCTCGAACCTCTTTGAGCATGTCGAAGCACAGAAGCGCGACCTGGAGCGGGCCAACGCAGCGCTGCGGGACGCCAACGAGCAGCTCGAACAACGGCTCCACGGGCAAACGGAGGCACTGCAACGTACCAGGAGAGAGATCGCCTCGCTTCAGGCCTCGACTTCGGAAGGCGAGCGCTGGGGCCTCGTCGGCGCGAGCGAAGGGATGCGCCGGGTTTACGATTTGCTGGACCGGCTCGCCGGCAACGAAGTGCCTGTGGTGGTGACGGGCGAGAGCGGCACGGGCAAGGAGCTCGTTGCCCGGGCGATCCATCGAGGCAGCGTTCGCTCGGAAGGGCCCTATGTTTCACTCAACTGCGGCGCCATTCCCGAAGGCATCCTCGAAAGCGAGCTCTTCGGACACGAGGCCGGCGCATTCACGGGCGCAACGCACGCGCGCGATGGAGTCTTTCAGCAGGCACATGGTGGAACGCTCTTCATGGATGAAATCGCGGACATGTCGCCGCGCATGCAGCTCGACTTGCTCCGAGTGCTGCAGGAACGGCGGGTTCGCCCGGTTGGCGGCTCAGAGGAGAAGGACGATCGACGTCCGCCTCATCACCGCGTCGAACCGTCCGCTCTCCGAGCTGATCGACGACGGCAAGCTCCGAGAAGACCTTTACTATCGACTGGCCGTGGTCGAGCTCGCCTTGCCGCCACTTCGCGAACGACGCTCAGACATACCCCTGCTCTGCGATCATTTCCTCCGGCGCATTGCCCAAGAGCGTGGGGAGCCAAGAAAGCGACTGAGCCGCGACGCCTTGCAGCGGCTCTGTGCGCACGACTTCCCCGGGAACGTTCGCGAGCTCGAGCACCTCCTCGTCAGCGCGACAGTATTCGCCGACTTCCGATTGCATCGAAGCGGAGGAGCTTGCGATCGAAGCCGATCGCGTTTCGAGACCTCCGAGCTCGGAGCTGGGCAACTACGAGTCCTTCAAGGACGCCGAGCGCGACCGGATGCTGGCCACGCTCAATGCGCACGGGCTGGAACCGCGCGAAGGCGGCGCGGGCGCTTGGAATGGCTCGGCGGACTTTCTACCGCCGCCTCAAAGAGCACGGCATTGAGCTTCCAAGCGGGAAGGGCGGGGCTGACTAGGCGCTCGCGAGCTCAGAGGCTCGCTGGCGACACCGTGCTCGAGACACCCGCATCATGCTGTTCCGGCGTTTCCCCTGGGGGCAGGTACAGCGGCGGGTCGCCGGGTCGCGACCAATCCACCCAGTAGACCGCCTTGGTGCGGACATCGACATGCACGAAGCTGCTGCGCGGGTAGTAGCCCACCCCAACCTTACTGAGCGTCAAACAGTAGTCCCGCAGGACTTCGTTCGGGACACCTTCGACGCGAATGTCGACGGCCTCGCCAGTCGAATGACGGCTCGCACCGCTGTCGCTCCCCTTCGAGGAACGATAGGCGCTCACCACGACAATCGTCCGGCCGTTGAAATGGTCCGCGAGATCGGCGAGGAGTCGCATCAGGCGGACGTGTGGTCGTTTCACCTCGTCGTTTTCCCTGTCGCGGAGGAATCGCCCCAGTCGTTGTCGCGCTTTCGGGTCGACTTTGCCCGTTCTTGTCGAAAAGGCTGGACGCGCAGGGTCTCCTGGCTCGCCGGACGTTCGAGTGTGACCAGTCCGCTCAGGATCGCATTGCGGGCCTTGCTGGCCTTGGCACTCGCGCTGTAGCCCGGAAGCTCGAGCCGCTGCCCGACTCGAAGGGTGGACTCGGGTTTGAGACGATTGGCCTTCGCGAGAGCCGCGACGCCCACCTTGTTCAGCTGCGCAATTCCCGTGAGAGTCTGTCCCGGGTAGACGTAGACCACGCCCTTGGGTGGAATTCGCAAGACCTGTCCGACACGAAGACTCGAGGTCTTCTTCAGGCGGTTGGCGGCCGCGAGGTTGGTGACCGAGACCCCGATATCGCTTGGCAATGACCCCCAGAGTCTGACCTTGCTGCACGCTGTGCTTGCGCTGCGCTTGCGCAGGTGCATGCAGAAGGAAGACCAAAAACACCACTGCGACCGTGCGCCACGCCCCATTCCAGCTCATCACGACCCGGCGAGTATTGACGAGTCCGAGCACGGGGCAACTAAGCGACGCAGATCTCGGTTTTTTTGCCTTCGGCGACGAGCGTTGCGACCATGAATTCAGACACCTTCGCTCGTTGACATTCGGTGGGTTCGCGCGTCGAGCACAAGCAGTGCCTGGCGATCGCGGACGTCAGTGTTCCGCTCACTAGGTTCACCTAATTTAGGTATAATTAGCATATAAATTAGTGCTAAATTTTCCTAAGTTGCTTGACCCTAGGGTGGTTCGGTCATAGCCTGGTTGAGGAAGGGCGCGGTGTGCGTTGCTCCCTCAGCGAGTCAAATCATGACCTACGACCCAGAGGCAAACGAAGCGATGCAGAAGCCCAACACGGTGGGTGCGTCGGCCTCTGATGCGAGCGACCAAGAAGGGGCTGCCAAGCCCAAGGCGAACAAGAAAAGCGGCAACAAGCCAAACAATGTTCGCAAGATTCGAATCGAACGCATGATGTCCAAGGCTGAGTTGGCTCGACGCGCGAACCTATCGGTGTTGACGATTGATCGTGTCGAGAAGGGTTTTGGATGTCGGATGGACACAAAACGGAAGATTCTCGAAGCTTTGGGTCTGAGGCTCGCCGACCGGGTACGTGTGTTCGGCGAGGAGGAGTAGCGTGGCTACATGGCGTCTGAGGGGAAGAACTTAATCGGCGTCGACATCGGTTCGAGCGCGATTAAAGTCTGTGAAATCAAAGAGGGTCGCCGGGGGGCACGAACCATCACCAGGTTCGGTTATCATCCTCTTCCTGCCGAAACTATCGTTGATGGTCACATCATCAACTCCGGTGCTGTCGTCGAAGGCCTAGAGAAGCTCTTCGCTAGCAGCAAGAGGCGCAATGTTGCTCTTCGTGCCAGCGGGCACAGCGTGATCATCAAGAAGATCGCCATGCCGTTGATGACGGCCGCCGAGCTTCAGGAGCAGATCAACTGGGAAGCCGAACAGCACATCCCGTTCGACCTCGAGGAGGTCCACGTGGACTATGAAGTGCTCCACGAACGGACCGATCACGGCCAGATGGACGTCTTGCTGGTTGCGGCAAAGAAGGAAGAAATCACCGATCTCACGAACCTGGCGATGGAAGCTCGACTTCGTCCCATGGTTGTCGACCTCGACGCCTTTACTATTCAAAACGTCTTCGAAGCGGGCTACGGGAACACGGCGGCAGACGAAACCACGGTGCTGGTGCACTGCGGAGCCTCTACGACCACGGTGAACATCCTGGCGGATTCCACGACCGCCTTCACCCGCGACATCGCCAATGGTGGAAACTCGATCACCGAGGAGATCCAACGGCAGCTCGGAATCGGCCGGGATGAAGCGGAATCGTACAAATGCGGCGGCGACGGGCGGGGAATCGTGCCGCGAGAGGTTCCCGAGATCGTCAATCAGGCGGTGGAGCAGCTAGCAGGCGAGATTCAGCGCTCGCTCGATTTCTATTTGGCTACGAGCGGAGACCGAGAGCTGAGTCGAATCTGTGTGTCCGGCGGGACCGCGAACATTCAGTCGCTTCTCGATACCCTTCAAGACCGCGCTCAGGTCCCTGTCGAGGCGCTCGACCCGACACGCGTGGCCGACGTGGACGAAAGAGCCGTTGCGGAGCTGCAAGGCCGAGCATCGCAGGCGGTGGTCAGTATCGGCCTGGCTCTGCGCAAAGAGCGGGAGCGTAGCTAATGATTCGTATCAACCTGCTGCCGACCGACAAGAAGAAGCGCGCCAGGCGTGCGGCCCCGTCGCCTCTTCCGACGGGCGACCTCAGTCTCAGGACCTGGGGCATCGTATATGGCGCTGCGATTGCAGCCTGGCTGGTCGTTCTCGGTATCCTGTACTTCGCGCAGAGCGGAGAGATGGAGACGATCGCTCAGGAGAACAAGACACTCGAGGCGCGTCGAGACGAGCTCAAGAGCAAGACCAAGGGCTTGACCGAGGTCGAGGGGCGCCTGGAGAAGAGCCGGCGGCTCGAAAAGGTCGTTCAGGACCTCGAGCGCGCGCGACGCGGTCCGACGCGTGCCGTGATGGAGCTTTCCAGGGTGTTGAGCAGTCCGGGCGGGCCCACGATCAACCCTGCCGAGCTAGAGCGAATGCGCGAAGAAAATCCGCTGGCAGGGTTCAATGAATCCTGGGACGTGCGTCGGCTCTGGATCACTCGCTTCGAGGAAGTCGAACGCGATTGCAAGATCATCGGGATGGGGCGTTCGAACGAAGATGTTGCCGAGTTCTTGCGTCGGCTGACCCTTAGCGAGATCTATGAGGGCGTGACGCTGCAACGGACTCGATCGGCCAAGGACTCGGACACCGGCCTCCAAATGGTGGGCTTCGATATTACCTGCAGGGTGAGGTACTGATGCCTAGTCTCGAAGATCGTTTCGTCGCGATACCGGGTTGGGGCAAGGCACTGGGCCTCGTCGCGGTGCTCGCTCTGATGGGCGGCGCTTACTACGCGTTGGTCTACAACAACATCACGAGCGAGGTTCAGCGAGGCCACCAGAAGCAAAAGCAGCTCGAGGACCAGATTCGCGAGGCGGAGCGGCGCGAGAAGCAGTATCTCGAGCTCACTCAGGAGCTCGCCAATCGGGAGGTCGCGGACCGACAGAACCGGCGGATCCTTCCCGAGGAAGCAGAGATCGCGGCCTTCCTTCAGGATCTCAACCGCGTGGCGGAGCTCAGCGGCCTGACGATTCGACTGGTCGAGCCTCGGCCCGAGGTGCGGCAAGACCTGTACTCGCAGATTCCGGTCGTGCTCGCGCTCACCGGCCGATTTCATCAAATGGGGAAGTTCTTTTACAACGTGAGCAAGCTGGATCGGGCGATCAGCCTCGAGAACATTCGGATGACCCAGCCAAGGCTGATGCCGTCCGGGGAGTTACTCATCGACGTCGATTTACGCGCGACCACCTACCGGCGGCCGCCAGCCGAAGAGGCGAAGTCCGCCAAAGGGAAGAAGTAGCCAGCCATGAGCTCTATGATTCGAGTTTTCGCAATCCTTCTTCTCGCCACCGGCCTGACCGTGGTGGGCTGTGGAAGCGGTGAGGACGAATTCGGAAGCGGATTCGGACTTGGAAAGGGCGACAAGAAGGGCTCCGATGAAGCCGAGGCGGGCAAGGGTGACGCCGAAGCGGGCGCAAGCGGAGCGGATTCCGCCCCTATGGTGTACAGCGATGAGGACTTCACTGAGCTCGACATCCAGAATCGCGATCCGTTCCGTTCGTATGCAAAGGCCTTCCAGGCCCAAGCGGCAGCTCCCGCACAGCGTCGGGTTCTCTTGCCGAGCACCAGCTTGGACGAAATGAATCTAATCGCGATCGTGACGGGCATCGCGACGCCGCGGGCGATGCTTACAGACACCGCCAACGTCGGACATGTGATCCGCCGCGGTGACTACATCGGTCGTCCCGAGGTAGTACAGACCGGGGGTTCAGAGGGTATGCCAGTCACACTGAACTGGCGTGTGGATCGCATTCGACCAGGTTCGGTCGTGCTGACCCGCGAAGATCCTACTGCGCCCGACAAGCCGCCGTTGACCCGCGTGATGCCGCTGCATGAAGGCGGCGAGGCGCCGCAGTTCACGGCGCCCTGATCGCGGAAAACTTTTCGCGCAGATATTCCGCCGTTTTCTTGCCCCAGTGCGCGCTGGCGTTCGATGATTAACACCAGCTGGCAGAGGAGTCAGGAATGCGTATTCATTGGGGTCTTGCAATCGCCTTGGGAGCAACTTTCGCGTGGGTCAATCCGGCCCAGGCGGCAGGGCCAAAAATTGAGAGTGTCCGTATCAACGGCGCGCGTGACGAGGCACAGGTTTCGATCGACGGTGCGTTCAACGATCCGAAGTATGCGGTTCGCACGCGAGACGATGGTCGACTCATCATCATCGACGTCGACGATACGGCGCTGCCGCCGGGCGGAATCGAGACGACTGGGAGCAACTCGCTGGTCGCGCGCACGGTTGCAAGCAACACCGCGCGCGGTGCCCGCATCGAGCTGACGCTCACCGGTAAGTCGACGTACCACGCGCGCGCTACGTCAAGCGGCATCACGGTGAAGCTCCGGCGCGGCGAAGGCGCTTCGGCGGCCACGGCCAAGAAGGCGCCTGCGCCAAACGGGCCTCAAATCCAGGCTGTTCACCTGGAGCAGAAGGATGGGCGTGACCGTATTGTCGTCTCGCTCGCCGGCGACCCGGAGTTTCGAGTGTCCACACGTGCGGGATCGCCGCCTCGGCTCGAGGTGCTCGGTGCGCGTATCAATTCGGGCGCGAACCGCCGCATCGAAGCGCCTCGTGGCTCACTGATCGGTTCGGTCGAGCTCGAGCAAAGGGGTGACCGCGCGGTGATCGAGGTTCACGGGTCGGAAGGATCGGCAGGAACTGCGATTCGCTCGGGCGACCACATCGTCTGGATGTTCTCTCCGACCCATACCGACTCGCGTCCGCACACGCGGACCATCGCCAAGGAACGCGACTACGCGGCCGAGGTCGATGGCCCCGAGGTCGCAGGCTTCCTCAGCAAGATGCCGATGCAAGCAGGTGGCAAGACCAGCCGGAAGTACTCGGGACGTCGCATCGACCTCGACTTCAAGGATGCAGATATCCACAATATCCTGCGCCTGCTCTCCGAAGTGGGTGGGGTGAATGTCGTCACCGCCGACAACGTCGGTGGCACGGTCACGATTCGAATGCGCGACGTGCCCTGGGATCAGGCGCTCGACGTCGTCCTGCAAGCCAAGTCTCTCGGTATGGTGCGTCAGGGCAACCTGCTTCGCGTTGCGCCGCTCTCTCAGCTCGAGCAGGAGCGCGAGGCCGCCATCGCTCGCCAGAAGCAACAGCAGCAGCTGGCTCCGCTCGAGACTCGCTTGGTGCCGGTGAGCTATGCGACGGCCACCAATCTGCAGCCGCGCGTTCGCGAGCTGCTCACGGATCGTGGATCGGTTTCCGTCGACACCCGCACGAACATGCTGATCGTGCGCGACATCGTCGGCCAGCTCGACGACGTGGAGGATCTGGTTCGGAGCCTGGACACCCAGACGCCACAGGTCTTGATCGAGTCGCGCATCGTCGAAGCGAGCAGCACTTACTCTCGTGACATTGGTATTCAGTGGGGTGGTAACGCCATCATGAGCAGCGCGACGGGCAACCCGACCGGTCTTCGCTTCCCGTCCGACATCGGCATCGCAGGCGGTGTTCCGACCAGTGACGCGCCGACCGACGGCCTCTCGCCTTTCAATGGCACGTCGAGCACTCCGAACTTCGCCGTGAACTTGCCGGCCGTGACCGGTAACGGCGCAGGCGGTGCTCTCGGTTTGACCATGGGCAGCCTGAGTGGTGCCGTGAATCTCAACGTTCGCCTGAGCGCCGCAGAGGCAGCCGGTTCGGTGCGCATCATCAGCTCTCCGCGCATCCTTACATTGGACAACAACGAGGCGTCGATTTCGCAAGGCACCTTGATTCCGTTCTCACAGGTCAGCGCGCAGGGCGTGAACACCGCCTTTCAGGAAGCGAAGCTCGAGCTGAACGTCACGCCTCACGTGACCAGCGATGGCTCCGTGGCCATGGATGTGAAGATCACGCGTAACGAGCCGGACTTCGGTCGAGTGGGCGCCAACGGCGACCCGACGATTCTCGAACGAGAGGCGACCACCCAGCTTCTCGTAGACGATGGTGATACAGCCGTCATCGGCGGCATCTACACCCGAAACACGGGCCGCAACGTCGATCAGGTGCCGTTCTTTGGAGATATCCCGGTGCTCGGTGTGTTCTTCAAGCGCCGCCGCTTCCGCGAGGACCGCAACGAGCTCCTCATCTTCCTCACGCCGAGGATCGTGAACAGGGCGCTCGCGCTGCCGGAGTAGCCCCCGCAAGAGGGCGCTGTGCGGCCTCCACCGGGCTTCGACCCCAGGCTTCGTGACTGGGAGCCGGGCGGCTCGTATGCTTCCTTCAGTGCGTATCTACCTGTCAGGGCCCATGGGGGCTGGGAAGTCGACTGTGGCTGCGTCTGTGGCCGGGCAGCTCGGGACTCGCTCGCTCGATCTGGATGTGAGGGTCGAGGAGATGGCCGGGCGCTCGATTTCCGAGATCTTTTCCGAACGCGGGGAGGGCGCCTTCCGTGCTCTCGAGAAAGCGGCACTGAAGACATTGCCTTCAGAAGTCGGCGTCGTTTCGCTCGGTGGCGGAACGGTCGTCGACGATGAGACTCGTCAGATGCTGCTGCGTGACGGCATTCTCGTTACGCTGACCGCCGAGCCGGCAGTGCTCGCCGCTAGAGTGGGCACCGGTCGAGGACGTCCCTTGCTGGGGGAAGATCCTCTGCACGACCTCCGGCGCATCCTCAAGGCCAGGGCTGCAGCCTATGCCGAAGCCCACGCTGTCATCGACACAGCCACCCTCGGTCCCGAAGAGATTGCCGCCGAGATTGTGGCTGTACGCAACCTGGCGCCGATCGTCGTGCCCCTGGGCCTTCGGACCTATCGGGTCGAGGTTGGGCGTGGCGCGCGTCACCGAGTCGGGATGCGCGCCAACGAGCATTCCGCGGGGGAAGCCGTACTGGTTTTCGACGGAGGCGAGGACCGTCCTTGGCCCATGGACGCCATTCGCGATCTCACCCTGGCGGGAAGACCTCCCATCGAAGTGCGGCTTCCCGGCGACGAAGCCCACAAGAACGTCGTCAGCGTGGAGCAGGTCTGGGACAAGGCGCTCGAAGCGGAAGTCGATCGTCGCGCGATCATCATCGGCGTGGGCGGAGGCGTCATCGGCGACTTGACCGGCTTCGCGGCGTCGACCTTGTTGCGCGGCGTGGCCCTCGGACAGGTGCCAACCACGCTGCTCGCCATGGTCGACAGCTCGGTGGGCGGGAAGACCGGATTCAACCGACCGCGCGGCAAGAATCTAGTCGGCACCTTTTATCAGCCGAAGTTCGTTCTCTGCGACGTGGAGACGCTCTCTACTTTGCCGAGCGAAGAACGTATTGCAGGTCTGGCGGAAGCCGTGAAGAGCGCATGGCTCGACTCCGATGAGTCCGTTGCAATGCTCGAACACGACGCCGAGGCTCTGATGGCGGGCGACGCCGAGGCGACGATTCGCGCGGTGCGGATGTCGATACGCTTGAAGTCGCGCATCGTTCATGAAGACGAGCACGAATCGGGCCGCCGTATGCTTCTGAATCTGGGCCACACGGTCGGCCATGGGCTTGAAGCTGCTAGCGAGTATCGAGGCATCCGGCACGGGGAGGGTGTGGCCCTCGGAATGATCGCCGCCATGCGGGTTGCCGCAGGGCTCGGGCGAGGACGGCATGAAGAAACCGTGCGCCTGACACGACTTCTCGCGAAGTTGGGCTTGCCGACCGATTTGGATCCACGACTGAACAAGCGTACGCTGGACTTCATCGGCTCGGATAAGAAACGTCGCGGCGATAGAATTCACTTCGTAATTCCGAGGCTTCCGGGTCAAACCGAGGTTGAGCTCCTGAGCCTGGACGAGGTTCGGGGCGCGCTCGAGCAATCATGAGCACCGGAAATTTGGCGGCTTTGTCCTAGCCTCGATACCATGTGAACACCCTTTGGAGGGGACTTATGAGTCGAATCATCCTCATGGCTATGGTGCTGGCGGTGACGGTTGCAGGGTGCAACCGCTTTCCCGACAACGGGCTGCAGATCACCTCGAATCTAGTGCCGGACGACGGCTGTTTTGTGAAAGGCAACCAAGAAGAGCGGCTTCTGCGCGGCCTCTTGGACACGAGCTATCGCAGTGGTGGCGGCGAACCGCGGGACTACGTGGTCGCTCTAGGACTGAAGAGTTACCTGGTCAGCAACGCGCTCGAGTTCCAGGGAGAGCAAGCGAACATCCAAGTCGACAACTACGACATCACGATTCTTCTGCCCGACGGGTCCAAGCCGGACCTTGGCGGCCTGGCCAACCCCTACCGAGTCACGACGAGCGCTGTCATTCCGGCGACCACGCCAGGAAGCCTGGGCACGACCGAGGTCGGTGTGGCAACGGGCATTCCGGGAAATTACGTCGACCCGCTGTTGGCGGTCTTACCCGCGGAGCAGCAGTCCGTCGTGCTCGACATTCGGGCCGGTGGTACAACCTTCGGCGGCTTCAGTCAGCGATCGGCAGCCTTTCGCTGGCCGGTTGATTTCTGCAACGGTTGCTTGGTCGACTGTGAGGCAGAAAATATCGCGGACAGTTGCTTGCCCGGCCAAGACATTTGGCCTTGGTGCCCGGCGCTCTAGCGCAACGTGAAGAAGTACGGCGGAACCAAGGCGACCCGTTCTTCGGCGACGATGCGGAGCGTTTGAGCCCAGGGCAGCAGCGGAAGCGAATCAGCCAACGGGTGCTGACGAAGCCAAAGCCCTTGAAGCGTTCGAGCTTCGTCGTCTCCATTTCCGCTCAGGAGCTCGTTGATCGCGTCGATCATTCCCTTGGGTGCAGGCCAGAGCTCGACGGGCGCGTCGGGTGCAAGCCCAGCCGCGGCACGGGCCTTTTGAAGCGCTTCACTCAGGCCGCCCATTTCGTCGATCAGACCTAGGTCCTTGCCGTCTTGGGCGGTCATCACGCGGCCCTCTGCTGCGGCCAAGACCGCTTCACGTTCCATTTCGCGGCCGGCGGCAACACGACTGATGAAGCGATCGTAGGTGTCGCGAAGCAACGACTCGAACGCTTCTCGTTCGCTGGCGTTCAAGGGACGAACCGGCGTCGACCAGGCGGCGCGCTTACCACGCTGCAAAATGAATGTGTTGACGCCGATGTCCTCGGCGAGAGCGGAGAAATTGAACTTGCCTCCCACGACCCCGATCGAGCCTACGAGGCTGTTGGGGTGAGCGAGGATCTCTTCGGCAGCGGACGCGATATAGTAGCCACCGCTGGCTGCCATGTCTCCGACGCTCGCGATCAAGGGCTTCTGCTCTGCCAAATTGCGCGCCGCTTCCCACATCCGATCGCTCGCAAGCGCTGAGCCGCCTGGCGAGTTGATGCGCATCACGACCGCTTTCACGTTCTCGTCCTGCTCGAGCCTCTCCATCGCCCGCACGAACGGGCCCGAGACCGCGTCGCCCCTCGCATCGGATTCTCCATCGGTGATGCTGCCGTTCACGAAGACCAAGGCGATTCGTTCGCCGCGGCTCTCGGGCTTCTCGCTTTCGCCGCTCAGCAATCCCAAGAACTGCCCCAAGGTCAGCTGCTCTTGTTTGGGGAGCATCCGGGTACGGCGAACGGTTTCGACCGCAGCGGCCGTCTTGATTTCCTCGCGCGCCTCTCTGAGAAAGCCCACCGCGTCGACGAGGCCGGCCTCGACAGCGGCTGCCGAGCCATACGGCCCCTGGTCGATCAAGGTCCGGGCTCGCTTCTCGTCACCCTCGGTTCGGGACTTGGTCGCGTCGACCAATGCGCCTTGCAGGTCGTCGAGAATCGCATCCATCGACTGCTTGGCTTCCGGAGGCATGTCGTTTCGGATGAACATGTCCCCGGCGCCCTTGTAGCGGCCCATGTGGAGGATCTCGGCTTCGACGCCGACCTTCTCCAGCAGCGCGCGCGCGTAGATCATGACGGCGGCCGGGCCGATCAAGTCGAGTGTTCCGGCGGGCGTCATGCTGATTCGGTCACAGCTCGACGCAAGCAAGATGTAGCCGACGTTGTCGGCGGACTCGAAATGGCAATGGACCGGCCGATTCTCCGCGCGAAACCCGCCAAGTGCCTCGACGAGGTCGCCGACACTTCCCCAGGCGCCCTGAAGCGGTCCGACCCGTACGAAGAGACCTTTGACGCGCTCATCGTCGGTCGCTTCCCAGATTCGTTCCAGCACGTCGTGCAGGGTCGGCTGCGGCGGGGCGAAGGGGTCGTGCTCCGCGCCGTCTGGAAAGGCCTGCAAGAGGCGAAGCTCGCGAACCACGGGCTCGTCGGACTCTTCAGTCTTCTCGCTACAAGCGGGCGCGCTCAGGGAAGCGAGGGCGGCGAGGAGGATGAGCGCCGCGGGGCGCCTTGGGTGCTTCATGGTGTTGTCGGTTCCGATTCCTGCGCAGGCTCGTCCGCAGTGGACGGCTCCGGTTTCGCGACGGGCTCGGGCGGCGGCTCGAGCTCCTCAGGAAGCTTTGCGCGTGGTTCCAATCGCTTGATCGCTGCAATGGCGGCGCCGGCATGACTGCCCGACGGACGCCGTTTCACGTAAGTGTAGTACGCCGACACCGCTTCTTCATTTCGTCCAAGGCGCTCATAGGTTCTGCCGAGATTGAAGTAGCCGTCGGGGTGGCCTCGCTGCGCCGCGACGCGGAAGTAGCGTGCCGCGGAGATGTAGTCCTTCATGCCCGTCAAGACCTGACCCAGACCGTCCATCGCGTCGGCAGAGCCGGGCCGCGCCTCCAAGGCGCTATCGAAGTAGGCGCGGGCGCGGGGGTATTGCTGGGCAGCGAGCTCGGCGCGCCCTAGTCGCATGTACGAGTCGTAGTCCCGCACCGGAGGCCGGCCATCGACAAAGGCATCACTGCCGGCAGCTTCGGCCAGTCGATCGTACTCGTCATACTTGGGCTTCTTCGGCGCGCTGGGCTTCCGAGCCGGAGCCTCTTTCGGGGTCACCGCCACTTTCTCGGCCACTTTCTCGGTCGCGGTCTCGTTCCCAGCCTCGGCCACTGGCGCCGTCTCCGTCACTGCCACTGTCTCTGCCACTGCCGCTGAGTCCGCCACTGCCACTGTCTCTGCCACTGCCGCTGAGTCTGCCGCTGCAGCTGAGTCTGTCTCTGCCCCTGCGTCTGTCCCTGTCGCTGCCCCAGCATCCGCCTCAGACCCAGCGTCCACCTCAACCCCAGCATCCGACAGTACCTCTGCCTCGAGCGGAGTACCGCGCAGCTCGGCCATCAGCTTCGTTGCCACAGGGTGCCCCGGATGCCCCTGCACGATCGTCTCCAATGCCTCGATCGCTTCGGAGTCGTTGCCGGCTGCCTTCTGGGCCCGAGCCAGCAACAGGAGATACGGCACGCCGTCAGGTGCAAGCTCGACAGCGAGCTTCGCGCTTCGCAGGCCGTCTTCCAAGCCCCCACCGGACTCGGCTGCGCTCAGACGCGCGTCGATCCGGAAGAACTCCGGGGTTCGGCTGAACGACATCGAGCGGACGTCTTCCAAAACGCGGCGGGCTTTGGGAATATCCCCGTTCAGGCGGAGCGCATCGGCCTCCGCCAGCATTGCCTGCAAATCGCGCGGTTCGAGCTCGCGCGCGCTCCGGGCGGTCGTCAGCGCTGCGGCGGTGAGCTTGTCGGTGCTGTAGCTGGACGCGCCATCGTCGATTTGGGCTTGTGCCGCCAAGGCGTAGGCGTTCGAGAGCTTCGATAGAATCTCGGTGTCGCGGTCGCCACCCGATTCGATGGCCCGCCCGTAGGCTTCAATCCCGCTTGCATATGCCGCCGGGTGGCCTTCGAACAGGCTGGCGTCGCCGTCTGAGACGCTTGCCGCGATCAAGGCGGGGTCCCCAGCGATGCCGAGCAGGCGAGCCACACGGGGCCACTGCGCGAACATCAGAGCAAGCCCTCCGACGAGCACGATCAAAATGAGCCAGCGCAGAGGCGATCCGCCGCGGCCAGGCAATCCGGGGATGTCGTCATCGTCGTCGTCGTAGAACGGCGGCGGTGGGCTGCTCGGGCGCGCCCCAGAACGCGAACGCTCCTCGAACTCGGCCTCCTCGATCTCGTCTGCGGGTGCCGCGTCGGAAATGACGGCGGCCCGAGCCGTGTCCGCGGCAGGATCGGCACCCCGGCCGGTAGAATAGGGAGATACATCCCCCCCAAACTCCGACACCGTCCCGCTCTCGGACTCGGTCAGCTTCCCGGCCTCGCTCTCCGCCGCTGACTCTGTCGCCGACCCCGTCCCCGCCGCTGTCCCTGCCGCTGCCTCTGCCGCTGTCCCTGCCGCTGTCCCTGCCCCTGTCCCTGCCGCTGTCTCTGCCGCTGCCGCTGTCGCTGCCCCAGACACCGGAGCCCCCACTGGGATCATCTTCTCGACCGGCATCACCCCAAGCAAAGTGGGCTGCCTGGGCCGTCTTCCGGGCGGCAAGCTCGACTCCTTCGAGGTTTCTGAAGGCGGTTCGGAGCGCGGCGATTCAGGCCCCGGTGGAAACGACGAGCTGATCACCGCCGAAGGCAGCGCAACGCCGGCCGCCTCGAAGAAAGTCTCGAGCTCGGGAATCGAGCCCAGCGGCTTCCAGTTCTCGTCGCCTCTGGCGATCTGGTTCTCGGGCATGAGCTCGCCCGAGGCGATGCGCCGTTGAAGCTCGCGAAGCGAGTCGATCATGTCGATCGAGTCGTCCTCCAACTTGAGGCGCCAAACGCTGGTCGTCCGGTCCGCGTCCGCTTCCGCCGTCGGGTAGACCTTGAACACATGCCCGCAATTGGTGCATTTCACACTGGTTCCGCGGCCGGAAAGCAGTGTTTGGTCAAATTCGTATTCGGTGCCGCAGCGCTCGCAAGTAACGTCCATCAGTCGAGAAGCCCCCCAGGCTCTTGGGTGTGTGCGGTTGGTCGCCCTCTGAATTCGTTGCTAGGAGAAGGCGCTCCATGCGTCGGGACCTGGCAGCGCTCATCGATCACACGCTTTTGAGGCCCGACGCGGTCGAGCCGGACTTCGTGCGTCTCTGCCACGAGGCCATTCGGCACAGCTTTGCGACCGTCTGTGTCAACTCGTCCCACGTGGCGCTTTGTACCTCACTGCTGGCGGACTGCCAGCTCCCCGTCGCTGCCACCGTCGGGTTCCCGCTGGGCGCGTCCAGCTCGGCCGCAAAGAGCGCCGAGACGACCCAGGCTGTGCTCGACGGCGCCTCCGAGATCGACATGGTCTGCCAAATCTGCGCGCTCAAAGAGGGCCGCAAAGAGCGCTTCATGGACGAGATCCGCAGGGTGGTGGATGCGGCCGACGGGGCTCCGGTCAAGGTCATCCTCGAGACCTGCCTGCTGAGCGACGATGAGAAGCGCCGGGGTGCCCAATGGACCCTGAGAGCGGGGGCCGCCTTCGTGAAGACCTCTACGGGCTTCGGAAGCGGCGGAGCCACCGAGAACGACCTGAGGCTGCTCCGGGCGGAAGTCGGGCCCGATTTCGGTGTGAAGGCATCCGGCGGCATTCGCGACGCGGCGACCGCCGACAGGATGATCGCAGCAGGCGCTAACAGGCTCGGGACGAGCGCAGGGGTAGCGATCGTGACAGAATCGGGAATCGAAAACAGGGGATACTGAGATGGCAGTTCAGCCGGTTACGGACGCAACTTTTGAAGCAGAGGTTCTTCGCTCGGAGCTCCCGGTGCTCGTGGACCTGCACGCGGACTGGTGTCAGCCGTGCAAGCAGCTGGCACCGATCGTCGCGCAAGTCGCCGACGAGCTCGCCGGCAAGATCAAGGTCGTCAGCGTCGACGTCGACCACAATCCAATGGTCGCACAAACCTTCCGAGCACAGTCGATTCCGATGCTGCTCGTCATCGCCCAGGGCAGGGTGGCGGGGCAGCACGTGGGCGTGCTCGACAAGCCGGGCGTGCTGCGTCTGCTCGAACCGGTGATGCCCCGCTCTGCAGCCGAGGTTCGCCCCGAGGAGCTGGCCGCCTGGGTGGCGCAGGGCAAGGCCGTTCCGGTCGACATCCGTGATGAAGCTTCTTACGGCCGCTACCGCATCCCCTCGGCGATTCACATCGCAGCAAGCGAGTTGGCGAGCAGGGTCGAAGAGCTGCAGCCTTTCGACGGCCGCGTTCGCGTGCTCTACGGTCGCAGCGAAGAGGCGAAGGACTGGAGCGAGAAGCTTCAGGCCGATGGTGTGCAGGTCGGTTTCCTCTCGGGTGGCTTTCTTCACTGGGAAGCGGACGGTTTCGAGGTTGAGCGCGGTTGAAGCGTTCGCTCCACGTCGTCGATGAATCCCGCGACCCGCCGATTTGGACGCCCGTGCTGCTCAGGGTGGGGAGCCGGCTCGTTTCGATCGTCGATACCGAAGACGGAAAGGCGAGCCGACGCTTTGCCGAGGCACTGGCCGCAGCCGGCGCAACTCCATTCGACGAGGAGCGCGATGGAGAGCCCAACCTTCGTATCGTGATTCGCGGGGCGCCCGCTTCCGCGCAGGCACGCCTTCGCGCCGAGGTTTTGGAAGAGGCTGCGGATCTGGTCCTCGGAGCCGCTCGCCCCGTGTTTGCAGGGCTCTTGGCATCGGCTTGCGCCTGTAGGGTGAACGACTAGGTTGCCGCCGGACCTTTGAGCCCGAAAGTGGAGAGGATGGCGGTAGTGCCCGAATACATTCCAGGCCTTGCCGGCGTTCCGGCAGCCCGTAGCAGCATTTGCTTGATCGACGGCTCCGTCGGGAAACTCCAGTACCGGGGCTACCCCATCGAGGTGCTCGCGGAACAATGCTCGTACGAAGAAGTCGCCTACCTCCTCGTGTTCGGGCGCCTGCCAACGACCCCTCAGCTCGAGGCATTCCGCAGTCAGATGATCGCCGAGCGTGGTCTCAAATTTCGCATCATCGATCTGCTCAAGACGCTGCCCGAGAGCGGCGAGCCCATGGATGCTTTGACAGCAGCCGTCGCCGCGATGGGTATGTTTTACAAGGGTGACCACATTTCGGACCCGGAATTCCTGCGCCTCAGCGTCATCCGCTTGCTTGCGAAGGTTCCGACCATCGTCGCCGCTTGGGACCGGATTCGACGCGGAGACGACCCGATCAAGCCGAGTACCGAGCTCAGCCATGCGGCGAACTTTCTCTACATGCTCGAAGGAAAGGTCCCGACCAGCCTGGCCGAAAAGGTCTTCGATGTGGCCTTGATTCTCCACGCCGAGCACTCGATGAACGCCTCGACCTTCACGGCTAGGGTCACCGGCTCGACCCTGACGGACCCCTATGCAGTCGTGGCATCGGCCATCGGTAGCCTGGCCGGCCCGCTGCACGGCGGTGCCAACGAGCAGGTCCTGTCCAGCTTGGATGCAATCCCCGATCCCTCTCCGAATGGTGTGCGACGCTGGGCCGAGGATCGGCTTGCCCGAAAAGAAAAGATCATGGGCTTCGGTCACCGCGTCTACAAGGTCAAGGACCCGCGCGCGACGATTCTGCAGGGACTTGCAACCCAGCTGTTCGACAAGTTCGGCAGCACGCCGGACTACGACGTGGCCATCGAGCTCGAGCACCAGATGGCCGAGCTGGTCGGGGGCAAGGGTATCTACCCCAACGTCGATTTCTACAGCGGCATCGTTTATCAGAAGCTCGGAATCCCGACGGATCTGTTCACCCCGATCTTTGCGATTTCGCGGGTGGCCGGCTGGCTCGCCCATTTGCTCGAGCAGCTCGAAGGCAATCGGATCTTCCGTCCGAGTCAGATTTGGGTCGGTGAAGCCGACCGTGCCTTCGTGCCGATCGACGAGCGCGGCTAAGGCTTACAGTTCGGCAAGCGCCCGTCGACCAGGTCCACGTTCAAGCGAATGCGCTTCTTGGCCTTCGGAGTCATGTAGACCTTGCAGTCGGCGCCCACGATCACCGCCTCCGCAGGGTAGGCGATTCGCGAGAGCATCTTGAGAGCCTTTTCGGGGCCCAGCACGAATGCCGCCGTGCTCAGGGCGTCGGCATAAATGCCCTCCGAAGTCATGATCGTCACCGAGAGGGACTTGTCGGCGGGCAGGCCCGTCTTGGTGTCGATGATGTGGTGCCAGCGCCTGCCCGCGCCGTCGAACACGGCGTGCTCGTAGTCGCCCGAGGTCGAAAAGGAGGCGCCGGTCGACTCTAGTGCGGCGAAGTAGCTGCTCGGGTCGCGTGGATGCTGGATGCCCACTCGCCAGGGTCGACCGTCTCGTTCGCCGTGCACCTGCACCTGTCCGCCGCCAAAGATCATGTAGCTGTCGACCCCAGCGCCTCGGAGAATCGCCCCGGCTTGATCGAGTGCGTAGCCCTTGGCGATGCCTCCGGTTCCGATCGCCATCCCGCGTTTCTTCAGAAACACCGTCTTGTATTTCTTGCTCACGCGGATCTTCTCGTAGTCGATCAGCGCGAGGCGCGGCTTGATCTCTTCCGCGCTTGGAATCTTGATCGATTCCGGACGAAAATCGTACAGGCCCCAAAGGCTCGCCCAGGAAAGATCGAACGCGCCACGCGACCACATCGACACGTCCATGCCCGCATCGATGACCCGCAAGGCATCGGCGCCCACCTTCAAGGGCTTCTTGCCGGCAAGGCTGTTGACCCTGGCGATGTCACTGTCGTCGCGCCATTCGGACAGCACTGTCTCCAGGCGCTCGATTTCTTCAAACGCGTGACGGATCGCCATCTCGGCGTTGGCGGGCGCCGAGTCGACCTGGATCCGGAACACCGTGCTCATCAAAGGACGGGTTCGCGTTAGCAAAGCCGGGGTCTCCCCGATGGACGCAGCGCCGGGAGAAGACGGACTGGAGATCTCGCCCTTGTCTTGGCAACCGAATCCGAATGCGAGCAATGCGATCGCGGCGCACGCACGAGCTGGGCCCTTCGACACGGCGCCACTTTCGTCGCGAACCTGGCCTGCGTCAACCCGGCTTGCGCTTTGACGCATCGTTGGTACTCCTGTGCTCATGCGGGCCATCTTCGGGGCGCAGTCGGGTCGCCTTCTGTTGGTACTGGCCTGCCTTTCAGTGTCACCGGCACCACGCGCCGCTGCGTTTGGTGATGCGACCGATGTGGAAATCGTATCTCTCGACCTGGGCAAGGGCGATACGGGCTCCAGAAGCGTGACGGAGCGCCTGGCCTGGGAGGTGCGCAAGCGATCGAGTGTCGAACCCATCCTGGAGCCCGGACGAACGAGACTCGACAAGGCCTCGCTGTTTCGAAGTCCCTTCGTGTACTGGCGCGGCCACGAAGACTTTCCGCCGCTGAGCGAAAAAGCGATCGAAGGCTTGCGCAAGTATATCCACCGCGGTGGCTTCATTCTGATCGACGACGGGACGGCCGGCGCAGAGGGCTTCGACCGGGCCGTTCGTCGCGAGCTGCTTCGCGCGTTCCCAGCGATGCCACTGAAACCGATTTCGAGCGAGCACACGATCTACCGCTCGTTCTATCTCCTTCAAAGGCCGGTGGGGCGGGTGCAGGGGCCCGCGTTTCTCGAAGGAATCACGTACGGTGATCGCATCGCCATCGTCTACTCGCGTCACGACCTCGGGGGTGCGTTTCAACGCGACAAGCTCGGCGCCTGGAGTCAGGCGGTCGTTCCCGGCGGCGAGCGGCAGCGCGAACAGGCCATTCGCCTAGGGGTGAATCTGGTGATGTATGCGCTCTGCACCGACTACAAAGACGACCAGGTGCACGCGCCGTTCATCATGCGTCGCCGAGGCTCGGGCCTCTGAGGTTTGCGCGTGGCAGATTGGCAGTGGCAACTGGGGATTTTGGGAGGGAACACGACGGCATGGGTGCTCGGCCTCGCCCTATTTGCGCTCTGGCTCGTCGAGCTTCGGTCCATTCGTGGAGAGAGTGACCGGCGGCGGAAGTTTGTCTTGGGCGCGCTCGGCGGGCTCGGCATCCTGGCGGTCTATCTGCTCGCCCTGCAGATCACCCTGGTACGCGAGACCTTCGAAGATGTCGCCGGGGGAACCGCAATTCTCCTCGATAACTCGCGAAGCATGACGCTCTCCGGCAACAGCGGTCCCCGCAGCGACGCGGTCCAGGCTCTGCTCGGCGATTGGCAAGACGACGACAGAGTCAGTCCGGTCGTGTATCTGTTCGGCTCTAACGTTCGCGCTGCCGCCTGGAGCGGGCTCGCGGAGAGCTACGAGCCTTCCGACGACGAAACCAAGATTCGAAACGGACTCAGCTACGTTCTCGAGAAGGGCGCCGAACGGGAGCTTGGCTCCGTCGTCGTGATCACCGATGGCGCCGACCCGAGCTTCCGCGCGGAGACAGTGGCGCTCGGCCAGAACGTGCCGGCAATTCACAGCATCGTCGTGGGCGGAGACGATCCGCTCGACGATCAGGCCATCGTCTCAGTACGTGCTGACACGACGGCGTACGTGGGCGTCCCGGCGATCATCCGGGCGGACGTCCGCGCAGTCGGCAACTTGCGCAGTGCAGAGCTCCGCGTGCAGCTCTGGCACGAGAGCCGGCTCGAACAGGAGGTCGTGGCGACACTAGACGAAGCGGGCCGCGGCGCCATAGCGTTCGAAGTGACTCCACAGCGAACCGGGCGCTCCCTCTATCGACTATTGATTCCGGCGTCCTCGGAAGACGAGGTGCCCCAGAACAATGACCGCGCGGCGCTCCTGCGGGTCGGAAGAGAACGGCTTCGCGCGCTGCTAGTCGCCGGGCGGCCGAGTTGGGACGTGCGATTTCTGCGAGACTTCCTGAAGCGCGACGGCTCCGTCGACCTGGTTTCGTTCTTCATCTTGCGTGCGGCGGCCGACCTGACCGCCGCCCCGACCAACGAGCTCGCCTTGATTCCGTTTCCGACCGACGAGCTCTTCCGCGAGCATCTCGGAAGCTTCGATGTCGTGATCTTCCAGAACTTCGACTACGCGCCCTATGAGATGCAGAGCTACCTGCCGCGCATCAAAGAGTACGTGCAGCGCGGCGGCTCGTTCGTGATGATCGGCGGCGACCGCTCCTTTGCTCAGGGAGGCTATGCGGGCACTGCCATCGAGGACATTCTGCCGGTCAAGCTCGGCGCTCCCGGACTGCTCAAGGGCAGCTACAGGGCCGAGGTGAGCAAGAAGCTCACGCGGCACCCCATCGTTGCACTCGGCCCGGACCCCGCGTTGACCAAGCAGACATGGAGGGCGCTCCCCGCCTTGCACGGCGCCAACATCGTGAGCTCGGTCAAGGAAGGCGCGCAGGTCCTGCTCAGCCACCCGCGAGCGCGCGTGCAAAGCGGTTCACGGCTTCCGATTCTCGTCGTCGGAGAGGCGGGAAGGGGGCGAGTGGCGGCGATGACGGCAGACGCATCGTGGCGGTGGCGCTTTGCTGCGGATGACAGCACCGTCGGCTCCGATGAGTACGAGCTCTTCTGGGACCGGATGATCCGCTGGCTCACTCACGATCCACTTCTCGAACCGGCGAGGATCTCGACCGACCGGGAGCGCTACGGGCTTGGCGGAGAAATCGTCGTCTCTGGAAGGCTTCGTGACGCGACGTACCGGCCGATGGACAGGACGCGCGTCGAGCTTCAGTTCCAGCCAGCGGCGAACAACGATGCCGTTGCAGTTGTCGAGACCGATGAGGACGGACAGCTCCAGGCCACCGTCCGCGCACCGGCCGAGCCAGGCGCATACGAAATCGTCGCTTCGGTAGAGAACCAGGACGTCGCGCGCGAGGTGTTCATCGTCGAAGAGAGCGGCGACGAGCTCGCGGATCTCGAAGCCCTGCCGGCAGAGCTCGAAGCGCTGGCGCAGAAGACTGGGGGGCGACTGTTCCTCGGCATCAAAGACGTGCCTCCGCTGTCCGAGCTCGCATCGACCACGCGCCGTGCCGCGGGCCTGGTGTCGAAGCAGCCGCTTTCGAACCCATGGTTCATCTTTTCCACGGTGCTGCTGCTTGGCGCGACCTGGGTGCTGCGACGACGCTGGGGACGGCGCTAGGTCATGCAGCCCACCAAGCTGCGCGGCGCGCGCACGAACAACCTCCGCTCCATCGACCTCGACATCGAACCAGGGACCTTTCTTGCAATCGTAGGACCTTCGGGCGCCGGCAAGTCGTCGCTGGCGTTCAAGACCCTCTATGCGGAGGGGCAGCGCCGCTACGTCGAGAGCTTCAGCGCCTATGCGCGGCAGTTCCTGGAGCGGCTCTCACGGCCGCCGGTCGACCAGCTCGACCCGGTCCCGGTAGGAATCGCCGTGGATCGACAGGCGCCTGTCCGCACGAGCCGCTCGACCGTTGGCACCATGACCGAAATCGCCGACTACGCGAAGCATCTCTGGGCCCATGCAGCCGAGCTGCATTGCCCGGGCTGCGGCGCCCTGGTGCACCGGGATGCGCCGACGCGCGCCGCCCAGAGCGTGATGAGCGAGGTCCCCGGCGAGAAGATACTGGTGACCTATCCCGTCGCCGTGGCCGATGCGGAGCACTACATCGGAGTTCGCGAAGGCCTACTGCGAGACGGCTACCGACGTGTCCGGGTCGACGGCAAGGTTCGCGAGCTCGAGCAGATCCGACCGAGCGAGTTGATCAAGGGCCGAAGCACGCACCTCGACGTCATCGCAGACCGAACCGTGGCACGCCCCAGTGATCGGGCCCGCCTGGTCGAGGCCCTCGAGAACGCCATGCGCCGAGGCTCCGGCCGAGCCACGGTCTGGACAGCCGAGGGCAAGGATCTCGGCTTCTCAGAAGGTTTGCATTGCCCCAGCTGCGAGCGCTCGTTTCGCCGCGCAACACCGGGGCTCTTCAGCTTCAACAGCCCGATCGGCGCCTGCGAAACCTGCCGTGGCTTCGGACGCACCATCGAGATCGATCTCGACCGGGTGATTCCCGACTACGACTTGTCGCCCGATGAGGGCGCGATTCGCGCATGGCAGGGCAAGGCGACGAGCTGGGAGCGTCGCGAGTTGAAGAAGAACGCGAAGAAGGCAGGCATTCCGCTCGGCAAGCCGCTGCGCGAATGGACGCCCGCGGAGCTCGCATGGCTCATCGACGGCGACGAGATCGGCTACCCCAAAGGTTGGTGGGGGATTCGCAGCTGGTTCAAATGGATGGAATCGCGCGCATACAAAATGCATGTTCGCGTGTTTCTTTCTCGCTACCGGAAGTACGAAACCTGCGTTGACTGCAAGGGCACACGACTCAGGCCCGAAGCGCTCGCTTGGCACATCGACGGACTGAGCCTTCCGGAGCTCTATGCTCTCCCCGCATCCAACGCGCTTTCGTTTCTCGAAAAGCAGGAGGCGCGATTCACCGGGGACGCTGGTGCGGGTTTGCTCTGGCGCGAGGCCCTTGGTCGGCTGCGCGCACTGCACGATGTCGGCCTCGGATATCTTTCCTTGGATCGCACCTCTCGAACGCTTTCAGGAGGCGAGACCCAGCGCGTCGCACTGACCAGCGCGCTCGGGGCGACGCTGAACGGCGCGATGTTCGTGCTCGACGAACCGACGGTGGGCTTGCACCCCCGCGACGTGGAGCGGCTCCTGGGCGTGGTTCGTGCTCTGTCGAAGGACGAGAACGTCGCGGTCGTGGTGGAGCACGATCGGGAAATGATCCTCGGCGCGGATCGGGTGATCGAGCTGGGTCCAGGCGCCGGCGAGAATGGCGGACAGATCGTCTTCGACGGCACTCCAGCGGCACTCCGCAGGGCCAAGACGGCGACGGGCGCTGCACTCAAGGCGAACGGCCGCGTGAAGCGCAGGCGACGCGAAGCCACTGGCTGGATCGAGCTCCGGGGAGCATCGGGCCACAATCTCCGCTCGGTGGACGCTTCCTTTCCGCGAGGGGTCATGACCTGCGTGACCGGGGTCAGCGGCTCGGGGAAGAGCAGCTTGGTTCTCGAGACCTTGCTGCCGGCCGTTCAGCGCAAGCTCGGCCTCAAGGCCGGACGGGGCGCCGCTCGAGCACGAGAGCCTCAAGGGCTTCGCCGCGCTCCATGGCGTCGTCGGCGTGGATCAAGCTCCGCTCGGCCGAACTTCAAGGGGCAACGCGGCGACATATTTGAAGATTTGGGAGGTGTTTCGAAAGCGCTTCACCCAGCAGCCCCTGGCCAAAGAGCGCGGGTACAAGCCTGGATTCTTCTCCTTCAACGTGACCGGAGGACGCTGCGAGGCCTGCCGAGGCGACGGGGCCGAGACGGTCGAGATGCAGTTCTTGGCCGATGTGGTGTTCAGCTGTCCCGAGTGCCAGGGGCGCCGCTTCGTCGGTCCAGTTCTCGATGTCCGGTATATGGGCCTCGACATCGCCGAGGTCCTGGAGCTAACCGCCCGTCAGGCGAGCGAGCGCTTCGCCGAGGATGCCCTGATCACCCGGGCGCTTCGGCCGATGTTGGACGTGGGCCTAGGGTACCTGCGCTTGGGCCAGCCGCTCAACACCCTGTCAGGCGGAGAGGCGCAACGCCTCAAGCTGGCCGAAGCGCTCCTCCGCGCAGCAGCCGGCTCACTTCTGGTCTTCGATGAGCCGACGGCCGGGCTTCACGCCAACGACGTCGAGCCGCTGATGAAGGTTCTCGATGACCTTGTGGAGCGCGGCGATACGGTCATCGTCGTCGAGCACGACATGCAGGTGGCCGCCCATGCCGACCACGTCATCGACCTCGGGCCTGGGGCCGGCAACGAAGGCGGCAAGCTCGTCGCAAGGGGCACGCCCGAGCAGGTGGCGAAGAAGAAGTCGTCGCTGACGGCCCCGTACCTCGCTCGCGCGCTAGGGACCGGAGCAAAGACCAAGCCCGCCGGCCGTACCAAGAAGGGCAAGGCGCAGGGGCCACCACTTCGGGAGATTCGAATTGCCGGGGCGCGCGAGCACAACCTCAAGAACGTCACCGTTCACATCCCGCGCGACGAGCTGGTCGTGCTGACGGGTCCGAGCGGCAGCGGGAAAAGCACCTTGGCCTTCGACGTGCTCTTCGCCGAAGGGCAGCGCCGTTATCTCGAAACGCTTTCGCCCTATGCGCGTCAGTACATGCCCCAACTCCCGCGGCCTGCGGTCGACCAAGTCGTCGGCGTGCCGCCAAGCGTGTCTCTCGAACAGCGCATGACCCGAGCCGGGGCCAACTCCACGGTCGCCACCGTCACTGAGGTCTCGCACTACCTGCGCTTGATTTGGGCACGCATCGGAGTCCTGCACTGCGTCGACTGCAAGGTGCCCATCGCGGCGAGGCCCGCTGCACAACTGACTCGGGATGTGGCGCGGCGCTTCGGTGCAAAGAAGGTGACGCTGCTCGCGCCGGTCGTGCGCGGCCGAAAGGGCATCCATCGCGAGCTGCTCAAGAAAGCAATGAAGGACGGCTTCACCGAGGCGCGCATCGACGGCGAGATTCAGCAGCTCGAGCCGGGAATGAAGCTCGACCGCTATACCGAGCACGACGTGGAGCTGGTCGTCGGACGCATAGCCGGCAAGAGCCCGGACTTGCTGGATCTGCTCGAAAAGGCCTTGAAGGTCGGTGACGGTGCCGCCTGGGCGGTCGCTGGCAAGGAGCAGATGCAGCTTTCGAGCAAGCGCGCCTGTCCGAGCTGCGGCGTCGGTTATCCGGAGCTCGATCCTCGCTTCTTCTCGTTCAACACCAGGCAGGGCCAGTGCCCGGCATGCGAGGGCCGCGGCGAGATCACGAAGAAGAGCTGGCGCGGCCGTCGACGCAAGCGAGCGGTCGAAACCACTCTCTGCGATCAGTGCGACCAGACCCGCCTGTCCCCGCTGGCACGCGGGGTCACCGTCGACGACATGTCGATCACCGCGCTCTTCGATCAGAGCGTCTCCGAGGTGGTTGAGACCCTTCGAGAGATCGACCTCGAGGGCCGCGACGCCACCATCGCGAAGACGCCTCTGCACGAGGCGCTCCGCCGGCTTTCCTTTCTCGAGGAGGTTGGGCTCGGCTATCTAGGGCTCGGGCGCGCGGCGAACACGCTCAGCGGCGGCGAGATGCAACGGGTACGCTTGGCGGCGCAACTCGGGAGCGGCCTCACCGGTGTGCTCTACGTGCTCGACGAGCCCACCATCGGCCTGCATCCACGTGACACCGGGCGTCTGCTTGGCGCGCTTCGCGGTCTGGTCGATCGGGGCAACTCGGTGCTGGTCGTCGAGCACGACGCCGACACCATTCGCGCGGCCGACACGGTGATCGATGTTGGGCCGGGCGGCGGAAAACACGGCGGCCGCATTCTCTCCCAGGGTGCGTTGAACGAGATGAAGGGCTCGGTCACGGCGGCGGCCCTCGAGCGTCCTCCACATGTGCCCGCCAAGCGCCGCCAGACGCGCGACGTTTCCTGGTTGGAGCTCAGCGGAGTGAACCATCACAACCTGCAAGACGTCGACGTACGGTTCCCGCTCGAACGCTTCGTCGCGGTTACGGGCGTCAGCGGTTCGGGCAAGAGCTCGTTGATTCGCGAGGTCTTGCTGCGCGCAACTCGGGAAGCGGTCGGCATGGTGAACGACCTGCCCGCTGGGGACTTCAGCAAGATCGCCGGCTTCGCGTCGTTGAAGCGCGCAATCGAGATCGACCAGAGCCCCATCGGACGGACGCCGCGCTCGGTCCCGGCAACCTATGTCAGCATCTGGAACACCGTGCGCGAGCTTCTAGCCGGAACCGCCGAAGCGCGCGCGCGCGGCTACACCCCAAGCCGCTTCTCGTTCAACGTCGAAGAAGGCCGCTGTCCGGAGTGCAAAGGGCAGGGCTCGATTCACGTGGAGATGGCCTTCCTCCCGGACGTCGACGTACCGTGCGAGTCGTGCAATGGGATGCGCTTCACGCCGGAGACGCTCTCGGTACGCTGGCAAGGCCTCAACGCCGGCGAGCTGCTCGAGCTCGAAGTCGCCGAAGCGGTCGAGGTGTTCTCACCCGTTCGAAAGGTTCGCGAGCCACTCGAGCTTCTCGACGAGCTCGGCCTCGGCTATCTGCATCTCGGCCAGGCCTCCAACACGCTGAGCGGCGGAGAGGCCCAGCGCATCAAGCTCGTCTCCGAGCTGGCAGCGGGGCTCCATACGGGGCCGACCCTCTACGTGATGGACGAACCCACGACCGGCCTACACCGCGACGACGTCGACCGCCTTCTCACCGTTCTCGACCGTCTGGTCGAACGCGGAGACACCGTCGCCGTCATCGAGCACCACCCCGACGTGATGCTAGCCGCAGACTGGATCGTCGACCTCGGCCCAGAAGGCGGCGTGCATGGTGGGCGCGTCGTCGCACAGGGGACGCCAGAGACGATTGCGAAGCGGAAGCGGAGTCACACTGGGGAAGTGTTGCGGCGTGAGATGGCGCGGAGGTAGGGGGGGCTCAGTCGGCAGTCGCAGCGGCAGATACAGTGCCAGCGTCAGTCGCAGCCGCGAGCCCGAAGGGCGAAGCCCGGCGCGAACGCGCCGGCAAGGCGAAGCGAAGCGACCGCCGCGCCAGGCACGCTGCTCACTCGCGTGAGAGTGATACCAAAACTACGGGTGGGGGTGGGCGGGCGGTGTAACTAAACCATACCAGGCAACCCACCCAACACCCGCCCCTCAAGCACCCGCGGCAGCGCGAGCCCAAAGGGCGAAGCCCGGCGCGAAGCGCCGGCAAGGCGGAGCGCAGCGACCGCCGCGCCAGGGAGGATTACGGGTGGGGGTGGGCGGGCGGTGTAACTAAACCATACCAGGCAACCCACCCAACACCCGCTCCCCAAGCACCCGCGGCAGCACAAGCCGTACGTCGCCACCCGCTCCCAAGCACCGGGCTCAGCGGCAGCGTCTGCGTCAGCGGCAGCGGCAGTGACAGCGGCAGCATCAGTGGCTGCGTCTGCGTCAGCGTTCAGTGCTGGGCTCTTGTGAGTCGACTTGGTCATCGTGATCTCCTTTTTTGCGAGTGCGTTGAGTCCTTGGGTGAACCCAACGCACTCGCAAAAAAGGAGATCACTCATGGGACTTATCATTCAGCAAAGGGCGCTTCAGGCGGCAGGGGGGCTGCGTCAGGTGCTTCCGGAGGTTCGGAAGCGGGACAAGTCGCTCTTCGACCAAATTCACCGAGCGATGAATAGCGTCGTTCTCAACATCGCCGAGGCCGATGGAAACGATGCCGGAACCGCGAAAGCGCGATTCGCAACAGCATGCGGATCGGCCAAGGAGGTCCGCGCCGGCCTTCAACTCGCAGTCGCGTACGGATACGTTCCGAACAACAGAGTCACTAGGCTCGACATCGCCCTCGATGAAGTCTGCGCAATGTCCTGGAAACTCTCCGGCCGCTAGCGCCAAGCACCCGCGGCAGCACAAGCCGAACACGCCCACCCACCGACCCCCAACACAACACCCGCGGCAGCGCGAGCCCGAAGGGCGAAGCACGGCGCGAAGCGCCGGCAAGGCAGAGCGAAGCGAATGCCGCGCCAGGCACGCTGCTCACTCGCGTGAGAGTGATACCAAAACTACGGGTGGGGGTGGGCGGGGCGGTGTAAACAAGCCGTACCACGCACCCAATCCAACACCCGCCCCCACCACACCCGCGGCAGCACAAGCCGTACGTCGACGCCCGGTGCCAGCGGCAGTGTCAGCGTCAGTGCCAGCGCCAGTGTCAGCACCCGCGTCAGCGCGTCCCCTCAGCCCGTCCCCAGCTCCTTGAGATCCGGCCCCGCCCAAAGTGTCGTCGACAGCCTCGCCTGAAGGTCCGCTGCGGTGAGGCCGTGGCGGACCTCTCGGACGCGAACGCCTTGGCTGCTGAAGTCGAAGACTGCAAAGGGGCAAATCAGTCGCGTGAGTTGAACTCCAGTTTCACCTCGGGCGCAAACCAGAGAGCCGAGCTGCTCGACGCTGCTCTGGCTCAAGCCGACGACCGGGCAAGTCAACGCGGACGGATCCGAATCGCTCAGGGCGCGCCCTTGTGGAGACACCGCGCTCACTTCGATGAACGCAATCTCGGGGGGGGCCTGGGCGAGTCCTTCGCCGCGGAGATCAATCACAGTTCGAAGGGCCTGCGGCAGGCCGTCACCGAACCAGATCGCCTGCGTGGACTCGCACTCCTCCGCCGCGCGCGAGAGCAGGCGTTCGAGTCTAGCTGCGTGCTCTGGCGATGGCATCGGTGAACCGCCTGAACAAGTACCGCGAGTCGTGCGGTCCCGCAGCGGCCTCGGGGTGATACTGAACGCTGAACGCGCCGGTCTCGACGTGCTCGATCCCTTCGCAGGTGCCGTCGTTGAGGTGCAGGTGCGTGACCTCGCACTTGTTCTTCAGCGAGTCGACGTCGACGCAGAAGCCGTGGTTCTGGGTGGTCACCTCGATGCGGCCTGTCTGAAGGTCCTTGACGGGCTGGTTGAGACCGCGATGGCCGAACTTGAGCTTGTAGCTTTCGCCGCCGAGCGCGAGACTCATCAACTGATGGCCGAGGCAGATGCCGAAGATCGGACGCTTGCCTAGGAGCTCACGTACGGTGGCGATGCCGCCGGAGACAGCCGCAGGGTCGCCCGGGCCGTTCGACAGAAAGACGCCGTCGGGATTGAGCGCCAGCACCTCTTCGGCGCTTGCGGTCGCGGGAACGACCGAGACCTTGCAGCCCTCGTCCACGAGGCAGCGCAAGATGTTGAGCTTGACCCCGAAGTCCATCGCCACGACGTGCCAGGGACGGGCGCCTTCGCGCTGCTCCGCCCAAGCGCCGCTGCCCTGGGTCCACTGGTAGACCTCCCGGGTCGTCACTTCGCCGGTGAGGTCCTGACCGGTCATGGGAGGCGCGGCTTTCGCACGGTCGTGCAGCGTTGCCGGGTCTTCGGTGCCGATGGCCGCCATCTGCGCGCCCTGGTCCCGGATGTGCCGGGTGAGTGCCCTCGTATCGACACCGGTGATTCCGACGACACCCTGCGTCTTCAAATAGGCGTCGAGCGACTCCTTGGTACGCCAGTTGCTCTCGACGGCCGACAGCTCCCGCACGACGAAGCCACGTAGGGCAGGGCGCTTGGCCTCGCCGTCCTCGATCGTGATGCCCGTGTTGCCGATTTGCGGCGCCGTCATGGTGACGATCTGTCCGCAGTACGAAGGGTCGGTGAGCACTTCTTCGTAGCCGGTCATGCCGGTCGTAAACACCGCTTCACCGGTGGCCGCGCCTTCGGCGCCAAAGGTGAACCCCGAAAAGCGGGTTCCATCTGCGAGTACCAGGTGTGCTGCTTTGGTCATGTTTCGAGCTCGTACACGATCTTGCCCCCGACGATGGTCATGACGGGCCTTCCCGTCAGCTCACGACCGAGCAGCGGCGTGTTGTGCGATTTGGAGCGTAGCGCTTCTTTGTCGAGAATCCATTGGGCCGCCGGATCGAGGATCGTCACGTCTGCGCGCCGCCCGACTCTGAGCGAGCCCCCTTCGTAATCTGGGAGCAGGCGCGCGGGGGCGGTCGACAAGGCCTCCACCAGGCGCAGAGGCTTGATCACTCCATCGCGAACGAGCTGAAACATCGAAGCGATCGCGGATTCGAGCCCGTTGATGCCCACCGAAGCAGCCTCGAACTCGCAGTCCTTCTCCAGGTCCGTGTGCGGAGCGTGGTCGGTCGCAATGCAATCGATGGTGCCATCGGCGAGCGCCTCGCGAAGCGCCTCCAGGTCTTCCGCTTCCCGGAGGGGAGGATTGACTTTGCAATAGGTGTCGTAGCTCAGGAGATACTCGTCGGTGAAGAGCAGATGATGTGGCGTGACCTCGGCCGACACCCGCAAGCCGCGCGACTTCGCCTCCCGAATCAGCCGAATCGCGCCGAGGCTCGAGATGTGAGCAACGTGGTATCGGGCGCCGGTGGTCTCGGCGAGGATCAAGTCCCGGGCGACGATGATGTCTTCGGCTGCCCGGGGCCATCCCCGAAGCCCGAGCTGAGTCGAGCGGGCGCCTTCGTGCATCTGCGCACCTTCGGTGAGGTCGTGGTCTTCGCAGTGCTGACTCACCAGGAGGTCGAACGTCCGCGCGTACTCCATCGCGTGCCGCATCACCGACGCGTTCATCACGCAAACGCCATCGTCGCTGACGCCCACTGCGCCTGCATCACGAAGGTCCGCCATCTCGGTGAGCTCGGCGCCCCTTTGGCCTTTGGTCACCGCGCCGAAGGGCAGCATGCGCGTGCCGCCGTGCTCCTCTGCGCGGGCCATCATCATTTCGGTGATCGCGCGGGTGTCGTTCGTCGGCTTGGTGTTGGGCATTGGGCACACCGCCGTGAACCCGCCCGCTGCTGCGGCGTTCAGGCCGGAGGCGATGTCCTCCTTGTACTCCTGCCCGGGCTCGCGCAGATGAACGTGGAGGTCGATGAAGCCCGGACACACCCAGTGTCCGGATGCGTCCACGATGCGTACGCCGTCGCGGGTTTCATAGCCGGCACCCGCATCGCGACCGAGCTCCTTGATGCGCCCCGCTTCGATCACGAGATCGGCGGCTTCGTCGAGCCCCTGCGATGGATCGAGAACACGCCCGCCCCGCAGTACGATCAGCTGGGTCAGCATAGCGGTCCGCGCTTACGTGACGGACCCGAACCAGTCAACCCGCTCAGCCGGCCCTGCGATGAAGATCGTCGTCGTCAGCCGCCGCCACCGTACCCACGGAGGACGACATCTTGGACTCCGTCTTCTTTTCTTCGACGCGCTTCTTCATCGTCATGACCTTGCGGTACACCGAAGCGAAGTCTTTGTTGCGCGTGGCCATCGAGGGGGTGCCGCCGCGCAGGAGGGTTTGCAGGATGAACTCGAGAACTTGAATCTCGCCTTCGGAGAAACTGTTGCTGATGCGCATGCGCTCGATCTACCACCGGTCCACGTGCATGACAATCAGTGACGTGCGATGTAGGGCCACAAGAGGTCATATGACTTCGAGGTTTAGTGGCTAGTCCCCCAAGATTCTAGGATTTCCAGATTTGGCTATATGCCTATCAACGATCGCAGCTTTCCCTTCGAATCACGCTGCGTGGTTGACAAACGAGCTTTGCGCGAGTCGTCGGGCTCGTGGCTAGCGGTCAGCGGCAGTCACGCGGACGATCTCATCGATCGTCGTGACCCCCTGGAGCACCTTGTTCAGGCCCGCGCGACGCAGGGTGGCCACGCCGTCACGAATCATCTCGTCCTTCACCTCGGCGGTGGACCCGCCCTGAAGCACGATTTCCCGGAGCCGATCCTTGAACGGCATGACCTCATAGAGGGCGATTCGGCCCTTGTAGCCGGTGTCGTTGCAGACCCTGCAGCCCGTACCTCGGAAGGCGACGGCCGTGGGGATTTCGTCTTCGTTGAAGCCCACGTCGATGAGAGCCTGCTCGTCGGTCGGCACCTGGACTTTGCACTCCTCGCAGATCTTACGTGCGAGACGCTGAGCCACCACCAGGTTCACCGAAGCGGTGACCAGGAACGGCTCGACGCCCATGTTGAGCAAGCGTGTGACCGTGCTCGGCGCATCGTTGGTGTGGAGCGTCGACAAGACCAAGTGACCCGTCAACGCTGCCTTGACCGCGATCTCGGCAGTTTCGAAGTCTCGAATCTCACCGACCATGATGATGTCGGGATCCTGGCGAAGGAAGGACCTCAGTGCCGCGGCGAAATTCAGGCCGATGTCCTCGTGCATCTGCACCTGGTTGATACCCATGAGATTGAACTCGATGGGATCTTCGGCCGTGCTGAGGTTGGTTCCGACTTCGTTCAAATCCGACAAAGCCGAGTACAGAGTCGTCGTCTTGCCGGAACCGGTCGGCCCGGTGACCAAGACCATTCCGAAGGGCTGGTGAATCGCGTCGCGGAAATCCGAAAGCGGCTTCTGCTCGAAACCCAGCTTGGTCATGTCGAGCTGCAGGTTCGACTTGTCGAGAAGACGAAGGACGATCTTCTCGCCCCATAGCGTCGGGACGGATGAGACGCGATAATCCATCTCGCGGCCCTTGCCGAGCTTGAGCTTGATGCGCCCGTCCTGGGGCAATCGGCGCTCTGCAATGTCCAGCGAGGACATGATCTTGAGACGGGATGCGATCGCGTTCTTGAGCTTGATCGGCGGCGTCATCTCCTCGTGGAGCACGCCGTCGACGCGGTACCGGACGCGAAGAACGCGCTCGTACGGCTCGACGTGAATATCAGAAGCGCCTTGCTTGATCGCGTTCAGCAGAATCGCGTTGCAAAGCCGAACGACGGGCGCGTCCTCGCTCGCTCGTTCGAGGTCGAGGAGATTGTCATCTTCGTCGGTAGTGGCGACTTCGATCTCGGACTCGTCGAAGCCCTCCATGATGTCGTCGTAGGAAATCTCCGGCTGCGCGTACGCTCTCTCGAGCGCCGAGAGGATCGCGCTCTCCGAGGACACCACCGGCTCCACGTTGTAGCCGGTAAGGAACTTCACGTCGTCGATCGCGTTCAGGTTCGAGGGGTCGGCCATCGCGACGATGAGAGAGCTGCCCGCGCGTGACACGGGGATGATCTTGTGGCGTTCGCAAACCTGCGGGCTGATCAGCTTCAAGATCTCGCGATCGATCTCGTACTCGGACAGGTCGATGGCCTGAACGCGGTACTGCTCGCTCAGGAAGTCGGTGATCTCCTGGTCGGAAATCGCACCGAGGCGGGCCAGGGCGTAGCCCAGACTGACGTTCTCGTCCTTCTGCTGCTTCTGCGCTTCCCGCAGTTGCTCGAGGCTGATTCTCTTCTCGCGTACGAGGAGCTCACCCAGTCTATTTCTGCTCATACCTGCTGTTTCCCCAACCCAGATCCAGTCTTAGTATATTTATTCACAAAAGTCCCGCAAACTCAAGTGTAGGTGTGTGAACGGCCGCAGGCGAGCCAGCCAATTCGGGCGATAGGAATATGAGAGCTAGCTTACCTTCGTAAAGGTCCCTTGGCGAAAAGACCGCTTTCCCTGGCATTTATAGGCACTTCCTTGGGGCGCCCAGGAGGTCTTGGCTTGCCGTCGCTCGGCCTCCGCGGTACCGAGCGGAAGTGGCGAAGCCAAAAAAGCAAATCACCGCAGCCCCGAAGGACACGAGCGAGGCGCTCGAGCAGATCGAGCAGCCCAAGCTGAACTGGAGGGTCCTGGGCCTCATCGGCCTGGCGCTCGCCGTGGTCTGGGTCATTGCGGGCATCCTGCAGCCCAGCATCGGCTATGTCGGCCTGATCGTAGCCGCGGTGCTCACTCTGATCGCGCTCGGCTTTCTGATTTGGATCTGGCGCCTCACCCGCAAGTCGGCCGACATCGCCGCCATTTTGAAGGGGGCGACGGACAAGGAGGGGCGCATCGCAGCGCTCGAGCAACTGCGAGCCCGGCAGGCTCCGGGTGGCAAGGACGCGCTCAACGCGATCGCCCAAGCCCAGCTTGTCGCGCAGGAAGATCCTGCCGAAGCGATTCGCGTTCTCGAGGGGATCGACATCAACAAGGCGCCAGCGATGGTCCAGGACGATGTCCGGGCCAACCTCGCGATGTTCTACTTGATGACCGGGCGCGCGCGCGACGCTCGCGAGCTCGCCAACGACATCCGGCTCGACCGCCAGCCACAGGCCAAGGCCAAAGCGATGTACGCCGCAGTGGTCGCAGAGTCGTTCGCGCGAACGGGGAACGCCGATGAAGCGCGCAAGCTGCTCGAGACCTACGACGCGAAGGACAAGGAGTTCGGCCAGATTTCAGGAATGCTCCTTCGCGCCCAGGTCTATACCTACACCGCGACGAAGAAGGCCGGACGGGCTCGAGAAGCGATGGAGCAGCTTCTCGAAGTGGATCCGAACATGGTCGCCGCCTTCATTCAGAAGGGGACGCGCCCCGAGCTCAGCCGCCTCGCCAAGCAGGTCCTCTCCGGCTCCGGCGCACTACCCAAGCCGAAGATGCGCGTGCGTACGCGCTAGGGGCTCGTGACCTCTCGAACCTGGACCATCCGCGAAATCCTCGAATGGGCAACGAAGGACTTCGCCGGACGAGGCATCGAAAGCCCCCGGCTCGATGCAGAGCTCCTGGTCGCCATGGCGCTTGGGACAGACCGGGTGGGGCTCTATCTCGATCTGAACCGACCCCTGGTCGACGCAGAGCGAAGCTCGATTCGTCCACTGGTGGCCCGCCGCAGGGAGCGGGAGCCCGTTGCATACATTCTCGGGCACCGAGATTTCTACGGCCGGCGTTTCAAGGTGACCCCGGATGTACTGATCCCGCGCCCGGATACCGAAACGCTGGTCGACCAGGCACTCGAATGCATCCCCAAGGACGCTGCCTGCAGGGTGCTCGACGTGGGAACCGGCAGCGGAGCAATCGCGGTGAGCATTGCGGCGGAACGGCCCTTGGCGACGGTCTGCGCGACCGATATCTCCGAGGCGGCGCTGAAGGTCGCGGCGGACAACGCGGAACAACTCGGGGTCGGAGACCGAATCCGGTTCGAGCGTGCGGACTTGTCGAGCGGCGACGGGCAGTACGACGTCATCGTATCGAACCCGCCTTACATCGCGAAGTCGGAGATGAGCTCCTTGCAAGCCGAGGTGCGAGACCATGAGCCGCCAGGCGCGCTCGAAGCCGGCGACGACGGGCTCGACGTCATTCGCGCTTTGCTGAGCGCCGCAGAGCCCGTCGCCGCGAGCGGCGCGCAGATGCTGATCGAAGTCGGCGCGGGGCAAGCGGCCTCCGTGGTCGATCTCGCTTCGACGAACAAGGTCTGGCAACCGGTCGCCGTCTACCCGGACCTGAACCGCGTCGAGCGGGTCGTTCACCTGCGGCGAATCTGACGCAGCCAGAGCTCGAAAAACAGCAACACGACCACCAGCAACAGCAGCCAGGGTGCGAGCGCTTGCTCGACACCGCTCGCCGCGTCGGGCGTGACGGGCTCGAAGTCGCTCTGCACATCGGGGGCGCCTTTGGAAACCAGGTCGCTCTCGCCCGAGGGGGCGTCGACGACGAAGGCAAAGCGGGCGCCGACGACGCCGTTTACCAGCACGCGATAGGCGCCAATCTCGCCGGTTTCCCGAAACGCCACCCGGTCGGCTTCCGCGAGATCGATCGTGCGGCCGCTGGGCGTCACGACCTGGATGCGCTGACTTTGGGTCGACCCTGGCAGAGAAACGGCCGCGTAGGGTTCCACCGAATGCTCGGTCCGGCCCGCGAGCCGAAGCAGCGTGTCGAGCACGAAGGGCACGAAGACGGGCTGATACGGCAGGTCCGTCCATGCATCGTCGATCGTCGTCGCAAGCATGGCTACGCGACCGCTGCGATACCGGTGCTCCAACATGGCTACTGCGCCATCGCTGAAGCGCGCCGTCACCACCGCGTCGAGAGACGCCTCTGCGATCGGAGTACGCCCGCGCACCTTGGCCTGGCCAAGCTCGGGAAGGGTCTTGGACTCGAGCGTCAGGGGACGCACCTCCATGCGCGTCGCCGTATACCGGCCGGGCAGAAGCTCGCTGAGCACGCTGCCGTATGCCCGCGGATTGACGCGATCGCCCGCCGTAATCCAAAGACTACCGCCACCGCCTACGTAGCGCTGGATCAGCGGGAGCCATTTCTCGTCGAGGGTGGCGTTTGCAAGAACGACCACGTCCGAGCGGATGATCGCACTTTCGGACAGGTCCTGGGCGTCCAGAGTCTCGACGGCGAATGATCGGCCGATGCGCGGCGCGACGCCGAGCACGTGACTCAGAAAAGCGGTCTCCCTCTTTCGCGGATCGGGGTGAGGGTCCCCGTCGACGAGCAGCACGTGCACCGTGTCGGACCCGAGGAGAACGCCGCGCACATTGTCCGCGGGAAGCACGTCATCGGGGTCGAGTTGGAGCTCGACGACCGCGTCGGTCGCGCCCGCCGAGATGCTGAGCGAGGCTTCGCCGCCATCGCTGGTCGGCCGAACCGGCGCCTTCTGCGTCTCCTGCCCTTTTTGTCGCATTCGGAGCGTCTGCTGCGACTGCGTGGACGTGCCGCCAATCTGCACGTCGAGCCGCATGCCGTCGGCGGCGTCGCGCCCACCGATCACTTCCACCGATGCGATGCGCCGATTGTCGGGATTGGGTGTGGAAACGGTTTCGAAGGCGACCCGAATTCCACGACTCGGCCAATCACAGGTTTCGGCGCGCGTTCCTTCCGTGAAGTCGGAAAGGACCAGCAAGCGTCGGTCTCCGAGCTCGCTCTCCAGCAAGAGCTCCACCGCCGCTTGAACCGCGTCACACAAGGCGTCACCGCGCGTCGACCGACCGTCAAACTCCCCGAACACCGTTTCGAGCATTCCGAGATCGGAGCGGCGGCGAACCCAGACGCGCGGGGACTTGCCCGACAGGACGACCGAGACCTCGGAACCCTCTGGGAGCTTGCGAATCTGCTCGGCCGACAAGGCGGCCGCCCGTTCGACCAGGGTCTTGCCCTCGTGAATCGCCGACATGGATAGGGAGTCGTCAAACACGATCGCCAAAGCATGCTGCCTGTCCAAGAGGCTCGATTGGACAACGCGATAGGGCGAGGCCGCGACGAGGACGAGCGCCGCGATCAGCAAGGCGCGGGTGATGAGCAGCAGCATGTCTACGACGCGGAGCCGCGCGGCTCGCGTCGCATGGATTCGGTGAAGGAACGCGATGGTCGGCAGGGTTTGCTTCGGGAGCTTCTGTCGCCTCAGCAGGTGAGCGAGGATCGGAATCGAAACGGCGACGAGCCCGGCGAGCGCCCAGGGAAGACCAAAGCCCACGACTCAGCCCTCCCGCAAGAGCTGGAGCAGGGTGTGCTCGGGCGGAGTGTCGGTTCTCACGAGGAGATACCGCGCGCCCGCCGCGACCACACGATGCTGGCAGGACTCGACGAACGCGTCGATCGCTTCGGTATAGCGCCGCCGCAGGCCCTTCGGGTCGACTTCCACTGGCGACTCGCCTTCGAGACCTTCGAAGTGCATCGGCTGCTCGTAGGGAAGCTCGAGCTCGGCCGGGTCCATGACGTGAAGAACGATGGTTTGATGCCCGCGCGCCTGAATTCGAGCGACCGGATCGAGCGCCTCGTTCTCGAGATCGAGCAAATCGCTCGCGATGACGACCAGCCCCATGCGACCGGCGTGCTCGATCAGCTTGTCGAGCGAGGCGTGAAGCCTGGTCTGTCCCGTGGAGCGTGTCGGCTCCGCAAGGGTGCGCATCAGGTATTCGAGGTGCGCCGGCCCGGAACGCGCTGGCAATCGGTCGCGGATCTCTTCGTCGAAGGTGACCAGCGAAACGGCGTCGCCCTGGCGCGTCAGCAGATAGGCGATGGCGGCGAGAAGCGTCGCGGCGTGGTCGATCTTGCTGACCTCGCCGCTCCCCCAGTGCATCGATGGAGAGATGTCGAGCGCGAGGGTTCCGCGAAGTTGGGTTTCGTGCTCGAAGTGCTTGATCGTGTACCGGTCCGAGCGGGCATAGGCGCGCCAGTCGATCAAGCGCGGGTCATCTCCGGGCCGGTACGCTCGGTGCTCCTTGAAGATCGCACTGGCGCCGCGGTGCGGGCTTCGGTGCATGCCAGCGAGCAGACCGTCGACCGTGCGCTTCGCCCGAAGCGTGAGCCCGGCCAAGCGTACCGCGAGCTCGGGTTCGAGCACGTGGGTCACGGCTCGATACTCTGCCTGATGCCTTCGATGACGTCGGCCGGCGTCACGCCTTCGGCTTCCGCGCGGAAGTTCATGACGAGACGGTGCTTCAGGATCGGTTCGAGCAGGGCGCGCACGTCTTCGAGCTCGGCCGCGTATCGGCCATGGAGGACTGCGCGCGCCTTGGCGCCCAAAATCAGGCCCTGACTGGCCCGGGGACCGGCACCGAAGGCCACGTTCTTTCGGACTAGATCCGATGCCTTGCCGTCGTCGGGCCTCGAGCCCCTCACCAGATTCACTGCGTGCTGAATGACGTGGTCCGCCGCAGGAACGCGGGGAATGAGGTCCTGAAAACCGACGATGTCTTCGGCCGAAAGCACCGGCGTGAAGCTCGTCGGCATCGGCGCCGTCGTGCGCTTCACGATGTCGACCTCTTCGTTCGGGCTCGGGTAGCGAACGTCGATTTGGAAGAGGAATCGGTCGAGCTGAGCTTCGGGCAAGGGGTAGGTCCCCTCCTGCTCGATCGGATTCTGAGTGGCAAACACCAAGTACGGCTGCTCGAGCGCGTAGGTGTTGCCGCTTGCCGTAACTTGCCCTTCGGCCATCGACTGAAGGAGCGCGGCCTGGGTCTTGGGGGGGGCGCGGTTGATCTCGTCGGCGAGCAGGATGTTGGTGAAGACCGGACCGGGGATGAATCGGAAGTGACGCTTGCCAGTCGTGGCGTCTTCTTCGAGAACGTCGGTGCCGGTGACGTCGCTGGGCATCAGGTCCGGCGTGAACTGGATGCGGTTCGAGTGAAGCGAGAGCGCATCGGCGAGCGTGGTGATGAGCAGGGTCTTGGCCAGCCCGGGCACGCCGACGAACAATCCATGACCACGCGCAAACAGGGCGATCAGCAGAAGCTCGATCACGTCTTCCTGACCGACGATGCGCTGCTTGAGTCGAGAGACGATTTCGTCCCGCGCGCTCGCAAGTTGTTGCACACGCAGCACGTCGGAGGCGGCGCCGCTGGGCGGTGGTGGCGGAGTGCTACGTACGGGTTCGGTCACGGACACCTCTTAGCGCCTGGCGGCGAGAATTGCCACATCACTCCCGAATCCCTCCGAGCCTGGAGCAGACCGAAGCTTCGTGATCGGCCTGGGGCACGCCGAGCTTGGACAGGATGCAATGAGGCTGTGGATCGAAGGGGTTGTGGGCGATCGCCGCTTCGGCAACCTCCCGTGCGCGCTCGCGCATCGAGATACGATACATCGCGGTCGCGAGACTCGATAGTGCCGGCGCATGCGTCGGGTACCGGTCGAGAGTGAGCATTAGAGGCGCGAGCGCGTCCTTCGGGCGACCACCCGCAATCGCTGAACGCGCGTAACGTGATGCGACGACCGGATCGGAAGGTGCGGCTTCGTGCGCCTTGGCGTACTCCACCGATGCGGCAGCGGGGCGGGAATGAGTCCAGAGGAGATCTCCGAGGCGAAGGTAGTTGCGCGCGCGGTCGAGCTCCACGTCGGCTAGCTCGTCTTGCTCCGTGGCCTCACCACTGAGTCGACGGTGCAGCAAGCGCGCCGGCACCGGTTTGGGCATCTTCGCGAGAGCCTTCTTCCAGCGCGACTCGAGACCCTTCCAGGATTGCCCGGCAACGCCGGCCAAGGCTCTCTTCGCGTCCTCTCCCTGGCTGATGAGGTAGATCGCTTGTTGGACCCCATCACGCCCGTACTCCCGGTAGTAGGTCTCCATGAAGGAGGAGACCTGAGCGAAGGCGAGCGAGGCGGCCTCCTGGGACGGGAGAAGCGCAATGGACGGATGAAGCTGGTCGAAGCTGAGCAGCTCATTGGCCTCCGTTGCCTCGTAGAGCAGTTGAGCGGCAGCCGGGTCCTGCCGCAATTCCGGTTCATCTCGTCGCCAACGCGTCTCGAGGAACTTCGCCAAGCCCTCCTGCAGCCAGACCGGCGCCTGATCGAGCGAAGCCTTGGTCAGCAGCAGATGGACGTACTCGTGCGAAATCGTGTCGAGCCAGGGATAACCGTGCATCAAGGCGGAGGGCGATGCGATCATCAGGCGCCCCCACTTGCACAGGGCAATCGTGCCGGTGTTGCGAATGGCCTCGACCGGCAAGGTCGACACGCGCGACAAGGACTCTGCGTCCGGATAGATCTCGAGTCGAATCGGGCTGACCATCTTCACGCCGAGCTCGGCTTCCAGCGCCTCGCCGACTGCTTTGAGCGCATCGACCGCGTAGGGCACCAAGATCTCGTCGTCCCCCGGCGAGTACCGCACTTCGATATTCCCGTGCTTGAACGTTTCGAAGTTCTTCGTCGTTTCGTAGGTATCGATGATCACGTCCGCCAAGCTGCCCAAGTCCGCAGCGGCGCCCGGCTGCTTTCGCAGCTCAGCAATCTCGTCGGCTGCCGCCTCGTAGTTGCCGGAGTAGAAGTCTGCGAGCACTTCGAGCTCGGCCACGCGCGAAGTACGGGGGTACTCCGCGAGATACTGGCGAAGCAAAACCTGAGCAGGAACACCTTCGCCCGCGGTCAGCGACGCCTCGAGCAGCTCCAGAATGTCGGAGCTCTTCGCCTTCTCGGCGGGAACCGGCGTCGAAACGGAAGCGAGAAGGGCGAAGGCCGCGAACAGTGCAGCACGCTTCATCGCAGCAGCCTCTCGTAGTAGTCGTCCACCGCCTGTCGATACCCATCGGGAGGGGCGCCATTCATGGCGTCGAGGACGCGGCGCCGCCAGGCGAGCTCGTCGGCTTTGGAACGGACAGCCGGGATTTCGACGCGCTCGGTCGCTCGCCCACCTTGGGTCTGCTCTGATCCGCCACCACCCACGGAGGGTTTGCTCTGGGACTCCATGTGCTGCCGTAGTCGCCGGAGTTGATCTGCGGCTGCCTCTTGTTGCTTGTTCGCGTCGAGCGGGTTCGCGTCCTGCAAGGACTGCGAAGCCCGTTGCATCGGCTGCTGGATCGCTTCGAGCTGCTCGGCGGCTTCTTCGGAAACCGGAACGCCCCCAACTTCCTCGCGGAGCCGGCGGGCGAGCTGACGCGTGGCTTCCTGGGCCTTGCTTTGCCGCTCCGCTTGTTTCTGCAGCTGCTCGCGATCCTGCTCGGTGAGCGCAGCGGCGACGTCGGGGACCGCACCCCGCGCCGCGTCCCGCAAGTCCTGGGAACGCGCGGACACCTCGCGCGCCTTGGCCGCGGCGTCAGAGGTTTGCCCGTTCTTGCCGCGGAACATCGTGGCCGAAAGCTCGAGGTCTTTGGCGAGGGCGCTGGCGGCCTGCGCTAACCGGCTGGCCATCGACAAGGCCTCACCGAGGTCGCCTCCTTCGAGCGCCTTTTCGAAATCGCTCAAGCGCTCTTCGGCACGCCCCTTTAGGCCCGACTCGTAGGGACCGAGCGCCTCGTCATTGACGCCGCCGAGAAGCTCCGAGACTTCCTTGGCGATCTCCTCGAGCTGGCCGCGAAGCTCGCTCGCCAGCGAGCTCTCGTCCCCTGCCGCGCGATCGACGGCCTTCTCGCCCAGGCGGCGTGCCTTGTCGGCCAAGCGCTGCTGCTCGACCTCGAGGTCGCGAATCGTATCCATCGCTTTCATCAGTGCGCGCTCACGCGGGCCGAACCGCGCTTCGACGAGGGAATCTTCGCTCTGCGCAAGCGCCTGGGTCATCGCTTCGATCGTTTGATCCAACTTTGTCAGAGCGGCTTCGGCTGCATCGAGGTCACCGCTGGCAAGCGCTTCGCGCAAGGACTGAAGGGCGTCGGTCGACTTGCTCGCCTGCTCTGACTGCTGGTTGACGAACTCGCCGGGCACGTATCGCATGGCCTGCCGGAGCTGGTCCCGAAGCGCTTCGAGGCGACGCTCGGCGCGATCCAGGGCAGCCGTCAGCGCCCTCTGCAGCTCCGGAGTCTGCCCGCGCCGCAGCTCACCGATGAGCGAGGCGATCTCGCGCCGCAGCTGTTGCATCTCCCGCGCGATCTCGGCCGCGTCGTTTAAGCGCGCCTCGCTGATCAGATCGGCCACGATGAGCGTGTCCTTCTCGAGCTCGGCCACAATCGTGCGGTCCTGATTCTTTCGGGCCTTGCCTTGACCCCGACTGCGGTACGCGGTCGCCTCCCGCTTGTGGGCGCGTTCGAGTCGCTTTTGCATATCCAGCAGCAGCGGGATCGTCCTCGGGCCGCTGTGGTCGCCGACGTCGGCGAGCAAGGCTTCGACGCCGTTGTAGGGAGTGATCACCGCCGCGCGACGCTCGAGAGCCTCCCGAAACGGATCAGGGACGGGCTGTTCGAGGCGAGTCGCCAGGGTGACCAGAAGCGCATCGAGCAGCTCCTCCAGCTCGACGATCCGATCTCGGCGTCGGGTGATCTCCGATGCGAGCGTGAGAGTTCGGACGGCCGAGCGTCCGACGCCTGGGCCGTCGACTAGGTTGCCATCCTTGGCTTCCAGCCAAACCGTCACCGCGTCCGCAGGAGCGAGCGCGAACTCCTCCAAGCGGAGCACCGACTCTCCGAAGAACTCCGTCTGCAGCTCCTCGGAGGGCGTCAAGATCGCTCGGCGGAGGTGCTCTCCACTGGGCAGCTTGATGATGAGGGTGAGCTCCTGCACGCCGTGGTCATCGGTGGCGCGGTGCTGCAAGTCGACGGGCTGCCGGGCCTCGACGACCAAATCTTCCTGCGGAGCCACCATGGTGACCTGTGGCGGCTCGTCGAGCTGAACGCGCATCGACCGGGAGCGATAGTCGACTCGACGTTCGCCACTCCTCGATTCAACGAAGATCTCCAAAGGACCGTCGGTATCCGCGACGAATGACGCGACGAACTGATCGCCCACACGGTCGGCCTGGACGTGACGACCCGGCAGCTCGAGCACGACACGCGCCGCTTCCCCGATGGGCGTGATCGTGTACTCGACCGAAGTTCCTCTGGGCACTGTCAGTCGATCCGCGTCTTCGACGCGCTCGTTCGCGCGGCCCATGTACTCGGGAAAGAGGAGCTCCGCGTCCGTCCTGGCAACGACGTGGCCCGTCTGCGGACCGGTGACGTCTCCGGTCTCGGTGTGCAGAAGCGCATAGCGGCCGGCCGCTGCGCGGTCGAAGCCCAGCGACCACCAGGCGAGCGCCGCAAGCACGAGAGTCGCCGCCAGTGCCGGCTGAACGAGCCAGCGCCAGGGAATGAACCTGCGTGCCGGCGAATCGTCGAGCGCACGAAGCAAATGCACTCGCTGCGCAATGACGAGCTCGCGCGAGAATGCATTCTCTTCTTGAAGCTCGTAGGCGCTCTGCAGCGGCGACAGCAGGGAAGGTTGCTCGGCCGCGACCAGGCCGAGCGCCCCATGCCCATGAAGCCCACGGAGCGGCTGAATCGACCAGGCGACCGCAGCGGTCGTCATCGCGAACACGACACCCCAGCCGATGCAGAGCCAGACCAGGGGAGTCATGGGCCCGAGCACCCAGGCGACCAGTACGAAGGAAGCGAGACCCACCGCAGCGGCCGCAGCCACGATCCGGAGCGCCAACACCGTAGCGGCAGCGACCCGAAGCCGTCGCCGATACTCGGCGAGTCTACCGCTGGTGGAGCTCACGGAGCGATCGTAGCGCCGGGGGAGGGGGGAGCGCCAGGGGGGGCCGTGGCGGTGGCAGGGGCAGTTGCAGCGGCAGGTTCAGCTTCAGGGACAGCTACAGCGGCAGTTACAGCGGCAGGTTCAGCTTCAGGGACAGTTGCAGCGGCAGCTACAGCGGCAGGTTCAGCTTCAGGGACAGCTGCAGAGGCAGGGGCGCTGGCACTGGCGCTGGCGCTGGCGCTGGCGCTGGGGGGTGGGTGGCGGCGTACGGCTTGTGCTGCCGCGAGTGCTAGGAGGGTGGGGGGTGGATTGGTGAGCTGATTGGGTTTGATTACACCGCCCGCCCGGACGCCTTCGGCGGTCGGATGGTCCCGCCCCACCACCCCCACACTATCGCCTACCCCCACCCGTAATCCTCCCTCCGCGGCTTCGCTGCGCTTCGCCTTGGCGGCGCCTTTGGCGCCGGGCTTCGCCCTGCGGGCTCGCGGGGGGGCTGCTGTCTTGAGGGGGCGTGGAGGGCTTCTCTTGATGGCGCCGTATGGATGGACGCGGTTCAGAATGTCTCCGTACGGAGGGGCGGGGAAGAACGCGCGATGTCGGGATCAGGGGCTGGGGCAGGTGCCGCCGTTGCGGGCGCACTCATAGACGCCGTCGATTGTGCCGCTGCACTGGGAAACACAATTCCGCGCGAGCTGACAATCCCCCGCGCTTTGCACGCATGCAGAGTAGACCTCCGGGCAGTCAAACCACGACGCATCCACCCGGCCGCTGACGCTGACTGTGCCGCTGGCACTGTCGCTGCCACTGGGACTGACGCTGGCACTGACACTGGCACTGACACTGGCAATGGGGGGGGTCGACGTACGGCTTGTGCTGCCGCGGGTGTCTTGAATCCGGATGTCCGGAGCTTGTCTTGATGGCGCCGTGCGGCGGGACGCGGTTCAATTTGTATCCGTATGTAGGGGCGCGGAGAAAAGGCGCGATGTGGGGCGGAGTCGACGTCGCAAGTGACAATCGGCAAGACAGCAATCACCTCCGATTGGCGCGCGCGCCGAGGCGAGGCTTGCCTGGTCTCAGCTCTCAAGTGCAACCGACCAGATTTGCAAGCCGAGCCGTTCGATGGAGTCCCATGTCGCGCCTTTTCTCCGCGCTCCGATCGGTCGTTAAACGAAAAAGCCGGAGCACGAATGCTCCGGCTTTTTCTGTAGTGAACCCGGCCGAGCTTAGAAGCCCATGCCGCCCATGCCGCCGCCGTGGTCATGGCCGCCGCCGCCCATGGGGGCCTCGTCTTTCGGGATCTCCGCGATGAGCGCCTCGGTGGTGAGCATCAGGCCCGCAACCGATGAGGCGTTCTGCAGTGCGCTGCGCACGACCTTGGTCGGATCGATGACGCCGGCCTTGACGAGATCGGTGTACTCCTCCGTCGCGGCGTTGAAGCCGTAGGCTCCCTTGCCGTTGCGAACTTCGTTCACGACGATCGAGCCTTCGAGACCCGCGTTGCCAGCGATCTGGCGAAGCGGCTCTTCGATGGCGCGAAGAAGGATGCCGGTGCCGACCTTCTGCTCGTCGCTTACGTTGAGCTTCTCGAGCGCCTTCTGGGCGCGGACCAGCGCAACACCGCCGCCGGGGACGATACCCTCTTCGACAGCTGCGCGAGTGGCGTGGAGCGCATCTTCGACGCGCGCCTTCTTTTCCTTCATCTCGACCTCGGTGGCTGCGCCAACCTTGATCACCGCGACGCCGCCCACGAGCTTCGCGAGACGCTCCTGCAGCTTCTCACGGTCGTAGTCGCTGCTGGTGTCTTCGATCTGCTTGCGGATGGTCTCGATGCGGCCCGAGATGTCCTTCTTCTTGCCTGCGCCATCGACGATGGTGGTGTTCTCTTTGTCGATGGTGATTCGCTTGGCCCGACCAAGGTCGTTCAGCGTCACGTTCTCGAGCTTGATGCCGAGGTCCTCGCTGACGACCGTTCCGCCCGTCAGAACTGCGATGTCCTGGAGCATGGCCTTGCGGCGGTCACCGAAGCCCGGCGCCTTGACGGCGGCGGTTTGCAGCGTGCCACGGAGCTTGTTGACGACGAGTGTGGCCAGCGCCTCACCCTCGACATCTTCGGCAAGAATGATGAGTGGCTTCTGCTGACGAGCAATCGCCTCGAGCACTGGCAGAAGGTCCTTCATGTTCGAGATCTTCTTCTCGACGATGAGGATGTATGGATCCTCGATCTCGGCGACCATCCGCTCCGGATCGGTCACGAAGTAGGGCGACAGGTAACCGCGATCGAACTGCATGCCCTCGACGACATCGAGCTCCGTCTCGAGGCCCTTGGCCTCCTCGACGGTGATGACGCCTTCCTTGCCGACCTTCTCCATGGCACCGGCGATGATCTCACCGATGGTGCGGTCACCGTTGGCGCTGATCGTGCCGACCTGAGCGATCTCCTTGGGATCCTTGGTGGCCTTCGAGAGCGCCTGAAGCTCTTCGACGACGACCAACACGCCGGCGTCGATGCCGCGCTTGATCTCCATCGGGTTGTGACCCGCGGCAACCATCTTGGTGCCCTCACGGATGATCGCCTGGGCGAGCACCGTAGCGGTGGTGGTGCCGTCGCCAGCGACGTCGGAGGTCTTGGAAGCAACCTCGCGCACCATCTGGGCGCCCATGTTCTCGAACTTGTCAGCAAGCTCGATTTCCTTGGCCACCGTGACGCCGTCTTTGGTGACGGTCGGTGCGCCGAAGCTCTTTTCGATCACGACGTTGCGGCCCTTGGGACCCAGCGTGACTTTGACGGCATTCGCCAGGGCGTTCACGCCGGCCAGAATGCGGTCGCGAGCAGCAGTATCGTAAATGATTTCTTTCGCAGCCATGTTTCTCAGTCTCCTATTCGATGATTCCGAGGATGTCGTCTTCACGAAGGATCAGGTGCTCCGCACCGTCGATCTTGACCTCCGTGCCGCCGTACTTGCCGAACAGGACGAGGTCGCCCTTCTTCACGGCAAGGGGCCGAACTTCGCCGCTATCGAGAATGCGTCCGGTACCTACCGCGACTACCTTGGCCTCGATCGGCTTCTCCTTGGCGGTATCCGGAATGATGATCCCGCCTTTGGTTGTCTCTTCTTCCTTCACGCGCTTGACCAAAATGCGGTCATGCAATGGACGAATGGCCATTTTTCCTCCGTTTTCGGGCAGTTTGCTGCCCGCTAGCTTGATTGGCACTCGATGGTAGAGAGTGCTGATGGGCGGGCAACCTAGTCATGAAAGACGGGGAGTCAAGCCTTGCCCGGCGGCTTTTCAAAGCGGACGGCGCCATATTTGCCGGGCGGGGGAACCCTGCTAGCCTCCGGCGCCTATGGCACGAGTCACCGTCGAAGACTGCTTGGAGCACGAGGAAAACCGCTTTGCACTGGTCATCTTGGCCGCGCGGCGGACTCGCCAACTCATCAAGGGCGCCCCGGCGCTGGTCCACAGCAAGAACCGCCCGGTCGTGACCGCGCTCCGCGAAATCGCGGATCAAAAGGTCTACTTCGCCAGCTCCGTCAGGGGCGCGGTCGAAGAGTTCATCATCGAGACCAAAGCCAACGATTCGCAAGCCTGAGGGCGCCTCATCTTTGCAGGCCGAGAACGCCCCAGTTAGCCTGGTGGTGGGGTCATGGCTCGCATCAGCATCATCGGGCCAAGCGGGCGGCAGGAGCGTCAGCTCTTCCGGCATAACTCGCTCGGTCGGCATCCAAGGAACACGCACCAGGTTCTGGACCGGGTGGTCTCCAAGGAGCATTGCCGCATCGAGCTGATCGAGGAGCAGTACGTCCTGAAGGATCTCGGCTCCCTCAACGGGACCTACATCAACGGCGAACGGGTCAATGGACAGCAGTCGCTCCGGCCAGGTGACGAGATCACCATTGGCTCGACGCGGATCATCTTCGACCCGCCCGAACGCCGAGCTTCGATGTCCTTCGACGCGATGCTGGGTGGGGAGTCACGCGAGGCCACGAAGCGATTCAAGATCGGTGACACCAACGCGAGCCCTATCATCCGCGCCAAGGTCTCGCTCCTCGCCGACAAGACCTTCTTCGCCGAGGAGCTCGTTCACGACGACGCATCCTTGCGCCGCAACTATGAAAAGCTCCGCGCGAGCTACGAGGTCACGCGCGCGATCGAGCTCGGCACCAGCATCACGGCTCTATGCAACAAGATCCTAGAAGTCGCGTTTCGACTCGTTCCCGCGGACCGGGGCGTTGTGCTCCTGCACGACGATCAGAACGTTCTCGAACCGGTTTCTGTGCGCACCGGCGAAGGCGTCGACCCGAACCAAGAGGTCGTGGTCTCCAAGACGGTGCTGGACACGGTCGTTCGCGAGAAGGAGGCCGTGCTCTCCCACGACGCCTCGGCCGACGCGCGTTTCCAAAGCGCGCAGTCGGTGATCATGCAGGGCATTCGCTCGACGATGTGCGTCCCCTTGCTCCACGACGACACCGTCTTGGGCGTCATGCTCCTCGACTCGAAGATCAACACGCACGCGTTCACCGAGAAGGATCTCGCGCTCTTCGAAACCGTAGCCAGTCAGGCAGCCGTCGCGGTCCAGAACACCTTGTTTGCCAAGAGGATCGAGCAGGAAGCCGTCATGCGCGAGCGTTTTCGTCGCCTCTTGTCTCCCGCCATTGCCGAGCAGGTTCTGTCTGGGGAGCTGGAAGTGACCAAGGGCGGCGAGCTTCGCGAAACGACCATCTTGTTCGCCGACATTCGCGGCTTTACGAGCATGAGCGAATCCCACGAACCTCGTATCGTAGTGGACGCGCTCAACGAATACTTCGAACGCATGGTCGAGATCGTGTTCCGGCATGAAGGGACGCTCGACAAGTTCATCGGGGACGAGATGATGGTGCTCTTCGGCTCGCCGGTGGCGCACGAGGACGACCCGGACCGTGCGGTTCGCGCAGCGCTCGAGATGCAAGCCGCACTCCAAGACCTCAACCTGCGGCACCTGGAGCATGGTCTGCCTCCCTTCGAGATCGGGATCGGCATCAACACGGGCGAGGTGGTGGCCGGATACATCGGCAGCAGCCAGGCGCTCGAGTACACCGTCATCGGCGACCCGGTGAACACCGGCGCGCGCCTATGCTCGCTGGCCAAGCCCGGACAGACCTTGCTGAGCGAAGGCACGGTCGAAAAGCTCACCGGCGGCTTCGCGTTTGAAGAGCTCCCGGCGGAGAAAGTGAAGGGCAAGGCGTTGCCCATTCGGGTTTTCGAGCTGATCGACTGCGCCGAGCTCGAGTAGCCGAGGCGGAGCTTGCCGCCCGGGGCAGATATGCGAAGCACCCCGCAGATGGCTCATCTGGACTTCGAAGCGCCCCTGGTCGAGCTCGAGGAGCGGATCGCCGCCCTCAAGGCGCTGACCGAGGCCGGGGCTCCGGAGGCAGAGGCCATCGACGGCGAGATCGGCGCCCTGGAAGCGCAGGCCGAAGATCTGCAACGCAAGCTCTACGCGGACCTCGATGTCTGGAAGAAGGTCCAACTCAGCCGGCACCCCGATCGGCCGTACTTCCGAGACTACATCGCGCTCCTATTCGAGGACTTCGTCGAGCTGCACGGTGACCGCTTGTTCGGCGACGATCCTGCGATCATCTCTGGGTTCGCGCGCTTCGAGGGTGAAATCGTTGCCATCGTCGGACAGCAGAAAGGGCGAACCGCCAAGGACAAGTCGCACCGGAACTTCGGCATGGCGCACCCGGAAGGGTATCGAAAAGCCATCCGGGTCATGCAGCTCGCCGAGCAGGCGGGCCGCCCCGTGCTCACCTTCATCGATACGCCGGGCGCCTATCCCGGGCTCGGAGCCGAAGAGCGAGGCCAAGCCGAGGCGATCGGACGGGCGATCGAAGTGATGAGCGGGTTACGGGTGCCGGTCCTGAGCACGATCATCGGGGAGGGCGGCTCCGGAGGCGCTCTTGCGATCGGCGTGGCGAATCAGGTCCTCATGTTCGAGTATGCGACCTACAGCGTGATCACTCCTGAGGGCTGTGCGTCGATTCTCTGGCGCGACGGGACTCGGGCCGCCGAGGCCGCTGAGCAGCTGCGGTTGCTCGCGAACGACGCCAAGCGCCTGGGCGTCATCGATGAGGTCGTTCCGGAGCCCGCGGGCGGGGCGCACCGCAAGCCCGAAACGGCGGCCGAGTCTCTGCGGGAGCGCCTGAGCCACCATCTCGGGCACTTGCGAGGCTTTCCGGGCGAGGAGCTGGTCAGGCAGCGATATCAGCGATTTCGCGCACTTGGCACCTGGAAGTAGGCCACGCCTTTTTTGACGTGAGTCCGCCGGGTTACCTACGATTCAAGTGCGGGATTATGCCGTGAAGACGCTCTTCGCAGTGGCTGGTGTGTCGGTACTGATCGGGTGCAGCTCGGTGGGAGCGCACAGTAGTGTCCAAACGGCGGCCGACCAGGCCCAGCGCGATGCCGAGCTCACCGCGCTTCGCGTGCAGATCGAAGACCAGGAACAAGAGCTTCGAACGGTTCGCGGGCAGCTCGCATTGGCGCGGGCCGAGGTGCAGGAGCTCAAGGGTAGCAAGAGCTTTGCGTCCGAGCGCTCGAGGAATGACTCCGGCAACCAGGGGCTGCCCTGGGCCGAGGATGGCGATGGCGAGCTGTCGATGGAGCGCGTGCTCCGAGTCGATGGAGAGCTCGTCGACGAACGCTTGCCGACCCAGGCCGATGTGCCGGAGATTCCCGACTTCGTCGAGCCTCAGCCAGCCCAGGTCAGCAAGCGCGAAGAGGTCAGCGTCGAAGGATACCGCCGGGGCCTGAGCTTGGTCCGGGAGCAGAAATTTGAGGAAGCCTTGGTGGAGCTGGATGCGTTTTCGTCTGAGCACCCGAGTCATCCGTACGCGGACAACGCGCTCTTTTGGTGCGGCGAGATTCATTACTTGCGCCACGAGTACGGTCGCGCGCTCGAGTACTTCAATCGAATCGAGAAGCTGCACCCCTGGGCGAACAAGGCCCCCGATGCGCTGTATCGCATCGGACAAATCTATCTGAGACGCGGTGATACTGCTCGTGCTCAGGCTTACTTCGACAAAGTTAGGGAGCAGTTCCCGAATACCGCGGCGGCGCGGTTGGCGCTGCGGGAGGACGCATCATGAAGCTGGTGGGATGGACGAGCATGGTGGCTGTGCTGATAGCGGGCACGGCAATCGCACAGAGCGCTGAGGACCAAGGAAGCGAAGAGGCCAAAGTGCAGGTCCCTAGGGACGTGCCGCAATCGCACACGGTCAAAGAAGGCGACACGCTCTGGGACATTACGGAGACGTACTACGGGGATCCGTACCGCTGGCCGCAGGTTTGGTCCTACAACCCTGACGTCACCAACCCGCACTGGATCTACCCGGACGCGAACGTTCAGCTTCGCCCGGCTGATGGCAACGTGGTCGATACGGCGCCAAGCGGCTTTCAGCGGACCAGGTACAAGCCGTCCACCGCCCACGCCGTCTACCAGGCGGAGTACGGCTTCCTCGAGGCCGATGCGCTCAAGGACGCTGGCTACGTCATCGGCGCCAATGAAGAGCACATGATGTTGGCCGAGTCCGACGTGGCGTACGTTCGGTTCGACAAGGGTGTCCAGCCCGAAGTCGGCCGCGTGTACACGGTCTTTCGAAAGATCGAGAAATCCGAGCGGGAGTCCTGGGAAAGAGGCGAGCTCATTCGCATCGTCGGCGCCCTCAAGCTGCAGGACTACGACGAGAAGCGTCAGTTGGGCCATGGGCTCGTCGTCAGGGCCCTCGAAGGCATCGAGCGGGGCTTTCGAATCGCGCCGACCGAGCGGAACTTCTACTGGGTCGACGTCGTGCTCTCAGAGCAATCGATTCGCGCCACGGTCGTGGCCAGCCTGTATCCTCGCAAGCTCCCCTCGACCAATCAGGTCGTCTTTGTGAATGTGGGCGCGAAGCACGGGGTCGTCCTCGGGAATCGCTTCTACATCGTTCGCCAAGGTGACGAGTGGCGACGGAGCTCCGAGGGGAGCATCGGCCGCGAAGTCGAGACGACGGTGCCCTTGCCGAAGGCGCCCGCTCACTACCCCTGGGAGGTCGTGGCGATCGGACGGGCCGTCAACGTGCAGAGCGAGACGACCGCCATCCTGCTCGAGCGGGCCACCCGGGCCGTTCGGATGGGCGATCGCGCGGAATTGCGCAAAGGGGAATAGGCTCCGCTCGAAGGTCGTTGCTTTCATGCCCCATTTCGGTGGAGTATCGACACTGTATGGCTTCTGACGGCGACCGAGACGGCCAGGAGGCGCTGCGACTGCAAAATGTCGTGGAGCGCGAGAGGGCCAAGCTGCGCGCGCTTCAGGACATCAGCTCGGCGCTCGGATCGACTCTCGACCTCGGCGAGCTGCTCGACATGATCCTCGACCGGATCTCCGAAGTCATCGAAGCCGACCGCTCGACTCTCTACTTGCTGGACGAGGAGACCGACGAGCTCTGGTCCAAGGTCGTCCAGGGCGACGAGGTCCACGAGATTCGCCTCAAGCCGGGCGAGGGGCTCGCAGGAGCGGTCGCAAGCACGGGTCGGCCGCTCAACATCAAGGACGCCTACCAAGACGTGCGCTTTGATGCGGCCTGGGACCGAGAAACCGGGTACCGGACGCGGTCCACCTTGTGCGTGCCGATGAAAAACCAGCACGGCCGCACCATCGGCGTGGTGCAGGTGCTGAACAAGCACGAAGGGCATTTCACGGTCGGCGATGAGGCCCTGCTGACGGCGCTTGCAAGCCACGCGGCCGTGTCGATCGAAAACTCCAAGCTGTTCCTCTCGGTGGTCGGCAAGAACATCGAGCTGCTCGAAACCAAGGAGCAGCTCGAGAAGAAGATCCGCGAGCTCGACGTTCTGTTCGAGATCACCCAGGTTGCGGCCAGCGCGATGGAGCTCGATGAGCTCCTGGCTGGTGTGCTCGCCCGGACGATGCGCGCGACCGACGCGGAGGCTGCCTCGATTCTCATCGCGGACGAGTACACCGGCGACCTCACGTTCCGCGCCGCGGTCGGAGGGGAGCCGGACCGCGTCAAGAAGATGAAGATCAGGGCGGGGCAGGGGATCTCCGGCTGGGTTGCCGAGAACGGCCGGCCTCAAATCGTCAACCGGGCCGAAGAGGACCCGCGACACTCGACTCACATCTCGGACGCAGTGGGTTATCATCCGAAGTCGGTGCTCTGCGTACCGTTGCGCTGGGACGATGGCGCGGGCGCTCTGCAGCTCCTGAACAAGTCGGGCGGCAGGGCTCCGTTCATCGACGACGACCTCAAGATGGCCACCGTCATTGCCGGGCATCTTTCGACGGCCATCGCCCAGGCGCAGTCTCGCGCGCAGAAGGCCCGGCAGGAGCGCCTGAGCACGCTGGGGCGCTTCCTTTCGAGCATGCTTCACGACCTGAAGACCCCGCTGACGGTGATCTCCGGCTACACGCAGATGCTCGTCCAGGAGGGGGACGAGGACGAACGGCGCAAGCTCGCCGCCTCGGTCCGCCGTCAGGTTCAGCTCCTCACGACCATGATGGGCGAGACCTTGGCTTTTGCGAAGGGCGAGCGGCGCATCTTGATTCGACGCGTGTACCTTCGCAACTTCTTCGAGGACCTGGCCGAGCAGCTCAAGCCCGACCTGGCCGAACGCGGCATCCGCCTCGAGCTCGCCCTGAGCGACCGCGGAATCGCGCACTTCGATGAAGAAAAGATGCAGCGCGTCTTTCACAATCTCGCGCGCAACGCGGCCGAGGCGATCGGGGAACGAGGCGGCGTGTGCCGTCTCGAAGTCGACCGCGCCGACGACGGCAATCTAGTGCTGACGTTCGCCGACGACGGCCCCGGCGTCTCCGAAGAGATTCGCGGAAAGCTGTTCGAGTCGTTTACGACCCACGGCAAGAAGGGAGGCACGGGCTTGGGTCTCGCCATCGTCCAGAGCATCGTGGAGGATCACGGCGGAACCGTGACGGTGGACAGCAAGCCGGGACGCACCGCGTTTCAGATCGTGCTGCCGCAGCCACAGCCGCGGAGTAGCACGAGGCCGGCGGCCGCGGAGTAGGGCGCTCGCGTGGGGGCGGCGGGATGGGAATCAAGGGTCCGTACGCCGCGTAGTGGTCTCTTTCGTCGCCGTGTTTGACGACAGTGTCAGCGGCAGGGGCAGTGGCAGTGCCAGCGGCAGCGGCAGGGCCAGCGGCGGTGGCAGTGGCAGCGACTGGGTTCTTGGGACGTGACTTGGTCATCGTGATCTCCTTTTTGCGAGTGCGTTGGGTCCTTGGGTGAACCCAACGCACTCGCAAAAAAGGAGATCACTCATGGGACTTATCATTCAGCAAAGGGCGCTTCAGGCGGCAGGGGCCTTGCGGCAGGTGCTTCCGGAGGTTCGGAAGCGGGACAAGTCACTCTTCGATCAAATTCACCGAGCGATGAACAGCGTCGTTCTCAACATCGCCGAAGCCGATGGGAACGATGCGGGAACCGCGAAAGCGCGATTCGCAACGACGTGCGGATCGGCGAAGGAGGTGCGCGCCGGGCTTCAGCTAGCGGTCGCGTATGGATACATCCCGAGCAGCAGAGTCACAAAGGTCGACATCGCCCTCGATGAAGTTTGCGCAATGTCCTGGAAGCTCTCCGGCCGCTAGCCCCCCGCCCCCGCGGCAGCACAAGCCGAACGTCGACGCCTGCTCCCCCGTCACCGACCCGCCAAACAGCACCCGCGGCAGCGCGAGCCCGAAGGGCGAAGCCCGGCGCAGCGCGCCGGCAAGGCGGAGCGCAGCGCCCGCCGCGCCAGGCACGCTGCTCACTCGCGTGAGAGTGATACCAGGATTACGGGTGGGGGTGGGCGGGCGGTGTAACCAAGCCTAACCACGCAACCAATCCACGACCCCGCCCCCAACACACCCGCGGCAGCACAAGCCGAACGATGACATCCAAACCAAACAGCAACGCCGACAGTCGATCTTCAACCGTGAGTAGGCCCGGTTGTTCGAGGTTTAGCCTCACAAACATCAACGGCGACTCGCGGAGTGTTCCGAAGGTTGCCGTTCTTGTGCAAACCTCCAGCTAACACGCCGGGGGCGGCAGCTCTTCACTGGGCGTCTCAGGCCCGGCCATCTGTACGACGTGCTTCTCGCCATCGAGCACTGCCCAACTCGCATCGAGCGATTCGTTGCCCTCGTCCTTGCCGATGCCGTCGAGCAGGTACCAGTCGGACTGGACTTTGTCGGCTTGGACATCGAGAATCAGGTACCCTCTGCGCGTTGTCTCGGCATAGCGAACGTGCGGGGTGCTCGAGGCAACACGCTCCTGGAGCTGTGTCCCCGCGACCCCTGCGGGAGGCGAGCTGATCGCCGGTGTGACGAACTCCACGGCAACTGCGCCCTCCTGCGTCTCAGGACTGTAGCTGCCGTCGCCAAGTGTTACGTCCATCGCCCACGACGTGTGATAGTCGCCGGACACAAAGACGACGTTGGCAACGTCGTTGTCACGCAGGAAGCTGAGGACGCGAGCGCGGCCCTCCGGATATCCCTGCCACTGGTCCGCATTGAAATAGCTGCCGTCTGGGAGCTGCCAGATGCTGATGGCGACCTGGTTGCCGATGATCTTCCACTTGGCCGGGCTCATGAGCTGGTCTTGGAGCCAACTCTCCTGCTCGGCGCTGATGATATTCTTAGGGAGATTGGGCTCGTCCGGACTGAAAAAATCAGTCGAGAATTGCTCTTCGCGACCCTCGATGCGCGTGTCGAGCATAATGATGTCGGCGAGATTGCCATACTTGATCGTTCGATAGAGCTGGTTACCGGGATTGTCGCGGATCGGAATCCATTCGAAGAAGGCCTGTCGCGCCGCGGCGATTCGATCCTCCCATAGCCCCTCGGTTTCCACGTCGTGATTCTCAGCGCCTCCCATCCACGAGTTGTCAGCGCTCTCGTGGTCGTCCCAGACGACGATGAACGGGTGCTGGCGATGGCACGCCTGCAGGTCTGGGTCCCGCCGGGCCTGACTCAGCCGAGTGCGGTAATCCTCGAGCGTCACCGTCTCGTGATGTGGCTCGACCGGACGAATATAGGGAGTTGGCCGGTCGTTACCGTACTCGTAGTAGTAGTCCCCGACGTGCAACACCGCATCGAGGTCGGGCCGGTCGGCCATGTGCCGAAAGCCGTGAAAGTAGCCGCGGCCGTAGTTGGATCCGACGCAAACACCGAACCGAAGCTGGCTGGCTTGATTGCCGCTCGGCGCAAGACGGGTACGACCCGTGGGGCTCCAGCGTCCCTGCAGGGCGAAACGGTAGTAGTAGTTCCGCCCCCACTTCAGATCTCGCACGTCAACCTTTACCGTGAAGTCCTGCGAGGGATTGGTCGTAACCGTGCCGGCCGCCGTGCGTTGTTTGAAGGCCTCGTCGAGCGCCATCTCCCAGAAGACGTCGATAGGCGCGGACGACGCGGAAGGCTCCGGGCTGACGCGGGTCCAGATGATGACGCCATCCTTCAACGGATCGCCGCTTGCCACGCTGTGCCCAAACAGGCTTTCGGGCCCAAGCGGACCGACCCACTCATACTCCGGCAAACCCTCCGGCAGGACGCACGCGCCGCCATTGCTGCCTCCGCACGCATGAAGGATCAACGGAGTAAGCCCCACTGCCCCCATTCCCACGAGAATCTCTCGTCGACTGAAATAACGCATGGCAACCTTCCCGGGCCCTCCGGCATGAAGGCGCGCCGGCTACAAGAAGCAGAGTGCGTCGTCATAACACGCGGGGCTATACGTAATTCTTCACTCTTTTCACTCGCGCAGAGGTTCCGGCACGATCGCTTGGATGGCGTTGCGAAAGCGTTCTGATTCTCGTCGCGCAGTCGAATTCCCTTGACGGATCTGGAGGGCGTTTCGATTGGGTTCTCGAATCGGTCTGGGCTTTGCGGTTCGTGCGCCGTGTTGTGGTATGCGGTGAAACGCATCCGAGGTGGCCGTACGGCCCGTGGCCTTTCCTGTGTTTCTCGCGTGGGCGCGCCTACAGGCTACCTCGTGGCGGCTTGAGTCTCGACGACTCGAACCAAGTCGAGCGCATTGAAAGAGAAATTGGCCCAGTGAAGGCCGGGGCTTCCAGAGAGCTCTTCTTCGACCAAAGTGTCTCGCGTCTGCCGGTGCTCGTCTTGGAGCTCGGTGGGTGTGAATGGAGCGATGCTGTCGTCCGCCACCCCGATCCAAAGGAATCCGGCGCATAGAGCATTGAACGCCGTTGGATACGAGACCCACTCGGTGGTCACGTTCTCTTCTTCGAGGGCTTGCGGCGCCCACACGCTACTCCGAGCGAACATCGTGGCACCGAGCGTGACGCGCTCGTGGCCGAAGGAGGCGGGATTCACGCAAGCTCGTTCATGACCGCTCGGCAACTGCTTCCTAGCTAATGCGTTCGACCCGGTCGCGCCTGCGAAGGGAAGGCTGTCAAACGCGATGACACACCCTGTGTCGCTCGAGCTCGAGCATAAGGGGATGACTTTGAAGTTGCCGCCCACGAGCTCTCCATTGGGCACGTAAACCCGCTCGCCCGGACCGATGAGCAGAGCGGAGATGAGCTTGGCGCGAAGCGCGTCATCGCTCTCGAACTCATCCTCGATTAACTGTGCGAGAAGGTGCGCCCCTTGGGAGTGCCCGATGAGCACAATGTCGCGACCCTGGTTGTGCTCGCTCATGTAGTAGTCGAAGGCCTCGGCGATGTCTTCGTACGCGATCGCGAGATAGGGCGTCTCGTCCCATGGCTCGTCGCCATAGTAGGTGCCGATCGTCATTTGCCGGTAAAGCGGTGCGTACATCCGGCATGTTCCCCGCAAACGCCCGCCGTTGCGGAAGAGGGCTTCTAGAATCGCCTCATCCGTCGGCGAGGGGTCGGAAACGTTTCCTGGTTCCAGGGAGAAGTCGACGGTCTCATAGACGACGAAGCAGTCGAACGGCGCATCGGGATTCATGGCGGGCCCGTCGGAGACCGAGGACGAACCGTCCGCGCGGATCTCGGTGGTCGACAAATCCGCGAGGGCGCATTGGTCCTTGGCAATGCCAGGTCGACAAAGCCACAAGGCCTCATCGGCATATCGGCTCTCGATTCCTCCCGCACCGCCGTTGCCGCCATTGCCGGTGCTACTGCAACCGACGACGACCGCGGCTGCACAAACGAATACAAGTTCGAACGAGTAACGCATGGCAACCGCCCGGGTTTGAACACATATCATTCGAACGTGACCGTTCTGACCGCGTTGGCCTTAGCCTGCTCGATGTCGAAGACGAGATCGATCGGCTCGTTGTCGAGGTATTTGAACAGCAAGTCCTCGTAGTTAGGCGAGTCGATGTGACTCGACTGACCGCCGGGCAGCTGAATCGTGCACGCTGGGCCGCTCGGGAATGCCTCGCAGATGAAACGGTCAGCAGAGCCAACGGTCTGCATGAAGCCGGAGGGCCCCAGATCGGGATCTGTTGGGCTCACTGTCAGGCGACCACCTGTGTTCGTGAACGAGGGTTGGCCGGGAGGCGGGTTGTTGTATGCCTGGATCCCAAGCGACGAAAGGTCCGAGTTGAGAACCAAGCCCTGGATCTTGCCCCATGCCCACTTCGTTTCATCGTCGCCAAGGCCCAGGTCGTTGATGAGGAGCTCCCCGGCTTCATCAAAGCACTCACCAATGACCTGATACTTCGTTTCGGTTTCCGGGGTTGCGGGATCATCCCAGTACACGTCGCCCTTTCGGAGCCGATCCGGGTCGAGGAACGTCCACATGTACATCCAGTAGTAACGAGGGGCGTCTTTGTGCCGCAGGGAGAGATCACACTTGGCGTATGCGGCGTGAAACGCCGCACAACCCGATGCTTCGAGTAGCTCTTTGGGATCATCCCTGAGAGGAGAGTCCACGTAGTAGCCATTGACGCCCGTCGGACAGGTGAGCTCCCAAGCTTTCAAGGCACTGAGAATCTTCTCTCCTGCTTCGGTGAGGATGGTCATCTCGGACTCCGCGATTTCTACGAATGTAGGTCGCATGAGCTCGCCGAGAAGCGAATGCAGGTCGTGCTGAATCTGGTGCATCGTGCCAGTGGTATGCGCGGATCCGATCGTCTCGATGAGTTCCACGATCCGCGCGTGTCGAAACCCGGGCACAACGTACGTCTGCAGGGGGGCATAGCCGTCGTTCGTCGGATCACCATCGGACAGGTGCCCCGTCATATCGTTGTTGGCTGTCACGATGAAGCCCTCGTTTGGATTGAGTGCCTGAGGCAGCTCAGCGTAGTCGAAGTACTCCGTCCATTCGTAGCATCGCTCCGGCGTCGCACAGCGGCCATCGAGCGGTAGTTTCGGATGTGCCTCGCCCAGGAACTCCGTTGCCCAGGTCCGTTTGGGAACACGGTTGTAGGGGAACCAGCCGATGTTGCCCTCCGTGTCGATCACCACGAAGTTGCCCCCTCTTGTCGTACTGTTCTCGAGTGCAGTTCGGGCCTCCGTCACACTTGCCGCGGCGCTCAACGCACCGGGGTATTCCATGTCCGTGTCCATGTCGTTGCCCGTCCAACGAAGTGTGAGCGCAACGTCGTTCGCCAAATCGATTTCGCGCACGGGGCCGTGGTGCGGAACAAAGAGAAGCTCGACCTCCTCCGTGGTCCCATCGTTGAATCTCAACGTGAAGGGGACGCGTGTGAAGGGAACGACCTCACCCCGAAACATCACCCCCATCGGTTGGCCTTCGGTGTCTTTGACGAGCTGCTCGACATAGACGTCGTTCAGGTCCAGAAATGTCCTCGTCGATACCCACGCGATCTTCTCGTTGTGGCCGTGAATCACCCAAGGCAATGCCGCGGTCGTGCCGCCAGCGACATGAAGCTGTCCGCGTCCGCTCGTGCTTGCATCAAGATGCGCGAGGTAGAACTCTGCTGGCTGCGCCATCGGGAGATGCGAGTCCTGTGCGAGCAGGGCGTTGCCCGTCATGCTTCTCGAAGGGGCAATCGCCCAGTTGTTCGAGCCACCTTGCGATGCCACTCCCAACATCGCTTGCTCCAACTCTCCTTCTTGCGCGAGGCGGGCCTGGAGACGTCGAAGGGCTGGCCCAGCGTTCAGAGCACTGCGCGAGGATCGCTGCTTTGAGGAAGTGACCCGTTTGGATGCGGGCTCCGGCGGAGTCCAGCCAGGAGGTAGAATCGATGATTCGATCGGACGGGTAGCCCACAGATCGTAGAACCTGTCGTCATCCTCGATTGCCTCACGTGCGACGCCGTTGGCCACATCGACGTATTCCAGGTTCGACTCTCTGTCGATGGCCGCCAAGACCGCAGCAGCGCTATCGGTGGGTGTCCATTCGGGAATATCTTCCGGTGTGTAGGTGAACGGAAACTGGCTGAACTCGCGTGGGAACACGGCATCGTTTCGGCCGTGCCGCACGTCATCGATCCATTGGTTCACCCCCGCGCTGTAGGTCTACAAGCATCGCGACTGTCTTGTCCGACGCTCGATCCAGGACGAACCGCTCCAACGGTTCACCGTCGCGCGTTGAAAAGAGAGCGCGGTTCTGTGAAGCCATTTCGGCGACGAAAACCTGCGCCACGGCCTTGTCCATGATGTCGGTCAACCGCCCAGTGGCGAAACGCCGCCGAAAATCCATCTGCACGAACCGATCGGCCGCGTGGTAGTAGCCAAGCACCATCGCGCAGTCCTCGTCGGTTGCACAATCGGCGTTCAGGATGCCGTACTCATCGAAGTAAGCCGTCGCGTCCGGCGGCCACCCGTCGGGCGACGCTTCGTTGCTCTTGGTGCACCCTCCCAACGCAACCGAGCCCAGCGCGCAGACACATAGGAATCCGAATACGTTACGCATGACCAGCCCCAACCGACCCACAGAGGGGTCATAGGTAACGTGGGGTCGCCGGGTTCCAACGCGCTATACGTAATTCTTTTCCTGCTATCGGATTGCGGGCGCAGGTTTTGCGTTTCGACGTGGGGCGCGCCGGGTCACTGTCAGCTCCAACCCCACTGCAGGCGGCAGCGCGAGCCCGAAGGGCGAAGCCCGGCGCAAAGCGCCGGCAAGGCGGAGCGCAGCGAACGCCGCGCCAGGCACGCTGCTCACTCGCGTGAGAGTGACACCAAAACTACGGGTGGGGGTAGGCGATAGTGTGGGGGCGGTGGGGCGGGACCAGCCGACCGCCGGAGGCGTCCGAGCGGGCGGTGCAAACAAGCCGTACCACGCGCCCAACCCAACACCCGCTCCCCCAAGCACCCGCGGCAGCACAAGCCGAACGGTGACACCCGAGCCACACAGCGACGCTGGCCCGTCTCGGCCACGGGTGGAGTTGCCCGGTTTCGGGGACACTCGCCCGCTTTCGTTGGACTTCCCTCTGCTCGGGCCCGTCAGAGCTCTACTTGGCGTCCATCACTGCCGTGCGAATGTGCGGAACGATGTCGCGGTACATGATGCTTCCGATGGAGGTCGTCTTTTCGATGATTAGGATCGCTCCCCAGCCCTCCTCGGGGTGAAGCACCGACCGTGCGCCCCAGGCCCCGGTGTCGACGAATGGCGCGGGGCCGTCCTCGAACCACCACCAGCCCATTCCGTAGTTCACGGCCTCGAACCTCCAAATGGGCAAGAGCACGCCCTCGGGCACCAGCGCCTCTTGCATGCTCTGCACCATGGCGGACGAGAGGACGTGTTCCCCTGCGCAACGTCCATCTCGCAGGTGCATCAACAAGACTTTGCTGTAGTCGGCGACGCTCGTGTATGCGCCGCCGCCGATCTTCGGGTTGTCGGACAGCGCGATCGCTGCCGGACCACCCTCGAGCGGCTCGGGATACGGATCGTCTGAGTCGACGTTCCGGTAGCCCGTGTTCTCGAGGCCACAGGGCGCTACGAGCCTTTCCTCGACCAGCTCGAACCAGGTCTTGCCCGAAACGACTTCGGCGACTGCACCGGCGAGCTGCCAGGCATCTGCGCTGTACTGGAACTTCTCGCCCGCAGAGACGGACTGACTTTCGTCCTGGAATATCAAGCGGGCGCAGTCCTGTAGGGAGGTCGCCGGATCTTTGACGCAGGGATCATCTTCGGGGACGCCCGACATCATCGACAGAAGCGACCGCATGGTTGCGGTCGGGTGATGGTCCCCCCAATCCAAGTACTCGGCGACCGGCCGGTCGAGCTCGAGCACACCGTCGTCTACGAGCGTCAGAATGATGCCCGCCGAGAGGACTTTGCTGGTGGACGCGATCAGGCTGACCCGTTCGCGATCGAAATCGCCGTAGCCCATTTCATGAATCTGACCGTGGTCTCTGTGCACCACCGCCAGGGTCAAGCCGGCAACGTCCTCGGCGTCCATGAACTCAGCGACCGCCGAGTCGACGGCACTGAAGTCATAGCTTGGGGCGCCAGGGTTGCTCTCCGCGCAACCGGCGAACGAAATCGCAGCGAACGCGTAAGCGCACACCAACCCGGACAAATATCGCATCACAGTCTCCCCGTTTTGTCCGACGCGAAGTTTCGCCGGGTACGCAGATAAGATTGTGTCGTCGTGACACGTGTGACTATACGTAATTCTTTACCATTTTCTGGCGCGCAGGGGTTGCGCCGCGGTTGTCACGGACTGCTCGCGGAACGATTCGGCTTTTCGCATTTCGATGTGCTGGAACGCAAGATGTGCACGTTGAGTTTGTTTGTTGTGCGTGTGTGGTGTGAGCGGAGCCGAGGGATTTGCGATCAGCGATGCCTGCGGTCTGGTTGATCGGGGTTGAGCCTCACAAACAACACCGCGACCCAGGAAGTGATCCGAAGTTCGTCGACGCTGTTGTCGTATTCGACCGACTTGTGAGGCTACTCTGACCAAATCGTGTAGGTGGCCTCCATGCGACGGATGTCCATGGTTTCCCCCTGGAGCATGGAGCCGAAGTCAGCCAGCTTGGAGTCCGGGTCAATCCTGAGGGTAAGCCAACCCACCGAGTCGAATTCGGAAAGCGCCGACTTCTCGGCCTTGGCCTTCAGCCCGTTTTCGTTGTTGTAGTAGAAGTAGTCAGTTTGGCCCAGCAAGATGGTCGTACCAAATGGCTCCGTGAGCTCCGTCCATCGATACCCGCTCCCGTTCTCTTCGACGACGTGACCTGTCCGCACGTCGCCGTATGGATCGATCTCAACCTCCGGCTCCAGATTCACCTTGAATCCATAGTGCTCGACAAGCTCCTTCATCCAAACCGGACCCTTAACGTCGAAGAAGATATTGTAGGCATATGCCGAAGGCCAACTGACCTCAGCACCCGGCAGGGATACGGTCTTGGCCTCACCCTTGATTTCGATGTAGATGTGCACTTCCTGCGTCTCCGCATCGTCTAGCGGCTCTGGATTGTCCCAAGTGCATACCTTCGTGATGAAGATCAGACGCGCCATTCCATCTGCATTGATGAGCACTTCGTAGTCGGCTGGAACCTTCGCTAGTGCCACCTCTTGGGGTGCCTTGAGCTGTGCGATCATTTCTTCGCAGTCGACTTTCGTGATTAGCGTTTCGGGCCTGTAGGGTTGGTCGGTTCCGCCCCCAGATCCGCAACTGGTCGCCGCCACACATGCGAGCGCCAGAAATGGAATCGTAATGTTGCGAATCATGACCTGCCCCCTTCTACTGGTCTTCACAGACCACGCTGGCGTAAGTGCGGTACCCTTCTAGGACGGGTACCCGGATCGTGTTTGGCGCGTCACCCGGCCAGCCCCACGAGACGCGGCAATTGCCAGCCATTCCGCCAAACTCGAACTGCTGCTCCCCGGGGGTGACCTCTGTGAAACCTCCGTCCCCGAGTGGCGTGAGCCAACTCTCTCCAAGCGAGGTGGTTGCTTCGAGGTCTAGGCTGTATTGCCCAGCCACGGCGTCGAAGTAGAACGAGTCGCCGACCGCTTCGCTGGTTGAGCCCACGGGTGCAAAGGTCACTCCGGTTTGCGGCCCTGGGTAGCGTACGAGCCCAACAACTCCACCCGCCCATGGGTACTTTGTTTGGAGGTCATCGGCGATCGCCTCCAGCTGTGCGTGCGTGTACATCCGTCTACTTGCCGTGAGCTCAGCTGTGTCGTCGCTTACGTCTCCGGTCACCCAGGAGCCGTACCCTTCCTTTTCCATGGTGATCGCGATCTCATGGTCCGCCGTCACCTTGAGGACCGCAGTACCGAACGCGGTACTCAGGGCGCAATTGTCGGTGCCGGCCTCGCAGACCTCCACACCATCCAGCGGCGCAATCGACCCACCCGCCTTCACCTCAGTGAGCCGCAGGATGTAGGGCCGAAGACCGCTGCTGCCTCCGCTACCAGCCGCGCCGGCACTCCCAGCCGTGCCACCGCTGCCACCTACGCCGCCGCCTTCTTCACCGCATCCAATCGATGGCACCAGGCCTAAGGCGCAGGCACATAGAAATCCGAACAAGTAACGCATGACAACTCCCGGTAGATCCACTCGATTCGAGCCGGCCACACAAAGGAACTTGGGTCGCCATAGAGCGTGCAGCTATACGTAATTCTTTACCGTTTTCGTTCGCGCATTGGTTGCGCCGCGATCATCTGGGAGGCGTTGTGAGATCATTCGCAATCTCGTCTCTCGGCACGAAAGCGCGCAGCGTTTGCGTTACGTTTTCTGGCAGAGCGCAGTGTCGTTTCTGGCGATGCAGGCTCGACCGGGTTCGCAAGAAACGTGCTCGACCTCGTATGACTCCAATCATTCAAGACGCGAGATCTGGACGAAGCGCGAGCCCGAAGGGCGAAGCCCGGCGCGAAGCGCCGCCAAGCCCAAGCGAAGCGCAGGGTGCGGCAGGGAGGATTACGGGTGGGGGCGGGCGGGCGGTGTAACCAAACCCCAACCCCGCCAGTTGACCCAACAGCCGCCCCCGCTCAAGACTCCCCACCGTGACCAGCCACCCCCTGCTTGACGTTCACCCCGCGCGTGCCGAGCTCTATGAAGAGCTTCACAGCCGGCCTTCGCCTCTGGTCGAGACGCCGTGCAGCATTAGTCACATTGCGGTTCAGGTCGCTCCGAGTGAGCGTGGGGCGGAGCATGCGCATCTGGCGGAGCTCTGCGCTCGATTTGAGATGAGCCCGCCGCCGCAGGGCGCTTCCTGCTTCTATCAAACCTTTCATGGGTTCGAGCTTCGGTGGGAAAGGCATACGGAGTTCTCGACTTATACGTTTCTCCGAAGGGTGATGGGTGACCCGCTGCGGCAGCCCGCTGCCTTGACGCACATCCCCGGCGACTGGCTCGGGACGATACCCGGCCGGGTCACGACGGCTCTGCATTTGGCGTTCAGCCGGGCTGATGGGGCGGCCGACGCGGGGGCTCTCGAGGAGTACTTCGAGAAGCGGTCGCTTCGGGGCGGTGTCGTCCGGCAGGGGACGGCGTATCTCTACAGCAGCTTCCGGCTGCACTCCGATGACTTCGGCCGCATCGTGCTTCAAGCGCGGGATTTGACGCCCCTTCAGGCTGGACGGCTGGTGCAGCGCGTGCTCGAGGTGGAGACTTATCGCCTGATGGCGCTGCTTGGGCTGCCGGTCGCGCGAAAGATCGGCCCCGAAGTCACGGCCATGGAAGGTGAGCTTGCGCGGATCAATCAGGAGCTTGCCGAGGAGCAAGACGAGCCGGGGCAACATGCTCTGCTGCGCCGCCTGTCGGACCTTGCGGCCAGGGTGGAGCGTCACCGTTCGGACACGACCTATCGGTTTGCGGCTACCAATGCCTACTACGACCTGGTTCGCGAACGCCTCGGCGAACTGGGCGAAGAGAAGATCCCAGGCCTGCAACCGATCCGGGTTTTCATCGAGCGCCGCTTGGCGCCTGGGATTCGCACCTGCAATGCGATTCGCGATCGATTGGAGGGCCTTTCCGCCCGCATCGGGCACGCCAGCGACCTGCTGCGCACGCGCGTCGAGCTCGCCATCCAGGGGCAGAACCGGGAGCTGTTGACCTCCCTGAACCGCCGGAGCGAGGTGCAGCTTCGGCTACAGCAGGCGGTGGAGGGGATCTCGGTCGTCGCGATCACCTATTACCTGATGGGCCTGCTGGGGTACATCTACGAGGGCCTGGCGTACACCGGCCTTGCGCTGAACAAGAAGATCGGCTTCGCCATCGCGGTGCCGCTCATCATGCTGGTGGTTTGGCGTGTCATCCACGGCGTCAAGCGCCGTGTGCACCTGGACGACTGAAGAAGGCCGGCCTACGAGGCGAAATCGCGTTCCGCCCGCTCCTGGTCTTCCTTGCAGCGGATGCAGAGCTCGGTCTCGGGACGCGCTTCGAGACGCTTGGCGCCGATCGGCTCTTCGCAGTCGTCACAGATGCCGAACACCCCTTCGTCGATCTTTTTGAGCGCCTTTTCAATCTTCTGAAGAAACACCCGCTCGCGCCCGCGGAGACGGAAGGTGAACGACTGCATGTACTCGCTCGACGCGAGGTCCATCTCGTCCGGGAGCTCCGACGAGTCGAGGGTCATGTCCTGGTCCATTGTCTCGCGCGCACGGCGGATGACGGCGTCACGCTTGTGTTCCAGGTCGGCGCGAAAGCGCTTGAGCTCGGTCTTGTTCATACGTCTGCCCCCCCTTTGAGGGAGCGCGATAATAATGATCGCCGTCGCCTAGTCAAGAAGCGAACCGGCAAGAAGCCGAAATCACGCCGGAATTTGTCAGGTCATGCCATCGAACGGAGAGCGGCCGGACCTGAGGCCGGGGCCCCAAAGAATGGCCTCGACCTGCTCGCCCTGGGACAGCTCCGCCTTGTCTGCGGGGAGAATCACGAGGGCGTTGATTCCCACGAAGGATGGCAGGGAGCCGGAGCCCTGCCGGTCGTGAAGCGCCACGACGAGCTCGTCTCCCTCGCGGCTGGCCACCGCGCGCGCGATCTCCACGCGACCCGGGCGGCGCCGATACGAATTGCGCAGTCGCGCCATGACCGGCTGGGGGTGCGGCTGAGGGTCGCCGAGCATCTTGCGAAGGCATGGAGCGATCAGCACCTCGAAGGTGATCATGGCGCTGATCGGATTGCCAGGGAGGCCGATGACTGGCTTGCCTTCGTATTGGGCGAAGGCAAGCGGCTTGCCGGGCTTGATGCGGACTTTCCAGAAGCCGGGCTCGATGCCCACGTTGGCAAAGGCTTCTTGGACGAAGTCGTAGGCGCCAACCGACACGCCGCCCATGGTGATGACGACGTCGGCTTCGAGCGCCTTTCGGAGCGCGGCTTCGATCTCTGGCAAGTCGTCTCGGGCTGCCGGAAGGGCGACCGGGATGACGCCCAGGCTGCGCAGCATCTCGGTGAGTACGTAGACGTTGGAGTTGACGATGGCGCCTGGCTCGAGCTCTTCGCCGAGTGCGCGCAGCTCGTCGCCCGTCGAGAGGAGCGCGACCGTGGGTCGTCGATAGACCTGCACGCGGTCGATGTTCTGGCTGGCGAGGAGTCCGAGCTCGCCAGGCCAGAGGCGGTCCCCGGGACGCAGAAGGGTGGCGCCGGATGAAACGTCGCTGCCCTGCGCGCGGACGTGCTTTGCCTTAGGTGAAGCCTCTGCAATCCGAACCCGGTCGCCGCTTTGCTCGGTGTCTTCCTGCATGACGACGGCGTCGGCGCCGGCTGGCATGGGCGCCCCGGTGAAGATGCGGCAAGCGGCGCCCGGCTCGAGCGGCGAAGGAAGCGGCCCTCCGGCGCGGGATTCGCCACGCAGCGGGAGCTCGACGGGCTTGTCCTCGACCGCCCCCTGCACGTCAGTCGCGCGGACCGCGTAACCGTCCATCGCGCTGTTGTCGAAGGGCGGCGAGTCGAATCGGGCCGTCACCTCGCGAGAAAGATAGCGTCCCGACGCTTCGGTCAGATGCAGCTCTTCCTCTCCGAGCGGAGAAAACGCTGGCCACATCGAAGCTAGTGCCTCCGCGATCGATCGCATGCAACGCGGAGCCTAGCATGCCTTCGGGCGCCGACTGCTAGCTCGGACAGACGCAGTTACGGCCCGCACGCTTGGCTTCGTAGAGCTGCATGTCGGCCGCGCGAACGAAGTCGAAGGCCCGCCAGTTCGGCTGAAGCTGTGCGACGCCGCAGGATATGGTGACGTCGATGTATTCGTCCTCGAAGATGAAGGTCTGGTCGTCGATGATCTTGCGAAGCTCGTCGGCGATGCGGACGCCGCCTGCGAGGTCGGTCTCGGGCAAGATCAGCGCAATCTCCTCGCCTCCGTACCTCGCGATCACATCGTCAGGGCGGATGCGGCTCTTCACGAGCTGCGCGACTTCTTTCAGCACGTAGTCCCCGGCCAAGTGCCCGAACTCGTCGTTGACCAATTTGAAGCGGTCGATGTCGCAGATCACCATGCTCAGCGGACGGCCGTGCCGCGTTGCGCGCGACAGCTCCCGGTCGAGCTGCTCGACCAGGTAGCGCTTGTTGTGGATGCCCGTGAGACCATCCATGATCGTCATTCGGTAGATCGTCTCGTGGTACTGCGACTCGAGGTCGGCACCGCTGAGGAACTTCAGAATCGTGTCGCCGATCTTGATCTGGTCGCCTCGGCGGAGCTGGCATATCTCTACGAGCTCGTCGTTGACATAGGTGCCGTTGGTGGAATGCAGGTCGACGAGCTGGTATCCCCCGCTGCCAACCTCGATGCGCGCATGGCGACGCGAAATGCTGTCGCTGTGGAGCACGACGCTGTTCTCCATGCCGCGGCCGATTCTTACCTCGCCATCGGCCAAGGAAAAGCGCTTTCCCAGTTGCTTGCTGCTCGGCGCATAGATCACCACGAGGCAGTCATGGCCTGCTCCCGCCGTGATGTGAGGCTCCGAAAAGGGGGCAACCCTCGTCTTGATCTCGCTGTCCACGGTCTCTCACCAGGGTAGAGAGGGGCCAATCGGGCGTCAATGTCGCCTGATGAAGGTCATGTTGCGCTGATTGATCCAAACGTGTGCCAAGACCGGACCCCAGAGCACGCCGGTCAGCTCGAAGATCGAGCCAAAGAGCAGCCCCATGACGAACGCCCAGCCGGTCCAGGCGAAGAAGACCTTCTTGGGTCCCACGTGAAGGGCGCCGAAGATCAGCGAGGCGAGGAACAGGCCCAGGACGGGCTGGAGCGCGCCACGAAAGAAGAGCTCTTCACCCAGACCGGAGGCGAGGGCGAGCAGGGTGATCTGTTTCGATGAGAGCGGGGCGACAATCTCCTTGAGCTCGGCATGAAGCTCGCGCGCCCAGGCGGTTCGTTTGACGAGGGGCGGGGTGGCGGCGACGACCAAGAGCGCCAAGGCCGAGCCGAGCGCCAGTGAAAGCCCCAGGCGCAGTGGATACGGTGCGGACAGCCAAGACGCGTCGAGCGACCAAGCGAGGCGATGCCCGCCGAGCCATGCCCAGGCCAGGGCGACCACAGCCAGCGGGACGTAAACGAACAGCGCGAGCTTGGTGATCGGTGTAGGCGTTGGCAAGGTCGAGCGGGATGTATCAAAGTGCCCTCCGAGCCGCAATGCAAGGGACGCAGCGAATTGACAGGCCGATGCAGGGCGGAGTACTAGCCTGGGCCATACGCCCATGAGCGGACTGGCTGCAGAAGACGTCGCGAAGGTCCTCGTGGTCGACGACGAGGAAGTGATTCGGGAGATTCTCGCGGACTTCCTGACCATGGAGGGTTTCTATGTTCGCACGGCGGCGGACGGGAGCGACGCCCTGGTCGAGCTCTCGCGTGACCGGTTCGACCTGGTCCTGAGCGACCTCAAGATGCCGAACATGGGCGGCCTCGAGCTGCTTGGCGCGATTCGCAAGCACACGCCGCACGTCGTGACGATCATCATGACGGGCTTCGGAACGGTCGAGACCGCCATCGAAGCGATGAAGCAGGGCGCATACGACTATGTCCTCAAGCCGTTCAAAGTGGAAGAGGTCGTCCACACGATTCGACGCGGGCTCGAAAAGCAACGGCTCGAAGCGGAGAACTTCCGGCTCAAGGAGGCGCTGTCGCTCTACAAGGTGAGCGAAGCCATCGCGGCAAGCCTCTCTTTGGAGCAGGTGGTGCATACCCTGACCCGAGCCGCCATCGACGAGGTGGACTCCGACTTGGTCACGGTGCTCCTGAGCGACGGCGGCGGAAGCTTCTACCGGCGAAACACCGAGCTCAATCCCAACTTCCGGCTGCGACGCGAGCCCGACTCGCTGAGCGTCGAGGCCCTGGGCGAGCATTTCGTCCACGCGCCCGCGCTGCTCGAGCATGGAGAGAGCTGCTGGCGCTATTTCGACGCCGTCGACGACGAGCCGTCGCCGCAGTCGCTGGCGGTGGCGCGCCTGACCGCGCGCGGGGATACGATCGGATTTCTATGCGCGCTCAGCTACACCAAGGGCAAGCGTTTCGATGAGGGCCAGCGAAAGCTCCTGCACGCGACGGCTGACCGCGCCTCTGCCGCCATCGAAAACGCGCGGCTCTACGAAGACCTGCAAGCTACGTTCAAGCAGACCATTCGCGGGCTTGCGAGCGCGATCGACAAGATGGACCGCTACACGGCGGGGCACTCGGCGCGAGTCGCAGCCTATGCACAGATTCTCGCGATCAAGCTCGGCCTCAGCGACGGCGACATCGAGATCGTTCGCCAGTCGGCGCTGATGCACGACATCGGCAAGATCGGCTGCGTGATGAATTTGAACAAGCCCGGCAAGCTCTCGCAGCTCGAATACGAGACCTTCAAGCAGCATCCGGAACACGGGCGAGACATCTTGCAGCCGATCGAGTTTCTGCATCCGCTCATTCCGGGCGTGCATCTGCACCATGAGCGATGGGATGGCCTGGGCTACCCGCTCGGGCTCCAGGGCAACGACGTGCCACTCATCGCGCGCATCATCGCCGTGGCGGACACCTACGACGCCATGACGAGCGACCGTGCCTATCGAAAGGCGCTCCACCACGACATCGCGATCTCCGAAATCAATCGATGCGGCGGAAGCCAGTTCGACCCTGAGCTCGCGCACGGTTTTCTGGAGTCGCTCGAAGAGTTTCGCGACGAAGGAAGGTCGCTCGAAGAGTTCCCGGACGTGCGGGAAACCCGCTCGGGCATCATGGCACCACGGACGTAACCGCGCCCTGCGGCGGCTCGGGCAGGGCAAACGCGGCGTTCCAGCGCCGTGAAGACGCTGGCGCGGACCATCGGCGAGTCAGGGGCGCGCCGCTGCTCAATTTGAAGGTCGTGACGAGCGTCACCTCGGGGCGGCGCGTGACCCTGAGGGTGCGCGGCACGACGGAGACCAGGGTCAAGGTCTGGGAGGGTCCGACCGACGAATCGACATGATCGAGCTCGCCGAATCCCTCGGACGCCAGCCGCCGGATCGTCTTCTCGTCTTGGAAGGAGCGTGTGGTCGTGACGACATGACCGTTCTCGTCCTTCCAATCGGTCGGGGCGGTGCCAAATTGCGGAGGATTGCCCAACTGGTCGCAAGCGCCGAGCAGGCACAGCGCCCCGATGAGCAAAACGCTGCTAGGTCGACTCACGGCTTCGTTCTCGCGCCACGTCTTGCTCGGTCGCAACGCCCGGCACGGGCAACTGGACCTCGCCGTCTTCCTCTTTGGCCTGCCAAGGGTACTTGATGCGGTTGTGGTTCGCGTTGCACAGGGTGTCGATCAGCGTGCTCTGAATGACCCGAAGGTCTTCCATCGTCAGCCCGCACTCGTCGAGCTGCCCCTGGCGCAACTTGACGTTCATCACGCGCTGCACGATGGCCTCGTATTTTTCGCGGCTGGGCTCGTCGACCGTCCTCGCGGCGGCTTCGATCGCGTCGATCAGCATCAGGATGGCTGTCTCCTTGGTGCGCGGCCGCATGCCCGGGTACCGGAACGCCGCATCGGAGAGGCCCTTGGGGTTCCCGTCCTCCAAGCACTTGTGCCAGAAGTATTCGATCACGCTCGTCCCATGATGGGTGTAGGCGAATTCGACGATGGGCTCGGGAATCCCTCCCTCACGAAGGATGCGAACGCCCTCGACCACGTGCGCCATGATCGCGTCTGCGCTCACGTCCGGCTCCAAGTCGGCGTGCGGCGAGGGTTCGCCCGAAACCAGGTTCTCGACATAGTACTTCGGCTGAATCGTCTTGCCGAGGTCGTGGTAGTAGGCACCGACGCGGGTGAGCAAGGCGTCCGCTCCGACCGCGGCTGCTGCGCCTTCGGCGAGGTTGGCCATCGCTCGGGCGTGCTGCCAGGACCCGGGAGCGTCGCGTGACATTTTGCGCAGCAGAGGGTGGTCGACGTCGGTCAGATCCTGGAGGCGGTTGCGTGTGACGACCCCGAGAGTCGCGGTGGCGACCCGCTGAAATCCGAGCGCGAGCACGCCCGAGATCATTCCGCCGGCGATGGTCGAAAGCAGCGTTGACTGGTTGAGCTTCGCCAGGTCGCCGATGACGTCGATTCCGTTGCCCGCCGACATCGCGACGACGAGCAAGGCCAGGGCTGCAAAAAGGCCTGCTGCCGTGCCGGCGACGAGCATGTGGGTTGCGTGCTTGCGATCGTGGAAGAAGACGACGACGCCGAGTGTGGTCGCGAGGTACACGACGACGACGGGCATCGAGAATTGCAGGAACGATGCGCAGAGGAGCGAGATGACCAGACCGGAAGCCGTCGCAGTCGCGCGGTTGAAGTAGAGCGCCGCCCACAAGGGCACGGTCGCCAAGGGTAGGACGAGCGGAGAAAGTCCGGTGAACAAGAGCAGCAGCTTCGCGGTCAGGCAGGTGGCGCCGACCAGGACGAGCAGGCCCGCCTGCGTTCGAAGCAAACCGCCACGGCCTCCGGTGAACAGGCGCAAGTACGCGAGGAAGATGTAGGCGATGAGGAAGAAGCTGATCCACACGCCCATGAGCGTGCGCTGCTCTGGCGGGCGGCGTTCCCGTTCGAAGGCCCGGACCACGCGCTGTATCTCGGGATCGTTCACGACCTCGCCGCGCCGGATCACCAGCGGCTCGGGCAGCCCGCGACGATGACGTTTCAGATCCTCCGGAAGATAGCTAGCCGGAATGCGCAGCGTCACTAGGGACGGGCGAGCCGGATCCACGCGAAGCGGCTCGAGGACGACCTCGACCTGGCTGGCAAGCGTCATCAGCGAGGCAAAGACCGCGCTCAGAATCAAGCCCGAAGTGCGACCAGCGATAAGCCGTGTGCGAAGCATCGTGTGCGAATCGTCCCGCCGAGAGGGACCCTAGTGAGCTGCCTCGGTGGATTCAAGTGCTTCGGCGCCTTCGCGCTTTGGCACGGGTGCCGGCTCGGCTGGATGCTTGCGGTCGATCAGTCGCTTTCGAATCATCGTGTCCTTCACGCTGCGATCGACCGCCGGGCCGCGTCCGAGCGGCTTTGGCAGGCGATCTTCCCGAATCTGTAGTGGTTCGCTCATCCCCAACATGCCGTCGGCTGGCCCCTCGAACGCCAGGATACCGAATCGTCGCGGCACATGGAAATCCGCAATTCCCAAGGCGGACCATGCGGCGGCCTGCTGCCGGTCCTTGCCGAGGTCCATGACATAGAAATTTGCGCGCCATTCGTCCCCGATCGCGGGTGGCGAAACGGGCTTTCCATCTAGACTGAACGCCTGCCACGGGATCGCGATTTCGACAGCGTAACCCGCGTCGGCCTCGCGATCGTCGATCTTTCCACGCGGGGAGACGCCAACGCGAATCTTGCTGTCCCAGTCCACGTGGCCGAAGGGTTCGGGGAGGCGGCGCGAATCGTACCGGGTGTCGAAGACCACACCGCGCGGCGAGACCTGGATCTCGAAGTAGTTCCGTTCGTCGCCGTCCGGGTCGATCATCAGCTCGACGCAATCCTGCGTCCAAAGATGGTCGTCGTGCTGTCTGTGGCTCGCGCGCAGCAATGCGTCCTGTACGTCGACGGCGACGTACAGGTAGCGCTCATCCCAAAGCAGCTTCGCGGAAGCCTGGATGGCGGCGGCGCCACCTTTTCGAGTTTCGACGAATGCGCGGCTGGTCTTGGCAAAGCCCCAAACCGGATCATCGAGCGAGCCGTCGAGCAGAGGAGGGCGCTTGGTTTGGACGAGCCCGAGCCTTGGCACAGCATTGCTGTCGCGAGGCGCGGCTTGGCCTGCTGGGGTCGGGACGCTTGCCGCAACGAGGCGGCCCGCTGCCTCCGATTCGCTGACGCGAACCCGAAGACGCTGCTCACCGCGCCAAACGCCCAAGAAGATTTCGGCGGAGCGCCCGGTCCAATCGTCGGGCAGATGCAGGTCCTGTGGGTCTTGGATGTACTCGCCGGCTCGCCAGCGGTCCACGCCGTAGAGCCAGCGGAGCGTGCCGTTTCCGTCCTGGTTGAGCCTGCGCTCGCCGGCCGGGTCCTCGATGTGAGTGAATAGCTTCCAACCTTCTTCGAGCGGCTCTAGCGCCTGCCAGTACCAAGTGATGCGCATCGTCTCGCCCGGCCTCCATCGCGCGCGATCGATGTCGTAGCCGAGGAGCTTCACCTTGCCTTCGAAGTCGAAATCGAGGCGGTACTCGGGAGAGGGCGCAACCTTAGAGACGTACGCGGCGACCACTTGGCGCTGCGCCGGGGTCAAAGGCTCGACGTCACTCGTGCAGGCTGCGATGGCGCCGAGGAGAAGCAAGGCCGCGCCGCGCGTGAAGCTCATGGTGCTCGCGTTCATCGTCGCGACTTGCGGCGCGACTTTCTCTGCATCTTTCGCTTGGACTTCTTCTTGCCCTTGTCGATGGCCCTGCGCGGCGCCTGCGGCCCGCCCGGACCGAAACCGCCTTGTTCGGCCACCGCCGCTTCGAGCAAGGAGTCGGCCAGGTTGGCCATCATCGGGTTTCCTTCGAGCCCGCCCGTCTTCACGGCATCGCGGAGCCGATTGGCAGCGGCCATCTGCTTCATTCCGGGGATCTTCGAAAGCATGCCGGCCTGCGAGCCGATGCTGCCCATCATCTGTTTCATGAAGGCAAAGCGCTGGAGGATTTCGGCGACCTGCTTCTCGCTTGTCCCCGAGCCCTTGGCCACGCGCACCAGACGGGTCGGATGCTTCTGGAAGAGCTCGGCCTTCGCGCGCTCCTGCCGGGTCATCGAGCTGACGATTGCTTTGATCTGGCCGATCTCGCGCTCATCGACTTGGAAGCCCTCGGGCATGCTGTCGGCAAAAAACGGAACCTTGTCGAGCAGGTCCTGAAGCGGCCCCATGCTCTGCAGGGTCTGAAGCTGCTCGAGGAAATCATCGAGGGTGAACTGGCCGCGAAGCATGCGCTTGGCGTCCTGCTCGGCCTTCTTCTCGTCGACGACCTCCTCGAAGTCTTTCATCAGACCGACGACGTCGCCCATGCCGAGTATGCGGCTCGCCATGCCGTCGGCCCGGAACTCTTCGAGCCGATCGAGCGTCTCGCCCGTGCCCGCGAACTTGACCGCCGTCCCGGTCGCGTTCTTGATCGAGATCGCCGCACCACCGCGCGCGTCGCCGTCGAGCTTGGTGAGGATGACGCCGCTCAGCCCGAGCAGGTCGTGGAAGGACTTTGCCGTCTTGACCGAGTCCTGACCGATCATCGCGTCGACGACGAGGAACACGTTCTGCGGATCGACCGAGGTGCGAATGTCGTCGAGCTCTTTCATGAGCGCTTCGTCGATCGCGAGTCGACCTGCCGTGTCGTAGATGACCGTGTCGCACTTCAGCTTCTTGGCGTGCGCCAGGCCGCTCTTGCAGATCTCCAGCGGCAGCCCCCCGGGAATCGAGAAGACCGGCACGTTGATTTGCTCGCCCAGGACCTGAAGCTGCTCGATCGCGCCCGGACGCGCGACGTCTGCGGCAACGAGAAGCGGCTTTCGCGCATTGCTCGTTTCGAGCAAGCGCGCCAGCTTGGCCGCGCTGGTCGTCTTACCGGAACCCTGAAGGCCGACCATCATGATGCCGGTCGGCTTGGGCCTCTTGGCGAACTCCACCGGCTCGCCCTCGAAGGCCATCATCGACTCGAGCTCGTCCTGGCAGATCTTCACGAACTGCTCGGCCGGGCCGACCTTGACCTTGCGCTTGGCGGACTTGGCAGCGGTTTCGACGACGGTGCCGACCGCCTTTTCTTTCACCCTCGCGAGGAAATCCTTGGTGACGCCAAACTCGACGTCGGCCTCGAGCAAGGACAGGCGCACGTCACGCAGGGCCTGATCGATGTTCTCCTCGGTGAGCTCGGTGACTCCGGAGAGGCGATTACGGGCGTTGCGAAAGCCCTTTGTGAGCGTCTCAAACATAAGGAAATTGTCCGGTGGCTGCGGCTCGGCGCGTAGCATGGGGCGAAGCGGGCACGCAAGCGGGCACGCAACCTGCTTCGCACCTTGACCTCTGGTTTCGCGCGTTGGATGGTGCCCCGGCGTGCCCGAAGAGCTGCCGAAGAAGGGGGATCCGGAGACGATCTACGTGATCGACATCAGCTCCTATGTGTTTCGCGCCTACCACGCCCTCCCGCCGCTTTCGAACAGCAAGGGCGAGCCCACCCATGCGGTTTCGGGGGTGGCAAGCATGCTGCTCAAACTGCTTCGGGAGCGCGAGCCGCGCAGCGTGGTCGTCGCGACGGACTCGAAGGGGAAGTCGTTTCGAAAAGAACTGTACCCGGACTACAAGGCCAATCGCCCGCCGGCGCCGCCCGATCTGGAGCAGCAGATGGTTCGTGTTCACGAGATCGCCGAAGCCTGGGGCATGTCGCCGATCGGGGCGCCGGGCTTCGAGGCCGATGACGTCATCGCGACCCTGGTGACGCAGGCCCGCCGCAAGGGGCTGCGCGTCGTCATCGTGAGCGCCGACAAGGACCTGCTCCAGCTGGTGGGCCCCGATGTCGTCATGTACGACACGATGCGAGACAAGGTCTTCGGCACCGAGGAGACTCGGGAGAAGATGGGCGTCGAGCCCGGCCAGGTGCGCGACCTCTTGGCGCTGATGGGCGACAGCTCGGACAACGTGCCGGGCGTTCCTTCCGTGGGGCAGAAGACCGCGGCCAAGCTTCTCGAAAACTACGGCAGTCTGGACGGCATCTACGAGAACCTCGAGAGCATCACGCGCAAGGCGCTGAAGGCGAAGCTCGGCGAGCACCGGGACAAGGCGCTCACCTCCCGCGAGCTGGTGACGCTTCGCCACGACGTGGCGATCGACCCGGACGTCGTCACTCGCCCATACACTGGCGGGAACACCGCGGCGCTACGCACGCTCTTCAGCGAGCTCGAGCTCACGCGCCTGCTTGCTCAGCTCGATCCAGCGCCGGTGATCGAAGGGCATTACGAGACGATCACGACCGCGGAGGGGCTGCATCGGATCGCCGGCGCGATTCGTGAGGTCGGGAGCTTTGCCCTCTATTCGGTGATGGACATCGACGATCCGATCCAGGCAGAGCTCGTGGGCGTTGCGCTGAGCTGGGTGGACGGCGTCAGCGCGTACATTCCGCTCGGCCATCGCTACATCGGCGCACCGGATCACCTGAGCTGGGAGCAAGCCGGGCCGGTGCTCAAGCCGCTGCTGCAGAACTCGCTCATCCCCAAGCTCGCGCTCGCCAAACGCGAAAAGGTGTTCTGGGCGCGGCGCGGCGTCACCCTTCGGGGAGCTCATTTCGATCCGTCCTTGGCGAGTTACCTGCTCGACCCCGGCAGGCACGCGCATCGACTAGAGGACGTGGCGCGCCAAGAGCTCGATGGCGAGCTGAGCAGTGAGGAGAGCGTCCGCGGGAAGGGCAAGAAGGCCCTGGCCTGGGACGAGCTCGAAGTGCAAGCCGTGGCGCAGTACGCCAACGAGCGTGCGGACTACACATTCCGCCTGAGCGAGCTGCTGACGCCGCGCATGCACGAGGGGGAGTTCGAGCGGCTCTTCTATGAGGTGGAGCTGCCCCTGGCTGGGGTCCTCGCGACCATGGAGCTCACGGGGATTCGGGTCGACGCGGGGCTGCTTGCGGAGCTCTCCAAGACGGCGGACAGCGAGCTCCAGAGTCTGCACGCACGCTGTACCGAGCTGGCCGGCCACGACTTCAACGTCTCGTCCCCGCGGCAGCTCGAGACCATCCTTTTCGACGAGCTCGGCCTGCCCTCGAGCAAGAAGACCAAGACCGGGCGCTCGACCGACCACGGGGTGCTCGAAGAGCTCGCCCGGCTTCACCCGCTGCCTCAGGCGATTCTCGAATACCGATCGGTTTCAAAGCTCAAGAGCACGTATTTAGATGCTTTGCCGCGGGAGGTGAATCCGGACACCGGCCGCATCCACACCCGCTACAACCAGCTGGTCGCGGCGACGGGGCGGCTCTCGTCGAGTGACCCGAACCTGCAAAACATCCCGATTCGCACCGAGATGGGGCGTCGGGTGCGGGACGCCTTCGTGCCGGCGGAGGGCTGGTCGATGCTGTCGGCCGACTACTCCCAGATCGAGCTCCGGGTGCTGGCCCACCTGAGCCGCGACCCCGCATTGGTCGACGCCTTCTCGAGAGGCGATGACGTGCACGTGCAGACCGCCTGCGCGCTCTTCGGCGTGAAGCCCGAGGAAGTGACCAAGCAGATGCGCGGCGAGGCCAAGACGGTGAACTTCGCTGTCATCTACGGCCAGAGCCAGTTCGCCCTGGCCCGAAACCTCAAGATCGAGCGGGGCGAAGCCCAGCGCTACATCGATGCGTTTTTCGATCAGTACGCCGGCGTCAAGTCCTTCCTCGCCGAAGTCGTCGAACAGGCACACGCCAACGGACTGGTGACGACGCTCCTGGGCCGCCGCCGCTCACTTCCGGACATCCGAAGCCAGAACAAGAACCTGCGCGCCGCAGCAGAGCGCATCGCCTGCAATACTCCGATTCAAGGGACCGCGGCCGACATCATGAAAGTCGCGATGGTAGACATTCAGCGCGACATCGAAAAGCAGTCCCTGCAAAGCCGCATGGTGCTGACGGTTCACGACGAGCTGGTGTTCGAAGCGCCGCCGGAGGAGCGGGAAGGGCTCGAGACGCTCGTCATCGATCGGATGCAGAACGCGGTGCCGCTATCGGTGCCGCTGCCGGTGGAGGCCGGCTGGGGCCGCAGCTGGGGTTCGGCTCACTGAGGCTACTCGCTCACAAAGCCGAAATGCCGGAGTCCCTCTAAGACGCCTCGGGCATAGGGGTGGTGTGCGAAGTAGATCTTGTCGGCGATTCCCTGCGCCACGGCCTCGATTCCGAGGTCCTTCTTGAGCGCTTCGTCGGCGTTGCCTACGACTATCACCCGAAAGCCGGTGAGCATGGCGGCGCGATCGTTGCCCGAGTCGCCGGCGTAGACCAGGTGCTGCTCGTCGACGCCGCTGTGGTCGTGCAGGTAGCGGACGGCGTAGTCCTTGGCGATACCGGCCGGGAGCACGTCGAGGAGGCCGCGGCCGCTGACGGGGTCGTGACTTGCGACCAGGTTCGCCTGCGCCTTTGCCGCGTCGAGCCGCGCCTGGACGGTGTCGACGTACGGCTCGGGGCGGCCCCGGGTGTAGTAGCTGACCTTGAACTCGCCTTGCTTCTCTGCTTCTTGGAGATCGAGCCCTTCGATGGCGCCGATCGCCGCGCGGATGTCGACGCCACTCAGGCCGCCGAAGGCCGCTCGCATCGCCTCGCGGTACGCTTCATCCGGCTCAAACCCGGCGCCCGTGCGTCGATACACGCTCGTTCCGACATCGCAGACGAACCAATCGGGCGAGGGCAGGCCGACCTCCGCGATTCCTTCGCGCGCAAGCGCCAGATGTCGACCCGTGACGTACGCGAGCATCAGGTTGACGCTATCGTCGACCACGCCTACGAACTCGGTGACCTCACGCAAGCGTTGGGAATCGCGTTCCAGGGGGATCAGCGTCCCATCCAAATCTGACGCAAGGAGTGAACGTGTTACGCTCATGCCTGCGTGAGCCTAGCTAGAACCGAGACCAACTGCACCCCCCAATACGTTAGCTGAGAGCCTGTGCATCGATTCCACAAACGACCGGTCATTTTCGGAGAGGTGCTGTTCGACCATTTTGCGGACGGCAGCCGCGTGCTGGGAGGCGCGCCGTTCAACGTCGCCTGGCATTTGCGGGGATTCAACTCGAATCCCTTGGTGATTAGCGCGGTCGGCGACGACGACGAGGGCCGCGAAGTCATCGAGCGGATGACCAGCTGGGACCTGCTGACCCACGGCGTGCAGATCGACCCGGCGCGCCCGACAGGCCGGGTCACCGCGAGCTTCGTCGATGGGGAAAACCATTACGAGATCGCGCCCGGGCAAGCCTGGGACTCGATCCAGGCAGAACCGGCGATCCGCGCCGCCTTCGAGGAGCCCATCGGCTTGCTGTATCACGGCTCGCTGGCCCTTCGCTCCGAGGAGAGCTGGTCCACGCTGCGCAGGCTCCGCGACGAGGCCGCTGCCCCCTCGTTCATCGACGTCAACTTGCGCGACCCCTGGTGGACTCAAGACAAGCTCGATTGGTGTCTGTGGAACGGCAACTGGATCAAGCTCAGTGACAAGGAGCTCGCGGAGCTGACCTCCAAGCCGACCGCGACCTTCGAGGACTGCCGCGCCGCGGCCCTCGGGCTGGCCCGCAAACACGGCAACGACGGCATCATCGTGACCCGCGGTGCCGAGGGAGCCTTGTCCGTCATCGGGGCTCAGACGACGTTCGAGGCGCAGGCGAGACCGGCGAAGAATTTCATCGACACCGTCGGCGCGGGGGACGCGTTCAGCGCCGTCGTATGCCTCGGACTCCTGCAGGAATGGGATCAGCAGGTCACCCTCGACCGTGCGGCCGCGTTCGCGGCAGACCTTTGCGGAATCCACGGCGCCACCACCACCGACTTCGCTCTTTACGAGCGGCACCTGGCCGAATGGGCCAAGGACACGAGCGCGGGCACGATCAGCGCACCGGGGCCCGATGGTCTCTACGTCTTGTCGCTAACCGTGCACGGGCTGGTTCGCGCAACCGACATCGAGCTCGGACGTGACGCCGACACCGGCGGCCAGGTCTCGTACGTGGTCGACCAGGCGAGAGCGCTATCGGAACATCCGGACATCGAGCGCGTCGACGTCATCACTCGCCAGATTTTCGACAAGCGCGTCGACGACATCTACTCGAGACCTTTCGAGCCGATCAGTCGCGGCGCCCAAATCGTCCGCATCCCCTTCGGCCCGCGGCGCTACCTTCGAAAAGAAACGCTCTGGCCGCACCTCGACAGCTTGATCGATCAGCTCATGCGCTATGTGCGTATGCAGGAACGCCCGCCGGACCTGATTCACGGGCACTACGCCGACGCCGGCTATGTCGGTTCGCGTCTCGCCAAGCTCCTCGGCGTGCCCTTCGTCTTCACGGGGCACTCCCTGGGCCGCGTGAAGCAACTGCGTCTCCAATCCAAGGGCGAAGAAAGCGAACAGACCTACCGCTTCACCCAACGCATCGAGGCCGAAGAGCGCACGCTCGAAAGCGCCGCGCTCGTGATCGCGAGCACGCGTCAGGAGGTCAGCGAGCAATACGAGCTCTACGACCACTACCAGCCAGAGCGCATGCAGGTCATCCCGCCGGGCGTCGATCTCTCCCGGTTCACGCCACCCGGAGAGAACTGGGAGCGCCCGCGCATCGCCGCCCAGCTCGACCGGTTTCTGAACGACCCGAGCAAGCCGATGGTCTTGGCCTTGGCCCGCGCCGACGAGCGGAAGAACTTCGAAGGCCTGGTCCGTGCGTTCGGGGAAACCGAAGGCCTTCGGGACATGGCCAACCTGATCATCATCGCTGGCAACCGGGACGACATCAGCGAGATGGGCCCGGGCCCGCGCCGCGTCCTGACCCAGATCCTCACGCTCATCGATCGCTACGACCTCTACGGCACGGTGGCCTATCCCAAGCACCACGAGCCGAGCGACGTGCCCGAGCTCTTCCGGCTTGCCGCAAAGACGAGAGGGCTATTCGTCAACCCGGCGCTGACCGAGCCCTTCGGCCTCACGTTGCTCGAAGCTTCGGCCACTGGCCTGCCGCTGGTCGCCACCAACGATGGCGGCCCGACGGACATCATCGGGACCTGCGACAATGGCATCCTGGTCGACGCGCTCGATTCCAAGGCGATCGGGGAAGCGGTGCGCGACGCCCTGAGCGACCCAGAGCGATGGACACGCTGGTCCGAGGACGGGCTGGCCGCAGCGCACGCGAACTACTCCTGGGGCAGCCATGCCAAGCGCTATGTGGAAGAGGCCCGCAAAGTCGTGAAGGACTCGCGCCACGTGCCCATCCGTCGGCGACGCAACAATCTCGCCGGCATGGACAGGCTACTGGTGACCGACGTCGATGACACATTGACCGGTGACGACGAAGCGATGGCGACGCTGATGGAGCGCTTGGAGAGCACCGATGCCAAGGTCGGCTTCGGCATCGCGACGGGGCGGACGCTGGCCGAAGCCCTCGCGCTGATGGACGAGCTCGAAATGCCGGTTCCGGATGTGTTGATCACAGCCGCAGGAAGCGAGCTGCACTACGGGACTCACTTGCTGCCCGACCGTTCTTGGGAGCGCCAGATTCGCTACCGTTGGGACCCGAACGAGGTGCACCGGGTGATTGGCGAGATTCCGGGCCTCGAACGCGTTCCCCAGTCAGAAACGAAGTATCGGCTTCGCTACCGCCTCGACCCCAAGGTCGCGCCGGATCTCAAAGAAATTCGTCGCCGCGTTCGCCAAGAGGGTCTGCGGGTGACTACAATTCTGGATCATGAGATCTACCTGGACGTTCTCCCGATCCGCGCGTCCTGCGGATTCGCGATTCGCTTCTTCTGCTTCAAGTGGAACCTCGAGCCGCAGCGATTGCTCGTCGCCGGCGATTCAGGGAACGACTGGGACATGCTTTCGGGGGACACGCTCGGCGTGGTCGTGAGCAATCACACACCAGAGCTCGAAAGGCTTCGCGGGCGTCCGCGCGTTCACTTCGCCAAGAGCCCACACGCCCGCGGAATCCTCGAGGGGATCGACTGGTATGATTTCCTAGGGGACATTCGAGTCCCCCCCGAGGAACAAGAATGATTCAGTTGCTCAACGAGCTTCTCCAGTCCCATCGCGAAACACTCTACTTGCTGTTCAGACGACTGACGGCGCTCGACCGGCAGTTCCTTCTCTGGTCGGATCTCGTGCACGAGTACGAGCAGTTCGCCGACACCGAAGTCGGCGCGCCGCTTCGCGACACCAAAATGAAGACGATCATGCGGCACACTCAGGAGGCCGTGGTGACCGAGCACTTCATCTGTTTCGCCGTGCGCGAACGGGTGGGACGTTGGCAGTACCTGCAGGTGCACAGCGAAGACATGCACAGCCGCGAGCTGAGCGTCACCGAGTACCTCGACGTCAAGGAGCGCGCCGCCGCCGGGATTCCGTCGGGCGACCGCTACGTGCTCGAGGTCGACCTCAGCCCCTTCGAGCGCGGCTTCCCGAAGCTCAAGCACCCCCGCAACATCGGGCGCGGTGTGGAGTTTCTGAACCGGCACCTTGCCGGGCGGCTCTTTATGGATGGCGGTCGCGGCCAGAAGCTGCTCTTCGACTTCTTGCAGGTCCATCATCTCGGCGGGCAGCAGCTGATGCTCAACGGTACGCTTCGAGACGTGGACGAGCTGCGGGAGGCGCTCAACCAGGCCGTCGCAGCTCTTGAGCCTCACGAAGAGGCGAGTGACGAGCTCAGCCGGGAGCTTCGACGCTTGGGCTTCGAGGCGGGTTGGGGCCGTACGCCGGCCCAGATTCGCGAAACGATGGAGCTGCTGCTCGACATCCTCGAAGCCCCGTCCCCGCGCAACCTCGAGAGCTTTCTAGCGCGCATGCCGATGATCTTCTCCATCGTGATCGTCTCGCCGCACGGCTACTTCGGGCAGTCCAATGTGCTCGGCAAGCCGGACACCGGCGGGCAGGTCGTCTACATCCTCGACCAGGTTCGCGCCCTTGAGCGCGAGATGCGCGAGTCGATTCACAACCAGGGCCTCGACATCGAGCCGCAAATCGTCGTGCTCTCGCGTTTGATTCCGGACGCGGACGGCACGACTTGTGACGAGCGCATCGAGCCGATCCTCGGCACGGAGCATGCGCGCATCCTGCGGGTTCCGTTTCGCGACTACCACAGCGGCGAGGTCATCCCTCATTGGATTTCACGATTCGAGGTCTGGCCGTACCTGGAGCGCTACGCCATCGATGCCGAAGGCGAGCTTCTGGTCGAACTTGGCGGCGTGCGCCCCGATTTCGTCATCGGCAACTACTCGGACGGCAACCTGGTGGCGAGCGTCCTCGCGCATCGGCTAGGGGTCACGCAGTGCAACATCGCGCACGCCCTCGAAAAGACGAAGTACCTACTATCGGACCTGCACTGGCAGAGCCACGAGGCCGACCATCACTTCTCCGCACAGTTCACGGCCGACCTGATGACGATGAACACCGCGGACTTCATCATCACCAGCACCTATCAAGAGATCGCCGGGACGGCCGAGAGCGTGGGGCAATACGAGAGCTACAGCTCGTTCTCCATGCCGCGGCTCTACCGGGTGGTTTCGGGGATCGACTGTTTTGACCCGAAGTTCAACATCGTCTCGCCGGGGGCCGACTCGCGGGTGTTCTTCCCCTACTTCGAGGAGGCGCGTCGCCCCGAAGAGATTCGGAAAGAAATCGAAACGATGGTCTACGGCTCGCCGGACTGCGCGTACCGCGGCCTGCTGAGCAAGCAGGACAAGCCGCTGCTTTTCGCGATGTCGCGCCTGGATCGCATCAAGAACATGGCGGGCCTGGTCGAATGGTATGCGCAGAATGCCGAGCTGCGCGAGGTCGCAAACCTGGTCATCGTGGGCGGCCGGCTCCGCGTCGAAGAGTCGAACGACCGAGACGAACGGGAGCAAATCGAGCGCACCCATTGGCTCTTCGACGAATACAATCTCGAAGGTGATGTCCGCTGGATCGAAATGCAGACCGACAAGAACAAGGTCGGCGAGCTCTACCGTTTCGTGGCCGACCAGCGAGGCGCCTTCGTGCAGCCAGCCCAGTTCGAGGCGTTCGGCCTCACCGTGGTCGAGGCGATGAGCAGCGGGCTGCCGACCTTCGCGACTCGCTACGGCGGCCCGCTCGAAATCATCGAACACGGGAAGTCGGGCTTCCACATCGACCCGACCCGGGGCGCCGAAATCTCCCAGCAGATGCTCGACTTCTTCCGCGCCTGCGAGAAGGACCCCAAAGTCTGGGACGCGATTTCAAAGGGCGGCATCCGGCGGGTGCAAGAGCACTACAACTGGGACCTCTACGCTTCGACGCTCATGAAGCTCTCACGCATCTACGGCTTCTGGCGCTACATTTCATCGCTGGAGCGGGATGAGACGCGCCGATACTTGGAGATGTTTTACGGGCTGCTGCTGAGGCCGTTGTCGAAGAGGGTGCTGGACACGTAGGGGCGGGGCGGTGTAATCAAACCGTACCACCCACCCAACCCAACACCCCGCTTCAACACACCCGCGGCAGCACAAGCCCTACGGCGCCACCCGCCCTCCCAACACCAACTCCGTCACCCCAGCGTCACGACTTGCCCGTCGATCCCCGCAGCGCGGATGACGCCATCGTCTGTCAGTAACTCGATATGCAGCTCGCGCTTGGGACGGGGACGCTGGCCTTCCTGCTTCGCGATGCTGATTTCGACGCCGCTATCTGTCGGGACCGCCCGGTAGGTCGTCAGCGAATAGTCGCCCTGTGCATAACCGAAGCCCTCGCCAGCATCCTCGTAGAGGCGCCCGGTTGCTTCTCCCGAGGCGTCCAAGGAAACGATGAGCGTCAGCGGGCCCTCGGCGGTCTCCTCGCTGGTTTGTCCGCCGCGACCTACCGGGAGAATCGCGCCGTCGCGCAAACGGAGGATGGGGTTTGCGCCGAGCGCATCGGGTTCTTCTCCCGTCAGAGCGAAGGGGTGCCAGCGGCCCTCGGGCATCGCGAAGTCATGGGATTCGTTTTGTTGGAGCTGGGGCTGCACGAGCACATCGCCACCTAGTAGAAACGCGTGGTCCTCGTTGCGCAGGGAGGGGTCCGCAGGGTCGGCGAAGAAGAGCGGACGAGCGACCGGCAGGCCGGTGACCGAGGCTTCGTAGAAGAGGGTGTAGAGATAGGGCAGGAGCCGGTAGCGACGCGTCAGGGCGATGCGGGACTGCTCCTCGGCGACCTCTCCGAATGACCAGGGCTCTTGGTCGCCATGCAGGGCATTGTGAGTCCGGAAGAACGGCAAGAGCGCGCCCACGCCCATCCAGTGCGCAAAGAGCTCGGGAGAAGGGGTACCGGCGAATCCGCCTACGTCAGGACCGGAGTAAGGCTGCCCGGACAGACCGAGGTTCAGAGCCATCGGCACCGACCAATGCAGGTGCTCCCAGGTGGCCACGTTGTCGCCGGTCCAGGTTGCGGCGTAGCGCTGGCCGCCGAGGTAGCTCGAGCGCGTCAGAACGAAAGGGCGCCGGTCGGGGCGGGCTTCGCGCATGGCGTCCTGTGTAGCTTTGGACATCAAGAGTCCGTAAACGTTGTGGTATTGGGCGTGGCTTCCGGGGGCGATGTCGCCGCCGCCGCGATGCACGAGGCCTTCGGGAAGCTCGGCGCCGAGCGGCAGAATCGGCGAGGGCTCGTTGAGATCGACCCAGACGCCGTCCATGCCCTGCTCGAGAAACTCGCTCGTGAGTCGCGCCCACCAGGCTCGCGTCTCGGGGCGCGTGTAGTCGGGGAAGGCGGCGTCGCCGGGCCAGGTCCATTCGTGGTGTTCCTGGCCCTCGGCGTTGGTCAGGAAGTGACCTTCGGCGACGCCTTCGTCGTAGACCGCGTACCCGGCCTCGGCCTTGATCGCGGGGTCGAGAATCCAAACCGACTTGAAGCCGCGGCAGTGCAGGAAGTCGTTCGTGCCCTTGGGGTCGGGGAAGCCCTCCGGGTCGAATGTGAAGACCTTGTAGGCATCCATGTAGTGGATATCGACCCAGATGACGTCGCAGGGGAGCTTGCGAGCCCGGAACTCCTCGGCGAGCTCGCGGACGCGCGCGTCTGGGTAATACGAGAAGCGGCACTGGTGGTAGCCGAGCGTCCAGCGGGGTGGTAGCTCGATTCGGCCGGTGAGATCGGAGAGGCGCTGCACTAGGTGTTGCGGGGACGCGCCTTCGAAGATGATGACGGGGAAGGGCTCCGAGCTCTTTAGGCGGATTCCGTCACGAAGATCGATTTGCAGCCGGTAGGTCGTGTCGGCCAACACGCCGAATGCGCTGCCATCGGCGCGCACGGCCAGGACCCAGGGGTGCGCGTGATAGAGGCTCTTCGACTTCTCATCGTAGTTGGGCGCCGGCTTCCCATCCGCTTCGAGGCGAAACGGCTGCTTGGCCCAGCACTCGGTGACGAAGCCATTGCGGAGCAGGGGGCCCGCGACTTCGCCGGTTCCGTAGAGGCTCGTGCGGGGCGCGGTGGGGATGTTGGCGACGAAGGTGTTTGCGCTCGAATCAAAGTCTGGAATCGTCGTCCACGAGCCGGGCACAGGACCGAGTGCGGGAAGAGGCTCAACGAGAGCGAAGGAGCGCGGAAGCGTTGCAGGGTCGACGCCCGGGGGAACGAAGCGCGCGATTCCATCGGAAAGAAGCCCCGGTTCCTGATGCGTCGACGCGGACATAAGCGGAGGTTAGCGCAGAGGCGCCGCAGCTCACAGTGACGCTGACATCGACGCAGACGCTCCGCGCGACCTCTAGACTGAGAAGCTCAAGCCCGTCCCCATCTCCGCTGATCTCGCTTGCGGGATTTGCGGCCGGGGTCATGCTTGGCTCCATGGATCACGCGCGTTTTCTCGTCGCCGTAGTTCTTGCGGCGGTGTTTGCGACCTCGAGCTGTGGAACGGATGACTCGACTGGCGAGGGGGCCAGCAGCCAGCGCTCGATTGCGGTTGCTCAGAACGAAGCGGCGACGGCGGCTGTTGCGAAGGCTGCCGAGCTGATGGCGGGGTTTGAGGAGTTTGACGACCGGCATATCGACATCGAGACGTACGATGCGACCACTGGGCAGGAGTGGCTCGACTACTACAACGAGGTGTTCATCCCGGGTGTCGAGGCGTTGGAGCTCGAGCTCGAGACCATGGCGGAGCAAGAGCGGGATCTCGGAGGCCTGGGTCGAGGCGTCGAGGGCGCAAGCGGGGCTGGAGCAGAAGCTTGCTGCGGCCACGCTGATCTACATCAGCGGCACAGTGACCATCGTTGCGTACACCGCGACTTTGGTGGGGTTCAGGAACCGCGTCGTGCCCCTGGTGGAGAAAGTCGCTCGCAAAGTTCAAGAGGGGATCGATCAGGGCTTGAACCAGGCGCAGGCCATGGCTGCGGCATCGGCTGAATACATCCAGGCGCAGGATGCGATATTTTTCGACCTGCAGGTGACCGTCGCGACCGAGGCGTTCTTTAGCGGGCTTGCGACCGGCGCGAGCCACTGCGGGAAGATCGCGCTCGATGTTATCAACATCGCGGGCGATGCGATCGGGCCCGCCGTGACGAAGCTGTTCGGCAAGGAGAAGAGCGGAGCCGGTGGCAAGCAGAGTCTGACGCAGAAGCAGGGCGACGAAACCGAGGCTATCTTCTTCCTGGGCGAATCCGAAGACGGGTCGTTCGAGAACGTTCCCTTGGGCGATTTCGATTTGCTCGTGTTCAGGGACGGCTACGTCCGGGGCAACGTCCAGGATGTTTCGCTCCAAACCTGCGCGGTGACGCAAGAGGTGCCGGTCAAGATGGCCACGCTGGATGAGTTCTTCGAGGACGACCCGACCGACCCCGGCCCGACTCCAGATCGCCGGACTACTCGGGAGCTGCCAGATCGCGGGGAGCTTGATCTGCGACACCTGGCTTGGTCCCGAGTTGCTGCGGGCGTCCGTGAGCGAAACCTGCACCCTCGGCGGAGGAAGCTGGCTCTCCGGCCAGGTCTGCGCCGAGAGCGGTTCCTACGGCGCGTGCCGCATCACGCAGCCCGGCGACAGCACGCGCGTGATCGTCTTCTACTCCAGTTCCGAATGGACGCCCGAGGAGCTTGCCGAGCAAATCGCAGACAGCGAACAGGACTGCATCGACCTTTCCGGCGTGGTGGGGACTGCAGAGTGGGTTTCGCCTTATCGGGAAGTGGCGCCCTGACGCGGGCGCTAGCGAAGTTGCTTCCTACTGCCCACAAGAGACCGAGAACGCAAGCTTCACCTCGATTGGTTCGAAGCCGCCGGTGTCTACTGTGCAGCTCGTGGGCGGTGGCAATTCGGTCGGGTCCAGTCGGACGCTCCATTCGCGGGGCACCCTGCCGTTGAAATCTGTGCTCGATTCGCCCGGCGAAAGTACAACCGCCGGGACAGATGGTGAGCTCGATGATACCACGACTGTTGCGGCACTTTCGTTGGTCACGAGGTTGAGCAAGATGGATGAGCTCGGGTCGAAACCGGTGGTCGAGGAGCCGAGCGTTCGGTGAACGGTCTCTCCGGCGCTTCGGCAGAAGAACGTCCCGAAATCGATGACCTCGGTCACGTCTTCTAGGCCCAGCACGTTCACGGTCACAGACGTCGTGGCCACGCGTACGTCGTCTACCTCGTACGCCGCTGTATAGACCGTTGTGCTTGGCGGGGACACCGCTTTCGAGCCGCGATCTTGGCGACTGCGGCCGTCGCTGCCGTCGAGGACGGGATCGACTTCGTTGGTTGCGATTTCTAGCTGATTGATCTCGATCACCCCATCAATCGGGCAACCATTGCCGAAATCGATCTCTTCCGGATCATCACCTGGGCCGATGCACTGCTGGTCAATGCATGTTTCATCGGCATCACAGTCTCCGTTGATGGTGCATACGCGCCCTGTCTGATAGGGCTCGGCGCAATAGTCACGAGAGGTCGGCACATCGAGTGCCTCCCAGCTGAGTCTGCTTGCATCGCCTGGGCAGATGCTTTCGGGCGTCGCACTCAATCGAAAGTCTTCTGGATCTCCCAACCCAGTGGTGTCGACCGAGCATGCGCCGATCAGTAGAAACGCGAATCCCAATACGTAACGCCTCATCGTGCATTCCCCCTTGTTTGGAGCCTATCAGAACGAACGAAATCACCTGAGTTCGCGACCTAGCGACTTCGCCCGGCTTGACCTTCGTGACTCATTCGACGCATCATTTCGTATGCTTAGAAATGCCATATTGTTACTCCTCGGAGCCTCGCTATTGGCCTGCTCCAGCACCAACAAAGGCTCTTCGATGCCAAGCGACGACGCTCCCGGCGAGCTGGTTGCTTCGTCGAAACCGCGGGATAGCTCGCCCGACACGACGCCTGCGGAGCTGGCTCAGCTCACGGCCGACAACTCGGAGTTCGGCTGGGCGTTTTATCAGAAGGCCCTGAAGGACGGAGAGAATCTCTTCTTTTCGCCGCACAGCATTTCGGTTGCGCTGGCGATGACTTGGGCGGGGGCGCGGGGCACGACCGAAGCGCAGATGAGAGATGCGCTTCGCTTTGGGCTTGGGCAACAGAAGCTGCATCCGGCGTTCAATGCGCTGGACCTCGAGCTTGCTGCTCGCGCGGAGCAGGGGGGCGAGAACGCGCCCCGGCCGTTTCGGCTGAAGGTCACCAACGCTTTGTTCGGGCAAGCGGGCTTCGAGTTCGCCGCTCCATTTCTCGACACGCTCGCGGAGAGCTACGGCGCGGGCTTGCGGCTAATGGATTTCGTCACGGAGCCGGAGGAGTCGAGGGTTGCGATTAACGGTTGGGTGAGCGGGCAGACCGAGCAGCGGATCGAAGAGCTGATTCCGCAGGGGCTCATCAACGACCTGACGCGGCTCATTCTGGTGAACGCGATTTACTTCAACGCGTCTTGGGCCAAACCTTTCGACGCGGCGAACACGACAAACGAGGCGTTCAGGCTGCTGGATGGAAGCGAGATCAGCACCCCTACCATGCACGCGGGCGTCGAGACGACGTACGCAGCGGGCGCGAACTACCAAGCGGCCGAGCTGTACTACGACGGTGGGCAGTTGGCGATGCTCTTGATTGTTCCGAACGAAGGACAGTTCGCAACGGTGGAAAGCACGCTCTCCGCGAATCGGGTGGCCGAGATCCAAAGCGAGCTCAGCGGGCATCTGGTGACTTTGTCGTTGCCGAAGTTCAAGTTTCGCTCCCAGGTGCCGGCCAAGGGGCCGCTCATGGCGCTCGGCATGGTCGAGGCATTCGATATCGACGCCGACCTCTCGGGCATGACGGGTAAGCGCGACCTCTACATTCAAGACCTGGTGCATGAGGGTTTCGTCGCAGTGGATGAGAACGGCACCGAAGCGGCGGCCGCGACCGCTGTCCTCGTTGGGAACACCTCGCTGCCACCCCAGGCCACGCTCAGCGTCGACCGGCCGTTCATCTTCGCCATCATCGACCGAACGACCGGCGCGACCTTGTTCATCGGGCGCGTGGTGGACCCGTCGAAGTAGATTTCGCTTCGCCGCGGATTGGCGGCGTGTTACCTGAGCGCAGGAACGATGAAGAAACGGAGCCTGCTGGCCTTGCTCGTTTGCCTCTTCGTCGTCGCCTCCAGGCCCTTCGGCGGACGTGCCGCAAGCGCCCAAGAGGTCGACGAAGCAGAGTCGCCCGTCGAGCCCCCGTCGACAGACGACGATGCCGTCTGCTTTCCGACCTGCCCGATCGGCTATGTCTGTCACCCGCAGAGACGAGACTGCGTTTCGGCGTGCAACCCTCCCTGCGCCGATTGGGAGGTCTGCTCGGAAGAGGGCGAATGCGTCCAGCGCCGCGGAGCCGAGGCGCAGCCGAGCGGAGAGGTCGGCGACCGGCGTTTTCGAATCGTGCTCCTCGGCCGCTTTGGCTTGGTTGGCGATTCGAGAACCACGGTAGAGTTTCCGCTCGTCAACGCCGAGGAGCTCCAAATCAAGTACAAGCCAGGCGCCACCCTCGGTTTCGATCTCCGCTTCGAGAAACCGGTCGCCAAGCACCTCTCCGTCGGCGGCCTCATCAGCAACTACTGGCTCCGCGCGCCGAGCAAGGGCGGAGGCGCGGCGACTCGCTCCTTGAACCCAAACGACTACGCGTTCGACATCGCGCCCTTCGTCAAGCCGCGCTACCCCTTCCGCATCGGTAAGAAGGAAGCGGAAGCGTATCTGGTCGTCCATTTTGGCGGCTCGCTGAGGCAGGCGGTGCGCTCCGTGGAGTTCGTCGTGTCCGGTGGTGCCATCGAGACCATTTCTGCCGACAGCGGCATCGTCGGCGGCTTCAACTGGGGTGTGTCTCCGGGCTTTCGAGATCTTCGTCACGCAGCACGTCGGCCTTCTGGTCGAATTCGGCTACGCGTACAGCTGGTTCAAGCTCGGTCATACGTTCGCGCAGAAGACAGCCCTCGGTCAGGGCACGCTTCGATTCGGATTCACGTTTGCCTTCTGAGACGGGTGGCTCCGAGGCCGGCGCTCGTGCCTGCCGTTCGCGCTTCGCGGTTTCGAGCAAGCGTGTTAGTTCGTCGGTCGGACGATGAAGGCGCTCGGTCTAATCGCGTCGTTGGCGTGCCTGTTCCTCTGCAGTGCTCGAGTCGCGCTGGCAGAACAACCTTCCGTGAACGCAAGCGCGGAGCCCGAGGCGAGCATCTCGCCCGAGCCTGCCGCGGCCTGCTTTCCAGCCTGCCGCAGTGGCTACGCCTGCCATCCTGAGAAGCTCGAATGCGTTTCGATTTGCGACCCACCCTGCGACGCCACGGACACCTGCAGCAAAGAAGCGGAGTGCGTCCAACCGGGCTCGGTGCGCGCCCGGGAGCGCCCTCGGGGAGGTGACCGGCGATGGCGGTTCGTGCTGCTCGGCCGCTTCGGCCTCGGCCCAAAGGTGAAGCTCAAGTACAGCGACCAGGGCTCATACTCGGATAGCGTGATTGAAGAGACGCCGCGAGCGACCCTCGGCTTCGACCTCCGCTTCGAGAAGCCCGTCGCGCAGTACGTCACGGTCGGAGGCCTGGTGAGCAACTACTGGGTCCGCCCGCAGCGGACGAGCGGCGGCGGCTCGATGCCAAGCTTCTTGAAGCCCCACAACTACGCACTCGACATCTCCCCGTTCGTGAAGCCGCGTTACCCCTTCAAGGTGAGAAACAAAGAGGCCGAGGCATACATCGTGGTCCACGTAGGGGGCTCGTTGCGCGTGCTCAGCATTTCAGACGGGGTCTTTGTCGAATCGAAAACCGGCGTCTTCGGTGGCTTCAGCTGGGGCGTGGCGCCCGGGTTTCAGATCTTCGTCACCCGGCGCATGGGGCTGGTCCTCGAGGTGGGCTACGCAAAGACTTGGATCAAGATCGGAACTGTGGTCCTCGAGAACACGACCGTGGGCCAAGCGACCGTCCGATTCGGCTTCGCCTTCGCTTTCGGGGAATGACAGTGCTGGGATAACCCCGCCGTGGTTGGCGTGCCTCGCTCTGTCAGCCCCGAGTGGCTCACGCTCTTGGCGGCGCAATGGCACACCCTCGAGGAGGACGCCGAAAGCCGAACGCTAACCGTCGAGCTCTCCGGCCTCGATCCTGGGCGCTACACCGCGAAGTTGTACCGCATCGACAAGAACAACCCCGGCTCCGATGAGCCGGACGAGGTCTTTGTCGTCGACAACGTTCGCCCGGTGCGCGTAGAGCTGCCGCTCGACGGCCAATCCGTTGCGTTCCTCGAGCTCCAACCCGAGTGAGAAAGATCCGGTGCTCGTTTCCTGTGGGAGCGGGGGTGATTCCGAGGAGCGGCTCTCTGAGACGATGCTGACGCTGGAGATGCCGGCGCTCGAGCTGGTGGCGAGAGGCGCCGCGAACTTCGCCGAGCTCGTCGCTCTGAGCGAAGCTGGAGAGGTCATCTGCGTGGATGAGACGGCCTTCGACACTGCGGCCACTGGCGGACCGTGGTTGCAACGCACACCTAGAGTTCGTCTTGGCTGCGGAAAGCCTGACACCAGTGACCCTGGTGTTGCCGTGTGCTGAGTGACTCGAGTGACGCAACTGGCGGAAACCGGCGACCTTGCCGGCGGAGGCCAACTCGGGTTGGACTTGCGAAGGCCCACGATGCGGACGAGTACGGTGCGGCTCAGGCGTTGGCGCGTGAGCTCCGCGAGGCGGGCTCGAACGGCATCGTCTACCGAAGCGTGCGGCACGAGGGTGGTGTATGCCTGGCTGCGCTTCGGCCGAAAGCTGTGAGTCTCCCGATCTCAGGACCGAACCTCCGATTTCATTTGGACGGTGAGCGCATCGACCGTTGGTTTCACTTTGGGGAGAGGGCTTGGCGGGGGTTGGGGCTCGCTTGAGCTTTCCACCGGACACGGTAGTCTCATCCAGGTGGACCATGCTTCCCAGGCGCGAGAGGCTCAGATCGCGCGATTTCGAGAGATGACGCCGGGCGAGCGTTGGATTGCCGCGCGCGATTTGTACTGGTCGGTGCGTCGACTCAAAGAGGCATTCATACGGCAGCAGTACCCCGATTGGTCGGATGAACAGGTCAAGGCTGCGGTGAGAGAAGCGTTCTCGCATGTCCGAGACTGACCTCGTTCTTCTTTACACCCGCCGGCTCGAGCGGGCGGGGTTTACGTACATGATCACCGGCAGCGTCGCTGGGGTTTTCTACGGAGAGCCGCGTGTCACTCACGATGTGGATCTCGTACTCGCGCTAGGACGCGGCGATGCGGTGCGCATCACAGAATTGTTTCCCCTCGAAGAGTTCTACTGCCCACCAGAGGAGATCATCGCCAGGGAGGTGCTTAGAGCTCAGCGGGGGCACTTCAACCTCATCCATCATGAGAGCGGATTCAAAGCGGATGTGTATCTTGCGAACCGCGATCCTTTTCATCGCTGGGCGCTTTCGGAGCGCATGTGTGTCGAGGTTGATGATGAGCCCGTTCACGTGGCTCCGCTCGAATATGTCATCGTACGAAAGCTGGAATTCTATCGCGAAGGGGGCTCGGAAAAACACCTTCGCGACATCGAAGCGATGCTTAGAGTTTCCGAAGAGCTCGTTCGCGAGGATGTGCTCCAACGCTGGATCGTCGCCAACGGAGTGGAAGAGACTTGGCGGTCGGTTCAGGAGCTCGATTAGCGGAGGACCGTTCTTCCTGCATTTTGGACCGATCCGGGGACGGCGTTCATGTCGTATTCCTGGGCTTAGAACGCCATTCTTGGCTACTTTGAGTCATGTGAACGTCGCCGCTGTCATGCGCGGACTAGACCATTTTCGCGAAGCCCTTGCTGACTAGCTCTTGATTCAAGTAACGGCCTTTCAGGAATGTCTGTTCGATGCCTTGCTTGTTGAAGGCGTAGAAGAGGTGGGCGACGTAGCGGCGGTGGATGTCGTATTTGCGGGTGTTGACTACGACGGTGCGGGCGGTGGCGAGTTGTTCGCGGACGAAGCGGCGGCCTTTGGCGCCTTGTGGGGTGTCGCGGGGTGGGGCGTCGATGCGGGCGAGGCGGATGGATTGGCGGCGGATGACTTCGAAGCCTAGGTCGATGTCGAGCAGGACGGTGTCGGCGTCGATGACGTCGCGGACTTCGGCTTTGTAGAGGTAGCTCGGGTCGCTGGGGCGGGGGATGATGACCGGCTTGCCTTCGGGGGCGCTTTGGGCGCTTTGATAGTGGTCGCTCTGGATGGCGACGTTGAGGCGTTTGACGGAGAGGGTGTCGCTTGCGGCGAGCTGTTCGTAGAAGGCGCGCTCGGCTGGATCCCGCAGTTGCATGAGGATGCGGTAGTGGGCCCAGCTCAGGCCGTCGATGCTCGGGGGGCGCCGGTAGGTTTCGTAGAAGGTGACGGTGCGTTGGAGGGTGCGTGCGCCGATGGCGAGGTCGGCGGAGAGGTCGGCGAGGATGGCGCTGTGGTAGTCGGCGCGGGTGTTGAGCTTCTGTTTGGCGATGCGCTTGCCGATGGCCCAGTAGCTATTGACGCGAGCCCAAAGGGCGAAGCCCGGCGCGAACGCGCCGGCAAGGCGGAGCGCAGCGACCGCCGCGCCAGGCACGCTGCTCACTCGCGTGAGAGTGATACCCGAACTAGGGGTGGGGGTGGGCGGGGCGGGGCAAACAAGCCGTACCATCCAACCCACCCAGAACCCGCTCCCCAAACACCCGCGGCAGCCCGCACCCAAAGCGCAAAGCCCGGCGCAACTGGCGCCGCCCCTGCCGCTCACGTACTCTCCCCCGGATGAACTCGAGCAGTGCCGACGCGCCGACCTGGACGCCAAACGTCGAGAACCCCTACCTGCACGGGCTCTATGGGCCGACGGTGCATGAGAGTTGCTCGTTCGACCTCGGGGTGGAGGGGGAGCTGCCGAAGGACCTGTTCGGGGCTTACGTGCGCAACGGGCCGAACTCGGTGTTCCAGCCGCGCAACGCGTACCACTGGTTCGATGGGGACGGGATGGTGCACGCGGTCTACTTCCGTGATGGGAAGGCCTCGTATCGAAGCCAGCTCGTGCCGACCGCGGGGCTTCGCAAAGAGGCACGGGCGGGGCGTGCGCTTTGGAACGGCATCATGGGGCCGCTCAATGAAGAGGGAATGGACCTTCGCGCCAAGGACACGGCGAACACCGATGTCATTTGGCACAACGGGAAGCTCTTTGCGCTTTGGTACCTTTGTGGGGAGCCGTACACGCTCGACCCCTTGACGCTCGAGCCGACCGGGGTGGACGACTTTGGTGGGAAGCGGCGGACGACAGTGTCGGCGCATCCCAAAGTCGACGAGCGGACCGGCGAGATGGTTTGGTTTACGCTCGATGACTTCGAGCCGCCTTACATGACCTACGCGGTGAACGACCGGGCTGGGAATCTCATGCATCAGGTGCCCATCGACCTGCCGGGGGTGCGGGCGCCGCACGACATCACCATCACCGAGAACTACTCCATTCTTCACGACTTCCCGTTCTTTCAAGACGAGGAGGTGCTCAGAAAGCACGGGTTCCGGGTGGCGCGCTTTCATCGCGACTTGCCTTCGCGCTTTGGCGTGATTCCGCGGCGCGGGGGCAGCGACGAGGTGCGCTGGTTCGAGTTCGAGCCGGGGTACGTGCTTCACATGGTAAACGCTTGGGAAGAAGGCGACTGGATCGTGATGGACGGTTGTTTTCAGCCGGACCCGTCGATTCGGCGCAACCCCGAGGAGGGGCCGCTCGCTGCGATGCTGGCGTACCTGCGCATCCAGACGCACCTTCGTCGCTGGCGGATGAACCTGGTGACGGGCGAGTGCAAGGAAGAGCAGCTCGACGATTTGAATACCGAGTTCTGTTTGCCGGACACGCTGCTCTACGGCCAGAAGACGCGGTACTCGTACCACCAGTACCTGCCGCGCGACATGCACACCGTCGAGTTTCGCGCGCTGGTGAAGTACGACCACGAGGATGGGTCCTGCGTGCGCTACGACTACCCGGATGGCTGGTTCGCGAGTGAGTCGCCGTTCGCGCCTGCCGTCGGCGGAGCGAGCGAAGACGACGGCTACGTCGTGACCATCATGATGAACCGCGACGGCCGATCCGAGTCCTGGGTCTTCGACGCGAAGCAAATCGAGCGCGGCCCGGTGGCGCGGGTGCGCTTGCCGTCACGCGTGCCGGCGGGCTTTCACGCGAAGTGGATCCCGGGCGAACGCATTTGGACCGAGGCCTGAGCGGGCCGAACTCTGATCTCAGGAGCATGACGATGATGAACAAGCAGGTGCGGCTGGCATCCCGGCCGGACGGTCTCCCCAACGACAGCAACTGGTCTTTCGACGAAGCGCCTGTTCCCAAGCCGGGCGAGGGTGAAGCGCTCGTGAAGATTAGCCACATCTCGCTCGACCCGGCGATGCGTGCCTGGATGAACGAGGGGGCGACTTACATCGACGACGTGAAGGTCGGTGATGTGATGCGGGCGAACACCGTCGGTGAAGTCATCGAGTCGAACAGCCCGACGCTCAAAGTCGGGGACGCCGTGCAAGGCGTGCTCGGTGTGCAGCAGTACGCGGTCGCCAAGCCCAAGGAGCTCTTGATAATCGACGCAAGCCTGGCGCCGATTCAAAGCTACCTCGGCGTGCTGGGCTGGCCCGGCATGACCGCCTACTTCGGCCTGCTCGACGTTGGCAAGGCCAAGGAAGGCGAGACCGTCGTGATTTCGGGTGCGGCCGGAGCGGTGGGCAGCGTCACAGGGCAGATTGCGAAAATCAAAGGCTGCCGCGTCATCGGCATCGCCGGCGGCCCCGACAAGTGCGCCTACCTGGTCGACGAGCTCGGCTTCGACGGGGCCATCGACTACAAGAACGAGAACATCCGCGACCGCCTCGGCGTGCTGTGCCCGAAGCGCGTGGATGTCTTCTTCGACAACGTCGGCGGCGAGATCCTCGACGCTGTGCTGAGCAAAATCGCCATGCACGGCCGCGTCGTGATTTCCGGCGCCATCAGTCAGTACAACAACCCGCGCTTCCGCGGCCCCAACAACTACATGGCGCTGCTGACCTATCGCGCCCGGATGGAAGGCTTCGTGGTGTTCGACTACGCGGCGAGGTGCGGCGCAGCCGCGGCCGAAATCGCGCAGTGGATGGCGGCGGGGAAGCTCAAGGCTAAGGAACACGTCGTCGAAGGCATCGAAAATTTCCCGAGCGCGTTGCTCAGGCTGTTTACGGGGGAGAAGCTCGGAAAGCTGGTTTTGAAAGTCTGACCGGGACGCGGAAAAAGGCGCGATGTGGGGCTGCGTCGAACGGCTCGGCTTGCAGATCTGCTCCGATGCACTTGAGGGCGAGGAGCAGGCAAGCCGAGCCTCGGAGCTCGCGCCAATCGGGGGTGGTTGCTGTCTTGCCGATTGTCACTTGCTACGTCGACTCCGCCCCACATCGCGCCTTTTTCCGCGCCCCTCCATTCATATCCAAGTGCATAGAACCGCGGAACCGCAGCAATGCGCCACAAGACAGCAGGCGGCAGCGCGAGCCCGAAGGGCGAAGCCCGGCGCGAATGCGCCGGCAAGGCAGAGCAAAGCGACCGCCGCGCCAGGCACGCTGCTCACTCGCGTGAGAGTGATACCAAAATTACGGGCGGGGGGTGGGCGGGGCAGTGTAACCAAGCCGTACCACCCGACCCATCCAAGACCCGCCCCCCAAACACCCGCGGCAGCACAAGCCGTACATCGACGCCAGCCCCAAACAGCGCCACCCGCTCCCCCGCCCACCGACCGGCCACAACACACCCGCGGCTGCGCGAGCCCCTCCGTTCGTAGATTTCAGCGGCCCCGTTCGAACCGAAGATGGAAACGGTCGAGCTGTTTCAGCGACTCTGCGCTCGGGTTACTGCCCGAAACACTCACTGGGCGCGTTGAATCAGTTTGCATCTCGACCCACACGCCTCCCGATGCGCCTCTGCGCCAATGCAGGGAACTGACTCGATCAGCGCCAGGACAACTCGAGAACGACTCGCGACAGCGGCATCTCTACGGTGAAATGCCATCCGGTTGACCGCGGCGCAAACTCTGCGCTCTCGAATCGACGAAAGAATTACGTATGGCGACGGGTTCGGTGGCAACCCAAGTTGTCCTGCGTAGCGGCTGCGAAATGGGGTCGGTCCGATCGGAAGGGGTCGTCATGCGTTACTTACTCGGAGTTCTCTGTGTCTGCGCGCTCTGGGCAGTGCCCCTGCTTGGGTGCAGCGAGACGGAAAGCACGGGTGGTAGTGGCGGCTCGGCTGGGGCCGGTGGCGTCGGCGGGATGCTCCCAAGCGCCACGATCTTGTACGACCGCAAGGATCGCTCCGCAATGTCGCCGTTTCCCGACGACTACTGGCTCGCGCCGGACGCTTCGACCCCAACCGGATACCGCGTTGTTTTGAGCATTCCGTCGGGCGAGCCCGACGTGATCTTCCTCTACTTCGCGCTGATGAAAGAAACGTCCGAGCTCGATGGTTTCAGCCCGACCGGCGGCATCGTAGTCAAGCTCTCGGACGCGCCGGACACCGCTTCGCTGCCGCTCACGCCACAGGCTTCGCTAGAGCCGTCTGCGGCAATGCGGCTCTTCGACGTCACGCCAGGGAGCGAAACATTGGGGCAGCGCGTCCCGTTTCAGTTGAGCCCGATCTCTCGAACGTTGCAAGGCCAGGAAATCGACCATTCCTTGGTGCTCTATCCCTCGATCCCGCTGACACCAAAGGGACGATACGCGATGGTGGTCACGACCGACGCGCGCACTGACGACGGGCGCCGGTTCGAACCCTCAGCCGCCATGGGGAAGGTGCTCGGATCGGAGCAGCCAGGAGAAGCCAGCGAGATCAGCAAGGCGCGAGGCCTACTCACCGACGGCGTGCTCGACGTCCTTGCCGACGACCAGGTGGTTTCGCCCCCGGTCCACGCAAGCGACATGGCTGTGGTCTTTCGGATCACCGTGCGCAGCACGGACGACATCCCGCTCACGCCCTTGTCGATGAAGGAACAAATTCTATCTGGACCTCCACCGAGCTACACAATCGAGAGCGTCAGTCGCGGGTCGGGCGACGTATCTGCCGTGGTCCGAGGCACATGGCAGGCGCCGAACTGGCGCGAGAACGAGTACTTCATTTCGAGGGATGAGGAGGGCAACCCCCAGACCACGGGCAGCCTCGCAGTTCCGTTCGTGCTGGCGCTCCCCGTGGCTGCGGAGACCGGGCCGGTGCCCGTGCTGATGTTTCAGCATGGCGGCGGGGGAGGCGCTGAAGACGTGGTGTACGAGGCTGGTCTGACATCGGCGGAAGCCGGCTTTGCCGTGATCGGCTTCACCTCCCCCTTGGAACGCGAGATCGGTCACGACAACGACCTTCAGAACACGGTGCTCTTCCAAACGCTCATCCTCGAAGGGCGTTTTCCCGACTTCGCCATGCAAGGCTACGGAGACCAAATGGCATTCCTCCGCGTCATCGAGCAGCTCGGTTCGCTCGACCGTGTGCCGCTCCCCGACGGAGATGGTGTGCCGGACCTCGATTTGGAGGCGCCCCTGACCTATCTCGGCATAAGCGCGGGCTCGATCGCCGGCTCGGCGTTTCTCAGCTACGCGCCCGAGATCAAGGCCGGAGCGCTCGTCGTCGGCGCGCACCGCCAAGGCGAGGCGTACTTCAATGAGGGCACATTCATCGACAAGTTCCCGGCGGGCTTGCGGGACCTCCTTCCAAACGTCACGCCAACCGACTTCTGGGTAGGCCTCTCGATCTTTCAAATGATCTTCGACCATCAGGATGCGCATCAGCATGCGGCTTTTTTGTACCGCAACCGACTGGAAGTCGCGGGCACGACTCGCAAGGCGAGCGTGCTGTTCCAGGAGGGCGTGGGCGACATGTTGATACCGAACAACGCGAGCCGTTCGCTGGCTTGGACGTTCGGACCGATCCCACACCTCGAGCCCGCCTGGGACCCCACGCCCGTCCTCGAACCGATGACGGGTCCGGTCATGGGAAACATCGACCCCGAAACGACTGCAGCCTTTTATCAGTTCGTTGCTGGGGGCGTGTCCAGCATCCCGCCCACCCCGGGCTGTGAAAGCGAGCCCAACGGCCACTTCTGCGCGCAGGACGCGCCTGCAGCTCTGCTACAGCGCGTTCTTTTCTTGAAGTCAGCAGTGGAACAAGCGGTACCAACAATCGTAGACCCACTGCCGATGAGCAACTAGGTCGAGGGTGGTGGCAGTGCTGCGGGGGTGGCGTGTTGGATTGGTGGCGTGGTCAGGTTTAATTACACCGCCCGCCCACCCCCAGCCGTAGTTCTGGTATCACTCTCACGCGAGTGAGCAGCGTGCCTGGCGCGGCGGTCGCTGCGCTCCGCCTTGCCGGCGCGTTCGCGCCGGGCTTCGCCCTGCGGGCTCGCGCTGCCGCCTGCTGTCTTGAGGGTGGGGCAACGAGCAGGCACTGCCACGGCCACCGTCCTACGGTCACGGCCCTACGGCCACGGTCCACCGCCCGTCTTAATCACACCGCCCCGTCCGTCGAACCCCCACGTCGCGTTCCCCTGCGCCCCGTCACGGACACCCATCGACGCACACCCGGAACTCGCTTTCGCAAGCGGCCACGCAAGTCTTGTCCTTCATCTCGCAGTAGCGGTTGCACCTTGCCCAGCGGTCGTTGCACAGGGTGTTGCAGCCCGATTGCTGGTATTCGGCGGGGGGCGGTCTTGGATATTCGTGCTCGTAGGCGGGGAGGGGATCGGGGGCGTCGCCACTTGGGAGCGGGCGGGTGGAGCCGTCGATGGCTAGCTGTTCGAGGCGCGTTTCTGCGTATCGGATGCGCTCGGGGGGCTCTGCGGAGCAACGCGCTTGCAGCCAATGGGTCCAGCACGCGCGGCGCTGATTGGGGCTCACCGCCGGGTCGTAGTCGGCGCCGTAGCACTGCTCGTACGCGTCCTCACTTCTTTGGGCTTGTTTAAGGCTGGGTCCGCATGCAATTGAATGCAGTAAGGCAGATGCAAGGAGCCAACGAGCCATGAGCGCGGAAGGTACCACCGTCGACCAGACCCACCAAGCTCCCGTCAAGGGCTGGGGCACCTTCGAAGCCGAGGGCCTCGGCACGCTCTGGCTCGCCTGGACCGACAAGGGCTTGCTACACCTTTCGTTCGAGCGTCTCGACAGCGAGCTCGCGGACGAGACGGCGGTGCCAAGCATCTACACGGAGCCGCTGCGTCGCTACTTCGACGGCGAGCATGAAGACTTTGCCGGCGTTCCGCTCGACCTTCGGGGCACCGAATTTCAGCGTCGCGTCTGGGAGGCGCTGCGCAACATCCCCTGGGGGCAGGTGCGCACCTACGGAGGCGTCGCTCAGGAGATTCACTCGCCGCGCGCGATGCGCGCTGTGGGCCAGGCGAATCATGTGAATCCCGTACCCGTCATCGTGCCCTGTCATCGCGTCGTCGAGGCGGGGCATCACCTCGGGGGATACGGCGGCGGGCTCGACCGCAAGCAGCTCTTGCTCGAGCTCGAAGGGGTGCGTCTTCACGAGGGCGTGGTGCAGCCCGGTCAGATGGAGCTCTTCTGAGCTAGCTGTACCGAGCGATCAGCAAGCAGGCAATCACGAGGGCGCCGGCGGCGAGGCTGATCTTGTCTTTCAAGGCGAAAAGCACCGGATCGTCGTGCATCTGATTGCGCCCGGCGAGAAACCAGATGCGCATGATCCAATAGACCAGAATCAAGCAGATGCCCCACAGGATCTCGGGCACCGAGTAATACACGAACATGGCGGGGCTGTTGATGTAGAGCGCGAAGACGAGCACGGCGAGCAGGCCCGAAGCAGGCCCGGCCGAGGTGATGATGGGGATGTCGGCTTGGACGTAGTTGCGGCCCTTGAGAGATGCGTCGACTTCGCCTTGGACTTGAATGAGTTCGCTGTAGCGCTTCACGAACGCCAAGCTCGTGAAGAAGAAAATCGAAAAGGCGAGCAACCAGGGCGAGAGCTTCACGTCGACCGCGACACCGCCCGCGAACACCCGATAGGTGAACAGCGAGGCCAAGGCGAGCACGTCGATAATCATTTGCTGCTTGAGAACGAAGCTGTAGGCCGTGGTAAGCGCCACGTAGCCCAGGAGCACCAGAACGAACTTGGCGTTCACGAAAACGGCGGCGAGGGCGATGGCCAAGGCGAGGGCACCCAGTGAAAGTGCGACCCCTTCGGGAATCGAAAGCGTGCCTGCGGCAAGCGGCCTGTTGCGCTTGCTCCGGTGCTGACGGTCTGCGGGAAGGTCGACCAAGTCGTTCAGGACGTAAATCGAGGAGGCGCAGAAGCAGAACGAGATGAATGCCATGACGGCAGCGAAGACCAGATTCAGACTGTTATACTGGTGCGAGAAGTACAGCGGGACGAAGAGCAGGATGTTCTTGGCCCACTGGTGGGGGCGAAGCTCCCTCACGGCAGCCCGCAGCTTTGCGGGGCGCTCCACCAAGACCGTGGCGCTTGGCACCAAGTGCTCGGCGGCGCGCTGGGTGCTCGGGCTTGGGCAGACCATGCTGGCCTCGTTGGCGGCTTTCCAAACCGGCAGGTCGGCCGAAGAGTCGCCCAGGTACTGAAAACCGCCGGCGCCGAAGCGACCGGTCAGATACTCGGCCTTGCGACGGGCCTTGAGGTTGTTCCGCCCGTCGCTTCCAATTGCTTCGTCGAATAGGCCCAGGTGCTCTGAAACCGCATCGGCCGTCGCCTGGTCAGAGGCGGTGACGAGGAGCACCCGACGGCCGGCGGCACGCGCCTCGCTGATTTCCTCGAGCACTTCGTCTCGATAAGGGAGCGCGGCCGGGTCTACGGCCGCGTTCTCGGCGAGGTATCGCTTGAGCTTGGGGCGCCCGCTGCTCAGAGCGGCGAGGGCGCCGAACAGCTTCCAAGGGCGGCTCTTGAGCAGGCCCATGAACCCCTCGGCCATCGTGTCGGTCGCCACCAGCGTGCCGTCGAGGTCCACACAAAGCGGCCGCGCCGTTTGTCTGGGTGTCGAGTCTGTGGCCGCTGTGCTCAAAGTCCTATCTCAGAGGCTCTTCAGCGCCGCTTCCAAGCGCTCCCGCTTCTCGCGAAGCTCCAACGCGTCCCGCCTCGACTTCTCGACCACGGCCTGTGGCGCGCGCTCGACAAAGCTTGGGTTGCTGAGCTTCTTTTCGACCACTTCGAGCTCTTTTTCAACCTTCTTGAGGTCGCGCTGCAGGCGGTCGCGCTCCTTCTCGACATCGATGACGCCTGGCACGGCGGCCCGAATCCCCGGATTCACGAAGACCGCGGCATTCTCGAAGTGCGCGCTCGGGTCTTCGAGCTTGGCAGGGTCCGCCTCGAAGCAGAGCTCGCAGCGCGCAAGGCTCTCGATGGTCATCCGCTCGGCTTCGAAGACCGCGCGCTTGGCTTCGTCCTCGGTGTGCCAGTGAATCCGCATCGGCTGACTCCGCGGAACGTCGTGCTCGGCGCGAATCGTGCGCACGCTTCCGACGAAGGCTTGGAGCGCCTCGAAGTCGCGCTCCGCATTCCGGTCGCGCTTGGCGTCGACCAGCGCCGTCGGGTACCGGCTGACCATGATGCTCGCAGGCGCGCCGTCCCACTTCGGAACCCGCTGCCAAATCTCCTCGGTGATGTGCGGCATCATCGGGTGCAGGGCTCGAAGCACGGTCTCGAGCGCGTGCACCAGGGTCGCTTCAGTCTCCTGAACCAGCGCGGCGTTCCCGCTGTCGAGCGCGGGCTTACTGAGCTCGAGGAACCAGTCACAAAACTCGTCCCAAACGAAGTGATACAGCGCCCCTGACGCTTCATCGAGCCGGTACGCGTCGAGCCCTGACGATGCGACGTCGAGGGCATGATAGAGGCGCGACAAAATCCAGCGGTTCGCGAGCGCCTTGGGCTTCGGGCATTGCTGGGAAGCCTTTGTCGGAGAGCCGTCGAGACGCATGAGCGCGTAGCGCGAGGCATTCCAAAGCTTGTTGGCGAAATTTCGGTAGCCCTCGATGCGCTTAATCGAAAGGGCGATGCGTCGGGACTGCGGCGAATAGCTGAGCAGGGTCATGCGGAGCGCGTCGGCCCCGTACGCGGCAAAGCCATCCGGGTAGGTTGTCTTCAGGTACTTGATGCCCGACTTCTTGGCGCCGGCCTTTTCGGCCTTGGCCAGCAGCTCTTCGCCGGTCGCACCGTAAATGACGTCCAGCGGATCGACGACGTTGCCCTTGACCTTGCTCATCTTCTCGCCGCGCTCGTCGGTCACCAGGCCGGCGAGCAGGACGCGCGTGAAGGGAACCTCGCCCATGAAGTGGAGGCCCATCATAATCATGCGCGCCACCCAGAAGAACAGGATGTCGTAGCCGGTCTCCATGTCCTGCGTCGGATAGAAGCGCTCGAGCGCGACTGTCTTGTCGGGCCAGCCAAGCGTCGAGAACGGCCAGAGCCCCGAGCTGAACCAGGTGTCGAGCACGTCGTCGTCTTGGCGAATCGACGTACTGCCGCAGCGGCCACAGGCCGTAGCGTCCTCGCGCGACACCGTGACGTGCTCGCAGTCCTCGCAGTACCATGCCGGGATCGGGTGTCCCCACCAGAGCTGTCGCGAAATGCACCAGTCTTGAATGTTGCGGAGCCAGTGGAAGTACGTCTTGCTCCACTCGGGCGGCAGAATCTGAATCGTACCGTCTTCGACCGCTTTGATGGCGGGCTCGGCGAGCGGCTTCATCTTCACGAACCACTGCGTCGAAATCATGGGCTCGACGATGGTCCCCGAGCGCTGCGAGCGCGGCAGCGTCATCATGTGCTTTTTGCTCCCGCGGGCGAGACCACGATTGCCGAGCTCGATTTCCACGGCCTTTCGCGCCTCGAAGCGGTCGAGCCCTTGGAACTGACCCGAGCTCTCGTTCATCGTGCCGTCGAGGTTGAAGATGTTGATTTCCTCGAGGCCGTGCCGCTTGCCCGTCGCAAAGTCGTTCGGGTCGTGCGCGGGCGTCACCTTCACGACGCCGGTGCCGAACTCGGGGTCGACGAGCTCCGCGTCGAGAATCACCGGAATCAAGCGGCCCACGAACGGGTGCCGCACGTACTTGCCATGCAGGTGACGGTAGCGCGCGTCGTCCGGATGAATCGCTACCGCCGTGTCGCCGAGCATCGTTTCGGGGCGGGTCGTCGACACCACCACCTCGCCGCCGCCGTCGGCCAGCGGATACGCGAAGTCGAACATTGCGCCTTCGACGTTTTCTTCCTGCTCGACCTCCAGGTCGGAAAGCACGGTCTGCGACTCGACGTCCCAGTTCACCAGGCGCGTGTCTCGGTAAATCAGCCCCTCCTCGTAGAGCCGCACGAAGGCCTCACGGACGGCCCGCACCATGTCCGGGTCCATCGTGAACTTGGTTCGCGGCCAGTCGCACGAAGCGCCCATCTTGCGGAGCTGCTGAAGAATCCGTCCGCCGGACTCCTCTTTCCACTGCCAGACCCGCTCGATGAACTTCTCGCGGCCCAGGTCGTAGCGGGTCAGGCCTTCGTTCTTGAGCTGGCGCTCGACCACGACCTGAGTGGCGATGCCCGCGTGGTCGATGCCGGGCACCCAGAGGGTGTTGTAGCCCTGCATCCGCTTGTGACGGCAGAGCACGTCCTCGAAGGTCGTTCGGCAGGCGTGCCCCATGTGCAGCGAGCCGGTGACGTTGGGCGGCGGAATCGCGAGCGTGTATGTCTGCCGGTCGTCACCCGGCTCCTCGGAGGCCGCAAAGAACCCCGAAGTCTCCCAGAACTCGTACCAGCGCGACTCGCTTTCGGTGGGCGAGTACTGCTTGGGCATCTCGTCAGACTGTTCGCTCATCCGACCGACCGTGTGCGGTGAAATCGCGAAGCAGTCAAGCCTCAGTCGCCGATGAGACGGTGCAATTCCTCGCGAATCATCGCTTCTGCGAGATCGGGCACAACCTCCCAGACCACGCGCTCGACGACTTCAGCCGAAAGCTTGAGGACAGCTTCGACCTGGTCGGACGTGAGACCGAGCGTTTCGAGTCGCGCCACCACCGAATGGGACAGGGCTTCGCTCGCACCAGCGGCCTGGAGCGGCGAAGACGGACGGGCGGATGCGACGCGCGCGGGAGGCGCCGTGCCGAACTGGCTCGGCGGCGCGGACGAGGACTGGGAGGCGCCGTGCCGAACTGGCTCGGCGGCGCGGACGAGACTGCACGGCCGGGGCGGAGACGATCTTCGCGGGCGGCGCTGAAGAACGAAGAGAAGCTGCGTTCCTGGGCGCGACGGAGACCTGCGCTCCGCTGAGTGGCGTATGCCCGATGGGCCGCGCCGACTGAACCGGACTAACCGGCAAGGGCGGCGGCGTGGGCCGATAGGAACGCTGAGCCACCGGCATCGACGGCTTGGTCGCGGGGCGCGCGGAAGGGACCGACGGGATATCGGAGATGGCCATGACCTGGCCGGCCAGGCCGTTTGCCTTGTCGATGGCTTCCTGGGTGTCGAAGGGCTTAAGAATGTGGTCATCGGCGCCGACTTCCGAAGCACGGGCTGCATCGAGAGGACGATGCTGGCTGGCCATGAGAATCACAGCGGTGCTCGAAAGCCCCGGGTCGGACTTGATTGCGCGAGTCACTTCGTATCCGTCGATTCCGGGCAGCGACGCATCGATGAACGCCACGTCCGGACCGAAGGCAGACCCTTGTTCCAGTGCACGCTCGCCGCTTTCCACGACCAGCAACTCCGCGTCTTCACCAGCGAAGGTCATCTCCATGACCTTGCGCATGGTCACGCTGTCTTCGACGATTAGAATTCTCATCGACATCAAGCCCCATTCACCAAGATGTATGTCGCTGGCATACGCGATCGGTACCTGGGCGGTCAAGAAGGAGTGTATCCGGTTTGACGCCCATTGGAGCCGCCGGTAGGGAGCGCAGGTGTCGGACTCAGACCTACGTAGGCTCTATCGGGAGCAGGCTCCAAGAGCCCCTGAGGGTCGCTTCTCTCTCGAAGACCTGATCGCCGGATCAGGGCCGATTGAGCTGGACATCGGTTTTGGACGTGCTTTGTCGCTGTTTGAGCGGGCGGCCGCCGCGCCCGGGAGCCGCATCATCGGCATCGAGGTCAAGACCAAGCTCGCCTACCATGCGAGCGAGCGACTGAGGAAGCGCGGCATCGAGAAAGTGAAGATTATCTGTGGGGATGCCCGCGAAATCTTGAAGAGAGCTGAACCGGACAGATCGGTTCATCGGGTCGCGCTGCACTTTCCGGACCCTTGGTGGAAGAAGCGCCACGACAAGCGGCGCGTCATCGGTGAGGCCTTGCTGACCGAGCTCGCCCGCCTGATGAAACCCGGCGGCGAGCTCTTCATTCAGACCGACGTCGAGCACCGGGCCGAGCAGTACCTGGCCCAGCTTCGCGACACGCCCGGCTTCACACTGGCTTCGGCCACTGGCTACGTGGAGACGAACCCGTTCGATGCGCGTTCCAATCGTGAGAAGCGCGCCATCGAGGACGGCTTGCCTGTGTGGCGAATCCTGGCGACGCGCGACTAGCTAGCGAAGCGCGACGGTGTTGCAGACCCGCTGCATCTGCCGCCGCAGGTCTTCTTGGCGCTCTTCGAGCGTCTGGTCGGGCTCGTGGCCGGGGATGAAGTAGCCGAGGTCATCGACGATGTCGTAGAGTTCTTCGCCGCGCTCGAGGAGCTTACAGTTGCGGTCTTGCAGCGCACGCACCAGTCGCGGGAGAGCTTCGAGGCTGTGGCGCTTGGTGTCGTGCATCAAGACGATGCCACCGCGGTCGCCCGTGTCGCGCTCCCGGCGGTCGAGGACCCGAAAGAAGGTGCGAACCACGTCCTCGGCCGTATTTGCCTCCAAATCGCCGGGGTAGAGCGCCCACATCACGCTGGTGTAGCCAAGCTCGCCAAGCAGCTGCTCGACCCGGTTCGACAAGGCGCCACCGGGCGGTCGAATCAATCTCGGCGTCCGGCCGATGGCCCGCTCGAGCTTGCGCTCGGTGATGGCGAGCTCGGCTTGAATCTCTTCGTTGCCAAGCAAGGGGAGCTGGCGGTGGGTCTCGGTGTGGTTGCCGACCAGGTGCCCCCTGCGAACGATGTCGCGGACGATTTCGGCGTGCTCCCGCTCCCAGGGGTTGCCATTGCCGAAGCTCTCGCTGGTCACGAAGAAGAGCGCCTTGATGCCGAGCTCGTCGAGCATGTCGAGAAGCCGCGGCGTCGTTCGGCGCGAAGGGCCGTCGTCGAAGGTGAAGAGAATGGCGCGGTGCTTGGTGCCGCCCTGAATCGTGAGCCCGCTCGGGAAGCGCAGACCGGTGACGTCGTCATTGATGATGGGGACGACCGCCGCGACCTCCGGCCCAGGCTCGTGGTGGACCGGTTCGAGAATCGGAGACGGGCGGATCGCGATCGGCTCGATTGCAATCGGGGCGCGGCGCGTCTCGGACGCACCGGCAAGGGTGCCTCCGCCGACGAGCGCAAGGACGCAGGCGCTCAGTCGAACCTTCCATGAGATAGGGGACATCTCGTTTGGATCGTAGAGAAGCCCGGCTCAGAGAAGCGAGAAAGCCGCAGAACCTGGACAGGTCTGCAGTTGCAACGGTCAATCGCATCGAGTACCCCGTGCGCCCAACGAGCAAGACGTGATCGAAGTCCAAGAACTCAGTAGACGATACGGAAGCCGACTCGCGGTAGACAAGGTGTCGTTCCGGGTGGAACCAGGTGAGATCGTTGGCTTCCTGGGTCCGAACGGCGCGGGTAAAAGCACGACCCTCCGGATGCTGACAGGCTACCTGGCGCCCAGCTCGGGCGAGATTCGAATCGACGGAATCGATGCCGTGCAGAGCTCGATTCGGGCCAGAGAGCGAATGGGCTACATGCCCGAAGGGGTGCCTTTGTATCGGGAGATGCGCGTCCACGAGTACCTCCGCCATCGGGGCAAGCTCAAGGCCGTCCCAAACGTCGCCGAGGCGGTCGACCGCTGCCTCGAGCTTGCGGGCGTTGCCGACGCGCGGACGCGAATCGTCGGCCAGCTCTCGAAAGGCTACCGGCAGCGGGTGGGTTTGGCCGAGGCGCTCATCGCCAATCCGCCGATCCTGATTCTCGACGAGCCCACCTCGGGCCTGGACCCAAATCAGGTCCGGCAGTTTCGCGAGCTCATCCGCGGCTTCGCCGGCAAGAAGACGGTCCTGCTTTCGACTCACATTCTCTCCGAGGTCGAAGCGGTCTGCGACCGGGTCATCATCATTCGCGAAGGCCAGAAGGTCGCCGACCTGGTACCCGGTGATTCGGAGACCAGCCTCGAAGACGTGTTCGCCAATCTCACGACGGCCCGCGCCGCAGAGGAAGCCTCATGAGGAGTGCATGGGTCGTCCTCCGGCGAGAGCTCGCCTCCTTCTTCGTCTCGCCGCTGGCCTACGTCGTGCTCACGTCGTGGCTGGTGTGGAACGGCGTCTGGTTTTGGATGCTCACCGAGTTCTACGCCCGCAATGCAGTCTCCTCTGGCGCATCGACCCCCTTGTCTGGGTTTTTCGGCGGAAGCGCGCTCTTCTTCATCCCGCTTCTAGTTTTCGTGCCGGTGCTGACGATGCGCCTGGTCGCCGGTGAGAAGCAGGCCGGAACCATCGAGACCCTGATGACCGCACCTGTGTCCGAGGCCTCGGTCATTCTCGGCAAGTACGGCGCTTCACTCGTGATCTGGTGCACGCTCTGGGCGCCGACCCTCATCTACGCCTGGATCATGAGCCAGCACGGTAGCGTCGACTGGGGCGCGGTGACCGCCAGCTACTTCGGCATCTTCTGTCTGGGCTCATACTTCATGGCCGTGGGTTTGCTCATGAGCGTGCTCGCACCGACGCAAGTCGTGGCTGCCGTGCTCGCCTTCGTCACACTCGGCGTGCTGTTCACGGTGGGCATTGGCGAGTTCGTCCTCGACGGCACCGCGCGCGAGGTCTGCGCCTACGTGAGCATGCTGGGCCACATGCAGAGCTTCGCCAAGGGCGTCATCGACACCCGGTACCTGCTCTTCGATCTGTCGCTCGCAGTCCTGGCGGTTGGTCTCAGCATTGGCGCGCTCAAGGCGCGGAGGCACGGATGAGCGCGCAGCGCCGCACACGCTTGAACCTCTTACTCACGGCCGTGCTCGGCCTCGTGGTCGTGGTCCTGGTGAACTACATCTCATCGCGCCACTACAAGCGATGGGACTGGACCAGCCACGGCCTGTTCACGCTGTCGGAGCGCAGCCAGCAAGCGTTGAAAGAGCTCGACAAGGACGTCGAAGTCTACGTGTTCCTCGGACGCGACGAGCAGGACTTCGCCGACGTGGAGACTCTGCTCGAAGAGTACAAGGCCGTCACCGACCGAATCAGCGTCGAATGGGTCGACCCGGACCGCGACCGCGCGCGCTATCAGGTGCTTGCCGACAAGTTCGGAATCGACAGCTGGCTCGCCGGGGACGTGACACTCTCCCAAGTACCAGTCGTGGTCATCAGTGGCGAGCGCAAATGGAAAGTCGAGCGCCATCAGCTCATCGTCGAGGACTTCGAGACCTTCGAAGACGCCGACGGACACAAGCTCGACCTGCAATCCGAGCGCGCGCTCACCGGAGCGATCCTCGAGGTGACCAGCGGCGAACCCAGCAAGGTCTGCGTCGCGGCGGGTCACGGCGAATGGGAGATCGGAGCCTACGGCGAGCGCAGCTTCGATGCTGTAGCGCGCGAGCTCGAATGGGAGAAGATCGAAGTCGAGCCGTTCGAGATTCGCGCAGACGATGTACCAGAGGCCTGTGACGCGCTCTTCGTCATCAGCCCGCAGCGGCCGTTCTCCAAAGAAGAGGTCGCCGTCATCGACCGCTACCTCGTCTCGGGCGGCAACGTGTTGCTTGCCTTCGACCCTGTGCTCAAGAAGGAAGCGCTCACCGGGACGGGCTTGGAGAGCTCGCTCGGAACCCGGGGAATCGTCGTTGGCGCAGACCTCGTCATCGAGAACGACACAGCCCAGCAGCTTCCGGGCAATCCCGGCGACTTGTTCCTCGTGACGAACCTCGGAAACCATCGACTCGTCGATACGATTCGGAAGCGCGGCGGAGGGATCCTCTTCGCGGTCGCCCGTTCGATTGACGTCGCCGATGGCAGCGACACCGAGGTGCTCTTCCGCACGAGCCCAGCCGCGGTAGCCGAAACGGACTTGGCGCGCGCGCTCGACCCGAATGCCGAAGGAGCCGCGACACCACCGAGCGCGGTGCCCCTTGCGGTGGCCTGGGAATACGTGCCGCCCCTCGGCGACGACCTCAAGCCGGTCAAGGCCGAAGGCCCCACGCCGGGCCGCTTGCTCGTCATTGGCGACAGCGACTGGATGAGCTCCGAGCTGCTCGAGAACCCGCAGCTCTCGAACATCGACTTGCTTTCCTCATCGGTCGGCTGGCTCACCCAACGCGAGGCCTTAATCAACATCGCGCCTCGCAAGACCAACGCCCGCGCCGTCATCATGAGCGACGCCGATCTGCAAAACCTCTTGTTCCGCGTCGTGGTTCTTCTGCCGCTAGCCGCGCTGATTGCCGGCTTCGGCGTTTGGTGGTCGAGGCGTTCATGAGCGCGCGCACGCCGCTCATCCTGCTCGTCGTGGCAGCTGTCTTGCTGGCCTACGTGATGGCATTCGAGCGCGGCGGCCCGGGGCGAAGAGAAATCGAGTCCCGCTCGGGCCTCTTGCTGGAGTCCGTCGTTCGCGAGCACATCACTCGCGTTCGAATCGCTTCTGGCGATGACCGCGTCACGCTGTTCCGGACGGGCGAGGGCTTCGACGAGATCTGGACCCTCGAAGAGCCGAAGGAAGCGCCGGCCGACGCCGAGGTCATCGAGAACTACCTACGCGACTGGGAGTTCGCGATTCCGGTTCGCACGCTGCAGAGTCCAAGCCCCCAAGACTTGCTGAGCTTCGGCATGGACCGGCCCAAGGCAGAGGTCAGCTTCGAAATGGGTCGCGCCAATGTGCGCATTTCACTCGGCGCGGGCACTCCGGTCGACGGCGGCGGCTACGTCCGTATCGACGACCGGCAGGAGATCACGGTCGTCAGCAAAGACGTCGTCGCGCTCTTCGACCGCCGCGCGGACGCGTTCGAGCTCAAAGGCGACGCAGGCGCGCCAGACCTGTCCGATCTGCTGATGGCCGAACCGGATGCTGGCGCGGCCGCGCCCTGACTAGTTCGCCGAGCCCTTGGAGAGCGTCTCGTGAGACGCGTATTCAAGCAGGCCGTTGCTGGTGTTGAAGCCGCCAGACGAGATGAGCGTGAAGTGCCCCTTCACGCGAACCTTGTCGCCCACCGCCAGGTCTTTGGGCACCACGACGTCACCGGCAATGGTGGTCGTCTTGCGGCCGCGACGAGCGCGCTGGAGCTGCTCCTGGTTGTCGGCATAACCCACCACGAGCAACTGCTCGGCGCGGTCGGTCTGGTCCGCAGTGTCGGCAATGAACATGTGCGGCGCGGCGACCTTCGGGCATTGCTCCTTCTTCCGCATCTTGCACGCCGGCGGTTCGTAGATCTCGATGATGAAACCGGTCACCCCGAGGTCCATGTCGAGCATCTTGGACGGACGCTGGCGCAGGCCGTACACGCTGTACGACTCATCTTCGTAAGTCGTCGGAAATGGCGGCGGCGGTAGCGTCGGAACCTCGGGAAGGTTCGGGACGATTTTAGGCAGTTGTTCGGCCTCTGCTTCGGGCTCCGAAGCGGACGTGATCTCGTTCACAACCGGCGCTCAGCAGCACCCCGGCCACAATCAGGCCTATTAGACGAGCTCCCATGTTTCCCCCTGTCCCAAACAAACTAACACGGGCGATTCACGAGCGACAATCTAGGGGGGGGCTTGGAGGCAGCCACCGTCCTCGGCTGGGGGCTGTTCGAGCGCCATTTTCAGCGTGGGCGGAATGCCCTCGGTACTTCGGAGCTGTTCGACGGTCGCGACCGCTTCGGGGCTTCCGAGGGCACGGAGCGCTTCAATCGCCCGCGCCGCGTTGTTGAGGTCCTCGGTCAGGGCATTGCTCGGGGCGGCCCGCATCACGACCAAGAACAGGGCTTCGGCCGCGTCGGTGCGACAGTGGGCGACCACGTACTCGATGGCGGCCTGGGTCACCGAGGGCCACTCGTCGCGGGCGCGGAGCCGTCGGTGAATGCGCTCCCAGCCCTCATCGTGCGGGGTCGCGCTGAGCACCCGTATCGCTGCCGCGCGGACCTCGGACATCGAGTCGTCGACCGAGGCCACGACGACTGCAAGCGCCTCGCCTTCACGTCGCAAGCTGCTCACCGCCGCGGCGCGAACCATGGGCCAAGTGTCACGCCGGGCGAGGGTGGCACGCTCCAACATCGACTCGTCGTCGCCCGACAAGGCGGTCGCTGCGCTCGCGCGGACACGGGGGTAGGGGTCCTGCAACGAGGCGCGGACATCCTCACGATGTCCACGTGCCGTGATCCCATCGACGGCCGCCTGGCGAAGCATCCATTCCTCGGGCCCGTTGACTTGACTCTGCAGCCAGCTATCGATCTCAGCGCTCGGGCCGGCCGCAGCTGCGCCTTGAAGCAGCCGCCAGGTCGAAGCGAAGTCCGTCGACTTCGGCGCCGCATACTCGATGAACGAGGTCAGCGTCGCGCGCTGTGCTTCCAATCCGATGAGTCCCATGCCGGCACTCGCCACGGCCGACACCGCGGGTGCCGTGGCAAGCCATTCGCGAAGCGCGCCGTTGGCATCTCCAACCGAACGCTGCACCGCCGTGCCAAGCGCAGCGCGAAGTCCAGGGCGATTGGATCCATCCGGTTCTGCCATCGCGTCGAGCAGCCGCTTGATTGCGGAATCCGGCTCGGCGCGCGCCAGCACTGAGGCCGCCCGATCCCCCACCTGCGGATCGGCAAGCAGCTCGACGAACGCTTCGCGCCCGCGCCGGCCGATTTGCCGGAGCGCTTCGAACGCGCGGTCACGCAGATCCTTGTCATCCGATCGAGCCGCCTCCATCAGCGTATCGACCGCGGCGTCGTGATCTTCGGCAAGGCTCCGGAGCGCGCCGATCGCGCGCTTCTGCCCAAGCAGCGAAATCGTCGACCAAGCGCTGCGGATCTGCTTCGCCGCGCGTTCGCCGCCCGCTTGAAGCACGTAAACCGCGGCCGTGGCTGGATCATGCTCCCCGTCGAGCTCGGTCACCGCGTTCGCGATGGCCGCAGGGTCGGACGCCGCGAAAGCCGTTCCGCTGAGGCCGCCGAGCGACAGGAGGGTCGCTAGTGCAAGAGCGCGTCTGCGGTTCGTCGTTCCCACTCGTTCACCGTTCCGTCCCGCAGCTCTAGCACGCGGTCCGCATGACGAAGGAAATCCTCGCGATGCGTCGCTACGATGACCAGGCCCCCTCGGTCGGCATGCTCCCTGCAAACGCGGATCACATTGCGCTCCTGCTCGTCGTCTAGTGCCGAGCTCGGCTCGTCCAGCAGCAACACCGGGGCAGCCCTGAAGAGAGCGCGCGCCAAGGTGATGCGCTGCCGTTGACCGGTAGAGAGATCGGTGCCGCCTTCATGAAGGACGCCGTCGTAGCCTTGCGGCCGCGCCGAAATGAAGTCGTGCGCATCGACCCTTCGACAAACCTCCATGACCTCTTCACGATCCGGGCCACTGCTGCCCAAGGCAACGTTGTTCAAGATGCTGTCGTGAAAGAGGGCCGGGTTCTGCGGCATCCAAGCCGTTGCGGCGCTGAGCGAATCTCGGGACGCTGCTAGACCATCGAGCGCAATGCTCCCTGCGGACGCCGGCAGCACCCCCGCCAAGATCCCGAGCAAGGTCGACTTCCCAACGCCACTGTCGCCGGTCATCGCGACGAGCTCACCGCCCCGAAACGATGCGCTCGCGCCTCGGAGCACGGGGCGACCGTCGTAGTCGAAGTGCAGACCATCCAAGGCGAGCGACAGCAGCGGCTCGGTGCGCGCCGGGGCAGGCTCGGCGTGCTCGGACGGCAAACCGAACAACTCATCGAGCCGATCGAGCGACCCGAGACCGGACCACCAGCCGAAAACCGCCTGAGCAAGTCCGTGCAAAGGCCGATACATCAGAAGCAGCGCGACCAGCACGGTTCCGGTGCTGGCCAGGTCGACCGAGCTTCGACTCGACCAGGCGAAGGCAAAGACCAGCGCCACCCCGAGCGCCCCTGCCAGCTCCACCATCGGCCCAGCGGCGGAGCTCCAGGTCTCCGCAGCAATCCCGCTCTGCTCCGAGCGCATCGCCCCTTCATCGATTTTCTCAGCGACCGGTTTGACCGCACCATACGCTCGAAGGACCGCCGCACCGTCGATAGCCTCCGCCGTGCTGGCGACCACCGAGGACTCGGCAGCGAACAAGTCGCGCTGGAGCCTCCTCGCAGGACGGGCCGCCAGGACGATGAGCAGGACCGCCACAGGGAGCACCAGGAGCCCGGGGATGGCTAGCGCAGTATCCACCCTCAGCGCCACACTGGCTAGCGCAGTAGCCATCAGTATGCTCCGAATGCCCTGACCGACACCCAAATGGAGCAAGGTCCGGACGCCATGCACCTCGACCTGCATCCGCGAGGCGAGCTCCCCCCGGGGCCAGCCGAGCAATTTCGACGGTTCCAGAGCCAGTACATGACCCAGCAATTTGCCGCGAAACTCGCGGATTACACCCAGTTGGAGCCTGGCGGCCAGGTGCGTCCGGAGCGTTTCGGAGAGCGCTCGCAGAGCCCCGAGCCCCACCAGCAGCCAGACGATCTGGGAAACGCTCAGGCTCGGGACCGCGAGCGCCTCAGAAGAGGTCTCGGCCCCTAAATTGCCCTCGAAACTGCGAACGAGCGGACCGACCAGCCAGGCATAGCCCGCGGTGGCAGCCGCTGATAGCGCCATGGCGCAAACGGTTGCCATGACGAGCGGCGTACGCGCCCGCACCGATTGCAGCAACTCGGTACGAGCATGGTTCTCACTGGAATTCTTCCGCATAAACACGTCGAATACCCCTTCTCAACTCCGCTCACGGACCCATATACTCCGAGTTACTCCCGCAACAAAATCCAGGCCTTCACAGGGCGAAATCAAGGCTGCCGGGCATTCCGGCACGGCGTGTGCATCACCTTTCGACACGAACGGTTGGTTCACGCCCGATGGAAGAGTTGGGCGGTTTCGAGTGTTCAGCCATTCATGCGGGGAGCCACACATTGCGGGCTCCACCGGAAGGCGAGAGGGAAAATGGCACGACCTGCAGCGACAACACAGACAACCAGAAAGAGCCAAGTGAGGGCCAAGGCACCCAAGCCAGCGGAGCCCCGGGCCAAGGCTGAGGTTAAGGCCAAGCAGCCCGCGCCAGCGCGGGTGACGACAGCCGCCCAGGCCGCGCCGTCCGCCGAGCCCAGCAAGGAGCAGCTCGAGAAGGCGCGCGTCGAGAGCGAGAAGGCTCTCAAGGAGTTCGAGCGCCAGGGTGCTGGGGATTCGACCCTCACACGGTACTTCCGCGAGATGATCGGCCATCGCGTGCTCACCCCCCAAGAGGAAATCGAAGCGGCCAAGCAGGTCGAGCGCCTTGAAATCGCTTACTGGGAGGCTCTTCTCAGCTACCCGCCGTGCTTCGAGAGCGTCGCTGCGGTCATCGAAGCTCGCGTCGAGGATCAGCCGCTTCCCGAGCTCGCATCACTGCGTAAGCTCTGCAAGAGCTCCAAGGCCGACAAGCTCGGCAAGCGCCAGGAAGTCCGCTGGAACGATCTCTGTCTCCAGCTTTCCACCAAGATGCGCGAGCTCGATAGCGACCGTCTCTTCGTTCAGGAGTCAGACCGCGCGGTGCATCGCCTCGCCGGTGACTTCGCGGACGAGCGCGACATCGTCGGTGACCACGTCCGCGTGACCCCGACGTTCAAGCGCTACCTGCAGCACGTTCGCGGCGCGCAAAAGGCCCAGCAACGAGCCAAGAACCGCTTCGTCGCAGCGAACCTGCGTCTGGTGGTTTCGATCGCCCGCCGCTACAACCGCGGCCGGCTTCCGCTCATCGACCTCATTCAAGAGGGCAACATCGGTCTCATGAAGGCCGTCGAGCGTTTCGACCACAACCGTGGCTACCGCTTCAGCACCTACGCGTCCTGGTGGATTCGCCACGCGATCAGCCGCGCACTAGCCGACAAGGGCCGTGCGGTTCGTATCCCGGTGCACATGCTCGACACCTACAACCGCGTCGCGCGTGCGACCCAGGCCATCGCCACCCGCACCGGCATGGAGCCCACACCCGAAGAGCTCGAGAAAGAGACCGGCATCGCTGCCGAGAAGCTCGAGAAGATCAAGGGCTACTGGGCCGAGACCCCGTTCTCGCTCGACCGTCCGGTCAACGACGAGGACGGCCGCAAGTTCATCGACTTCCTCGAAGAGGAAAACGTACCGACGCCATACGAGCAGCTCGTCTCCCGCAAGTGGAGCGACGAGGTGCGCAGGCTCCTCGACACGCTGACCCCCATGGAGGCGCGCATCCTCCGCTGGCGCTTCGGCCTCGACGACGAGGACGAGCTCACCCTCAAAGAAATCGGCGACAAGTACAACCTGTCCCGCGAACGAATCCGGCAGCTGCAAGAGCAGGCGCTGGGCAAGATTCGGCGACAGATCAAGGAGTGAGCTAGGCAGCTCGCACGACTGAAACGCCGGCTGGGGAACCCGCCGGCGTTTTTGTTTGGGGGGCGAGCGGGTGTTGACGTGCGGCTTGTGCTGCCGCGGGTGCTTGGGGGGCGGGTGTCGGGCGTCGCAGTTCGGGGCGGGCGTCACCGTACGGCTTGAGCTGCCGCGGGTGTTTGGCGGGAGTGGGATGGGTGGGTTGCCTGGTCAGGTTTAATTACACCGCCCGCCCACCCCCACCCGGAATCCTGGTGTCACTCTCACGCGAGCGAGCAGCGTGCCTGGCGCGGCATTCGCTTCGCTCTGCCTTGCCGGCGCCCTTGGCGCCGGGCTTCGCCCTGCGGGCTCGCGCTGACGCGGGTGCTGTGTTGCGTGTTGGTGGGCGGGGGTGTGGGCGTCGATGTGCGGCTTGTGCTGCCGCGGGTGTTGTTTGGCGGGGCGGTGGGCGGAATCAGCGCCCGGAGAGCCTCCAGGACATCGCGCAAACCTCATCGAGCGCGATGTCGACCTCTGCGACCTTGGTTATTGGAAAGTATCCATACGCGACCGCGAGTTGAAGCCCTGCGCGCACTTCCTTGGCCGAACCACATGCGCTAGCGAATCGCGCTTTCGCGGTTCCAGGATCGTTTCCGTCGGCTTCTGCAATGTTGAGAACGACGCTGTTCATCGCCCGGTGGATTTGGTCGAAGAGCGACTTGTCCCGCTTCCGAACCACAGGAAGAACTTGCCGCAGCCCCCCTGCCGCCTGAAGCGCCCTTTGCTGAATGATGAGTCCCATGAGTGATCTCCTTTTTTGCGAGTGGTTTGGGTTCACCCAAGGACCCAAAACACTCGCAAAAAAGGAGATCACGATGACCAAGTCGAGTCAGAGGAGCACATATCGCCGCCACTGGCGCTGACACTGCCGCTGACACTGACACTGCCGCTGACACTGGCGCTGCCGCTGACACTGGCGCTGCCGCTGACACTGGCGCTGCCGCGCCTGACACTGACACTGGCGCTGCCACTGGCGCTGCCGCTGAGCCCGGTGTTTGGGAGCGGACGTCACTGTGCGGCTTGTGCTGCCGCGGATGTTGTGGGGGGCGGGTCTTGAGTTGGTTGCGTGGCACGGCTTGTCTACACCGCCCCGCCCACCCCCACCCGTAATCCTGGTATCACTCTCACGCGAGTGAGCAGCGTGCCTGGCGCGGCGGTCGCTGCGCTCCGCCTTGCCGGCGCATTCGCGCCGGGCTTCGCCCTGCGGGCTCGCGGGGGGGGCTGCTGTCTTGACTGGTCGGAGGACCGGTGGGCGGGCGTCACTGTGCGGCTTGTGCTGCCGTGGGTGTTTGGTGGGCGGAGCAACAAGACACCGCGGCCTTGATGCCCACCCCCGATCCCGCATACCCTGAGGCGAAGGGACGGTGAATGGGTTCGAGGGCGCCGTACTGCGAGTTGGAGATTCGCGTTCGTCAGACGTTGGCGGCGGACGGCACGACTTCCTCGTACTCGACGGTCGCTTGCCCGCGACAGGCCTGCACGGTCCGCGTGAATGAATGCGTCGATTGTGAGGAGTACATCGGCCTGTCGTTCGACCGCGAGGAGCAGACCGCGCTGCTGCATTGTTACGAAAACGAGGGGCCGACGCCGCGCCAATCGTTGCGGAGCTTTCTCGCCTCGGGTGAGCGCGAAGGGTTGTGGCGCAAGCTTCACGAACGCGCTGACTGCACCCCGGTCTCACGCATCATGAGCCTCAACGTCCAATGTGTCACCGAGGACGTGACGCTCAGTGCGCTCGCAACCTCCTTGCTCGACGGCGGCATCAGCGGAGCACCCGTGGTCGACCCCCAGGGCAAACCCGTCGGCGTCGTCTCCAAGACGGACCTGCTGCGCCACGGTGTCACGCCGAATGGGCGAGTGAAGAACATCATGACTCCGATGACCTTCACGCTTCATGAGGATCAATCGGTTTCGAAGGCCGCGGCGCTCATGGCATACGAAGGCATCCATCGCCTCCCTGTCGTGGACGACGCGGGCACGGTGGTGGGCCTCCTATCGTCGCTAGACATCCTGCACTGGCTGGCATGCAAGACGGGCAACACCGTCCCAGCCCCGCGCTCCCGCCGACGCAACTGACGCTGGCACTGACGCTGGCACTGACGCTGGCACTGGCGCTGACACTGGCGCTGGCACTGGCGCTGGCATTGACACCGGGCGTCGCCGTTCGGCTTGCGCTGCCGCGGGTGCGTTGGGAGCGGGGTGACGAGGAGGCGCTGCCACCTCCTCGGATGCTATCGTTCCCGGCCGAAGGGAGTGTCCATGATTCGGAATCGGCCCATTGCAGGCCTATGTGCAATCAGCTGCCTGTTCGGCTGTGCCGGGGGAGCGTCGACGTCTGCGGGGGCCACGGTGGCAACGGAGCCAGAGGCAGGCTCGATTGTAGCGCAGTTGCCCAAAAGCGTGAGGAGCACGTTCTCTGAGGAGCTCTCCCCGATGCCCGTGCACGACTTGGTCGACGAAGGCTGCGGCATTCAAGTGAGTATCGAGGCCCCAGAGGCCCCGGAAATCAAGGCCGCGGAAGACGACGACTCGATGCATGAAATCAGCTTCGCGATACCCGGGGGGTTGGTCGAGTGCTTCATCTACGGCGAAGAGCTCGACTTCGCCTCCACACTCGCGAACATGCTGTCATTGACGGCGGAGCAACACAGCGATTGGTATGCAGTCGACGAAACTGGTGCGTCTGCGATCGAGGGCCGGCCCTATCTTCACGCCACGGCAATCACACGCACCGACGACGGAGAGATGAGGCTCTGGCAGAATTTCCACGTCGCGGTGGGAAGCGCCCAGTTCGAGACCTTTGCATGCGTTGCAAACGGCGCAGGAAGGCGAAGCACTTTTCTGCGAATCTACGAACGCGCGCTCCAAAGCCTCAACACCCCTGCGACGCAAAAGCCCGAGGACTTGTCCTATCACTCGACCAGCCTCTTCACGTCGCCCGGCGGAGGTCTGGCCGGATTCTCAGACTCGTACGTCTACGACGAGTCCGATGGAACGACGCTGTTCTACCACAGCTTCTCGCGCATTTTTCGAGCCGCAAATCTACACCTCGTCGGCAAAGACGAAACGAGTGTGGAGCGGTCGATCGACGGTCGCGTGGTGAGCGGCGCTTTCGTCAGCGCAACTCCGCAAACCCTGGACTTCGAGATTCAGCTCGACGTGATGGAGGGCGACCCCATGAAGTACACGGCCAAGGGGAAGGTCATGGGCAAGGACTTCGAAACGAGCTTCGACACGCAAGACGGGCTTGGGGATCAGCGCCGCGAGACCCGCGCGATGAGTCGCTTCGTCAAAGAGTCTTCGGCGAAGGTCATTAGCTTCACCGGCTACGAACCAACTGCGGATCCGAGCGGCCTCGTGACGACGTTCATCGAGCGCAAGGAGCGAACGTCGAATGGAATCAACGCAACGATATCCGTCGGAGCCGCGCAATTCCCTGCACAAATCGACGAATTTGGGGAGCTGCTCTCACTCACACTAGACATCGGTGGAACCGAAGTGAACGTGAAGCGCGTATGGTTGGAGGGGAGCCTCCTCGATTGAGCGCAGCCACGATGCACGCGCCGCCGATTGCCCTGCTCTTGATCCTGCTCCTCGGCTCTTGCGCCGCAAGCAGCATGGCAACGCCGCGAGTCGCCCCCACGAACGGGCCGTCGCAGGCACAGTCGATACCGACACCGCTAGGGTCCGTCAGCGCCAAGAACCTCAGCGGAGCAGCATTGGAGCCTCGAGAGCCCATCGCGCTTTTGATCCAAAGCCGGCAATCGAAGCTGCTGGCGGGGCGCCTGGCCGATCACGGAAGCATCGTCGCGCAGTCCGAGGCCGGGCTCGAGGTTCGCTGGGACTATCTCGGTCGGCCCAGCCTGCAAGCGGTCGAGCCACCGCATCTCGAGTCCTCATTCGTCGTCGACTACGACGAGCCAACCGTTCGACGCCTGGCGGAGCGAGTCGTGAATCGCTTCGGCGCGAAGCCCAGCGCGAAGGACCTTACAACGTTCGTTTCCGAGCACATCCAGACCTCAGAATACGGAAATTTCGAGATCGCATCTCGCGTGGCGAGTCGAGGCGCTGGCGATTGCACCGAGCATGCAGTGCTTCTCGCGGCGCTCGCGAGGTCGTTTGGAATCCCTGCTCGACTGGCCTTCGGGTACGTTCTCATCCCAGAGCACGGTCTAGCGCTCGGGCACGCCTGGTCCGAGCTGCACGATGGCCAGCACTGGGTGCCTCACGACGCCGCGCTCAACGAGCCGGTCGACAACCGCTACCTCGTTGTCAATCACATGCAAGACGAGACGATACGATACCGACTCTCGACACTGGACATGCTCATGGACCTCCGCGCAATCGTCATCTTGGAGCGTGCAGCTCCGACAAAATGAACGCGTAGTCTAACGCCGTCTCCTTCAAATAGTCGTAGCGCCCCGACGAACCCCCGTGCCCGGCCTCCATGTTGATCTTGAACAGCAAGGGGTTCTCGTCGGTCTTGTGCGCTCGCAGTTTCGCCAGGTACTTAGCAGGCTCCCAGTACATCACCTGGCTGTCGTTCAACGAGGTGCGCACCAGCATCGCCGGGTAGGGCTGCGCCTTGATGTTCGTATACGGGCAGTACGACTTGATTCGAAAGTACGCGTCCCGCTCATTGGGGTTCCCCCACTCCTCGTACTCCCCAACCGTCAGAGGGAGGCTGTCATCGAGCATGGTGTTGAGGACGTCGACGAACGGAACGAGCGACACGACGACGTTGAAAAGGTCCGGCCGGAGGTTGGTGACGGCGCCCATGAGTAGGCCGCCCGCGCTGCCGCCCTGAATCGCCAAGCGATCGCTGCTCGTGTAGCCCTTTGCGATCAAGTGCTCGGCGACGGCGATGAAGTCCGTAAACGAATTCATCTTGTGCTCCATGCGGCCCTGATCGTGCCAAGGTTTTCCGAGCTCGCCGCCCCCTCTGATGTGCGCGATGGCGAAGGTCACGCCGCGGTCGAGCAGGCTCACGCGCGAATGCGCAAACCCGGTCGGATACGGATAGCCGTACGCCCCATAACCAGCGAGCAACATCGGAGATGACCCGTCCCTGGGCGTGCCCAACTTGTGGACGATGGAGATCGGGACCTGCGTCCCATCTGGGGCCGTGGCCCAGATTCGCTCCGATTCATACGCGGCGGGGTCATAGCCGCCGAGCACCTCGAGCTGCTTGACCAGGCTCCGCGTCTGCGATGAAACGTCGTAGTCGAACACCGAGTCCGGCGTCGTCAGCGATTCGTAGCGGAAGCGATAGTCGCTTGCCGAGAACTCCTCGTTGTGGCCCGGGTGCAGGGCATACACCGGCTCGTCCATCTCGATGCGGTGAGACTTCCCATCGGCGAAGCTCGAAACCCGAATGTAGGGGAGCCCCGTCTCGCGCTCGAGAAGCACGTAGAAGCTTTCGAAGACATCGAGTCCCTCGAGCATCACCCCGTCGCGATGAGGGACCATCTCTTTCCAAGACGAGCGACCCGGGTTTCCAACCGGCGCTCGAACGACGCGGAAGTTCCGCCCTCGGTCATTGGTTCGAATCAGGAAGTCGCCGCCGCGATGGGCCACGTCGTATTCGTGGTCTTGCTCGCGCTCGGCGACCATTCGCCAGGCGCCCCTTGGCTCGGACGCCGCCAAGAACTGAATCTCACTGGTGGTGTGGCTGAACGCGCCCAGAAACACATACTCGCCACTGCGGGAACGCCAGACAGCGACTCGGAATCGCTCATCGTCTTCTTGATAGACGAGCGCATCATCGTCGTTGGCGCCGAGCCGATGGCGCAAGACCCGGTAGGACCGCTTGGTCTCGTCGTCAACCGTGTAGAAGAACGTCCGGCTGTCGCTTGCCCAGGCGACCGACTTCACCTTCTCCATGCGCTCGGCAAGCATCTCGCCCGACTGAAGGTCTTTGATCTGAAGCGTGTAGTCGCGAAAGCCGGTCTCATCGAGGGCCACCGCGAGGTAGCGTCCGTCGGGCGACACCTCGTAGACACCGAGTCCGAGGAACGGAAGTCCCTCGGCAAGCGCGTTCATGTCCAGCACAACCTGCTCGCTCTCGCCCTTGGCGGGCTTGCGCCTGCAATAAGTCGGGTACTGCTTACCCTCCTCGGTGCGGTGGTAGTACTCGAACTCTCCCTTGCGATAGGGCGCGCTCTGATCGGTCTCCTGAATGCGTCCTACGATCTCGTCGTAGAGCCTCTTCTGCAGCTCGACAGTCGGCGCCAACTGCGCATCGGCATGCGCATTCTCGGCCTGCAGATACGAAGTGACTTCAGCCGCGCCCTTCTCACGAAGCCAGAAGTACTCGTCCACACGCGTATCGCCGTGCAGCGTGACCGAGTGAGCCTCGGTCGCGGCGACGGGCGGAGAGAGCGGGGGAGGCTGGGGGGAGGCTTTCGGGGTGGTCGCGCAGGCGGAGAGGAGGAGGAGAGGCAGGAGGCGGTGCATGTGCTGGGGGTGTAGCAGAGGGGGAGGCGGTGTCAGGGTCAGTGTCAGTGCCAGCGTCAGTGCCAGCGTCAGTGCCGGTGTCAGTGCCAGCGTCAGTGTCAGCGTCAGTGCCAGCGTCAGTGTCAGCGTCAGTGCCAGCGTCAGCGTCAGTGCGCGGTGCCGGTGTCGCTGCTAAGGGATCGGATCCGGCTGCACTGCGTAGTTCGCCAGCGCCCGCACGATGTCGTCTGCCAGTTGCCTTGCCTCGCCCTGCCTGCCGGCGATCCCGTTGGCCAGAAAACTAAACGCCACCGAATGGCCCGGCTCTCCGAGCACGTAGCCCGACAAGGCGATTACGTCTCTCAGCGTTCCCGTCTTTGCGCGGACCATTCTCGGGCGCGGCAGATCTTCGAGGCGGGTTTTCAGTGTTCCGTCGGAGCCGGCTACGGCAAGGTGGGCGACGTACTCGGATCGAATCGCCGGGTCGCGATACACCGCGACCAGAGTTTGGGTCAGATGCTGCGGCGCAACTTGGTTTCCGTCGAAAAGACCCGAGCCGTTGACCATCACGAGCCCCTCCAGATCGACGCCCAGCTTCGCGAGCTCTTCGCGCACCACGGCGACACCGCCTGCGGAGGTTCCTGGCTTCTGGGCCTCGGCGCCCATGACCTTCAGCAACATCTCAGCAGTGAAATTGTCGCTCCACTTGCCCACCGAATAGAGCATCTTGCTGAGCGGAGGCGACTGTACTTGCCCCAGGAGCTCCTGCGGTTCGGGTGCGGGCGCATGCTCGATGCGCATCGATCCTCCCACTCCGGCTCTCTTCAGAGCTCGAGCAAAAAGGCTCGCTGCGTACGTTCGCGGATCGGGAACACGGCGACGGTAGTACATGGTGCGCGCGCGCAGAGGAATCGCACCGTCGACCCGGACGGCCAGGTGCCCGTCCTCGGTGAGCTTGTGATCGATACGCGGGGTCGGTGGGCCGCCCGCGCTGGTCACCGTTCGATTTTCGATCTGCACGTACTCGTCGGCGAGCACACGCACAGCTGCTGGTGCATCGACTTTCGGTCCCGGCGCGATGTGCACCAGGTAGCTGTTGCGGTTCACGGAAAAAGCCGAGATGGCGGCGCGGAACGAGGCCGCTTCTTTCGGCTGCTGCTCGAACGCCGGCGGCAGGATCTGATCGTCGAAATAGCTGTCGTCGATGACGAGCCGATCGACCGTGTTCACCCCACGCAAGCGAACATTCTCGGCTAAGACCGCCAGCATCGCGTAAGCAAGACTCGGGTCGCCGGACGGCCGAACGACCAGCCGCGCGACATGCCCATCGACGATGGTGCCCTCCACCCGGGTCGCCGTCTGGTAGTTGGGACCCAGACGCCGCAGGGCCGCCGCCGAGGTCAGGAGCTTCTGATTGGACGCCGGATTCCGAGGGCGTTCGGGCCGATTGCGGTAGAGTTCCTTCCCATCGTGCAGTCGAACGACATGAATCCCAAGTCCATCACCGAGCCCCGCCTGCCGGACGAGGCCGCCGATCGTCTGCGCAAGCGGCTCGGGCCCCTTTGCATGCGCGCCGGGGCTCAGCAGCAGCAGGCCTATGATCGCAAGACTGAGAAGCGACCGTTGCAACATCGTCGGCAGCCTAGCAGCGCCCTCGCGCTACTCCTAGTGATCGGCCTGGGATGCAGCCGGCCGGCCGAGTACGATCCGGATGCCCTGGTCGTGATGCTCCCCCGGGACGCCGAGCAACTCGACCCGCGCTTCGTCGGAGACCCCTACGGTCTTCGGGTTTCGCGACTGATTTTCGGCTCCCTGGTCACGATCGATCCGCGGACCCTCGAAGTGATCCCCGACCTCGCAGAATCGGTCGAAGCGCTGAGCCCGACGCAATTCAGAGTGCGACTCCGCGAAGGCCTGCGCTTCAGCGACGGCAGCCCACTCGGCGTCCAAGATGTCGTCGCGACCTTCGAAGGCGTCGTCGACCCTGCGCTCCGAAGCCGCTACGCCCACACCTACCGAAGAATCGCCGAGATGCGCGTCCCAGACTCCCGCACGATCGTATTCATCCTCGACGAGCCCCACGCGACCTTCCTCACCGACCTCGAGCTCCCGATCGTGCGAAGCCAAGATGCCTTTCGGCGCATCGCCACCCCCGAAGAGCCCATCCCGATCGGCGCCGGCCCATACCGCCTGGTCAAACGTGAGCCGGGCGTGCTCGAGCTGCGCGCCAACCCTCACTGGCATCGCGGGACGCCGAAGCACCCGAGCCTGCGAATGGTCGTGATCCGCGACGACAACACCAGGGCTCTGAGAATGTTGGCCGGGCAGGGCGACTTGGCCATCGCATCGATTCCGCCTCTGCTGCTTCCCCTGTTCGAGCAGGACATGCGCTTCGAGACGCGCAGCGCCCCGGGCATATCCACCCTCTATCTCGGATTCCAAACCCGCTCGCCCAAGCTCGATGACGTCCGAGTCCGACGCGCAATCGGCCGCGCGATCAACCGAGAGCTTCTGGTGCAGGCCAAGTACCACGGGTTTGCACGCGTCACCGACAGCTGGATTCCAAACGGACACTGGGCGGAGCTTCCGGCCGCGCCGCCGCAGGCATTCGACCCGGAGCAGGCACGGACGCTGCTCGACGAGGCCGGCTTTCCGGACCCCGAAGGCCCCGAGCCGCGCATGCGACTGGTGCTCCGAACGACCTCGGAGCGTTTTCGCCAATCGGTCGCCCGGGCCATCGCCGCCATGCTGCAAGACGTCGGCGTCGAGGTCGACGTGAGACCTTCGGAAGCGGCGACGCTAATCTCAGACCTGAACCGCGGCAACTTCGAGATGACGCTGCTTCAGGTGCCCGAGGTGATCGAGCCCCACGTGCTGAGCTGGTTCTTCGACTCCTCCAGAATCCCCGGCCCGCAGAGTGAAGGCGCAAACCGTTGGCGCTACGAGAACCCGGAGCTCGACGCCCTCTTCACGCTTGGGAGAACGACGATCGATCGGGCGGAACGCCGCGCCGCATACGAGCGGGTGCAGCGCATCCTGGCCCGCGATCTTCCCGTCTTGCCGCTCTGGCAACCCGACACCATCGCCGTGGTCCGCCGCGGTTCGAGCTTCGATGTGCCCCGAGACGGCCGCTTCGGTACGCTGGCGTTCTGAACGCGCTCTGATACCGTGAAGCGTGATCCTCCGAGACCCGGTCCACGGCTTAATCGCATTTGAAGGCATGGCGGAGCGGGTCGTTCGTTCTTTGCTCGACACCCAAGAGGTGCAGCGGCTTCGTCGTGTGCGGCAGCTCGGGCTAGCCTCTCTCGTCTTCCCGGGCGCGGAGCACACTCGCTTCTCGCACGCCGTCGGCACCGCTCACGTCATGCAGGCGCTTCTGCACCGAATCGACGCCTGCAGTGACGAGCTTCCCGCGGACCAACGCCTCGACGACGAGGCGAGAGCCGAGGCTCTGGCCGCGGCGCTTCTTCACGACCTGGGCCACGGGCCGTTCTCGCACCTCTTCGAGGAAGTGCTGCCGCATGCCAAGCACCACGAGGTCTGGACGCAGGAGATCCTGCTCGATCCCTCGACCGAAGTGCACCAGGCCCTGGAGTCGATCTCGGAGGGGATGGCCCAAAGGGTCGGCGGCCTGCTCAGCGGCAACTATCGGCTCGCTTACCTCAGCCAGAGTGTGAGCGGAACGCTGGACGTGGACCGCGCGGACTACCTGCTGCGCGACAGTCACATGACGGGCGTGCGCTACGGGCTCTACGATCTCGACTGGTTGCTTCAGGCCCTGAGCTTCGCCTGCGTCGACGGCCGATGGGTCCTCGCCATTCAGGGTCGCAAGGGCTTGCCGCCGGCAGAGAGCTTCTTCCTCGGGCGGCACTTCATGTACCAGCAGGTCTATCATCACAAAGCCACGCGCGCGGCGGAGGCACTGGTGCGCGCCATCTTCATGCGGGTGAGCGAGCTCATCTTCGACGGCAACGCTCCCGATCCATTGCTCCCCGCATTTCGCGCGGCCGCGCTCGACGAATCTCTGTCCCTCGACGAGTACCTTCGAATGGACGACGCCGAGCTGCTCAGCTGCCTGAGCGCCTGGGAGCGCGGCGGGGATTCGACTCTGGCCGAGCTCAGCAAGCGGCTTCGCTCCCGCGAGCTTCCGAAGACCGTCCCGCTTCCCGAGGGCCGCCCCGAACGCTGGAAAGAAGCGGAGGCTAGGGCCGGGCAAATCGTCGCAGCCAGAGGCCTGCGCGCCGACCTGACCGTCCGCCTCGACGTCGCCGACGACATTCCATACGAAGAGCCAAGCGATGGAAGTGCCGGTGGCATGTGGGTGACGCTCCGCCATCAGCCGCTGCAGCGCCTCGGAGACGCCTCGTTCCTCCTCGGCCAGCTCCGGAACAAGCGCATCGAGCATCCGCGCCTCATCTTCCCCGGCGAGTTCCGCGACGAGGTGCTATCGGCAATCCAGCACCTGCTCGATTGACACTCCGAGCGCCAAAGCAGGATTTGCTGTAAGGTCTGGGTTGACGGAACCGGTTGGGGGATGGCCAGGATTCTCATCGTCGATGATCAGGACAGCGCGCGCAGCATGCTCACCGAGATGCTGCAAGCGGAGGAATACGAAGTCGACCAGGCCCAGAGCGGCGAGGCTGCCTGCACCATGGTCGCGGAAACCAACTACGACCTCGTCATCACCGACCTGAGAATGGGCGAAGTGGGAGGCCTCGAAGTGCTGCAACGCACCCGGGAAACCTCTCCGCTGACGCACGTGATCGTCATGACCGCGTTCGGCACGGTCGAAGACGCGGTCGAAGCCATGCGATTCGGAGCGCACGACTTCGTTCAGAAGCCCTTCGTCGTAGAAGAGCTGCTCACCAAGGTCGCCCGAGCCGCGCGGACGCGGAAGCTCGCCGCCGAGGACAGAGCCGTCGCTTCGGATTTCCGGGACCGATACAACTTCGGCAACATCATCGGCCAGTCCGCGGAGATTCGCGACATCCTGGGTCGCATCGTTCGCATCGCGCCCACCGACGCCACCGTTCTCATCACCGGCGAAAGCGGCACGGGCAAGGAGCTGGTCGCACGCGCCATTCACGCCAACTCCTTGCGCGCCGAGCGGCCGTTCGTCTCGATCAACTGCGCCGCGCTGACCGAAACCCTTCTCGAGAGCGAGCTCTTTGGACACGTGCGCGGCGCGTTCACGGGCGCGGTACAAACACGCAAGGGACTATTCGAAGAAGCCAACGGCGGCACGTTCTTCTTCGACGAAATCGCCGAAACCCCGCCTTCGCTTCAAGCCAAGTTGCTCCGAGCGATTCAAGAGGGCGAGATCCGGCGCCTTGGCGACAACAGCTCGATCAACGTAGATGCGCGCATCATCGCAGCGACCAACCAGGACCTCAGAAACCGGATTGAAGAGAAGCTCTTTCGCGAAGATCTGTACTACCGCCTCAACGTCGCGCGCTTCGAGCTGCCTCCGCTGCGCGAGCGCAAAGAGGACATCCCACCGATCGTCGAGACCTTCCTCGCGAAGTACGGCAAGAAGATGGGGCGCGAAGCCAAGCTCGGTCCCGGTGTCATGGATCATCTGCTCGGCTACGATTTCCCCGGAAACATTCGCGAGCTCGAAAACCTAATCGAGCAGGGCGTAGCGCTCGCGCAGGACGGGCAGGTTCATCTGTCCGACATTCTGCCCAACGCGAACAGCAACGGGAAAGGTCGAACGTCGAACCCGGGGCGTCAGTCGCTCGCTGATATCGTCAAAGACGTCGAGCGCGACGCGATCGTTCGCGCGCTCCGGCACGTCGAGGGCAACAAGGAGCGTGCAGCCGAGCTTCTCGGACTCAGCCCAACGACGCTCTGGCGCAAGATGAAGCGCCTTCGGCTCGAATGGCCCTGAGCTGAGCTACTGCGATTCGGCTTGCCGAGCGGCTTCGATGTGCTCTTCGCGCTCCTGCGCCTTGTCGGCGATGCCCCGGAGCTTGTCCTTGACCGACGCCGGGACCTTGCTCACGCCTGCGTCCTGTTCAGGCGGCTTGGTGGCTTCGTGCACCTGGTCGCCGATCTTTTTGGTGATGCGCTCGGTCGCAGCGCCCACCTCGCGACCGAGCTCCTTGGCCTCGTCGGTGCCGGCCACCCGCATCAGATGCTGAAAGGGCGTGCGATCGCCGAGCTTCACGAAAAAAAGCACGTAGGCCACGAACGCCAGAACCGCGCCCGTCCACACCAGCCTCATCGCTCGACGAATCATGCCTCTTCCCGACGGATACCATAGCTGCGCATCTTCTTGTGAAGGTTGGTGCGCTCCACCCCGAGAATCGTCGCGGCTCGAGAGATGTTCCAGGCTACCTCGTCGAGCGTTTGCAGGATGTAGTCCTTCTCCGCCCGGCTCCGATACTCCCTCAGAGTCAGCCGGTCGCCAGCGCCATCCAGGGTGGATGGCATGTCCGATGGCGGGGACGACTCGCGCCGGGCGTCGCTCAGGACCCCTTCCTCCGGCAGGTCATCGAGCGTGATTCGGTCACCGCTCAGGATCGCCATCCGCTCTACGACATTGCGCAGCTCCCGGACGTTCCCGGGCCAGGATCGCTCGGTCAGAGCCTCGAGCACGTCTTCGTCGATCGGTTTTTCTCGAAGCCCGTTCTCGATCGAGAATTCGCGAAGAAAGCCCTTGGCCAGAAGAGGAACATCGGTCTTCCGGTCGCGCAGGGGCGGGCTGACGATCGGAACGACGTTGAGGCGAAAGAAGAGGTCTTCGCGGAACCGGCCGTCGCGAACCTCGAGCTCGAGGTCTTTGTTGGTCGCGGCGAGCACCCGCACATCGACTGCGATTGCTTTTTCGCCACCGACGCGCGAAATCTCACCGCTCTGAAGCGCACGGAGGACTTTCGCCTGTGCGCTCGCGCTCATGTCGCCGATCTCGTCGAGGAACAGGGTGCCGCCATTGGCGAGCTCGAACATGCCCTTCTTGCGGCCTTGCGCCCCGGTGAATGCGCCGCGCTCGTAGCCGAAGAGCTCGCTTTCGATGAGCTCCGCCGGAATGGCCGCACAGTTCACTTTGATGAATGGCTTGTCGGCGCGAGGGCTCAGCCGATGGATGGCACGCGCGATCAGCTCCTTCCCGGTGCCGCTTTCCCCCGAGATCAAAACGCGACCGTTCGTCGGGGCGACCTTCTCGAGCTGCGCGAAGAGCCCACGCAGGGCTTCGCTCTCGCCGATCATTTCGTAGCGATGCTCGACGTCGGCCCGCAGTTGCTCGACTTCGCGCTGTAGCTGCCAGGTCTTCAACGCGTTGCGCACCGTGACCAGAACACGGTCCCGATCGAGCGGCTTCTCGAAGAAGTCCGTCGCGCCGAGCTGCACCGCCTGCACGGCCTCGGCGAGCGAGGCGTGGCCGGACACCATCAGAACGGGAAGCTTTCTGGTCTCGGGCTGGCTGCGAATTCTCTGCAGCGCTTCGATGCCGCTCATCTTGGGGAGGCGAACGTCGAGGATGATGAGGTCAACCTCGCCAGTTTCGACAATTTCCAGGCACTGCTCAGCCGATGACGCCTCGAGCGTGTTGAACCCGGAGCCCTCGAGCACCATCCGTAGAGTGCGCCGAATGTTCTTTTCATCGTCGACGACGAGGATGGTGGCAGCCATTCAGCATCGGTTTATATCACGCTAGACGATGGCCGACCCAAAGAGTGATACGGACGCCGCCTTAGAGCGACTTCGAGCCTCGCTCGAAGCGGCCAAGCCGCCCACGGGGGGCGTGCCGCTCGAAGATCTGGTCGCCGAGCTCATGCCGCTGCTGCCTCTTTTGACGGAGCTCCCCGTCGAGAAGCGCGCAGGTGGCGACTTCGAGTCCTTTGATTTCCGTGAGTGCTTCACGGTGCTGACGCTCGTTGGCCGGCGCCTCGCATTGCTCGACCTCACCCCCACCTCGGCGGTTCGAGTCACGCGCCTCGCACTGCGCTCCGTCGACAGTCCGGACGAGGCCCACCTGGAAGAATTTGCCCAACGCGCCGTCGAGGCCGCGGTCGAGGGATTCGTGCTCGGGCGCGAAGAGAGAGTCGCCCAGCTCGCCAAAGACCGGGCCGCGAGCTCCCTCAGGCCCCTGCGGATCGACGGATCGGCCTTCGCCCTCATCGTCTCGGGCGTACACGAGCCCTCGGTCCTGAGCGACAGCGTCGACGCGCTCGGACGAGCCATGCTCGACGCGGATGTAGAGCTGGCGATCGTCGACCTCAGCCAGCTTGGCGAGCCGAACCGAGAACGAGCCTTGGCCCTGTTCGGGGCCGACGAGATCGCCAAAATGCTGGGCGGCCAGTGCCTGTTCACCGGAGTCGATGCGCGCTGGAGGGCGGCCGCGGCCGATGCCCGCATTCCTCTCGGGGCCGTGCAGATCGCGCCCAACTTGGCCGAAGCGCTCGCGGCGGCCCGGAATTTGGCGGAACAGGCCTCTCGAACGCGCAAATCGAAGTGGCGGGCGCGCCTCAGCCGACTCCTGCGCTGAACGCCGCTCGGCCGGGCGATCGCCCCGATGCAAGTGAATGACAATGCAGAGCTTCTCGGCGATCGCCCACAGCCAGAAATGCCGCCGACCTTCATTGACCCAGCCGCTCGCGCTGCGGTATAAGCTCCGGGACCGCCGGATGGGCAATTTCGCTTCAGATGGTGGTCACTTAGAGGGGAATTGCGATGCGCAGGACAGTTGCGCTCTCAGCGGCAGTAGCGTGCATTTGGGTGGGGAGCGCCGTGGCGGCGGCGCAGGCCGAGGGCAGCGAGCCGCCGGCCGCAGCCGAAGAGGCCGTTCCCAGCGCGCCCAGCAAGCCAATCGACGCGGGCACGTATGCGGTCCGCCTTCGTGATCTGGAGCAGCGGATCAACGAGCTGAAAGAACAGATCTTTCGCTCGAAGGCCAGGCTCTCGCTACTCGCTGAGACGGTGCTCGAAGGAGTCGTGGGTGGAGGCCAGTCCGTCATCGTTCACGAGAACCGGATGTCGCAATCCTACAAGTTGGTCCGGGTGGTCTATGCGCTCGACGGCGCGCCGATCTTCACCAAGGCCGACGAAGAGGGCACGCTCGGCGATCAGAAAGAGTTCGAGGTCTACAACGGGAGCATCGTTCCCGGCGAGCACACCCTCACGGTGAACCTCGAGTATCGCGGACACGGCTTCGGCGTCTTCGCGTACCTCAAGGGATACCGCTTCAAGGTGCGTTCGACCTACACATTTGCGGTGCCCGAAGGCCGCGTCTCGACGGTCCACGTCGTGGGCTTCGAAAAGGGTGGTCCGGCCACACCGCTCGAAGAGCGGCCGGCGGTCCGCTACATCGAGCGGGTCGAACGTCAGGTTCGACCCGACGCAAGCGGTGAGGGCGAACGGTAAATGCGACCTGGCGGCGCGACCGTATCGCCGCCCTCACCGATACTAGGCAGGGGGCGAGCGCAAAGGGTTTGGCTGGGTTTGACCCTAGTCATCGGCCTTCTTGCGGCCGTGGCGCCCAGTGCCTCCGCGCAGGATCTGACCTCGGCCGATCGCGAGCTCTCCGACCTCGAATCGGACGCGCAACGCCTGATGGCCGATCGGGTTCAACCTCACGACCTCAAGAGCGCGACCTTCGTCGAGGAACGCCTCACCGACGGAGAGCTCTACCTGCGCCTCGAGGACTACCTCCGCGCAGCCATCCTCCTGACCGACATCGTCGAGCACTACCCGACACATCGCGCCTATCCCGAGGCGCTGTTCCTCCTCGGGGAGTCCCTGTATTTCGCGGACGACTACTTGGGCGCGCGCCGGCGGTATTCCGAGGTGATCGACCGTAGCGGGGACCCGACGTTCGCCCCGTATCTACAACCCTCGCTCAGCCGCCTGATTCAAATCGCGATCCACACGCGCGATTTCCGCGAGGTCGACAGCTACTTCTCGCGTCTCGAGGCTCTCCCTTCCTCGACGCTCTCCATCACGACCGCCTACTTCCGCGCAAAGTATCTCTACAATCGCGCCATCCCGGTCGACGATGTGCTCAACGCGCCCGTCAGCGCCGAGATTCGCGGAATTGACCAGGGCCGCCTCGAGCAGGCCCGCAAAGGCTTCATCGCCATCCCGAGCGGCACCGAATTCTCTCTGCGCTCCAAGTATTTCGTCGGCACGATTCACACCCTGCGCGGCGAGTACACCGATGCCATCGCAGCGTTCCGCGGCGCCCTGGGCTACGAGCCTGCCAACGAGGAAGAGCGCAAGGTCGTCGAGCTCACGTTTCTTGCGCTCGGCCGCCTCTACTATGAAACCGAGGAGCTGGACCAGGCGGTCGAGGCGTACCGGGCCGTCGACCAGACCTCGACGGAATTCGACGAAGCGCTCTTCGAGCTCGCCTGGACCTACATTCGGATGGGCGATGCGATCCAAGCGGAGCGCGCCCTCGAGGTGCTCTCGGTCGCCGCTCCGGACAGCCCCCTCAATGCGGACGGCAAGGTCCTGCGGGGCGACCTCCTCGCGCGAAACGGCCGCTACGACGAAGCCGAAGTGGTGTTCGACGAGGTGCGCACAACCTTCGGTCCCATCCGTGACGAGCTCGCTGCGAAGCGAAGTCAGCACCCCGATCTTCATGAGTATTTCCGAACGGTTGTCCGCGAAAACCTAGACGACTTCGATATCGACGACTTCCTTCCGGAGGCTGCCCGACGCTGGATCGACCTGGAGGGCGACTACGAGCGGGCGCTCGAAATGCTCGCGGACCTCAGCGAGGCGAAGCAGCTGGTCCGCGAGACGGATGAGCTGGCGGAACGAATCAGGGCGGCTCTGAGCGCGCCCAACCGCATCAGCGTGTTTGCCGACCTCCGCAGGCAGCGCGAAAGGACGACGGGCCTTCGTAACAGGGCGGCACAGGCACGCGGCACGCTCATCGACGTGGAGGCCCAGGCCCGCGGCAAGCGGCCGGGCGAGCTCGAACAGATTCGCGCCCGGCGCCGAGCGGCCCAGGCCGAGCTGCTGAAGATGCCCACCGAAACCGAAGGCTTCGTCGAGAGAGACCTCGAAAAGCTCGGCGAGTTCAGAGCTGCCGAGCGCGACCTCCAGGGGCTTCGCATCGAGATTCTAGGCCTCGAAGCCCGCATCGTGGCTTCCAGGGCAGGCCTGCCTGCCGTCGATCCGCAGAAGGTCGATCGCAGGGCACTGGCCGCGCAGCTCCTCGAGCACGAAGCCGAAATCAAGGCCTACGAAGAGCAGCTCACTTGGATTCGGCGTCGCCTCGAAGTCGGCCGGCTCCACGTCGGAGTAGGCGACAAGCGATACCAGGCGGACGACGTCAAGCGCGCCGAGTTCATCGAGCTGGTCGGGCGAGAGCGAGAGCTCGCCGGGTCTGCCGGTCCCGGGTACGACGCTGCGTTCTCGCGTGTGGCCGGGCTCGAGCGCCAGCTCGATCAACGCGACGCCGAAATTTCTGGCGTGGTCCGGCAACGCGTCTCCCAGATGCTCACCACGGTCGACGAAGAAACCGCAAACCTCGAGCGCTACCGCGCCGCACTCCGCTCACTCGAGGGCGAGACCGAAGACGTCGTCGGGGCGATCACCTATCTCAATTTCAACCGCGTCCACGACCGCTTCTACGACTTGGTCCTGCGCGCGGACGTCGGCAAGATCGACGTCTCCTGGGCACGGCGCGAGGATCACCGGGTCCGTATCGACACTCTGACGCGCGAGCGAGCCCGTGAGCTTCAGTCGCTCGACGACGAGTTCCGCGATGTGATGGACCAGCATCCCGGCGGTGGGGGCGAGCCATGATCAGGCGTCTTCGGCTCGCACTGCTGTTCGCCGTCTGCTTCGCGGCCTGGGGATCACCACCACCCGCCGTGGCGCAGGAGCCCGCCCCTGATCCCGAAGAGGGGGAGACACCCTGGGCCGGCGCGACGGACGTCAACCTGCCACCGTTCCTGCAAGACACGGGCAAACGCATCGTCGACGAACGGCCGCCGCCGACCGAGCAACAGCTCGAAGCGCTGCGGCAACTCGAAGAAGAGGTCGAGCGTTTCAGCGAGACCGGAGAGACCTTTCGTTCCACGGTCACCTCGCTCGTCCATCGGGAGTATCTCCAGCAAAGGCGCGAGCGCGATCGCTGGTACGGCGAGCAACTCGAAGCAGAGGAGCGCGAGTTCAACGAGGCACGCGAAGATTCGATTCGAGTCTTCGAAGAGTTCCTTCGACGCTATCCGAGCCACCCAAAGTACACGCCAGACGCCATGTTCCGCCTTGGCGAGCTCTACTTCGAGCGCAGCGCGGTCGCATTCCAAGATCTCTACGACCAAGCGCAGGCTGCCCGCGAGGCTGGCGACTTGACCGCCGAGGACAAGCTCCCGAGCGCGCCGGACTTCTCCCCCACCGTCCTGCTCTACAAGTCCCTTGCCCGTCGTTTTCCCGACTACGAGCGCTCGGACGGCGTCTACTACCTCATCGGATACACCCTGAACGAGATGGGGCGCCCCGAGGAGGCGCTGGCAGCCTGGCTCGCGCTCGTCTGCGCCAATAGCTACGACTACAACCCCGACTGGCGTCCGCCGCCCGCCGATGCGTCGCTGGCGGCTCAGGCCAAGTATCCGGCCTTGACGCTCGATGGGCGCCCGCTCGGCGCATCGTCCGGCGGGGTCTTCATCAACGCGTACCAGCGCTGTCAGCCCATCACACCGGACGCGCGATTCGTCAGCGAGACCTGGTTCCGAATCGGCGAGTACCACTTCGATGATTTCGGCGGGAACAACGCCCTCGACCTTTCGATCGCCGCCTACGGCCGCATCCTAGAAAACAGCGAAGACCGCAACTACAACCTCGCGCTCTACAAAGTCGCCTGGGCCTACTACCGCGCAAGCCGCTACCCCGAGGCGATTCGACACTTCGGCAAGCTGGTCCAATGGTCGGACGACACGCGGAGCGAGACAGGCAAGGCCGGTTCCGAGCTTCGGCCCGAGGCCATCGAGTACCTCGGCATTGCGTTCGCGTACGACGACTGGAACGAAAACCAGGTCGCCGATCCGGTCGAGGGCAGGCCCACGGGAATCGAGCGCATCCAAGACGCCTCGCTCCTTCCGCAGCAGAGGCCCTGGACACCCGAAGTCTACTTCCAACTGGGGCAGGTTTACTTCGATGAGGCCAAGTACCCCGAGGCGATCGCGGCCTGGCGCCTGGCGATCTCGAAGTGGCCGAACCACCACCGGACGCCCGAGGTTCTCAACCAAATCGCCAACGCCCATCAGATGCACAACGAGTTCGAGAACGCCATCGTCGCGCGTACCGAGCTCACTCAGTACGTGCAGGGCAGCCCCTGGTGGAACGCCAACATGGACCGTCCCACCGAGCAGCGAGACGCAGAGCAGCTCGCCGAGAACGCGCTCATCGTCACCGCAATCCACCACCACCAAGCAGCTCAGCTCCTGCGTCAGCGCTGCGTTCAAGAGCGCAACGTGAAGCTCTGTCGCGATTCGCAGGCCGAATACGACTTGGCTGCCAGCGCGTATCGCAGCTACCTCGAACGCTACCCCAACAACCCTCAGGGCTACGAGCTCCACTACAACCTGGCCGACGCTCTGTACTGGTCGAAGAACTACGAACAGGCCGCGACCGAGTACGCCGAGGTTCGCGACTCGAACGTGGACGACAGCTACCTAGCTGAAGCCGCGCGGCGTGTCGTCGAGTCTCTGAAACGCATCGTCGATCGCGACGTCGAAGAGGGGCGCCTGGTCATTCGCGACGAAGCTCCGCTTCCGAGCGGCACGCCGCCGCGGGTTCAGCCCATCGCGATGCCCGAGACGGTGCAACGCCTCGCGCGCGCAAGGGAAATCTACCTGAGCCGCGTGAGCCCCCAGCGCGATACCGAGGGCGTGCGCACCGCCTACGACTACAACAACGCGCTGCTCCTCTACTGGTACGGCTACTGGCCCGAGGCCGACAGCCGCTTCACGCGCATCTACGAAGAGCGCTGCGCGGGCGCAGAGGCCGACGCGACCGGCCAAATCGCCTGGGAGAATCTCCGGGCAATGGCGATGGCCAAGGAAGACAGCAAAGAGATTCGCCGCCTCGCGACCGACATCCAGGAGCGGGGCTGCACCTTCTCGGCCGGCGCCGCGGCGATCGACTGCAGCCGAGCGTCCAACCGCGACAAGCCGATCTGTCGCGCAGGCGAAGACCTCAACGCGCTCGTCTACCAGGATGCCCTCGACGTCTACAAGCGAGCCGGCCAGGCGACGGGCGCCGAAAGCGTCCGTCTGTACGAGCAGTCGGCAACGATGTTGCTGGCCGCGGTCAACAGCAACCCGAACGACCGACAGGCGCCGCTCGCGCTCGAATATGCCGCCCTTGCCCTCGAGGCCACCAACCGCTTCGACTCTGCCGCACAGCTCTACCAGCGCATCATCGACGAAGTCGGGCCCCGCCAAGCAGCAGACACAGAGGAGCAGCAGAGCCTAGACGCGATTCTCGCAAACGCGCACTTCAAGCTCGCGTACACGGCGAGCCGCAACTTCGACTTCGACCGCTCGGTCGAGAACTACCGGGTGCTGGCTGATTCGCAGCGATTCGCCAAGTCCAATGATGCCGGGGTTCAGAGCAAGCGCGCCGACGGCCTCGTCAACTCCGCCATCCTGCTCGAGCAACTCCAGCGCTACCCCGAAGCGACGACGTACTACCGTCGCGTCTACAGCACTGTCGACGACCAGGCGACCAAGCGAAACGCCCTCTACCGAATCGCCGAGATGGCCTACAGGCAGCAACGATACCCGCAAGCCATCAACGGCATGCGTGAATTCATCAAGGCGTACAGCGGCGACGGGGAGGCCGGCGACCTGCTGGTGCAGGCCTACTGGCGCATCGCCCAGTCCTGGAAGGCGCGCGGCCGAGCCGCAGACTACAGAGCGGCGCTCAACGACGTGACGACCGCATACGAGCGCACCGGACAACCCGCCGGCTCGGTCGCTGCAGGCTACGCCGCGGAGGCGCGCTTCATTCTGGTCGACGGCAAGCTCGCCAGCTTCGAGGGCTTCCAAATCAAGCCCGGCAAACCAAAGACGGTCGAAGCGTACATCAACACGATCACCAAGCAGATGGGCGCCGGCTCCACGCAGGCCCAATCGGTCGCAAACGGCTACGAGCCGATCTTTCCGTACCGTCGCCCCCGCTGGACGATTGCCTCCTACGTGCGCCAGGGCCGTGCCTATGAAATCTTGGCGCGTTCGATCCTCAACACACCGGTCGTGATCCCATCCGATCTTCAACGGGTCCTCCGCAAGGCCGACGAGTACGAACGCGAAGAGTACCAACTCGACTTCGAGGACAAGGTTCGCCAGGTGCTCGACAGCCAGGTCCGTCCGGTCGAGTGCTTTGCTGTGGCGCGCTACGCCCTGGCCGCCCGCGCGGGCCGGGCCGGAAGCTTCGACGACCAGTACACCCGCATCGCCATCGATCGCCTCCAAGCCTACGGTGACGAGCGAATCGCGGAGTGCATCGCCGAGGCACAGGCCCGCGACGCCACTTTCCAGGGCTATACCCCGGGTGAGTTCGCCCGCGCGCCAAGAGGCAAACCGCTCGAGATTCGACCCGGAATCGCCCCGCCTGCTATCAGCAAGGAGAACGACTGATGCGCATGCGGCCAAAGACTGCTGTCCTGATCAGCGCGATGCTCCTCGGCTCGTACGGCTGCAAGGGCTCGCCTGCGGCCGACACGGCCGAGCTGGAGCCGACCTCGGGCGGCGAGGCCCTCGAAGGCACAGTAGAGCCGACTCAGGGCGATCCCGAGCTGGCCGTCACCGAGGCGACGGCCGGCGGCGAAGAACAGAGCCCATGGGGCGCGACGCATGCCGAGCAGTGCCGCCGTCCGGATCGCCCGGCGATGTCCTCGAAAGCGAAGAGGGCGTTCGACAAAGGGCTTAGCGCCGCAGCCGCCGGAGACAGTGCAGCGGCCGAATCGGATTTCCGAGACGCGCTCGATCGAGACGCCAACGCCTACGCAGCGCTCTACAATCTCGGCGTGCTGGCGGACCGTGCAGGCAAGGAAAGCGACGCGCGCAACTACTACCACCGTGCGCTTGGCGTACTGCCCGACTACGAGCCGGCGGCCCGCGGCATCTCGACGATCCAGGTCCGCCGTGGCCAGGTGCAAGCGGCGGTGGCGACCGTGGAGCCCCTCGCCAATCAGTATCGCGCCAATCTCGAGATGCAGGCGCTCTATGCGGAGCTCCTGGTCGAAGCGAGGCGCTACGACGAAGCCTGGATGGCAGCCAGACGCGCGCTCAAGTGTGACGAGCGATTCGTCCCGGCGCTGATCGCGCTCCAGAAGGCAAGCCGCGCGCAGGGTCGCGACGAGCTTGCCGATTCGATTCTCGACCAGGCGCTGCAAGTCGATCTGCAGGTCGCCGAGCTTCACTTCCTGGACGGCGAACGGCTCAAGACAGAGCCGGGGCGTCTGCGCGAGGCGATGACGGCCTACGAGCGCGCGGTTCAGCTGCGCCCGAGCTACGCAGAGGCGCGGATGGCGCTCGGTATCCAGCTCCTGGCCGGCGGCAACTACCCGGCCGCCCTCTCTCACTTCCAGGCTGCCGAGCGTCTCGTGCCCACGCTTCCCGCCGTGCACGTCAACCTCGGCGACGCGTACCGGGCCAACAAGCAATGGACAGAGGCGCAGGCCGCGTATCGGCGAGCCCTGCAGCTGCAGTCGAAGCTACCCGAAGCGCACTACGGCCTCGGCCTTCTCTTCCTTTCCTCAGCCGATCAATTCCCCGGCCTCGACGAGCTCACCGCGTACCAAAAGGCGGTCGACGAGTTCAACACCTACCGGAGCGAGATGGGGCCGCGCCTGGCCAAGGACGACCAGTCGGCAGAGTACCTCCGCGACTTGGATCGACTCATCAAGAGAACACAACGCCGGCTCGAACGTGAACAGGGAGGCGCCTCATGAAACGTGCAACTTCAACATTGTTGCTCGCTCTGCTCTTGCTCGCCCTGGCGGCAAGCGCCGCGCTCGCCCAGGACTCCAAAAAACGCCAACCGCGAGTCATCCAGCTCGAAGAAATCGTCATCGAGGGACGGGTGCAAAAGCCCAACGCCTTCTACATTTTGAACCGTTCCAACTTGGGCTATGAAGTCCTCGAGCTGCGCACTAGCTTTCTACGCAAAGTGGTCCGCAGCGTGCAGAAGGAGCCTTTCTGATGGCCCAGCCGCAGCGCCCGAGACAGGGAACTCGGCCTGGCGCAATGACGCAGGCCATGCAGGCCGTACCGGGGAAGCACTCCGGCTCGAAGGTCCTGCGCGTCGGCCTGTTTCGAGACAAGAAGATCGTCGAAGAGCGGATCGTGCGGAAGCGCGAAACCGTCTCGATCGGCACGGCCGCAAGGAACCACCTCATCATCAAGGCGGGGACTCTGCCCGAGAAGCTCGAGTCGCGCTTCGAGCTCTTCCAGCTGGTTGGCGACGACTACATTCTGAACTTCACCGGCGAGATGGCGGGCAAAATCGCGCTCCCCGGCGGAGTGCAGAAGCTCGAGCACCTGCGAGACACCGGCGCGGCGCGGAACGCGGGGACCCACTACCAAATCAAGCTGGCCGATACCTCACGCGGCAACATCAAGATCGGCGACTTCACCGTCTTCTTCGAGTTCGTCTCGGCGCCGCCCATCACACCAAAGCCGCAGCTCCCGGCCGCGGTGCAGCGCGGCTTCGTCAAGAACATCGACTGGACGTTCACGACCTGGGTCATCTTCTCGTACATGGTGTTCTTTGGTTTCATCATCTACATGGAGAACGCCGACTGGAAGGTCGACAGGGGCGTCCAAGAAGTGCCTGAAGCCCTGGCGCGCTTGATCTTCGAAGCTCCCGTCGAACCGCCCACGGTCGAAGAGGAGCTCATCGAAGAAGGCGAGGGCGAAGAAGAAAAAGAGGAAGCCGAGGGCAAAGCGCCCGACAAAGAGCCAGCCAAGGCCGAGGGCAGGGGCCCGACGGGCGAGGAACAGGCCGGCGCGAGCGCAGAAGGCCGCGCGCGAATCGCACAAGAGGCAGCCGCGCAGGCCGAAGCCATGCTGCTCGGTGCACTCGGCGGCTCAGGCGGCGCGCTCGGGGATGTGCTCTCCGGTGGCGCGGTCACGGGCAATGCAGCCGATGTCCTCGCGCAGGCCTCCGGTGTAGGCGTCGCGACCAAGAGCGAGGCCGGCACACTGCGGACGCGAAGCGGCGGTGGCAGCGGGCAATCGGCGGGCCTGGGCTCGCTCAAGAAGGGCGAGGGCGCCGGCAAGGCTGCAAGCGAAGGCCAGGCGGTCAAAGAGCGTGAGGTTCGCGGCAACGTCGGCCTCAACAGCGGAGGTGACATCGGCGGCAGCGGCGAGTTCGATCAGGCCCTGGTTCAGCGGCAGATCAAACAGCGCCTCAAGTCGATCACCCGATGCTACGAATCCGAGCTCCGGAAGAATCCGAGCCTCTCGGGCAAGGTCACCGTCACGTTCACCATCCAAGAGCGGGGCAACGTCACCAACGCCACGGCCAGCGAGAATACGACCGGCAGCCCGGCCGTCGCCGACTGTGTGACCAGGACCATCAGCCGCTTCCGATTCAACCCCGGGCCCGATGGTGGTAGTGTGACCTTCCGTTATCCCTTTGTTTTCCAGCCTCAGAATTAACTTCGGCATGAGTATACTTTTCCTGCTTAACTGTATTGCGGGTGCATTGACACGAGAATCGTGCGGCGTATAATCGCCGCAAGTTGAGGGGATCGTTGATGTTTAGACGGATGGGAACCGTGGTACAGGCGTTTGTGGCTGCTTTGCTGGTCGGAGCGAGCTTCGGCTACGCCGTGGCCCAGGAGGCCAGCGACTCGACGCTCGACGTCATCAAGGTCGAGCCGATCGGCGGAGGCGCGGACACGGCAGAGCTCTCACCGGCGGCTCAGGCCAAGGCGGCGCAGGCCGCCGTGCAAGGAGCGTCCGCCAGCTGCGACGCGCAGTCGCAGGCGCTCCAGAGTGCCAAGCGCGACAGTGACATCATTCGGGCCACCTGCCTGCAGGACAAGCTCGACCAGTGCAGCGCCAGCCTTCAGAGCATGAAGCGCCGCCAGTCTGCGCTGAACCAAGCGATTTCCTCGGGCGACTCCGGCAGCGCCAACCACGAGTTCACCGTGATGGGCGTGCTCTCCCAGAAGTTCAAGGCCCTGGCCCAGGCAGCAAACCAGTGCGTGGGGCAAGACCTGTTCGACACCGGCGAGACTCAGGTCAGAGAAGAAGTCGACCTGTTCGCTCCAGACGAGAACCCTTCGGTGATCTTGGTCATGCCGGATTGGCCGATCCCATTTATCCCGCCACCAGTCAGCGGAGTAAGCTAACTAGCGGATTGGTGTTCGTATGGGCGGGGGGAACAAGGGATCATGCGCTGCTGCTCGACGTTAGGGCTTGCTCTGGCTTTTGCGGCCATCGTGGGCACGGCTTCGTTGAGCGCAACGGCCGGCGCGCAGGTCTTCGACCCGGACCGCGCGGCGCGGGAAGGCCCGGGCTTCAAGGTCGGACGCCTCGTCCTGCACCCCGGTGTTGCCGTCGGTGGCGGCTACGACTCCAACGTGTTCCTTCAGAACGACAACGAGCTGTCGATCGTTCATCCTGATCGTCCAGAGCTATCTCGACATCGCGACTGAAGGGAACATCCGCCAGGACGAAGGCGATGCCGGCGCCGCCGAGCCTCAGAAAATTCAATTCCGGGCCGGTATTGCGGCGGATTACTTTCACTACTTCACCGAGCGCGTCGGCGACACCGTCGGAGCAGATGCGCACCTCAACTTCTCTTACAATCCATCCAAGGTCTTCAGCCTGGTCGTCAACGACGAGTTCCGGCGCACGGTGCGGCCATTCTCGGACCCGAATACACTCCAAGGCCAGACGATCAGCTACGGCCGGAACATCAACACCGCATCGCTCGATCTGGTTGGCCGAAGCAAGAGCCAAGTGCTCGAGGGGACGATCGGCTATACCAACAGGCTCGAGTTCTTCGACGCAAACATCTACGGGTACGGCGACACCATCAGCCATCGGGTTCCTGCAAGCTTCAGCTGGCTGTTCTTTCCGACCTCCGCTCTGGTCTACACCGTCGAATACGTGAACCAAGAGTTCGTGAACCCGACCGAGATCGCGACCTCGCCAACCTTGCTCTCCAAGAACAACCGCGTCTCGAACATGATTGGCTACAACGGCGCGATCACCGAACGCTTCTCGCTAACGACGATGATCGGCTACGCCGCGGGCTTCTACAAAATCGGAGAAAACTTCGATGACGTGGTCGCCCGCGTCGACCTGCGTTGGCAACCGCGTCCCACGATCTCACTTTCGACTGGCTACGATCGTGATGTCCTGCCGTCTTTCATCGGCAACTACGTACTGATCAACCGGATCCACGCGGACACGGCGTTTACCCTTGCGGGGGCGCTGCAACTCGGCATCCAGGCCTGGGTTTCCTTCGACAAGTCGGGCCTGGCCCTGAGCCCCGATGGAACCCTGCTCGGGAACCAGCCAAACCGAAAAGACACGCGCCTCTACGCCGGGGTCTTCGGCGAGTATCGATTCAAGCCCTGGCTCTCTCTGTTTGCCGAAGTCGGCTATCTGGCCGACTTCACGGACTTCCGGTACGTCGGTCTGGACCCGCTGCTCGATCCCGTCGCGAACTATCAGAGGTTTGAAGGATGGCTTGGCATTCGCGTCTTCTACTGATTAGCGCAGTACTGCTTCTCGTATTTGGCGCCACGGCTTGCAGCAAGCGCGGCGTCCAGGTGACCGAGGTGCCACCGCCCGCAACCGACGACACCACGCTCGGCCCCGGGGACGTCTTCTCGGTGCGAGTCTACGGCGAGGACGCGATGACCGGGAGTCACCAAATCGCGCCCGACGGCACCATCAACTTTCCGCTCCTCGGGGCAGTTCAGGTGGCCGGCCTAGAGCCAAGCGCAGTGGCGCACAAAATTCAGTCCGAGCTCGTCGAGCGAGATTTCCTGCGCGCGCCACACGTCTCTGTCTACGTCGAACAGTACTCATCGAAGCGAGTCAGCGTCGTCGGCGCCGTGGCGAACCCGGGCACCTTCCCGCTCGAGCCCGGGATGACGGTCGTCCAAGCGATCAGCATGGCCGGGGGTTTCTCCTCGCTCGCCGACCGCGACGCAACAATGCTGACCCGCCGGATCGACGAAGAGATCATCCGCTACCGCGTTCCGGTAGACCGGGTGACCAAGGGCCAGGCAGCGGACATCGAAGTCGCGGCTGGGGACATCATCTTCGTCCCCGAGCGCATGTTCTAGCCCCTCAGAGGCTCCAGTAGAGCAGGTCGCTCCGGATCTCGTCGGGGCTCAGCAAGGACTTCACGTCGATGAACACCCCTTGCTTGCGCACGGAGGCGACGATTCGGTCGAGCTCATCGAGGTACTGCCGGTGAGGAACCGCGAGAATCACTCCGTCGAGCTCGCTGAGCGCGTCGAAAGGTCGAAGCTCGATGCCGTACTCGCGCTGCGCTTCTTCCGCGGACGCCATCGGGTCATGAACCACCGGCTCGATGCCGTATTCGCGGAGCTCGTCGATGATGTCCGGCACTCGGCTGTTCCTCAAGTCCGGCACGTCCTCTTTGAAGGTCAGCCCGAGCACGCCGATACGCGCGCCCTTGATCGCATGGTCTCGCTGGCGAAGCAGCTTCACCATGCGCTGCGCGACGAACTTCCCCATGTCGTCGTTGATGCGTCGGCCCGCGAGGATGACCTCCGGATGGTAGCCGAGCGATTCGGCTTTCGCAGTCAGGTAGTACGGGTCGACCCCGATGCAATGCCCTCCGACGAGCCCGGGCGTGAATCGCAGGAAGTTCCACTTCGTCCCGGCCGCTTCGAGCACGTCCCGGGTCGGGATGTCTAGGCGATCGAAGATCAGGGCCAGCTCGTTCATCAGCGCGATGTTGACGTCGCGCTGGGTGTTCTCGATGACCTTGGCCGCCTCGGCGACTTTGATCGAAGAGGCGCGGTGAACCCCCGCATCCACGACGGCCTCGTACGCGCGAGCTACGCGCTCCAAGCTCTCCGCATCTTCACCGGAAACCACTTTGATGATCTTCTCGAATGTATGGAGCTTGTCGCCTGGGTTGATTCGCTCGGGCGAGTAGCCGAGCTTGAAATCCCGCGACTGGCGCAGGCCCGAAGTCTCCGCGAGGAGCGGGCCGCACTGCTCTTCAGTCACCCCGGGGTAGACGGTCGACTCGTAGACCACGATGGCCCCTGGCGCGAGCGCGCTGCCCACGATTCGCGTCGCAGAGCGCAGCGGCCCGAGATCGGGGCGGCGGTCCGAATCGATGGGCGTGGGGACCGCAACGACGAAGAACGTGCAACCGCGAAGGTCTGCCGGGTCGGAGCTGAGCTTCAGGCTGCTCTGCGCAAGCTCGGCCCCGGTCACCTCTCCGGTCCAGTCGTGCTGCTTGCCGAGCGCGCTCACTCGGGCCTCGGACACGTCAAAGCCAACCGTGTCCTCGAACTTCCGGGCGAAGGCCAGGGCTACGGGAAGCCCCACGTACCCGAGCCCGACGACCGCGATCCGCTCGGTCACGACGACCGCACTTCCTCCCGGAACCACTCGGCCGTGTCGGACAAACCGCGCTCCAAGGGGGTCGGCTCTCCGAGCACGGAGATCATGACGGCGGGGTCGAGAACCGAGCGTTCCAAGTCACCTGGGCGGAACGCACCGTGGTGGACGACAGCAGGCTGGCCCACGAGGCTCAGCAACTGCTCGCCAAGCGCTCGCGTCGAAGTCGCGGCGCCGGTGGCGATGTTGATCGTGCGGCCGTCGAGCGCGCCCTCGAATGCTGCAAGGTTCGCCCGAACCGAATCTCGCACGTAGACGTAGTCACGAACGCAACCGTCGTCTCCCTCTCTTCGGCGAGCGTTGATCTGAATAGACTCGCCCTGAAGCAGCCTCCGCAAGAAGATGGCGACGACACCCGCCTCGCCATGGGGGTTCTGCCTCGGCCCGTACACGTTGGCGTAACGGAGAATCGTGTAGCGCAGCCCCGAGGCCTGCCCATAGGCCTGAAGGTAGAGCTCGAAGCTCGCCTTGCTGCAGGCATAGGGGCTCAGCGGCAAGGCGGGCCAGCCCTCTGCGGCGACTTGCCCCTCGGGGACCTCGCCGTACAGGGCGCCGCCCGTGCTCGAGAACACCAGCCGGCTCTCACAGTCGAGCGCGACCTCGGCCACATTGAGCGACCCCAGCACGTTGACCTCTGCGTCCAAGATCGGCTCGCGAACGCTGACCGACACACTCGCCTGAGCCGCATGATGACTGATCGCGTCCGGCGCGAACGCCAGCGCCACCTTCCGCAGGGCATCGCGATTCCGGATGTCGATTTGTTCAAAACTCACGCCCGGAGGAACGTTCTCCGTCCGGCCTGAGCTCAGGTCGTCGACCACGAGCACGTCGTGGCCTGCCTCGAGTGCAGCTTCGGCAACATGGCTGCCGATGAAGCCTGCGCCTCCGGTTACTAAAATCTTCAAGCTCTTCCCACGGGTTTGGATTCTCTGAACGATTGGCCGGCTCGGGCGGGAGGCTCGCTGTCCGGACTGCCGTCTCCGTACTCCGGCACGAGCTGCGCGAGGGCCTGGCGAATTGATGTTGGACTCGCAGTCTTGCAAAGCGCGCTGAGCGTGTCGAATTGGGCGCGAAGCGCGGGCAGGTGCGGCGAATCGTAGGTGCCCGTGAAGATCTTCGGGTGGGTCGTCCGCTCGATGCCTTCGCTGGTATTCGAGAGCTCCTCGAACAACTTCTCGCCGGGCCGGATGCCCGTGAACCGGACCTCGATGTCCTTCTCGGGCTCGAGCCCACTCAGCCTGATGAGGTCATGGGCGAGATCGACGATGCGAACCGGCTGCCCCATGTCGAGGATGAACGTTTCGCCACCTTGACTGAGGGCAGCCGCCTGCGTGACGAGTTGCACGGCCTCCGGGATGGTCATGAAGTACCGGGTCATCTCCGGATGCGTCACCGTCACCGGGCCGCCCTCTTGGATCTGCTTTCGAAAGATCGGAATCACGCTCCCCGCCGAGCCGAGCACATTGCCGAAGCGCACGGTCGCGAAGTGGGTCGCGCTGTTGGTCGACAGGGCCTGCACGTAGAGCTCCGCTGCCCGCTTGCTCGCCCCCATCACCGAGGTCGGGTTCACGGCCTTGTCGGTCGAAATCATGACGAAGCGCTCGACGGCGAGCTTGTCCGCCAAGTCGGCGACGATCTGCGTGCCAATCACGTTGTTCTTCACCGCCTCGACCGGGTTCCACTCCATCATGGGCACGTGCTTGTGGGCCGCCGCATGGAAGACGATCATCGGCCGGTACTCGCGGAAGACCTGCGTGACGCGCGGCACATCGGTGATGTCGGCCACACAAGGAACGACCTCCAAATCCCCGAAGCGCTTGGAGAGCTCGGAGTGGATCTCGAACAGGGCGTTCTCCGACTGCTCGACGAGCACGAGGCGGGAAGGGCGGTAGGCAGCCACTTGGCGGCACAGCTCCGAGCCGATGCTGCCGCCGGCTCCGGTGACCATGACCGGCTGCCCGCGAACCAGCTCGCTCACGATCCCAGTTTGAAGCTTCACCGGCTCGCGGCGCAGAAGGTCCTCGATGGCCACCTCGCGGATCCGCGACAGGTTCACCCGGCCGCCCACAATTTCGTAGGCGCCTGGCACGATCTTCACCTTGAGGCCCGCATCCTTGCAGCTCTCGGTGATTCGGCGAATCGCCGCGCCGGATGCGTTTGAAATCGTGATGAGCGCCTGCTTGGCGCCGTGCCGTTCTGCGACCCGCAACAGATCCTTGCTGGTGCCCTGAACCTTGATCCCGTGAATGACCGCGCCCTGCTTCACGGGGTCGTCATCGACGAACGCGACGGGGCGGATGCCGAGGTCGGGACGACGCGAGATCTCCTGCGCGATTAGGACCCCGCCCTGACCCGCGCCTACGAGCAAGGTCGGCACCCGGGGCTTCTTCTCGCGCTTGTGCTGCTTGGAGGCGATCCGCTCGCCCAGCATCCTTCGAAGCGCCCGGACACCGGTGAGCCCGATGAAGGCCAAGACGAAATCGCCGAGCAAGACCCCGAGCGGAACGATGCCGTAACGCGCAAGTGGGAAGCGGTCGACCAGCAGCGGGCTCGCGAGCCGAAGAGCCACCAGCAAGGCCGCCGCGGAGGCAATTGCGGCGAAGATCCGCACCGCGTCGCGAAGGCTGATGTAGCGCCACGAGAAGCGGGTGATGCCGAAGCCAGAAAGGAACGCGTACTGCAAGAGCACCACGTACGGCAGCACGATCATCAGCTGCTGAAACATCAGGCCCGGCACGTTCCAATCGAAACGGACGAGCATCGCTAGAAAGAACGCGAGCATCAGGACCGTGATGTCGATTAAGAACTGCGAAGTGCGGGTCCGAAGGCGGCTCATCGGGTTCGAGCCTCCAAGTTGGCTTCCCGGTACCAATTCCAGAGCTCCTTGACGCCCCGCTCGACGGTCACCGTGGGCTCGTAGTCGAGCAGCTCTTTGGCGCGTTCGATGTTCGCATAGGTGTACTCGATGTCGGCGTCAGGCATCGGCTGGTCGTTCAGGTTCGAACGCTTGCCCGCTTCATTCTCGATGAGCCGCACGAAATCCGCCAGGAGGATCGGCGTACCCCGGCCGAGGTTGATCACTTCGTAGCCCAGCGGCCGATCCGCTGCGGCGAGCACCCCCCCGACGATGTCGTCGACGTACGTCCAGTCCCGGTGCATCTGGCCGTTGTTGTACAGGGGCACCTCGCTCCCTCGGAAGATGTTGTCCAACACCTTGTAGGCCATCATGTCCGGGCGCCCACGCCGGCCGTAGACCGTGAAGAATCGAAGCGCGGTGAAGTTCTGCCCGAACAGGTGAAAATACGAATAGCCGAGCAGCTCGGCGGCCCGCTTGCTCGCCGCGTAGGGAGCGAGAGGGCGGTCGGCGTGGTCACTCTCGATGAAGGGAATCACCTTGGTCCTGCCGTAGACCGACGAGGTCGAAGCGAAGACGAACGTAGGCTGCCCGTATCGCTTCGCTGCCTCGAGCAGGTTGAGCGTCCCGCCGAGGTTCACGTCCAAGTAGAGCTTCGGGTCTTCGATCGACGCCCGGACCCCGGCCATCGCGGCGAGGTGAATGATGGCGTCGAAGCGATGCTCGGCGAAGAGGGCGTCGATCCCGGCCTCGTCGCGGATGTCGGTCCGATGAAAAATGAACTTGTCGGGGTCGGGAGCCATGGCCCGAACTTCGTCTAAGTTCGCCTGCTTACGAGCTGGGTCGTAGTAGTCGTTGAGGTTGTCTACCCCGACGACCGTATCCCCGCGGCCGAGCAAGGCGGTCGCCGTGTTGCTCCCGATGAAGCCAGCGGCCCCTGTCAGCAGGATCTTCTTCATCTCCCCCTCTTGCCCGATGAGCATACGACCTGGTCGGCCCCAGTTGCTTGGCCCGATTGCGCAGTCGGGAATACCATATCCCGGTGCAAGCCATGCTTCTAGCAGCCGGACTCGGTACGCGCCTCCGGCCGCTCACCGAGTCCGCGCCCAAGCCTATCGTCCCCGTGGCCAATCGGCCGCTTGCGGCGTTTGCAATGGAACACCTGGCCCGAAGCGGCGTGCGCAGCATCGTGGCCAACACCCATCCGCGGCCCGAGCTCGTGGAAGCTGCCCTTGCGGCCGCGTGTCCCGAAGACGTCGATCTGCGGTTTTCTCGCGAAATGACCCTTCTTGGAACCGGCGGAGGGCTCCGAAATGCCCGGGAATTGTTCGATGACGCACAGAGTTCCGTGACGGTCATGAACGGCGACACCCTCTTCGCACCGGACCTCGGGCGGGCCTACCAAGAGCACCTGTCCCGGGGCGCTGTTGCAACCATGATACTGCGTCGGACAGCCGAGCCCGAGCGCTTCGGAGCGATCGGAATCGACCGGGAGGGCTGGGTTCGCAGCCTCCTGGGGACACCCGAGGACGAGCGAGCGCGCGAGTCCCTCATGTTCACCGGCGTTCACATCCTGTCCCCGGAGGCCTTTTCGCGGATGCCCGAGTCCGGCTGCGTCATCCGGAGCGCCTACCGGCACTGGGTCGACAGCGGCGCTCCCGTGCTCGGCATCATCGACGAATCCCCCTGGGCGGATCTCGGAACCGTATCGGAATACCACCGCCTGAACCTGCAGCTCGCCTCAGGTGCATTCGCCTGGCCTGGCATCGAGCCCCGAGACGGCTGCATCCTCCCAACCACGTTCGAGCCACGCGCGAGCGTTCGTCAGAGCGTGATCGGCGCCGAGGTCCGCATCTCGGAAGGTGTCCACCTCGACCGCTGCGTCGTCTGGCCGGGCACTCTGGTCACCGATTCCGCCGCGAGCTCGGTGCTCACTCCCGAGCACCGAATCGAGCTCGGCTGAGCTGACGCGATGGAACCCAAGATCCAAGAGCGATCACGGATGCTTACACAAACTTACGAGAGTCGGTTTCCATTTCTCGCCAGTCGTTCTAATATTAATCGGACCAGTGGCTAGACCCCAGGAGTTCCCTGTTATGAAGCGAGTTCCTTTTGGCCGAGTCTACGCCCATCGTGTGACGTCTGCGGAAGCGCTTGAACAGGTCAAACATTTGATCGCGAAAGGCGACGGCGGATACGTCGTGACGCCCAATGTGGATCACGTGGTCCAAGCGGAACACTCAGACGCGCTGGCCGCCGCGTACGACATGGCTGACCTTTCGCTGGTCGATGGGCAGCCATTGCTGTGGCTCTCGAGGCTCATGAATGATCCGCTCCCGGAAAAGATCTCGGGAAGCGACTTCGTTCCATTGCTCATCGAGAGGGCGGCACGAGAAGGATGGCGCGTGTTCTTCCTCGGTGCCCGGGAGGGTGTCGGTGCAGAGGCAGCCAGGGTCTTGTGCGCCAAGTACCCCGACCTGCAGATCGTCGGCATCGAATCTCCGGCCTTTGGATTCGAGCACGACCCTCAGCTCTGTGAGCGCATCCTGCAGAAGGTGGCCGAGGCTCGGGCGGACATCATCGTGGTAGCGCTCGGCTGTCCCAAGCAAGAGCTCCTGATGCACCGTTGGAAAACCGCGCTTACGCCGGCGATCGCGATCGGCAGCGGCGCGACGCTCGACTTCATCGCTGGAAATGTAAGGCGAGCTCCCGCTTGGATGTCCCGCAACGGGCTCGAATGGCTCTATCGGCTCGCACAGCAACCGCGCGCCCTGGCGCACCGGTATCTCGTGCGTGATCGTCAGTTCTTTCGCATCGCATGGCGAACCTGGCTCGCCTCCCGCAGTGTTCCGCCTTCGTCCCCGGCCATCGGAGTTGAGGCTCCGAGTTCCGATCCCGAGGGGGCCCCAGATCCACACGCGGACTCGAACCCTCCGGCGCAGGCGGCCCGAAGCTCTGACGCGGGATGATCCTCTGGCAGCGCGAGGGTCATCGCAGCAGCAGCGTGAATCGCCGATTCGCGTGTTCGTTCCAAAGTCGCTAGAAAGCTTCGCCCCTCTTGCCTGCCGGCCGCCAACCAACTCTAGTCGCTGGTTTTCGCGACGGGAAGCCTGTAGCTTAGCCACTTGATTTTCACAGCGCCGGAAAGGCACCTATGAAAAACATCGCAAGTATCAGCCTGGGTCCCCTCAGTCTCGACTGCAACTTCAGGACTCAATTCCTCGGCCACGATTTCGAGGTCGTGCGCATTGGTACCGACAACGATTTCAAGGCAGCCGAGAAGCTCATCGTCGAGTGGCGAGGCAAGGCCGATGCCATCGGGCTCGGCTTGGTGCACGATCACTACTGGGTGGGAACCCATTATTTTCATCAGCGCGATACCGCAAAGCTTGAAAAACTTGCGGGTGATACGCTGGTGAGTACCGGCGCGCGACTGCGGGGGATTGTGCAGGAGTGGTCGTTGCGCTCGGCCCAACACGAGCTCGGCAATTTCTTCAACAACGCAAAGGTGTTGTTCCTGTCGGGCACAAGCAACTACCGCTTGGCGTCCGTCATGGCGGAGTTCACCCAGAACCTGTCCTTTGCCGATCCTGTTCTGCAGTTCGGCACTCCGGGCCTCCTGCATTCATTGCGTGCACTGGAACTGTACGCGGCGGGCAGTCACCGGGTGATGCGATTCGGTCCCGAAGACCGGTTGCTGCCGTCGTTGGCGCCCGGGAAACGGTTCAACAGATTCCTGCTGAAGAAAGCGGTGCGCGACGCGGATGTCATTGTCGCGTCTTACCACCAGCTGGAGCGATATGGTCCGGGCGAGCTCGAAGGGAAGGTCGTGCTGACCTCGACAATTTCCCCCGACCGGCAGCAGGTCCTGAAGGAACGGGGGGTTCGGGTCGTGATCGACTGCAGCATCCAGCTGTTTGAGCAGACCGTGGGGCTCAATATTGTAGAGGCGATGATCCTGGCTGCCTTGGGCAAACCTGCCAAAGAGATCGCGCACGACGACTACCTAGAAATCTTCACCGATCTGGATCTCAAACCGAGAATTCTCTATCCGATCGAGGGCAAGAGACAGATCAATCGCTTTGCGTTTGTCATCCACCCGCTCTCGCAAAAATACCTGACGAACTTGAAGCCCCTGGAGATCCTGTCGGAAGTATCGCCGCCAGCGGTGATGGATATGGTCGAGAAGGCGATCGCCCACACGCCGCCCATGGTGTATTCGAAAGTGGAGGGCATTCGGTCTCCCTGTGGGGTGGAGGCCAAAGGTTGGCTGATCACTGTCGGGGGTACGCCCAAGCAGATCATGGCCCACAGCCCCGAGTTCACGTATCGCCAACTGCTGGCGGCCGCGGACATGGCCAAAAAAATGGGCGCCCAGATCATGGGTCTCGGGGCCTTTACCAAAGTAGTCGGAGATGCGGGGGTCACCGTGGCCAAGCGGGCCCCCCTGCCTATCACCACTGGGAATAGCTACAGCGCCTCGGGCGCCTTGTGGGCAGCCCATGACGCCGCCGCCCGGCTGGGCCTGGTCGAGCTGGAGAAGGGCAAGAGAATCAGCGGAAAGGCGATGGTGGTGGGTGCCACTGGTGCGATCGGCTCTGCCTGCGCCAGGCTGCTGGCCCGGACAGCGGAGGAAGTCCACCTGGTGTCGCCGGAATCGGCAAAACTTCTAGTCCTGGAAGAGTCGATACTCAGAGAATCACCAGAGGCAAAGCTGGTACTGGCGTCCTATGCAGACGGGGACCGCAGCATTGGCGACATGGATATGATCGTCACCGCAACCTCGGGGGCCGGCAAGAAGATTCTCGACATCATGAAAGTGAAGCCGGGCTGTGTGATCACCGATGTGGCGCGGCCACTCGACCTGCCCGCCGAAGAGGTGGCCAAACGTCCGGATGTCTTGGTCATCGAGTCTGGTGAGGTCTACCTGCCCGGCAAAGTGAGCATGAAAAAAATCGGTTTTGACGACCCCAACGTGGTGTACGCGTGCCTTGCGGAGACCATCGTGCTTACGCTCGAGGGTCGGTTCGAAAACTTCACCCTGGGCCGGACGATCGAGTGGGAAAAGGTGCACGAAATCTACAAGCTGGGGTTGAAGCACGGCATGCGCTTGGCCGCGATTTCGGGTGTGAACGGCGTTTTCTCCGATGAGGATATCGCCAGGGTGCGGCAGTTGGCCTTGGAGGCCCGCGAGAAAGCAAAGCATCCTTCGGCCCCGCGAGCTGCAGCAGCCAGCAAGGAACCAGCGCAACGTGGTTGAGCATGGAGATATCTTGGAAAGGCGACGCTCAGCAGGAGGGCGGCTTGCACGATACCCCGTGTTTTCCGGTGTTTTCTCGATGATCCCGATCGGTCAATTCAACTGAGGCCCATCACCTTGGCGAGCACCACGGTGATGTTGTCCGGACCGCCTGCTTCGTTCGCGCTCTCGATGAGCTTGTTCGCTGCGGTCTGCAAGTCTTGATGCGAGCCCACGATGCGTTGGATTTCGGCGTCGGAAACCGGGCCGCACAGTCCGTCGCTGCAGAGCACGTAGATGTCGCCGATTTCCGGCCGGTCGAGAACGGTGTCGACCTTGACGGTGGACTTCATGCCGAGCGCTCGAACGATCACGTTCTTGAGTGGGAAGTTCTCAATCTCCTCTTCGGAGAGCCGCTTCATCTTGATGTAGTCGTTGAGAAGCGAGTGGTCGCTCGTGAGCTGTTCCATCTTGCCGTCGCGGATCCGGTACACGCGGCTGTCTCCAACGTGTCCGATCAGCACACCGTCCTCGACGACGAGGATGCCGCAGACGGTCGTACCCATGCTGTGCATGCGCGGGTCTTTTTGCGCAGCTTCGTGGATGCGCAGATTCGCGAGCTTGATCCCCGTAATCAGACGGTTCTCTTCGTAGCCCCGCGCCTTGTCCATCTTGTACGGCCAAGTCGCTTCGGCATCGGCGCTGGTCGCGCGGAAGAACTCGCGAAGGGTGTCGATGGCCATGCCACTGGCGACTTCGCCCGAGGCGTGCCCGCCCATGCCGTCGGCCACCACATACAGGTTGTCCTCGTCGGCCAGCATGAAACTGTCCTCGTTGTGGGTGCGCTTCATCCCCACATGGGTGTCCCCAATGGCCAAGACCCGAGCCCGTGACATCTTCCCCTTCGAATCCCCCTGGAATATGAGATTAGCGACCCGGCGACGGCCAAGTCAACGAAACCGGCCTATACTCGCCCCGAGGTGTCAAGCGAACCTGAAAACGAGCTCGCGTCGGTCATCGCCAGTGCGCAGGAGCTCGTCCGCTGGGAGCAGAGCCTCGGCGGCCAGGGTTTTCCAAGGTCAGAGCCGGTAGCGCCGCCCCCGGCGTCGATAGGCGAGGTCCGGGCTTCAGAGGCCATTGTGGACTCCGACGCTCGTCTGCAGGTCCTCGCGAAGCAAGCGGCCGGCTGCTCTCGCTGCGAGCTGAGCAAGGGACGCAGCAAGAGCGTGTTTGCACGGGGGACATCGGACACCGATCTCGTCTTCGTCGGCGAGGGTCCCGGCTACCACGAGGATCAGGAAGGCCTGCCGTTCGTGGGCCGAGCCGGGCAGCTCCTCGACCGCATGATCGCCGCCATGGGCTACCCGCGCGACGGCGTCTACATCTGCAACGTGGTCAAGTGCCGCCCCCCCGAAAACCGCACACCGCTCCCCAGCGAAGCCGCCGCATGCGCCCACTTTCTGATCCCACAGCTCGAGCTCGTGCAGCCGAAGGCGATCGTCGCGCTCGGCCGCTGCGCGGCAGAGAACCTACAATGCGTTCCGCCGGCGGGCCGCTGGCGAGGCATCTGGGGGGAGTGGCGAGGCATCCCCGTCATGCCCACCTACCACCCCGCGTTCTTGCTAAGAAGCCCACAGTTCAAGAAGCCGGTCTGGGAAGACCTGCAAGCCGTGCTCGGCGTACTGAACCGGGAGCTCCCCAAGCGCGACCGCTAGGGGGAGGGCCGTGTCAGGGCCAGTGTCAGCGGCAGTGCCAGCGGCAGCGCCAGTGTCAGCGCCAGTGTCAGCGCCTCCCCCTCACGACGCCCCCTCCAACCCTCCCGCGGCAGCGCGAGCCCGAAGGGCGAAGCCCGGCGCCAACGGCGCCGGCAAGGCAGAGCGAAGCGAATGCCGCGCCAGGCACGCTGCTCGCTCGCGTGAGAGTGACACCAGGATTCCGGGTGGGGGTGGGCGGGCGGTGTAACCAAGCCGTACCACCCAACCCACCCAAACCCGCTCCCCCAAACACCCGCGGCAGCACAAGCCGTACGTCGCCGCCCGCTCCCCCGCCCACCGACCCGCCAAACAACACCCGCGGCAGCGCGAGCCCAAAGGGCGAAGCCCGGCGCCAAGGGCGCCGGCAAGGCGGAGCAAAGCGACCGCCGCGCCAGGGAGGATTCCGGGTGGGGGTGGGCGGGCGGTGTAACCAAGCCGTACCACCCAACCCGCCCAATACCCGCTCCCCCAAACACCCGCGGCAGCACAAGCCGTACGTCGCCCCCCACCACCCACCCGCTAGCGCCGCGACGATCACTGCGACACACTGCCTCTCGCAATGAAGCCAATCCTCCAAGCCGCCGTCGCTGTCGCGCTCCTCGCGGGCCTACTACAGCACCTCGCCCCAAGCCCAGCGGACGCTCGAAGTTGCTACAGCTTTTGGGTACAGGCTGACAGGATGGGCTCGCACTACCGGCACACCGTCTACGTAGAAAACGACTGCGAATACTGGTTGCAGTGCTCACTTTGGACCGACGTCGATCCGCAGCCCCCCAAGATGCTCAGCGTCGGACCGGGGATGACCGAGCACGCGGAAACCAACGGAAGCTCGCAGTACGACGATCCCCGAGCGTTCGGGACTTGTCGTCAGCAGTGAGCGCGCTGCTCAGTCGCCGCGGTACACGCAGCCCGAGGTGCAGGTTTCGCTCACCTCGACCTTGCTCAGGATGGGTAGCTCCGGCTTCAAATGCCGCCAGATCCAACGGGCGAGGACCTCGCTGGTAGGATTTTCGAGGCCCTCGATCTCGTTCAGATAGTAGTGGTCCAGGCGACGCCGAATCGGCTCGCAGGCTTCGCGGATTTCGGCGAAGTCCACAACCCAGCCGAGCTCCGCATCGAGCTCGCCCTCGACCGAAATCCGAACGCGATACGAGTGACCGTGCAAACGCTTGCACTTGTGTCCGTCGGGCACGTTCGGCAGCAGGTGAGCCGCCTCGAAATTGAACTCTCTCCAGATCTCCATCCGGCCGGGATTCTGGCGACTGCAGAGAGACGGCGCCACCTCAAAGGAGCAGAGCTCCGATCGGACCCGTCTACGGGCTCCATCCGGAGGGCTGTGGCCGTGAAGCCGTGTCGGTGCCAGCGTCAGCGTCAGTGACCAGCGTCAGTACCAGCGTCAGTACACGGCCACGGCCGCGGCCCTCCGGTCACCGTCGCCGACAAACCCGAAAACGAAACGATCCCCACCAAACCTGAGCCCAATTGGGTCTCTCCCGCTCTACTCGCTATCCTTCAATCAGTAACGTGGCGCACAACTTGGAACCTGATTTGGATACGCTCGAGCTTTGCTTGCGTGAGGGGATCGCCGGCAATGAGTATGCCGATCCTCGCGAGGCGCTTGGATGCCCCGCGGATACGGACGACAGCGAGGTTGCGCGCGCGCTGGTGCGGCTCGTTTCGGCGAACGACCTGGGGCAAATCGGGACGCAGAGCCTTCACCCCGACGCCGCTCGTCATCCGTCGGTGCGGCCGCCGACCGAGGTCCTGGCCGACCCATCGTTTCTAGGGCGCCTGAGCACCAGCGGGGATCAGGGGCTTTCGGTCGAACGGATCGATGACGTTCCCACGCTGCTCGCTGTGCTTCGGGCCGGATCACGGCGGCAACGGCGAGCCGCGCTCGGGCGGCTTCGCGAGCGGCTCGCGGACCGGCGCCTGCTTCACAGCGACGAAGTGCGAAAAGCGATTCAAACCATTTCGGAGCTACGGGACGTCGAGCTTGGCTTCGAGCTGGCGGAGCTGCGCGCGGAGCTACCAGGGGCCACTGGGCGCGCCGCGCGCCAGGAGCACGAGCACTGGAAGCGCTTGGCGCAACAAACGGAATCCGAGGTTCGAGCCTTCTGGGACGGGCAATCGAACGTCGACGCGATCCGCGTGCTTCCAGGGGATCAGCGCGCCCTGCTGCTCATGCGCGTTTCCGAGCTTCCCGACGCGATGGTTCATCACATCACGGCGATCATCGAGGGGAGCGATGGCTGCGTGCCTCTGGAATCAAGGATTGGGCTCATCACCTCGCTTCGCTACGCAAGAGACCCGCGGCTGGTTCCGGCCCTGGTGGCTGTGCTCGAGGCTGAGCGCGGAGAGCTGGTCGCGAGCGCGGCCCGGGTCCTCGGGGGCATCGACGACGCCAGAGCCCAGCCGGCCCTTGCCGAACGCTTCGAACGCAGCTTCGTCGCCGAAGAGCGCATCGCACTTGCGGGTGCACTCGGTATGCACGGGGACTGCCGCGGCCTAGCCGAGGTGCGAAGCTCGCTCGACGAAGACCAGCCGCAGCTCCCGCTCCGGGCGCTCCAAGCGATGGAGAGCCTCGGCTCGCCGGAGCACACGGACCTGGTCGCCAAGTTTCTCGACCATGCCGACGCGAGCGTCGCGATCCAGGCGGCGCGCACCTGTGCACGCATCGGTGACGGACGCGCGCTCGACGAGCTGACCGACCGGTACAACTCCACATCCGTGCCCGCGCTCCGCGCTGCGATCGAGGACGCGCTTTCCGCGATCGCGGCGCGCATGGAGCTTCGCGGCGAAGAGGCAGTCGCAATCGACTGGTCCGAGGTCGGGAACAAGCCAGCCCCGCAAAAAGGCTCCAGGGACAGTGTGCCTGCGATCGTGCTCGGCTGGCGAGACTACTTCATGGCCCGGCTCTGGCTCCTGCTTGGACGAGTGACCTGGGCCATTGCGCGCTTCGAATCCTCGGCCGCCCGCCGTGACGATTGGGCGGCCCCGCTGATCGGCATCGGCATGGCGTTCGCGCGCCGCGAACAGTACGCCCTTGCGCTTCCCGCGTTTCGACGCGCGATCGAAGTCGACCGCCCGCGGATCGAACGCAATCCGATCTTGGTTCGCGCGATGGCAAAGTCGTTTTTGCATCGCGCCGAGCAAGTCGAAAGCGAAGGGCGCCAGGACGTAGCGCGGGGGCTGGTCGGGGAAGTGCTGACCCTCGATCTGCGCCGGGCGCCGGGCACGGTTCGCTTCGAGCTGCAACGCAAACACGACGTCTTGAGGCGCGAGAAGGCAAGCGATGTCCACCCGGCTGCGTGACGCGGCGGTCCGGCACCTGCGCTCTCTCGGCACCGGGACGGGCGAGGGGTCGGTGCGACGCCTCACGATGGACGTGGAGGCCGAAGGCCGGGTTGAGATGGTCACGCTGAGCCTTCGCGACGGCGAGCTTCAGTGCGTCTGCAGCGATGCGCGCAACGACGGTCCGCATGTATTGGCCGCACTCAGGTTCGTCGCCGGCCTGGAGCAACGCGAAGATTCCTCGCCGCCCGGCCCAGTCGCCTCCGCCGCCGGCCGCGCGGAGCAGAGTCCGGATCAGGAGCTCGCCTCGGCCCTCGACGACCTGCTCACCGCGATCACGCGCGTTGGCGTACAGAAGGCCCAGTACGCGCCGTCGGTCGACGCCGCGCTCGGGCGGGTCGTCAGCACGGCGCCGCAACCCACACCGTCGGGCCTCGGCCGTTTTATAGGCCGCCTCCAGCACGAGATCCGAACCGCAGAGCTCCAAGGTGTGGCCCGGCTGCTGCAAGGCGCATCCGAGCTCGCCGACGCGCTGCGCGCAGAAGCGCCAAGCCCAAAGCTTCAAGAGCGCCTCAGCGCATGGCTCGGGACGCGCCCGGGCTCCCTGCCGCAGGTCGAGCTCCTCTACGATCGCACGATGATCGAAGTCGGCCGCGAATGGTTGTCCGGGACAGAGCGGGCAAGCCTCGAGCGACGCTATCTGGTTGATCTCCGTTCGGGTCGAGTCTATCGGGAGGATCGCCCACGCAACGCCAGTGCGTCGCTCGGCCCGTGCCCGCGCCTGGTTCAAGTGGGTTTGGCCGAGGTCGAAACCGGACCCTCTCCGCAGCGGATTCGCGTATTGCAGTACGAGGTTCGACCCGAGGTTCCTGCTGAAGGCTGGCAGCAGCTCCAGCAGGTCGCCCTTCGGAGCTTCGCCGAGGTCACCGAAGGATACCGCCAATCGGTGCAAGCGAGCCCCTCACTGGCCGAGCCCTTCGCTCTCGTCGCGCCCTATCGGATCGAACGCAACGGCGTCTTCAAGGCCTTCGACGCGGAAGGCCGCCAAATGGTTCTCAATCGCTCGGAACGGCGCGGCGCGGTGCTCGCGTTCTACGACCTGCTTGCCCAGGGCGCGGAGCCGTCGTGGCTCGCGGGACGATTGACCGATACCGGGACCACCGTGTGTATCACCCCATTCGCCTTTGGAACCCGGGACCTGAAGTACACGCGCCTTTGATTTTTCCTAACGGAACGGCGTGCGGCTGCTAACTTGCGCGCCTCGCTGTCGTAAGGGCTCTCGGCAGCAGGCGATCACGGTTTCATGTCATCCGATCTACAGCCACAGGCAATCCCGAGACGCTCGCTTCACGCGCGGCGACTTCCGCTAGCCGAAGCCCGTCATCAGCTCTCGCGGCTCGGCGGCCTTCCGATCGAACGCGACTTCCACCATGCGCTGGGCCGGGAAGGGCTCTGGCCGCTCCGGCCCACCGCGGTCGACATCCTTCAGATCAACGTGGGCAAGCTTTGCAACCAGACCTGCCGTCACTGCCACGTCGATGCGGGCCCCGATCGCACCGAGGTCATGTCTCGCGAAACCGCCGAATCCTGCGTCGAGGCCCTTCGGAGCAACGCGATTCCGACGGTCGACATCACGGGCGGCGCTCCCGAGCTCAATCCCAATTTTCGCTGGCTGGTCGAACAGTGCGCAGCGCTTGGTCGGCACGTCATCAATCGCTGCAACCTGACCATTCTGGAAACCGGCGCGCATCGGGATTTGCCGGAGTTCTTTGCACGTCACCGCGTCGAGCTCGTTTGCTCGCTGCCGCACTACCAAGCCGGATGCACCGACACACAGCGCGGCGACGGCGTTTTTGACAAGAGCATTCGCGCGTTGCGGCGTCTCAACGAGCTCGGATATGGCGACGGCCGTTCGGGGCTTCGCCTGGTCCTGGTCACCAATCCGGTTGGCGCCGTGCTTCCCGCTGCCCAAGCCTGCTTGGAGCTGGAGTGGAAACGCGAGATGAAGCGCCTGCACGACGTCTCCTTCGACTCCCTCTACACGATCACGAACATGCCGATCAGCCGCTACCTCGACTGGCTGCTCGAATCGGGCAACCTCGAAGGCTACATGCGTCGACTGATCGAATCGTTCAATCCGCAGGCCGCGCACGGTCTCATGTGCCGCAACATGGTTTCCGTTGGCTGGGACGGACGCCTACACGATTGCGACTTCAACCAGATGCTCGACATTCCAGTCGCGGACACGGCGCCCCAGCACATTCGCGACTTCGACCTCGGCAAGCTCGAGGCCCGGACAATCCAGACCAATCGGCACTGCTACGGCTGCACGGCCGGCTCCGGTTCGAGCTGCACCGGCGTGACCGATGGGTCACACTCTCCAGCATGAACGACGCCTTGGCGCCTACTCAGACCATCGACTGCGACCACCCGGCCCTGGTTTCTTTTGCCAAGGAGAAGGCGGGAACGAGCGACGACCCTCGCGAGCAAGCGGTCAAGCTCTACTACGCGGTGCGCGACGGCATTCGGTACGACCCCTACGCGCTCGTGCTGACCATCCCCGGCTTGAAAGCGAGCCGGACCTTGGAGCTCGGCCGGGCATGGTGCGTTCCTAAGGCGATTCTGCTCGCGGCCGCGTGCCGGGCCATCGGAATCCCGGCGCGGCTGGGCTTCGCCGACGTCAGGAACCATCTCTCGACCGAACGCATGCGCCAGACGATGAAGACCGACGTCTTCTACTATCACGGCTACACCGCGATTGAGCTTGGCGGCAAGTGGTTGAAGGCCACGCCCGCGTTCAACATCGAGCTTTGCGACAAGTTCCGCATGTTGCCCTTGGAGTTCGATGGATACGAGGACTCGATCTATCACCCCTTCGATCTCGATGGCCATCAGCACATGGAGTATCTGCGCTTCCATGGCGAGTTCGATGACCTGCCGTTCGACCAGATGATGAACTGCTTCGCGACGAACTACTCACGAGAGATGTACGAAGGCCCGGTCGGCGATTTCGATCGCGACGTCGACGAAGAGACCCGCGACAAGGCGAGCTAGGCGCGACGCTCGTCACCGAGCTCGACCTGCGCCGGCGCATGGTCATCGCCCAGGTAGACGACCGCATCGGCGCGCCCGGGCATCTCTTCCCACGTGAATCGCGTCAATCGTTCGAAGTGCATGACGAAGCGTCGGACCTCTGCCGGCGTCATCACCTGGGAGCCACCCCCCGCAGCCCGCAGGCGCGCTTCCTGTTCTTCGCGCCAGGCATAGACCTCGTCGAAGCCCGGCGGACGCAACATCAGAAGCATATCGAGCTCCGCAAAGAGCGCCTGATACTGGCCGCCAAGCTCGCGGTTCACGTACCAGCGCCAGTCCCCCGTCGGATCCTCCTGGCGCTCGAGCTCATTGACCGGCGTTTGGAGCTCGTCGGCTCGCTGCGGTCGCGCGCCCACGCACCAGCCCTCGAATATCACCAAATCGCAGCGCCCCTCCCAGGGCGGCCAGTCGGCGACTCGGCAGCGCTCGTCCTTCGCCTTGTCGAACCTGGGCAAGGCGATCGGCCGGCCTTCCCGCAGGCAACGCAGCACCCGGATCCCCAAATCGACGTCGTGCGTCCCAGGCACACCGCGAGTCGCGAGCAAGGGATGAATCGTCTGCGCCCGCTGAAGGCGCTGGGCTCCGGTCAGATAAAGGTCATCGAGCGAAAGGATCGCCGCGCGTATCCCATGCACACGCCCGAGCAACTGCTGCAGCAGGCGAGCCAAGGTCGACTTCCCGGTCCCCTGCGCGCCATTGATCCCAAGGACCAGCATTCGAGCTTCGACGTGATCGGCAACCCATGCGGTCATCGGCACATAGAAATCCGCAATCAAGGCATCCGACGGCCGCCCAATCCCCTCCGCCTCGCACCAGACTTCCACATCCGCCCGTATGTCAGGAACCCCCGAACGAATGCTGCCACCAAAAGACCGAGGCCAAAACATGACGCGGTTATATCACCACTCACGCCCCCGCCCCCACCACACCCGCGATTCACCGACACTGGCACCGCCGCTGACACTGGCGCTGGCACTGATGCTGTCACTGGCGCTGACTCTGCCCCTGAAGTAGACCTCCCCCCGATGCCCAGCTCCAAAATTCGCATCCTCGTCGCCAAGCCCGGTCTGGACGGCCACGACCGTGGCGCGAAAGTCGTGGCGCGCGCGCTTCGCGATGCCGGATTCGAAGTGGTCTACACCGGCCTGCACCAGACACCGGACATGATCGCGGTAGCCGCGGTGCAGGAAGATGTCGATGCGGTGGGGCTCTCGGTCATGTCGGGCGCGCACAACACCTTGTTTCCCGCGGTGATGGACGCGCTTGCGGCGCACGGCGCCAACGACATCATCGTCTTTGGAGGCGGAATCGTCCCGGAGGCCGATTTGGCTTCACTCCTGGCCAAGGGCGTCGGCGCGATTTTCACGCCTGGCGCGCCACTCGATGACATCGTCCAGTGGATTCACAGCAACGTGAAGCCCAGGTCTCTAGAGTTCTAGCGCGCTCTCGGCTCTACCGGGGCGGAAGGCCGTGCCCCGGAACGACCATGGTGCTCTTGTATTCCTCGTAGTCGAAGAGGTCGCTGTGCTCACTGTTGTGGCAGGGCAGGCAAGTGGACTCGGGCGGGTCGCGGACGATGCCCACCTTCTCCGGGTCCTTCACGTGCGCGGCCCCGGGCCCATGACAGCTTTCGCAACCCACATTGACCAGCGCGCCATCGAGGTTGTGAGTCACCGTCGATCCGCCTGGCTGCTCGTAGCCGGTGACGTGACACCCCACGCAATCCAGATTGAACTCCTTGCTCCGCTGCTGAAGCGTGAGATACGCCACGCCATGGGCGTGGCTGCGCCACCAGGCATACGCGGGTTGATGGCAAGCGCTGCACGCAGCCGAGCCCACGTAAGCGATGTCGTCCGGTCCGAGTGGCTCTGGTTTGAGGTCCGCAAACGCAGCGCGATTGGCATCGTTGACGACCTTGTCATGCTTGCGCATCAACTCTTGCACCTGCGGGTCGCTCGGCGCTTTTTTGGGAAGCGGAATCCAGGTCGCGATCAGCGCATTGCCATCGGTTTGCGGCGCCGGCGCGTCCAGGGCCTGCCGTTGTTGCTGCAGGTCCGCCAAGCGCGCGCGTTGCGCATCGAGGTCAGCGGCTTCTACGTCGCCTGACTTCTCCCAGGCCGCGATCTTTTGGCCGAGCTCGGCGAGCTGTTCATCGAGCCGTCCAGCGTGTTCGGAACGCGACCAAGCGCTCCGGTCGACGAAAGGTTCGCCTTTCTTCTTCCGGTACACATCGACGACGGTGAGCCCTTGACCCTGCCGGCTCGCGTGCAGCAGCCAGGCTTGGCCAGCCTGTCGCGGAGCAACCGGATCATCCTCATCGAGCCCGCCCTGAATCACGAAGTCGACGCCGTCGATCGTACCGATGCGATTGGCGTCACGGCGCGGTCCGTGGACCAAGGCAATGGTCAAATCGGAGTCCGCCTGCGCCGCGGCGACCAGCGCCTTCACCGCGTCTCTGTCCGCGCCGGGACGCACCCCAATCACAGCGAGTCGAAGCGCACCAGCTTTCGCCCGCAGCAACTCGGCATCGCTCGTCATGGCAAGCCAGGGAAACTCGCTTGCCTCTTTCAATGGGTCGAGGAGCTCGGAAGGCTGTGCGCGGTCGCTCGGCCCCGGCAGAACAGCCGCGACCTTCAAGCCATTGAGAATCCCCACAAGCATCTTGGCGTTGCGACTCGCCTGGTCGACGCGCACCTGCTCGATCGCAGCGGTGTCGAAGAACGCGTCGCCAGCCAGCAAAAAGAGCGCGGGGGCAGGCCCTTGCTGCAGGCCACGAATCTGAGCAGCGAGACGGTCGATGCCTCCAAGGGGGTCGCTGGTGCAGCCGCAAGGCTCGAGATAGCCCTTGAGGTCGGTGACAAGGGCGATCCGGACGCTGGGGGTCTGCGCCGCATCGGGGCCCTTGGGCTGGCCTCGGCTGCAGCCGAGGCTCATCAGGGTCAGGCCGAGTAGGGCAAGGAAGCATCGCATCCCATTGCTTCTAGCAACCAAGCGCCCAGCCGCAAAAAGCCAGGTGGGCCCGCGGCTTGACGGCGAGGCAGGCTCTGACTAGCTTCCGGCCTCTTTTGGGTGGTCTAGACCCGCCCCACACGAGGAATCCATGGTCAAGGTCCGACTGGCACGCGCCGGCGCCAAGAAGCGTCCCTACTATCACATCGTCGTCACCGATAAGGAAAAGCCCCGCGACGGGCGCTTCATCGAACAGATCGGCACGTACGACCCGAGCCGTCCCATCGAGGACGCCCGCGTCAACCAGGCCCGTCTCGACTACTGGGTGGGCGTAGGCGCCCAGGTCAGCGATCGCGTCCGCGACATCGTGAAACAGCAAAAAAAGGCAGCGGCTGCGACAGCCGCGGCTTCCTAAGTGAGCACCGAAGTGGCCGGAGACAAGCTACAGGACCTGATCGCGTACATCGCGAGCTCGCTGGTCGACGACCCTGATGCCGTCGAGGTGAACGTGGTCGAAGAAGACCGCGCCGTCGTGTTGGAGCTCACCGTGGCCCCCGACGACCTCGGGAAGGTCATCGGCAAAGAAGGCCGCACCGCCCGCGCCATGCGCACGCTCCTGGCAGCCACCTCGGCGCGCCTTCGCAAGCGGGCCATCCTCGACATCCTCGAGTAACCCTCTGCCCCGGCGGGGTATGAAAGGCACCTGTTGAGCAAACGTGCCGAACCGGTTTCCTGGATTGAGCTGGGTGTCATCGCGCGGCCGCAGGGCGTGAAGGGCGAGGTCCGCGTACACGTCTTCAATTCCGACTCGACCCTGCTCCAAGAGCTGGCCGAGGTCTTTCTCATTGGCGAAGACGACGAGGAGCCCGCGCTAGTCGAAATTCTCTCCGCGCGACGCGGTCCAAAAGCATTGCTCATGCGATTGCAGGGCGTGAGCTCGCGGGAAGACGTCGAAGCGCTCCGTGGCTACATGCTTTGCATTCCGCGCGCGGCCCTGCCGGAGCTCGAGGACGGCGAATACTACCACGCAGACCTGATCGGACTCGAAGCGTTCGAGGGAAGCGAAGCGATCGGCAAGGTGATCGACGTCCTCGACTATCCGAGCGCCGAATGCTTGAAGATCGAACGCCCAGATGGTTTCCTCGAGGTGCCGATGCTCCCCAAGTGGCTCGACCGAGTCGACGTACCGGACGGCAAGGTGCACCTCAAAGACCTCGATGACATTCCGCTGCAGAAGAGTCGCTGAGTGCGATTTGAGATCGTCACGCTCTTTCCCGAGCTCTTCGACGTCTTGCGCAGCGGCCTGCTCGCAAAGGCCCAGGACGCCGGCACGATCTCGGTGCAGGCGATCACCCCGCGCGAGTTCACCAGCGATCGTCACCGCAGCGTCGACGACTCACCGTACGGCGGTGGCAGCGGCATGGTCCTGATGCCGGGTCCGATCGCCGAGGCACTGGACCATCTCGACGAGGCGAGGGGAGGGAAGCCCACACACCGGGTTCTCCTGACCCCGCAAGGCGCGCGCTTCTCACAAGCGCACGCACGCCGCTTCTCCGAGCTCGATTCGCTGACTTTGGTCTGCGGCCGCTACGAGGGCTTCGACGACCGCATTCGCGGACTGGTCGACGAAGAGATTTCCCTGGGCGACTTCGTCTTGCTCGGCGGAGAGGCGGCGGCGTTGGCCGTGATCGAAGCGACCGCACGGTTGTTGCCCGGCGTGCTGGGAAACGACGAGTCGGCCAGCGACGAATCCCACGCCGACGGCCTGCTCGAGTACCCGCAGTACACGCGCCCCGAAGAGTTCCGCGGCGAAAAGGTGCCTGACGTTTTGCGCTCCGGAAACCACGCGGCCATCGCCCGCTGGAGGCGCAAGGAATCGCTCAGGCGAACGCTAGAACGGAGGCCGGACTTGCTGGAGACAGCGGAGCTGTCGAAGGAGGATAGGGCGCTACTGGAGGAGATCCGGCAGGACCGCTAACCGAACGCGGTCACTGGCGCTGGCACTGGCGCTGGCGCTGGCGCTGACACTGACACTGACGCTGGCACTCCCTGACATGCGCGGCAGCGCGAGCCCGAAGGGCGAAGCCCGGCGCGAACGCGCCGCCAAGGCGAAGCGCAGCGCCCGCCGCGGCAGGCAGGCTGCTCACTCGCGTGAGAGTGATACCAAAACTACGGGTGGGGGTGGGCGGAAGGTGTAACTAATCCTGACCATGTAGCCAACCCAAAACCCAGCCCCACCACACCCGCGGCAGCACAAGTCGAACGATGACGTCCAAGCCAATCAGTGACGCCCGCCCCCACGCCCGAGGACGAGCAGTCCGGAGAGCGCAAACACGGCGCCTGCCGCCTCCAAGATCAGCAAAGCGGACATCATCGGCACCTGGGGCCCGTCGATGCCCATTCCAATTCCGCGATAGACCGCAAGCCCGCTCAGCAGCAAAAAGCTGAGTAGCAGACCAAGCTCGACGGCGACACCGCCACGCCGCGCACACAGCAGAAGGAAGACCGCAATCGCCAACTCCAACCCACCATAGAGCGCACGAAGCTCAGTAAGCGGCGCCCCATCGGGAACCACGAGCCCAAGTGGCGCAAACATCTCCTGCGGCATCACCGTGAACGCGATGCCAACGCCGAGAAAAACCAGCGCACAGATCCAAAGGACGACGAGGGGATAGCTGCGGTACATGCGGGGAGGATAGCCCAGCGCCCGACCACGTTCACGGTCCCACGGCACTCGAGCTCAGCCGCTGGCCCGGACTCGTTCACTGACGCTGACGCTGACGCTGACACTGACACTGGCACTGACACTGGTCACGGTCACGGCCCCGACCCCGGACTCGTTCACCGACACTGCTCCTGACGCCCACGGTGGCTCTGTGATAGACGTCCCCCCGTGCCCCCCGTCTACTGCGCACTCATCCACCACCCGGTCGTCAACCGGCAAGGCGAAGAGGTGACCACCTCCGTGACCAACCTCGATGTCCACGACATCGCCCGGAGCGCGCGCACCTATGGCCTGCAGGGCTACTTCGTCGTCAGCCCCATCGATGCCCAGCATCCGGTGGTCCAGAAGATCATCGATCACTGGACCTCGGGGGCGGGTACGAGCCGCTTTCCGGAGCGGGGAGAGGCCATCGCCCTCGTCCGACTCGCTCACTCTCTGGACGAGGCGATCGCCGCCATCGAGGCCGAAACGGGGAAAATACCCCGACTGGTCGTGACTTCGGCCAAGGGCGGGCCCGACCGGAGCAGCTGCGCCAAGGAAGCCGAACGCCTGCGAACCGAATCACGGCCGACGCTCCTGCTGTTCGGCACCGGGCACGGCCTGAGCGACCGTGTTTTGAAGCGCGCGGACGTGTTTCTCGAACCGATTGAAGGGCCGAGCGAGTTCAATCACCTTTCGGTTCGTGCAGCCGTCGCCATCACCTTGGATCGACTTTTCGCTTTGAAATCCGCAGCGAACAACCCCGTTTGACCCAGTTTTGGCCCCGTGCTAACTCCGGGCTCCGTTTCGTAAGAGGCTTAGTGATGAGTGGAACCGTTCCTGAAATCGATGCGATTGAGAAGTCGCAAATGCGTGACCTCGCACCGTTCCGCGTGGGTGACACGATCAACGTCCATTTCCGTATTCGGGAGGGCGAAAAGGAGCGTATCCAGGTCTTCAAGGGCGTGGTGATTCGCAAGACCCGCGGTGGCGCAGGCGCGACCTTCACGGTCCGCAAGGTCTCCGGCGGCGTCGGCGTCGAGCGTATTTTTCCCGCTTCACTCGCCACGCATCGAGAAGGTCGAGGTCGCCGCGCGCGGTCACGTCCGCCGCTCGCGCCTCTACTATCTCCGCGATCTCCGCGGCAAGAAGGCGCGTCTGCGGGAGCGTCAGCGACATAGCGATTAGGTCGGGAGGCGGCTGCGTTTGGGTGAGCTGATTGGCTGGTTTGGTTTAGTTACACCGCCCGCCCAGGTTTAATTACACCGCCCGCCCAGGTTTAATTACACCGCCCGCCCACCCCCACCCGTAATCCTCCCTGGCGCGGCGGTCGCTTTGCTCCGCCTTGCCGGCGCGTTCGCGCCGGGCTTCGCCCTGCGGGCTCGCGCTGCCGCGGGTGCTGTCTTGCGGATCGGTGGGCGGGGGAGCGAGCGTCGCTCTTCGAATCTCATCGGTGCTGCCGGGCGCCATGACATCCTCACTTCGTGCGGGCTGCCACGCATCTGTTTCACCAATCGTTTTTCGGATCCGTACGCCTCTAGCAGACGGCCCTGAACCACCTGAATGGGTGCTAGGCTTTTGGAGATCTCAAGACGCACCGAAGAAATCATCCCGATGAACGACCTTTGGAAACCCGTGTTCGCCCTTGCTGCAGCCATCTGGCTGGGCGCCTGCGCGGACAACCCCGCGCAGCCCGTCTGCGGAGAGGGGGGCGTCGGGTTCATGGTGCAACGGTGGCCGGTCAACGGGCTCGATGTCCACCAAGTCCTTGCCGAGTTGGGGTCTAACTACGTCGTGGTTGATCCGTCCTGTCGTTTCACAGTCTATGACGCAACCGACGGGCACATAGGAGCGGCCGTCGAAGGGCAGCTCACTGATGACCAAGCGGCCGAATTGAGTGCGTTCTTGGCTCTGCAGGAGTGGGAGGGGCTCGAAGATTTCTACGGTCTGACAGTGTGCGACGGCTCAAATTTCCGGTTTGCGTGGGGCGATCGGACACTCGCCCTCGCTCCCGCTTGTGGCGCTAGCGGAACAACCGGAAGCGTTCCGACACCAGCTGACGACGTTGTCCGGAGACTTGGCGTCTCGACTCCGTCCGCTGGGGGAGCCTGTTTCGGGGCCTGTCCGATACCTGCTCGGGCGGGGGAACGAGAGCCCACTGGTAGACGCTGGGTTTGAGGGTGCGCCGGCATGGCCTCTGGAGATTCCGCCCGAGTCGGTGCTCCTCGACCAGGGAGAGCCGGGACCACTCGGACTCATCGTGCAAACCGCGGACGGCGAGGATGCACGTCGGCTTCGTGCGCTTCGAACGGCCCTTCTCGACGGCGAGTTCGGAGTGAGTCACGCCTCTTTCACACCGATCGTACAGCCCGATGGATTGCGCTACGCGCTCAATGTGCGCGATGTGGTGGAGTTCGAGACCGCCGACGGCGAGCCGTTTGTGCCTTCGGCCGATTTTGAGACCTCCGTGGCTGGAGATTGACCAAATGTTGCTGAGACGCTGGCGTCTGATCGTAGCGTCGGGCGCGACATTCCAACCTGGACTAGACTTTCGCTAACATGAACCAGGCTCGCCTCACCTAGCTTCTAGCTGTCGCAGCGATTTTCCTCATCACTCAATGCGGTGACGCAGGTCCACCTTGCGACTCGGTGGGCAACGACAGCAGCTGCGTTGGAGGGGGATGCCTTGCCGCGGGCGAATGTGTTGCGTCCTGCCAGACCGGTGGGGAGTTCCCTGGCGGGATGTGCACCTACGCATGTGGGCGTGCAGAGGATTGTCCGAACGGCAGCACGTGTGTCTCCCTGGACTCAGTAGAGCTGGCCTTGTGCCTTCCCATGTGCGACTCATCTGACGATTGCCGCTCCGGCTACTCCTGTCAGCCACAAGCACGGGTTGGCACAACTGAATTCATTGTTGCGGATGTCTGCATCGGGGGGCTGGAGCCGTAGCAACGATTGGGCGCGCCGACCATGGCCATCACGCGTCCGAGCCAAACAGCGACACCCGATCCGCCGCCCCAAGACAGCAGGCGGCAGCGCGAGCCCAAAGGGCGAAGCCCGGCGCGAACGCGCCGGCAAGGCGGAGCGCAGCGACCGCCGCGCCAGGGAGGATTACGGGTGGGGGTGGGCGGCGCGGTGTAACCAAGCCGTACCACCCAACCAAGTCAGAACTCCGCTTCACCACACCCGCGGCAGCACAGCCGAACGTCGCCACCCGCTCCCAAGCCCACCGACCCGCCAAACAGCACCCGCGGCAGCGCGAGCCCGAAGGGCGAAGCCCGGCGCAAACGCGCCGGCAAGGCGGAGCGAAGCGACCGCCGCGCCAGGGAGGATTACGGGTGGGGGTGGGCGGCGCGGTGTAACCAAACCGTACCACCCAACCAACTCAAAACTCCGCTCCCAAACACCCGCGGCAGCACAAGCCGAACGCCACCACCCGCTCCGCCGCCCACCGACCCGCCAAACAGCACCCGCGGCAGCGCGAGCCCAAAGGGCGAAGCCCGGCGCCAAGGGCGCCGGCAAGGCAGAGCGAAGCGAATGCCGCGCCAGGGAGGATTACGGGTGGGGGTGGGCGGGCGGTGTAATCAAAACCGTACCACCCAACCAACTCAAAACTCCGCTTCACCACACCCGCGGCAGCACAAGCCGTACGTCGCCACCCGCTCCCCCGCCTAAAAGCCGGAAGGCGGCAGCGCAACCCCTCAGGGCTCTCGAACCGTCAGCGTCGACTCTCGGAAACCGTTCGTCCCGGGTTCGTGTACCCAGAGGCGACGTTCGCCGACTTCGCCGTTCATCACGCTCACCACGATGTAGGCGCAGGGCCACATCAGTTGACCGTTGTTTGCGAAAGTCGCCGCGTCTTCGTCGGAGAAGTACGCGCCTGCGTCGCAGTGCGAGTGGTAGATGACCTTCACAGGCCGGCCGTCGCTTTGCCCCTGCTCGAAGGTGCGCGCGGCGCGGAGCTCGTTGATCTTGAAATACATCTTCGAAGTGCGCGGGAAGGTGACCGGGTCCAGCTTGTGGTACTTGTCCGCTTCGTTTTCCTCGCGCTGAAGAGCATCGAGGAGGGCGGGTTGCTCGGCGGGGCCAAAGACGAATCCGCAGCTCTCGCTCGGATAGCATTCGAGCGCGTGCTGCTCGATCTCGTCCATCACCGCCTTGTCGATCTCGAGGTCTCCCGAGATCCACGGAAACGACTCACCACTCATAGTGCTTCTCCCATCTCATCGGCGCGAAGTACCGGTCGCCCCGGTCGCAGGCAATCGCGACCACACAGCTCGCATCGGCGCGCTTGGCGACTTCGAGTGCGCCCGCCACGTTCGCGCCCGTCGAGTGCCCGACATGCAAGCCCTCTTGTGCGGCCAATCGATCGGACATGTCCCAGCCGGCGTCGGTACCGACGGGAAGAATCTCATCGGGAACTTTGGGGTCGTAGATCTCCGGCACGAGAGAGCTCGCCATGTGCTTGAGGCCTTCGAGCCCGTGAAGCGCTTCGGCCGGCTCGACGGCGATGCACTGGACCTTGCGGCTGTGCTCGCGAAGGCGCCGCGTCGTTCCCATGCAGGTTCCGCTCGTTCCGAGCCCAGCCACGAAGTGCGTAATCTCGTCACCCACCTGTTCGATGATCTCCTGCCCAGTACCGAGGTAGTGGGCACGCGGGTTCGACGGATTCGAGTACTGATCGGGGTAGAAGTAGCGATCCGGGTCTTCGGCCACAAGCTTGCGCACCTGTCGAATCGCACCGTCCGAACCCTCCATCGGGTCGCTGTAAATGATCTCGGTGCCGAACGCCCTGCTGATGTCCTTGCGCGCCTGCGACACGTTCGAGGGCATGACGAGCTGAATGCGGTAGCCCATGGCAGCGCCGAGCAAGCTGTACGCGACGCCGGTGTTGCCACTGGTCGCGTCGATCAGAATCCTGTCGCTGCGAAGCCGGCCGTCTTCGATCGCGTCGAGCATCATCTGACGGGCAGGGCGGTCCTTGACCGAGCCGCCCGGGTTCGCGTACTCGAGCTTGAGATAGATCTTCGTGCCCGACGCGTCCTTCTCGAGCGAGCGCAAGCGCACCATCGGGGTATTGCCCACCGCCTCGACGATCGACTCCATCCTACGAAAACGCATCAGTCCTCGTCGCTCAATCTCAACTCGCTTGGAAACTCACGCGCAGCTGCAATGCCGAGCACTTCCTTGATATGCTCGACCGCCGCAAAGGCGCCCATGATCTCGGCTGCGGGCGCTGCAAGGCCAGGGGAGCCAGCAAAGCGCATGACCCCAGCCGTGCTCGGGACCCGGAGCGCAGCGCCGCTTTGCTTCGCGACGCAGCCTGCCCGTTCGAGATACTCGGCCGCCACAGCATATGCGTCCACGTCGCCGTCCGCTCCGGGACGAAATCCGGCATCGAGCAGGCGCTCCTGGCCTGCCTCGCCGATTTCGCCGAGGAGCAGCTGACGCGCGTACCGACGCCGTGCTGCGGCGTCGAGACTCAACGCGAGGCCCCGCCCGCGATCGCTGGAACGATGCTCAGGGTGTCGCCTTCTTTGAGAGCCGTCTCGAGATTGTCGAGAAAGCGAATGTCTTCGTCGTTCGCGTAGATGTTCACGAAGCGACGCACGCCCTTCTCATCACAGAGGCGGTCCTTCATGCCCGGGTGATTGGCCTCGAGCTTTTCGATCACCTCGCTCACCGTGCCCCCGTCCACGGAGACTTCGTCTGCTCCGCCGGTCAAGGTCCGGAGTGGGGTTGGAATGCGTACCGTTACAGCCATTGTCGTTCCTTTCTGAGTCCCAACAGATGGGAGCATGAATCAGGCAGCGCAAGCTGCCGTGTACCGCTCCATCCGCAAGTCCTGAATCTCTCCTGTGCACAAAGGGCAGTCGCTTCGGCGACGCACGAACGTCTTTCGAAGCGCGCCTTTGAGCGCGTCATAGTGCCAAAGCTCGCCGCCTGGGCGTTCACCCTGGAGCAAGCGAAATACCAAAGCCGCTTCGAGCCCGCCGAGCACGCCGACGACCGGCCCGAGCACGCCCGCTTCGGCGCAGGTCTCGACGCGACCGCCGGGAATGTCCTCGAAGAGACAGCGAAGACAGGCCGACTCGGGTAGCGTGCAAAACGCCCAACCCGCCCAACGAACGGCGCCGGCTTGAACGGCCGGCAATCCCGATAGGTGAGCTGCGTCCGCGACCAGAAACTTCGTCGCGAGGTTGTCCGCTCCTTCGATGACCAGGTCGTGATCTTCCAAGAGCGCCATCGCGGTGCCCGGCACGAAGCGGCCTTCGACCGTGCGCACCGAAAGCTCGGGACAAAGCCCGCGAAGCACGTTCGCCGCACGCTCGATCTTCGAATGCCCAACATCGTCCTTCGTGTAGAGCGTCTGCCGGTGCAGATTGCTTTCGTCGACTCGGTCGTCGTCGACCACGGTGATGTGCGCAACGCCGCTCCGCGCAAGCAAGCGAAGCACGGGGGACCCGAGGCCGCCTGCGCCGACGACCAGAACGCGATGCGCATTCGTCACTTGAAGTACTCCCCCAGGCTGAAGTAGCGCTCGCCAGTGTCGCATAGAATCGTCACGACGGTCTTCTCGGGCCCGAGTTGCTTGGCCACTTCGATCGCCGCCCAAACGTTTGCTCCAGCGCTGATTCCGAGAAGCAAGCCTTCCCGCTTGGCGAGGGCGAGCTTCGTGTCCCAGGCGTCCTGGTCACTCACGCCGATCACCTGGTCGACCACGTCGGGGTGATAGTTTTCGGGAATGAAGCCCGCGTTGAGGCCCTGAATCTTCGTCGGCCCCGGAGCGCCACCGATGAGCACTGGACTGGCGGCCGGCTCGACGGCAAACACGCGTGTTTCACGATTGTGGGCTTTGAGCGCCTCGCCAACACCACTCACGGTTCCGCCTGTGCCGACCGCAGCAACGAAGGCGTCGATCGTTTGCCCATCGAACGCACGCAAGAGCTCCGGTGCAGTCGTGCTGCCATGCACGCCCGGATTGGCGGGATTGGAAAACTGCTCGGGCATGAACGCGCCGCGCTCTTCGACGACACGGCGCGCCGCTTCCATTGCGCCTTCCATGATGCGGTCGGGCTCGGTGAGAACGATTTCGACACCGTACGCTTCGAGCAAGGCGCGCCGTTCGAGCGACATGCTTGCAGGCATCGTGAGCACGAGCTTGTATCCCTTGCGCGCGCAGACCAGCGCCAGACCAATCCCGGTGTTGCCGCTGGTCGGCTCCACGATGGTGTCCCCCGGCTCGAGTCGCCCCTGGGCTTCGGCCGCTTCGATCATCGCGAGGCAGATGCGATCCTTGACGGAGCCACCTGGATTGAGGTGCTCGCACTTGCCCCAAATCGTCGCGCCGCCTTCCGGCGAGAGATTGCGCAAGCGAACGACAGGCGTTTCGCCGACCAAATCGAGGACGCTATCGACAACGGCTGCGGACATCAAATCGAATACACGTAACGTCGAGGAGGCGCGCGGCGAACTCCGTGCGCATCGCCTCGATCACAGAGATCTTGGATCGTGAACGCGTCGAAGCACGCCTCGATGCTGTCGGAAAGCTCTGAAAAGACGGTTTCGGTCACGACGCGGCTGGTTTCGTCAGCATCGCCATTCCCATCGCTGCCTGCCAGCACGATCGGCCCTTCGAGGGCGCGCACGATGTCGCCGAGCCGAATGTCGTCCGGGTCCATTGCAAGGGCATAGCCGCCGCGCGGCCCGCGCTTGGAAGTCACAAGGCCCGCCCGCTTCAAGTCTTGGAAAATCTGCTCGAGAAAGCGCGGGGGAATCGCCTGCCGATGCGAGATGTCTTTGATCTGCGTAGGCTTGCCACCGCTGTGAAAGGCGATGTCGAAGATGGCGCGGACGCCATATCGGCCCTTGTTCGAGAGTTTCACGCTGTGAGATCTATGTGTTCCCACATCGGTATTGTCAAGAATGACCTTCGCAGAGCGAGCGCTTCGCCTCAGATTGGGCTATTCGGCGGGCGCGATCGGGACTCGACCAGCCGAGAATGTAGCCCTCTCGGCCTCAGAGACGCTTGGAAGGCCCTCACCGACGTGCAGGGCGGCCCGCTCGAGGATGGCCTCACACAGGTCACCAAAGTCGTAGCCGGCCCCAGCTGCGATTTTAGGCAGCAAGGAGGTCGGGGTCATGCCGGGCAGGGTGTTCACCTCGAGCACGTATTCGTTCTCGTCCGAGGTCACCAGCAGGTCGACCCGGGTCGCCCCCGTGGCACCCACGGCGTGAACCGCGCGCTCCGCTAGATTCAGCACGCCCTGGTACCGGGTCGGTGAAAGCCGGGCCGGGAAGTGATATTCGCTCTGTCCCTTTTGGTACTTCGACTTGTAGTCGTAGAAGCCGCCCTTGGGCTCGATTTCAATCGCGCCGAGTGCGTTGCCGTCCAGCACCCCGACCGCGACCTCTCGACCACGGATCAGGCGCTCGACCAGAATCCAGTCGTCGAAGCGAGCGGCGTCCTCGCAGCGCTCCTGAAGCTCGCTCAAGCTCTTGGCTGCTCCCGCGCCGACGCTAGAGCCACCGCTCCGGGGCTTGACGAAGCTCGGGAATCCAAAGGAGCTATGAATCTGCTCGATCCGGTCGAGGTCTTCGCGTCGCACCGCGTAGTAAGACGGCGTTGGCACGTTATAGAGGCGGAAAAGCTCTTTGCTCTTGAGCTTGTCCATCGAAAGCGCGCTCGCAAGGACGCCCGAGCCCGTGTAGGGGATGCCCATCGTCTCGAGCAAGCCCTGGATGCAGCCATCCTCGCCGTAGGTGCCGTGAAGGGCGATGACCGCGACGTCGATCGTGGTCTGCCGCAGTACACGGTCGATATCCCCATCGACGAAGACCTTCTGAACCCGGTAGCCGCGAGCTTTGAGCGCCTCGAACATGGCTTCGCCGGTCTTGAGGGAGATTTCGCGCTCTGCGCTCACGCCCCCAAGCAGTATGCCGATGTCTTTATCCTTCATTCGTACCTCCTCGAGGCGCTACCTATGCGAAGAGCGGGCCAACCCCGCTTCACCCCAAAAACGCCGCGAGCGGTTTCAGGTCTCGTGTCCCGCGTGCCACAGCCGCGACGCCCATCTGACACAAACGGCCCCTGCCCATGCCCTTCCGGCTGTAACAGCGGCGATCGGCCAGAGCCAATTACCCGCAAGCCCGCCGTATGGGCTCGGGGCCTGGCAAAGTCAAATCCATAGGGATTAATGCCCGGAATGAAGTCCCGGGCGGTTCGGCTGGTCCGAGCGAACGATATTTGTGGCCTATCGAAGCCCCGTTTCGTTGCTTCGCCCCGGGCTCGGTGGTACCGAGAGAGGACGAAGGGGTCCCTTGACCCGCTAACCAATTTTACCAACCGCTTTTGTCCGGTCGGAGTGCGTACGAGCTTGGCTGATAGCCCTCAGGGCAACAGGACCTTGCGCGGGTGGAGCGAATTTCCGCTCCCCGTCGCAGCCGCTCACATCGCCCACCGGAGTGACAGGAACGAATACAAAAATGACATTCACGGAAGCAGCCGTGGAGGTTCTCCGATCAGTCGGAAAGCCCCTCCACTACAAGAAAATCACCGAAATCGCGATTGAGAAGAACCTTCTATCGCACGTCGGTAAAACCCCAGAAACTACGATGAGCTCGAGGCTCGCCACCATGGTCAAGAAGGACCGAGGCGACGCTCCGATTCTCAAGGTCAAGCCCGGCGTCTTCGCTCTGCGCGAGTTCCCCGAGGAGGCCGTTGCGGAAACCGAAAGCGAGGCGCCAGAGAGCGATGCCCCAGAGCCCGTTGCGCTAGAGGAGGGCGAGGAAGTGGCCAGCGAGGGGGCCGCCAAGGCTGAGAAAGAGTCGAGCATTGCGGCGCAAGACCTCCCAGGTGCTGATGTTTTCCCGGAGGAAGACGACGATGACGACCTGATTCTCGCCAACCTCGACGACGACTCGCGCGATCCCCGCAAGACCCGCAAGCGCAGGCCCCGCCGACGCCGTGAACGCGACGCCGAGGGCGGAGAGAGGGCCGATTCACGGCCCGAGCGCAGGCCTGCAGAGCGCCGACCGGCAGCCTCCAGCAGCCGCGCACGCAAAGCAGCTCCGGCACCTGCCACCAGGGCCGCTGCCGCAGGCGAGCCCGTCGGCCGCGACCTTTCCGACGCCATTGAAACGGCTCTCCGGGGTGGAAGCCGCCGGTCCAGGTCGCTGGTCCAGGTCGCCGAAGCGTTGATCGACACTGGCCGGCTCGCCGGGACCCCGGCACTGCTGGCTCCGACCTTGGGCGCGGCGGTGAGGGGCGACAACGCCAAACGCCGGGCGTCGGGCGGCCGACCGAGGTTCCGCGAAACCGAGGGACTCGTCGCGCTCCTCGAATGGGACCTGCCAAGCGATGCGGTCAACGCCGAGCGCGACGCGGTGCGAGCCGCAGACCGGCAACGGCAAAGTGTCCGCCGGGCATTCATCAAGCGCCTGCGTGACCTCCCCGACGGCGCCTTGCTCGAGCTCCTCGCCACCTGGCTCAACGCGGTCGGCGTTCACTCGCTTCGTGGCGTTCGTGCCGATGCAGGTGACTTCAGCCTCGCGGGCACACTACGCCGAGGTCCCGAAGAAACCCCGCTGGCGATCACCATCTATCGCGGCAATCAGTCCGTCAGCAACGACGCTGTCATCGCGCTTCGCGGCGGACTTCATCATTTCGATCACGCACGCGTCGGTTGGCTGATCACCCTGGGCCAAGTGCGCGAAGGCACGCTTGGTGAAGCGCATGCCGAAGGCGCAGCACCTTGCGCAGTCTTCGACGGTGACGCGCTCGCAGTGTCGATGGAAGATGTCGGTGTTGGCATTCAACGCGCATCACTTCCCTTGGCCGTGCTCGACGTCGAGCTTCTCGACTCGCTTGGCGGCGGCTCACCCCGCAGCACCAGCAGCACCAGCGCGGCAGCCAAAACGAGCTCCGACGAAAACGGAGATTCGGATGGCAACAAGCGACGGCGCAGCCGGCGACGGGGCAGACGACGAGGCGGCCGCGACGAGGCAGGCGAAGAGAGCAGCCGGGACGAATCGCTCGAAGCCAGCACTGAGGGTAGTGAGCCGGCGGACAGTTCGGAGTCGCTCGCGGACGAGCCGAACAAGCTGGAAGCTGAATCCGAGATCGCTTCGGAACCAGCCGAAGATACTGACAAAAGGCCTGCAGAGCCCGAGCCGGCACCCGAAGCCGAGACCGAGTAGCTGTAGCCAAGTAGATACGCATGAGCCGGCTGCGGGTGGCGCAAGGTAAGCGCATGCCCTACCGTTTCGGCCTCTCAATGGTTATTGGGAGTGAGTCATGCGAATCGTACTATTGGTCATCGGCGTTGTTCTTCTCAGCGCGTGGCACTCGCGAACCGAAGCGGGTCCCTCGTTCAGTGAAGAACTGCCCGTGCCTGAAGCGGCTGCAGGCATCGACTACCGCATCGCGGTAGGTGACCATCCGACATCACTCGCGCTTGCGCGCGCCATCGATGCTCGCCTGATCGTCCGCGAGAGCAGGCAAGGCGAACCGATTCACGTACAGCATTGTCGCGTGAGCGACGGAGGATGCCGGGCGCGTATCGCGACCCTGTCACGCCTGATCACGGAGGCGAGCAACAGGGCAGGCGTCGACCCATTTCTCACCGCGGGCATTGCCGTGCGAGAGTCGGGCCTCAACCCCTTGGCTGTCAGCCCGGTCGGCGCGCGTGGCGTCGTGCAACTCAATCCCAAGTACCGAGGCAAGACCGTGCCGTTCATATATAACGAACGGTATCGAGAGAAGTGCGGCCGTCGACCCGGCGCGTGTCAGCGAGAGGTGCTCGAAGCCGGGCTTGGTCTATACGCCTGGGCGGTCAGCCGCTGCGGCGGGGACGTTCAGAAGGGCCTGGCCTGGTACAATTCTGGGCGCTGCGACAAGCGGAACGGCTACGCCTCCTCGGTCCTCCGGGAGCGTCGCCGCCTTCTTCGGCTGGCCAAGGCGACCGACCCGGGCCTTCAGGCCGTCTTCACCGACTAGCCCCCGGTTTTCTGGGAAACGATGAGCCGCTCGAAAGCCTGACCCATGGCTTCGGCGATGCGTTCAATCGCGTCCGACTGGGACACTGGGTCGTTGGCACAGAGCACCCCGACCATGCGGGCGCCGACCCTGACCGGCACCACGATGACGTCGCGGCCGTGGCTGCCAAGGGCCGCCCGGAAAAGATGATCGGCTGCCGTGTGGCCGTAGGCTCCGTGAAAGACCCTGCCACTGTGGAGGACTTCGTTGAGCACCGAGGGGTTGCTTGCCGGTACCCAGAGGCTTCGAATCCCGGCGCTCGTGACCTCGTCGCCGGCTCCGTCCAAGCCGCGAAACACCCCTCGGCGAAGGGCGAGGAATGCGGCTGCGCGCGCGGTAGCCAAACAGGCCTGACAGGCCAGCTGCACCACTTCGTCGCGGGAGGCGACGCGACTGAGCTCTGCGAGGTGCGCGTCGATTGCGGAGTCCGACACCGACGGCGGTCGTACCGTGGAAGGACGAGCCCCGAGTGATGGTTGAGTCGGGTTCGATGCAACTGGAGTCGGCACGACAGGAGGCGGCGTGACCGGCGGAGGCGCGAATGCGTGCGGCTTCAACGTACCCGAGAGATTGGGCAGCGGGATGTGATTCGTATCGGGCGCGATCGGGATATCGCGCTTCGTCGCCGAACGGCTCCAAGCCTGATCCCAGACAGGGCTCGCTGTCGAGGCGAGGTCCGAAAGCACAGCGTCGAACGCGGGTTGTGTCTTCTCGGTGCCAGTGCTGGGATTCGAATTGACGAGCGGGACTGCATCAGTCGGTGTTCGCGAACGCGCACGCGCCAAAGCGAGTGGATCGGTGACCAGAGGCGCTCGCTCGGGCGGGTAGGCAATCTCGAGCGCATCCAGCAGATCCGAGAGCTTCGCCACCGTCGGCAGGATGCTGCCCCCGAGCAGGTCGCTGAGCTTGGCAACGGACAGCTCGTCCGTTGGATCGGCCATCGCGACTATCGCGCCTGCCCGGCTCGGCCGCAGCGGCATCGCACAAAGCTCGCGCGCCACGGCTCCGGGCAAGCGTTGAATGAGATCGTCATCGGCGCGGGCGAGCTCCTGGGCCCGGAGCATCGGGCCGTAGCCAAGATTGACGAAGAAGCCTGCCAAGGTGCGCTCGTCGAGGCCTTCGGCGACGAGGCTTTGCGCGACCCGACCCGAGGGAATGAGCGGATCAGCGGCATCACTTGCGCGGGCCTGAGCCTCGGTCACGAGGCCGGCGTCCACGAGCTGATCGACCAAGCGCCCTGGCATACTCCCATCCCTAGCCAGGCCGGAAGCGTGCGGCAAGTGCGAGAGGCTGTTAGCATCGGTCCCCGATGGCTCGAGTGCTGCACATCGAGGACGATCCCAACAATCGGCGCCTCGTGCAAAAGCTGCTCGGAGCGGCCGGTCACGAGGTGATCGAGGCCGAAGGGGGCGTCGAAGGGATTCGGCTCGCACGCGAAATGGTGCCGGATCTGGTTCTGGTGGACATCAACATCCCGGACCTCGATGGCTACGAGGTGACCCTGCGCCTGCGTGGGATGCCGACCCTGCAGGACGTGCCCATCGTGGCCATCACGGCCGAGGGGGACCGAGACTCGACCCTCGCGGTGGGCTGCGACGGGTTCATCGCTAAACCGATTTCCGCCGCGCATTTCGCCGAGACCATCGCGCGATTCCTCGAAGGACATCGGGAATGGGCAGACGACGGTAGCGACCACTTGCTGCGCGAGCGCACGCAAAAGATCGTCGAGCGGCTCGAGAAGAAGATCGTCGAGCTCTCCGAAACCAACCAGCGACTCGAAGACATTGCCCGGCTTCGCCGCGAGTTTCTTCAGAACGTGAGTCACGAGCTTGCAACGCCGATGACACCCGTGGTCGGCTACCTTCGTCTCTTGCTCAACGAAGAGCTCGGGCCGCTCAGCGATTTGCAGCGCAAGTGCCTGGGATCGATCGAGACTTCGACGCAGCGACTTCGCTCCGTGGTCGACACTCTGCTCGATGTCAGCTCACTCGAAACCGGGCGGATGCACTACTACACGCGTCCATACGATTTTCGAGAAGTAGCAACCAAGGCGCTCGATCAGATTCGCGCAAAGCTCGACGAGCGCGACGTCACGCTGGTCGAACGCATTCCAGACGAGCCGATGCCCGCGCAAGGAGATCCTGACAAGCTCATGCGCGCCATGGTGCACGTTCTCGACAACGCCTCGAAGTTCACGCCGACCGGCGGCGAAGTCGCGGTGGAAGTTCGCCCCGAAGGGGACGAGCACTTACTCTTTGCGGTTTCGGACAGCGGCCCTGGGGTTCGTCCCGAGCACATCGCGCGCATCATGGAGCCTTTCTATCAAGTCGACGGCTCGGTGACGCGCGACCACGGTGGGGTTGGCCTGGGCCTGGCATTTGCAAGGCGCGTCACCGAAGCGCTTGGTGGTGGCATCGAAATCTCGAGCCCACCCGCTGGCGAGGTCGCTGAACGCCAACTTGCAGGCACGCTCGTCGAGCTTCGGGTGGGACGTGTACCCGAACGCCCCGAGTTGACGGGGAAGTGATCTACCTCGATCACCATGCGGCGGCGCCAACCCCCGTTGCGGTCCGGCGCGCCATGGAAGAAGCCGCGGCGACGGCCTGGGCCAATCCCTCGAGCACGCACGCCGCGGGCCGCGCCTCGCGACAACTGCTCGAAGTTGCGAGGCAGAGCGTTGCCGAATCGATCGGCGCTCTGTCAGCGGACATCGTGCTGACCGGCGGCGGCACCGAGGCCTGCAATCTCGGGATTCGAGGGCTCGCCGCTGGCTGTTCCCGGATCTTGACCAGCGAGGTGGAGCACCCCGCGGTGGCGCAGAGCGTGCTTCGGCTCGAACGGGACGGCTGTGAAATCGTCCGCTTGGCCGTTCCAGCAGGTCGGCCGCCGGAACCCGAAGAGTTGGCCCGACAACTGCGCCCCGGCACCCTCGTTGCGATTCAGTGGGTGAATCACGAGACGGGAACCATCTTTCCGATCGTGCGATACGCCGAAGCCTGCCGCGAACATCAGGCACGCCTGTTCGTCGACGGGACGCAGGCACTGGGCAAGCTGCCGATCGATGTCAGCGCGCTCGGTGCGGACGCCGTCGCCCTGGCAGCACAGAAGATCGGCGGGCCAGCCGGTGCGGGCGCCTGCTGGGTTCGCCGGGGCCTCGACATCGAGCCCCTGCTCGACGGTGGCTCACAGGAACGGGGACGCCGTCCGGGAACTCCAGACACCGCGAGCATGGTCGGCTTCGGGGCTGCCTGCCGCCTCACCGGCGCTCGCCTAAGCCAACAGCCACGCGTGACCGATCTCCGAGACCTGATCGAGGCTAGCCTCATCGAGCGCGGCGGGGTCCTCAACGGAGGCGCTCCCCGGACCGGCACCGTCTCCAATCTCAGCTTCCGCCGCTGGCAGGGTCCTCTGCTGGTCGCCGCGCTCGATCTCGAGGGGGTCTGTCTTTCCACCGGGGCCGCATGTTCGTCTGGGCTGCAGGAGCCATCCGCCGTGATTCGCGCGATGTATCCAGATGAGCAGTGGAGGGCTGGCTCGGCGGTTCGAATCAGTTTAGGTATCGAGACCCAGCAACAGGACATCGACTTGGCTTGTGCAGCATTCGAACGAGTCCTGAGCCGACAGACCGCCTAGAACCTCAAGCGAATTGAAACCCTCGGCGCCTTCCCTTCATTTGATTTCACGTTTTTGCCTGCAAGCACCTGGAATGACAACATTTAATGACCCTGTGCTTTGCTTCACACTGCTTTCCATTAAGTAGAACAACCCACGGTTGATTTGTTCAGTGCCGAGTGTCGATGTCTGAAGTGAAGAGAGTGTTGGTCGCGATGAGTGGCGGGGTGGACTCCTCGGTCGCCGCTGCCCTGTTGCGCGAAACGGGGCACGAGCTGGTGGGGGTGACCCTCCACCTGTGGGATGCCGACGGCGAGCAACAGGTCGGTCGATGCTGCGCGCCCGAAGACCGGGACGACGCGCGCCGGACCTGCGAGCACCTCGGGATCCCGCACTACGTCCTCGATGAACGGGAGGCGTTTCGCAAGCACGTCGTCGCCCCCTTCGTCACCGAGTATCAGGCGGGGCGTACACCGATCCCCTGCGTGAGCTGCAACCGCACCGTGAAGCTCACCTATCTGGCCGAGGTCGCCCGGCGCTTCGATGCGACCCACATCGCGACCGGGCACTACGCCCGCCTGGCGCGAGCGGAGAACGGACAGCTTCGTCTGCTCCGGGGCCGCGATGACGACAAGGATCAGAGCTATTTCCTCTTCGGCCTGCCGCAGTCGACGCTCGAACGCTTGCTCTTTCCGCTCGGCGAGCTCAGCAAGTCGGAGGTGCGTGACGCCGGCAGGCGGCTCGGGGTGCCCAACGCGGACAAACCCGAATCGCAGGAGCTCTGTTTCGTGCCCGACGGCCGGGTGGGCGACTTCATCAACCGTGAAGGAAGCTCCACACGGGCCGGCGACATCGTCGACCCGGAGGGCACAGTGCTCGGGCGCCACCAGGGGGTGGCGAACTTCACCCGCGGGCAACGGCGTGGTCTAGGCCTCGGCGGAGGCGGCACTCGCTACGTGCTGCGGATCGTCCCCGATACGGCGGAGGTCGTCGTCGGCGACGAGACTGAGCTCTATGAGCAGCGGCTCCGCGCCACGGACGCACACTGGGTGGTCGACCGGCCAGTCGAACCCTTTCAAGGAGAGGTTCGCATTCGGTATCGGCATCGTGGCGCGCTTGCGGACGTCACACCGAACGGCGATGGCTTCGAGGTGCACTTCAACGAGCCGCAGCGCGCGATCACACCGGGCCAGGCGGCGGTGGTATACCGTGGAGACGAGGTGATCGGTGGCGGTTTCATTGCATGAGCGTTGCGCCTGCGTCCTGCGGGACCTGTCGATCCTGCTGGTCCCTTGGATCCTTCTGATCCTTTTGATCCCCCTGGGCTCGCTCGCCACGGGCTGCGCAAAAGGCAGCGGCGAGGGCAGCGCGGTCGGTCAAGTCTGGGCGCCCGACTGCGGTCTCGATGGCCAGCCGTTCTCGTTGAACCCGGACTTCTTCGCGATGCAGCCGAGCACTTCAGTCGAGATCATCAGCATCGTCGTGCAGCGCGGGAGCGACCTGCCGAACTACAGCGATGGCCTCACGATCTTCATCCGCGATCCGCAGATGCTCAAAGAGAGCCTGCTGGGCACCGAAATCGAGCTCGGCGGCCTGGCGCCGCCCGTCGAGATGACGCTCTACCTCAACGCGACCTGCCCGGGAATCTCTCGCATTCCGGTGTACTACGCGGCGGTCTCGGGAACGATCCGCTTCGAAGAGCTCTACGTGCCCTGGTTGGACAACGACAACAAGGAAACGGTAGCCTTCTTCACGAACGTCGAGCTCCTCGACAACAAGGATCCGGAAACACGCAGGGCCGTCCTCGATGGGGATTTCAGCTTCCTCTTCGAAGTCGGTAAGCCCCTGCAGTATTTCTGAACCTCATGTCTTCCAAGCGCTCTGAACGAGGCGAGGTTCGCGCGGTCGGCCGTGGCGGCGACGCGGTGGTCGAGACCTCGAACGGCCTCGTGCTGGTGCCCGGTGCCTTGCCCGGCGAACTGGTGGAGCTCGCGCCGACCGCGTCGAAGCGGGGGGCCGCTCGAGGGCGTCTGAGCAAAGTCCTTCGCGCCTCGGCTGAACGGCGGGAAGCTCCTTGCGTGGACGCGCATCGCTGCGGCGGCTGCCCCTTGATGATCGCTGGCCCTGAGCTTCAACGCGACATCAAGAAGAGCTTTCTTCGAGATGCCTGCCGCGATCTACCAGGCGCCGAGGGGATAGAGATCGACTGGGTCGGCTCGCCGGCGGAGCTCGGATACCGACGGCGCGCGCGGCTCGCATGGCATCGGGACACCATCGGCTACCGTCAGCTGCATACGAAACGGGTCACCGACATCGGCGAGTGCATCGTGCTCGTGCAACCCTTGCGCGAGGCCTGGGACGAGATTCGGACCTGCCTGGCTCCGTTGCTGCGCGGTGGGGGAGAGATTCAGCTTCAGCTCACCCGGGCCGGCCGGGTCGTGGTCGAGCTGAACGCCAACGACGACCAGTCGCCCAAGCTCTTCGAAGCCTGCGAGTCGCTCTGCGCGCGTCCCGTGGTGGCCGGCGTCACCCTCAGGACCAGCGGCGACGGTCATCCTGCAAGCTGGGGCGAGACCCGTGTTGTGATTCAGGCAGGAGAGCTCGGCTTTCTCGAAGGCCCGGGCGGCACGTTTTCGCAAGCCAACGATCGGGTCAACGCCAAGCTAGTCGAAGCGGTGGTTCGTCTTGCGGAGCCCAAGGGTATGCGGGTCCTCGAGCTCCATTGTGGAATCGGCAACTTCACCGTCGGGCTCGCCGCGCACGCTAGCGCTCTGGTCGCCGTCGAACAGGATCCCCAGGCGGCGGAGGCCTGCCAGAGCAACTTGAAGCGATTGGGACTGAAGGCACGCGTCACCGTCGGAGATGCGAACGAACCACCGAAGGGCCGGTACGACGTCGTCGTGCTCGATCCGCCGCGACAGGGCGCGAAATCTCTGTTCGAGCGCGATGTGTCTGTTGCCCGGTCCAAAACGTCTCGTGTACGTCTCCTGTGATACGGCGACCCTGGCCCGTGATCTTCGTCTCGCGACCAGCAAGGGCTACCACATCGACCGTGTGATCGGTTTCGACATGTTTCCCCAGACCGCCCACCTGGAGTCACTCGTTCGCCTGGTTCGCGACTGAGCCTGATGCGCTGCGTTGCTCCGGGACGACGCCGGCGCTAGCGTCTGCGCGGATATGCGCTGCCCCTATTGTGGAACACTGGAAAACCGCGTGATCGACTCCCGCCTCTCTCAGGCGGGCGAGGTCACGCGACGCCGGCGCGAGTGCGAGCATTGCGGCCGACGTTACACCACCTACGAGCGGGTGGAACAGACGCTGCCTCTCATCATCAAGAACGACGGGCGCCGACAACCCTACGACCGAGCCAAGTTGCTCGCTGGGCTGCGCCGGGCCTGCGTGAAGCGCCCGGTCTCGGCCGAAGCGCTGGAGCGTTTCCTGCACCAAGTCGAACGCTGGCTCGTCGATACCGGCGAGCAAGAGGTTCCTTCCACGCGGCTCGGGGAGCACGTCTTGCACGAGCTTCGAGCACTCGACCCGGTTGCCTACGTTCGTTTCGCCAGCGTCTACCGCGACTTCCAGGGAATCGACGAATTCGTCGACGAGCTTGCGAAGCTCAAGGACTGACATGTGGTCGGATTTCGAACGTGGAGTGATGGAGCGAGCGCTCGAAGAAGCCAAGCGCGGACGACCCAGTCCGAACCCTCACGTAGGCGCAGCGATCGTTCGCGACGGGAAAGTCATATCCGTCGGCCATCACGCGAAGGCCGGTGAAGCGCATGCCGAGGTCGACGCGATTCGGAACGCGGGCAGCTCGGTACGAGGCGCAACCCTCTTCGTGACCTTAGAACCCTGCAACCACCAGGGCCGGACCGCTCCATGCACCGAGGCGATTCTCGACGCAGGGATCGCTCGCGTCGTCATCGGTTGCCGCGACCCGGCCCCTCACGTCGCAGGCGCCGTCGAGCGCCTGAAGACCGCGGGCGTCGAGGTGGAGGTCGGATTGCTGGAAGTCGAATGCGCAGACCTCGTCGCCGACTTCGCCAAGCACATCCGAACCGGCCTCCCATTCGTCACGCTCAAGGCCGCCGTGACGCTCGATGGAAAGATCGCCACACGCAGCGGCGACTCCAAATGGATCACCGGGAAGCCGGCCCGGATCGAAGCCCACCGAATGCGTGATCAGAGCGACGCGGTTCTGGTCGGGGTGGGGACCGTGCTGAGCGACGACGCCAGGCTCACGGTTCGGCACGTCGAAGGAAGAGACCCGACGCGGGTCGTCCTCGATGCGAACCTGAGAACACCAGCTGGCGCCGCGGTTCTCGACCCGGCGAACGAGTCAGGAGGCTGACACCTTGATCTTCCATGCGAGCGACGCCGACGCATCACGCCGCGACGCTTTGGCGGGGCAGGGCGTCGAGCTGATCCCGGTGTCCCGGCACGCCAGGGGCGTGGACCTCGGCGAAGTTCTCGCACGGCTCGGCGAACGGGGACTGGTCAGACTCCTGGTCGAGGGCGGCGCGCATGTCCACGGTTCTTTCCTGGACCTCGGCCTGGCCGACCGCGCTGCGATCTTCATCGCGCCTCGCATCGTCGGGGACGCTGCGGCCCTCTCGTTCGCGGCGGGTTCGGGTGCCGAATCGATCGAGGGCGCCTGGCGCCTGGTGCGTACCGAGGTTCAAGCCCTGGGGTCCGACTGGTTGGTCTCCGGACAGTTCGAGAGGAAGCAGTAGATGTTCACCGGATTGATAGAACAGCTCGGTACGATTGCCGAGCTCGAGCGACGCGATGACGGGCTCAGTATTCGCATCACATGCGAGCTGTACCCATACCGGCTTGGCGAATCGATCGCCGTCAACGGAACATGTCTCACCGTGAAGTCGTTCGATGAGGGGCAGTTCGAGGCCGACGCATCCCTCGAGACCATCGACAAGACCAACCTCGACAGCCTCGAGAAGGGCGACCGGGTTCATCTCGAACGCGCACTCGCGCTCGGCGACCGATTGGGGGGCCATCTGGTCACGGGGCACGTCGACGGCGTCGGCTCGCTCATCTCACGGACACCCGAAGGGGACTACATCCGCGCAACGTTCGAGGTCCCCAAAGGGCTCGCTCCCTTTCTAGCGCCCAAGGGCTCGATCACCGTCAACGGCGTCAGCCTCACGGTGAATGGGGTCGCAGGGAGCCGTTTTGACGTCATGTTGGTGCCGTACACCCTCGATGAGACGACCTTCGGGCAAATGGCGGACGGCGCAAAGGTCAACCTCGAGGTCGACATTCTCGCCAAGTACGTGGCAAGCCTGATGGGCAAGCCCGGCGTGGACGCGCCCGGCAGCTGAGCATTTGCAGTTGTCCGCTGGAAGGGCGAGCGCTTTCGCGTCATGGTGGCGGCCATATGACGAGCGCGATCGAGCGGGTCGTCGCGGCGTTGGATGACATCCGCAAAGGCAAGATGGTCATCCTGGTCGACGACGAGGACCGCGAAAACGAAGGCGACGTGTGCATGGCTGCCGAAATGGCGAGCCCTGAGGCGATCAATTTCATGGCGCGACACGCTCGGGGACTGATTTGTCTCAGCTTGACCGAGGACCGCATCCGTCAGCTCGACCTACCCATGATGGTCGACGACAACCGCTCCTCGCGTTCGACGGCGTTCACTATCTCGATCGAAGCGCGCAAGGGCGTCACGACCGGCATCAGCGCGGGCGACAGGGCACAAACGATCTTGACCGCGGTCGCGGACGACGCGGGGCCGGCCGACCTGGTGAGCCCTGGTCACGTGTTCCCGCTCAAAGCGGTTCCGGGCGGCGTGCTGCAACGCACCGGGCACACCGAGGGCTCCGTCGATCTCTCTCGACTCGCAGGGCTGAGACCTGCCAGCGTCATCTGTGAGATCATGAAAGACGACGGCACGATGGCTCGCTACCCGGATCTCGTCGCCTTCGCCGAACAGCACGAGCTGCGGCTGCTCACCATCGCGGACCTGATCCAATACCGACTCGCACGCGAGCGCCTGGTCACCAGGATCCGGCAGACGCCGGTCGAGATGCCAACCGGACGCACATGGACCGCTTCGGTGTACAAAGTTCAGGTCGGAGGCCAGGAGCAATTCATGGCGCTGAGTCTCGGGGAGATGCGCTCCGACCCCACGCTGGTGCGCGTGCATCGAGGGAGCGTCCTCGGGGACGCATTTCAGGTTCGCATGGGCGAACGGGTGCACATTGCCGACTGCGTCGCTGCGATCGAACGCGCGGGCAACGGCGTGATTCTGTTCTTGCCCGGGCATCCGGACCCCGAAACCGATCTAGCCTTTTACCTCGACGAGCCGCTTCCGCGATCGCCCGAGGAGCCCGGTGTCGTGCTCCGGGAGTACGGCTTCGGCGCACAGGTGCTCTCGGACCTGGGGCTCACGGAGCTACGCCTGATGACCAATCGACCGCGGCGCATCCCGAGCCTGGACGCCTATGGGCTCAATGTGGGCGAGCAACTCATGGTCGCGCCGGGCGGCGAGCTCTCGCTCGCGTCGAAACACGAGGCGGCAGATTCCAAATGAGCGAGGACCGCAACCCACCACTGCTCGAGGTCAGAGCGCCGGCGGACGCGCGCTTTGCCGTGGTCTGGTCGCGCTTCAACCACGCGATTGTCGGCAAGCTCCTCGACGGCGCCAAGGAATGCTTCTCCGAGTACGGCGTGCCGGACGAATCGGTCTACGTCGTCGAAGTACCGGGCGCCTGGGAGCTCCCGTACGCCGCGCAACAGCTGGCATCGAGCGCGCGCTTCGACGCCGTCGTTGCGCTAGGTGCGGTGATTGCCGGAGGGACACCTCATTTCGACTACGTCTGCGAAGGCACCGCCCTCGGCCTCGGCCGCGTGACGCTCGATACAGGCGTTCCGGTGATCTTCGGCGTGCTCACGACCGACGACGAAGCCCAGGCACTGGATCGCGCCGGTGGCGTGCACGGCAACAAGGGCCACGATGCGGCACTGACCGCAATCGAGATGGTCAATTTGGATCGAAAGCTCGCGGACGATGGGATCACGACGAAAAGGCCGTGAAGCCGCGCTTCGCATCCTGTACTTCATGGATGTGTCGGGCGTGAGCGGCACGCAGGCGATCCGCTCGTACTGGGGTCACCTCAGCAATGACGAAGCGCCCAGCGAAGACGTCGACTTCGCAAACAAGCTCGTCCGCTCCTACGCCGACCACAGAGATGAGGTGAACGAAATCATTCGTTCATCGAGTCACCACTGGCGCATCGAACGCATGCCGATCGTCGATCGCAACGTGCTTCGGGTGGCGATTGTGGAGCTCCGCGAAATGGGAGACATTCCCAAACGAGTGACGTTGAACGAAGCCGTAGAGCTCGCCAAGCGTTTCGGCTCGGAGGGGAGCGGCTCGTTTGTCAACGGCGTTCTCGATCGCATCGCGACCGAGCTCGGGAAATCGTGATCGCCTACGATTTCGTCTCCGCTGCGCCACGAAGCTTGGACGAGCTTCAGGCGGAGCTCATCGTTTTGCCTTTCTTCTCCGACGAACGCCCCCTGGCTGGCGCGGCTGGCCTCATCGACTGGCGACTCTGCGGAGCGCTCTCGAGAAAGCTCATGGCGGGTTACCTCGACGGAAGTTTCGGCGAAAAGGCTCTGCTGACCAACCCGGGGAAGCTCAAGTCCGAGGGGCTCCTGCTCGTCGGCCTCGGCGATAGCTCTGCGTTCGACCGGAGCGTTGCGGAGAAAGCGTGCGTGCTGATCGCAGAGGCCCTGCGTGAAGCCAAGGTGTCGAACGCGGCGCTCGCCTTGCCTGGACGGAGTCTGGGGCTCCTGTCGGCGGACGAAGCGATGCAGCTCTGGCTCGCCGCAAGCCCGCGCGATAGTGAGCTCGAAGAGCTGAGCATCATCGAGCTCGCCCAAGAGCATCGTGCACTCGACTCGCTCTTCGACGGCCTGCGACGGCAGGCCGAGTCTCCGCTCGACTAGCGCCGCGACGAACGACGCTTGTCTTTTTTGGCCGGCGCCCTGCCGCGCTTCTTCGCAGCGGCCTTCTTCTTGGGAGCCACGCGCTTCTTCGCAGCGGTCTTCTTTTTGGGAGCCACGCGCTTCTTCGCAGCGGTCTTCTTTTTGGGGGCGGCGCGCTTCTTCGTAGCGGCCTTCTTCTTCGAGGTCTTCCTCTTCGCAGCGGTGCCACGTTTCTTCGGGACGGCGCGCTTCTTCGCAGTCTTTCTCTTCGCAGCGGTGCCACGTTTCTTCGGGACGGCGCGCTTCTTCTTCGCAGTCTTCCTCTTGGTGGCTGGCCGTCTCTTGGCGGCAGCCTTCTTCTTCGCGGCAGCCTTCTTCTTCGCGGCAGCCTTCTTCTTCGCGGCAGCCTTCTTCTTCGCGGCAGCCTTCTTCTGGGCTGCGGCCCTCTTCTTGGCCTCCGCCTTCTTCTTGGCCTCCGCCTTCTTGCGCTTGATCTCGTCGGCCTTCTTCTTGGCCTCCGCCTTCTTGCGCTTGATCTCGTCGGCCTTCTTCTTGGCCTCCGCCTTCTTGCGCTTGATCTCGTCGGCCTTCTTCTTGGCCTCCGCCTTCTTGCGCGCGAGCTCGGCTTTCTTCATCGCCGCAGCCCGCTTCTTCTCGAGCGCGATTCTCTTCTTCTCCGCAGCGATGCGCTTGGCTTCGGCCTTTTGGAGCCTCAGGGCCTCGGCCTTCTTCTTGGCTTCGATCGCCTTGCGGGCGGCCTCGGCCTTCAAACGCTCAGCCTCGGCCTTCTTCTTGGAGTCCGCCTTCTTGAGAGCGGCCAGCTTGCGGGCTTCGGCCTGGGCGCGGGCTAGCTCTCGCAGATCGATCGTCTTGGTCTCGACCCGCTTACGCGTCTTCTTTGGCTGCTCTTCGTCGTCGTCCTCGTCTTCGCTCGGCTCCTCGACTGGGGGCTTCGGCGCTGGGACGAACGGACGCCTCGGCCCGGGCCGGCTCGCCTTGATGCCGGAGAGCGGCAGATGCCCGGCCTTCTTGGCGGCCTTGTAGGCCGCTCGCATCGCGTCTGGCTCGCCGAAATACTTCGCCATCGGCCCCAGATAGAGCGTGGTCCAGATCTTCTCGCAGGCCTTCGCAAGGCCCGGAGGAATCTTGCTGTGGGTCACCTCGACCTTGGTGCCGCCGGCCACGGGAGCAAATGTGATGTCCACCTGCGAGTCGTTCGCGCCCTTGGGAAAATCCCGGGTTCGCCAGGTCATGGCAATGCGGCTACCGGTCACCAAATAGACATGGGTTGCATCGATGAAACCATCGTCTGCGATGACTCGACCGCCTACCCAGGGGTCCACCGTGGCCCGCGCTCCCGTGAAAGCGGAATGATGGCGCTCGTCCATCCATGCGGAATAAATACGGTTTGGGCTCGCGGGTATCACGGACGAGACAGTAAATTCTTCCGTGTCCATCGTCCTTTGTTTCCTTGACTTGTTGGCCTGTATAAGTCCAGGAAACTCGTTTGAAAACCAGAAAAATTCTCGGCTCGCGCACAGAGTTCCGCGATAATCGCATTCTATTCGTCTGTTTGGGTCAAATTTGAGCCTTGCTGGGCAGATCGCAACGCCTCTCTTGACCCCGCCTTTCGCCGTGCTTCGATGCTGGGCTTGATGGCAGAGCCAAGGCCCCGGCACCAATTCTGGATCGACCGTGGAGGTACTTTCACCGACTGCATCCACCGTGACCGGCTCACCGGCGTCATCCGGGTCAGCAAGGTGCTCTCCTCGGACCAGGCCCCACTCGAGGGCATCCGCTCGCTGCTCGGCCTCCGAGCCGGCGATCCGATTCCCGCCGCCGAAGTCCGGATGGGGACAACCCTGGCGACCAACGCACTGCTCGAACGAGGAGGCTGTCCCACTGTCCTGGTCGCCGACGAGGGCCTCGGGGACCTGATCCGAATCGGGGATCAGACGCGACCCGAGCTGTTCGCGCTCGAGATCGAAAAGCCCGCGCCGCTGCCCGATACCGTGATCGAGGTGGGCGGGCGGATGGCCGCCGACGGATCGATTCTACGAGCCCTCGATCCCGCGGCGCTTCGCCAGGCACTCGAAGCCGTCCGCAAGCGCGGCGCGCATTCGGTAGCCGTCTCATTGATGCACGCGTATCGCGACGGAGCGCTCGAGACCCAGGTCGCCGCAGTCGCGAAAAAGCTCGGGTTCACCCACATCTCGCAGTCCCACCGAATCTCCAACGAGCTCGGACTACTCGGCCGCACCGACACGACCACGGCCAATGCCTATCTCACTCCGCTGCTGACCGAGTACATGCTCGAGCTCGAAAAGGAGCTCGGTTCGGGGTGCCTGCGCATGATGCAGAGCAACGGCGGGCTGGTCGATGCATCGGGCTTCATCGGGCGCAACGCGGTCCTCTCCGGCCCGGCCGCCGGCGTGGTCGCAACGGGCGCCGTCGCCGACGAGCTCGGGATCTCGGAGACCATCGGCTTCGACATGGGCGGCACGTCGACGGACGTGTCGCGCTATGCGGGCGAGGTGTCACGGGTATTCGAAAGCCAAATCGGAGGTATTCGAATCCGAGCGCCGATGATCGAGCTCCACACCGTCGCTGCGGGCGGCGGCTCCATATGCAGGCTCGAAGCGAAGCGCATGCTCGTCGGACCACAGAGCGCCGGCGCCGACCCCGGGCCTCTTTGCTACGGAAAACCGGGAGCCCAGGAGCTCACCCTCACCGACGTTTCACTTTGCCTCGGCCGGATCGCAGCCGACCGATTTCCATTCGCCTTGGACGAAGATAGGCCGCGAAAGAAGCTCGAAGAAATCGTCGCAGCATTGCGCGCGACTGGCATCGTTCGAGACGCCGACGAGGTCGCGCACGGGTTCTTGCGCGTCGCAACGGAGAACATGGCGGCGGCGATTCAGAAAGTGTCCGTCGGCCGCGGCCACGACGTGCGCACGCACGGCATGGTGGTCTTCGGCGGCGCCGGCGGTCAGTACGCCTGCCTCATCGCCCGACGACTCGGTGTTCGCACCTTGCTGTTTCATCCCTATGCTGGCGCTCTCTCGGCATTCGGCATGGGAGTCGCCAACTTCGAGTGGCACGCAGAGCGCGATGCCGGCCGCGCGAGTCTAGACGATCCCTTGCCCGAGCAATGGAAACGAATCTTCTCCCAACTCGAAGCGTCGGGACGCGCCGCGCTCGAGCGAGACGCCGGAACCGACGCCCAATGGCGGATCCGGCGCCAGGTCGCGCTTCGCTATCGTGGAACCGAGGCCACGCTTCCGGTCGACTGGGCGGACGCCGCCCACATGCGCTCCGCGTTCGAGGCTCTCCATCGGCGCGAGTTCGGATACGCTCGGCCGGGCCAGCAGGTCGAAGCCGCCACCTTGCGGCTTTCGGTCGAGTTGAGTAGCGCCAAGCCGGAGCTGCCCCCCGTCGAGTCTGGCCACGGCCAACCGCTCCGCACCGGCAAGCTCTGGTCGGCCGGCGAACTGCTCGACGCGCCGGTCTACCTGCGGGAGAGCCTCCCGATCGACACCGAAGTCCCGGGACCTGCGCTGGTACTGGACTCCACCGGAACGGTCGTCGTGGACCTGGGCTTCGTCGCCGTTCGAACCAAGCGCGACTACCTCGTGCTGCGAGATACAGAGCGGGGGCAGGGACCTGAAACCGCCAGCACGGGCGTCGACCCCGTGCTTCTCGAAGTGTTCCACAATCAGTTCAAGTCGATCGCCGAGCAGATGGGCGTGGTCCTGCAGCGCACGGCGATGAGCACCAACATCCGCGACCGGCTCGATTTCTCCTGCGCTGTTTTCGACGCGGGCGGCGGCCTCGTCGCCAACGCGCCGCACATCCCGGTTCACCTCGGCGCGATGAGCGAATCGGTTCGCGCTGTCCTCGCCGCGCACCCAGGCGCGAGTCCTGGCGACGTCTTTGCTACCAATGATCCTTCCGAGGGTGGTTCGCACCTGCCTGACATCACAGTCGTTACCCCCGTGCACGATGGCGACGGGACCCTTCGCTTCGTCGTCGCGTCGCGCGGGCACCATGCCGATGTAGGTGGCCTCACGCCCGGCTCCATGCCGCCGTCCTCGACGCGCCTCGAAGAAGAGGGTGTGGTCTTGCGGAATATCGCGATTGTCGAAAACGGCGCCTTCCGCGAGCAACTCCTGCGCGGCGTCTTGAACGGCGGCCCGTACCCAGCACGCAATCCCGATGAGAACTTGGCGGACATCCAGGCGCAGATCGCAGCCAACGAAAAAGGCATGCAACTCCTCGACGAGCTACTTGGGCGGTACGGCGTCGAAGTCGTCACGGCGTACATGCAACACATCCAGGACAACGCCGCCGAACTGACGACTCAAGCGATTGAAGGACTGGCCGACGGGGTGCACCAGTTCGAAGATCGACTGGATGACGGCGCGCGCATTGCGGTTCGAGTCACGGTGCGCGGCGGTGCCATGGACATCGACTTCGAGGGCACCGACCCTGCACTCAACAACAACCTCAACGCGCCACGAGCGGTCACGATGGCAGCGGTCCTCTACGTGCTCCGCGTGCTGGTCGGCAAACCAATCCCGCTCAACAGCGGTTGTATGCGGCCGGTCCGCGTTCGGATCCCCGAGGGCTCTCTGCTCAGCCCGGAACCAGACCGCGCGGTCGCCGCCGGCAACGTGGAAACGTCACAGCGCATCGTCGATGTCCTATTCGGCGCCCTCGGTCTGGCCGCCGCGAGCCAGGGGACGATGAACAACATCACCTTCGGTGACGATCGCTTCGCGTACTATGAGACCCTGGGCGGAGGTGCGGGTGCAACGGAGCGCCGCTGCGGCGCCTCAGCAGTGCATACCCACATGACGAACTCCAAGTGCACCGACCCGGAGGTTCTCGAAACCAGGTTTCCCATACGGATTCGTCGTTTCGAGATTCGGCGGGGCTCGGGCGGGGCAGGGGCCCGCAGCGGCGGTGACGGATTGATCCGAGAGCTCGAGTTCCTCGCGCCCATGCGGGTTTCGGTGCTCTCCGAGCGGCGTGTGGTCCCGCCCTATGGTATGCGCGGCGGCGATCCAGGGGCCCCAGGCATGAATCTACTCAACGGCAAGCAACTCCCGCACCGCGTTAGCGCGGAAGTGTCGCCAGGCGACGTTTTGCGAGTCGAAACGCCGGGAGGCGGTGGATGGGGTGAGCCGGAATGAACCTCCGAAACCTGTGGCGACGCCTCCAGCAGATCGTCTTCCACAACATTCTTCACCTCGATGACACGCCACACCGAATCGCCTGGGGCGTGTTCATCGGTACGATGATCGCGTTCACCCCAACGCTAGGTCTTCAGATCGTCTTGTATCTCCCGGTCGCCGCGCTGCTGGGCGCCAACAAAATTTCGGGGATTCCAATCTTGTTCATCAGCAATCCGTTCACCGCGGTGCCGCTCTACTACACGACCTGGTCGATCGGAGCGGCCGTTTTACATCCCGAAAGAGAAGTCACGCGCGCCACGATCAATACCTGGCTCGGAGACGCGGGACGTGCCCTCAAAGACGGTGGTGCGGAGCGCCTGCTCGAAAGCGAGTTCTGGGCCGACGCAGGGCGGCTCTTGGCCGGCACGGGCGGCGAGCTCTGGATGGGCGCGCTCGTCTGCGGCCTGATCGTCGGGGTTCCCCTGTATTTTCTGACGCGATGGGGCATCAACGCGTTCCGGCATTTGCGGGAAGGGCGGCGGCTCCCTCACGGGCCGATGGACTCCAAGAGGAGCAAATAGCCGACAGGCTGGCGAAGCAGCGGTGGTGGTGGCAGGCCGTTTCCACCAACCTGTCGGCGTGGGACTAAGCTTTCTTGGCGGAGCCTTGGACGCGGTCGGCCAGCTCGCCCATGGACTCCGCGAGCGCGCTGATCACCTCGGAAGTGGACGAGAGGGTATTGGCGGCCGCGTCGATTGCGGTGCGCGTGACCCCCAGCCACAGCCCGGCCACCCTGCGCCCCAACGTCACGGCGCCTTCGGCGGTCTTGCTGACCTGGTCGACGGCTGCATTGACGTTCTCTTCGATGGTCGATTGGATGTTTTGCGGTTCAGTCATCGGCTTTCTCCTCGTTGGGTGTCGATGCTCGGGGCAGGACGTCCCTGCCCGTGATCAGTTTTCGCCCGGGATCATCGAACAGAACCATGTAGGCCTCGGACCCGGCAGACAGCCTGGCTCCGGTTACGCCACAAGCGGCTTCGTGAACGAGAATGATCGGGGTTACCCCGATGGCGCCCTCGAGCGGATCCGGAGCAGGCGCCGGCTCCCCGCCTAGCTCGACGGCGGGCACCTCCCGGTCCTGGACGCCCGGGATCTTGCTCAACTGCTCGGAGGACTTCCGCCGAAAGCGGTGCCGCTCGGAGGCGAGCAACTCGGCAACCTCGCGGAGCTCTCCCTCTGCCTTGGCGCCGACGACATCGATGGTGTCGAGCGCGTCCTCGAGCAGTGCCCGGACCAGATTGGACACGGGAACCCGCCAGGCGTTGGCGACCCGCTTGAGCTCCTGCTCCAGGACGGCCGGCACGCGGGTATGGAGCACCCGCTCTTTGCGCGCGTCCTTGCGGCTCTTCTCGTCGTCCCGTTCGCCCATGACCCATTTGTAACACGAAGTGACACAAGCACAAGTGGCCCCGTGTCACAAATCTGTAAAGGTTTGTAATTGTGGTGTTTTACCTCAACCTGGGTCGATTTGACCCCAGAAATCCAACTGTTACAGTCGCCGGCCGTGACCCGCACACCACGCTCCCGCCAGGCAATCGTCCTCTGCCTCGCCGCCATTGGCGTACTGACGGCCATGGATCTCGGCAGCAAGCACTGGGCGCTCGATCGGCTATCCCAGCCGTCCTCACGCGCCTCGGATCCGACCTGCGAGCCGAACGAATACGGGCGGACCGAACCGCAGCGCTCCCAGCGCTCGCCCATCGTGCTGATCGACGGCCTGCTGGAGTTTCGCTACGCCGAGAACTGCGGCGCCGCCTTCGGCTTCATGCGTGACATGCCCAGCGCCGTGCGTAAGGGCGTCTTCTATGTGGCCGCGGCGGGCGCCGTCGTCCTCCTTCTCTGGATGTTCGTCACCGGCCGAGGGGGAAATCTCTTCGCCATTAGTGTCCCGCTGATCGTGGCCGGGGCAGTTGGGAATTTCGTCGACCGCGTCAAGCTCGGCTACGTCGTCGACTTCGTGCGTTTCCACATCAACGATCGCTGGGCATACCCAACGTTCAACGTGGCCGACGCCTGGATCACGATCGGCGTTGCACTGATTCTGATCGAAGGTTTCATGGACGGGCGGCGCGAAAAGCGGGCGGCAGCCGAGCGCGCAGCGGCTCCGGCTCGCTGAGTTGGCGTGCTAGTGTCTAGCTGAATGCTCCCGACGCTCGCCGAGATCTTGGGAGAACCGATTCCGGCCTACTTCACCTTCTTGCTGATCGGCTTCGCCTTCGCGACTTGGCTGGCAGCCCGCCTCGCAAAGAAGGACGGGCTCGACCCGAACACCTTCATCGACCTCGGTCTGTTCTCGGTAATCCTCGGCGTGCTGGGTGCACGACTGCTGCACGTCTTGGTGGATGGCTACTTCTGGGACTACGTGCACCTTTGCACCGATCCAGCCAAGGTCTCCTGGGAGATCACCGCTGCACAGTGCCAACAGGCCGAAGGCATTTGGGACGCCGCCCGTGAAGTCTGCCAGCCGTCCAGACGCGACTGCCTTGCCTGGGCCGCGTTCTGGAGGGGAGGCCTGACCTATTACGGCGGCCTCATCGCCGCCTCGGCGTTCGGTATCTGGTTCTTGAAGCGGGAAGGCGTCCCGATCTATCGAGGGATAGACATCGCCGCGATCAGCATCTCGCTCGGGCTGGTGTTCGGCCGGCTGGGCTGCTTTCTAGGCGGCTGCTGCTTCGGAACACACACCGAGCAACCGTTCGGCGTAGCCTTCCCGCCATTCTCTCCGGCCAGTGAATCGCAATGGCGGGCAGGCCTACTCCGGGCCCCACACCTGCCATCCCTGCCGGTCCACCCGACACAGCTCTACGAGGCGTTCGGATGCCTCGCGATCACGGGGTTCCTGCTGTTCTGGCTTCGTCCGAAGAAGCGATTCGACGGCCAAGTCATGCTGGCGTTCATCGGGCTCTATGCGGTGCTTCGATTCACCCTAGAGTTCTGGCGCGCCGACGAACGCGGCGAGCTCCTAGGCCTGAGCACCAGCCAACTCCTCGCCATCCCAGCATTGCTACTCGTAGCGACTCTGTGGCGCCGCTGGCACCGCGCTTAACCGGAGCGCGGAACAAGGCGCGACACGGGGTTGCGCCGAACGGCTCGGCTCAGGCGCTCGCGTGGGGGCGGCGGGGTGGGGAGCGCGGGTCCGTGCTTCCGGCTATCGGTGAGTGACGTTGACGAACGAAACGTATTTCGTGGGGAGTGAACCCTTCATCCCCACCCCGCCGCCCCCACGCTGGCGCCGAGATTGGCACTCACACGTCGACTCCACCCCATATCGCGCCTTGTTCCGCGCCCCTCCACACGGAGACATTTTTTGACCGCGGACATCCGTACGGCGCCATCAAGAGAAGTCCTCCACACCCCGTCAAGACAGCAGCCCCCCCGCGAGCCCGCAGGGCGAAGCCCGGCGCCAAAGGCGCCGGCAAGGCGGAGCAAAGCGACCGCCGCGCCAGGGAGGATTACGGGTGGGGGTGGGCGGGCGGTGTAACCAAGCCTAACCACGCACCCAACTCAAGACCCACCCCCCAAGCACCCGCGGCAGCACAAGCCGCAAGTCGACGCCCGTCCTCCTGTTCCCCGACCCGCCAAACAGCAGCAGCGGCAGCGCGAGCCGTTCGACGGAACCCCGTGTCGCGCTTTTCTCCGCGCCCCGGTCAGGCCGCGCTAATGGCTAGGCCGAGTGGGTTGCCGTCGATGTCGGTGTCGTGCTCGCTCGCTGCCCGAGCGCCCCGGACGAATCCCGTCGCGAGCGTTTCGCCCGCGATCCGTTCGGCGTGCTCTTCGATCGCTTCGGCAAGCTCGCCATCCGCGTCCCAGCTCACCTCGATGCGGGCCTCGTAGGCCAGGTCCATCGACTTTCGGGCGCGTTGGATTCGATTGATCACCTCGCGGGCCAAGCCTTCTCGCCGGAGGCTGTCGTCCACGCGGGTGTCGAGGACGACCACCTGGCCCGAGCCGGACGCTGCGGCGAAGTCCTCGCGCGCGCTCAGCCGGACCTCGACCTCGCTCGGCGTGAGCTCGATCGGCCCGTTGGGAAGCTCGACGACGATCTTCTGGTTCTCTTCCATCTCGGCGTACAGCGCCGAGCCATCGGCCTCGGCCAGCGCCTTTTTACACGCCGGCACCTGCTTGCCGAGCTTCGGTCCGAGGACGCGGAAGTTCGGCACGAGCTGGAACTCGACGTACTTGTGCGGCTCCTGCGTGAAGCCGAGCTCTCGCACGTTCAGCTCCTCGCGAATCGCGCTGGCGAAACGGTCGATCCCACGCCGTTCGGCATCGTCGGCCACCACCACAATCGCCTCGGCCAGCGGCTGGCGTACCTTGAGCTTGTTCTCGTTTCGCACACGCTGCCCGAGCGTGACCACGTTTCGGACTCGCTCCATCGTTTGCCGGAGCTCCTCGTCTACCCGCAACGCATCGGGTTCGGGAAACGAGTCCAGGTGCACCGACTCCGGCGCAGCAGGGTCATCCCTGCGCACCAGGTTCTGGAACAAGGTCTCGGTCATGAAGGGAATGAACGGCGCGGCCAGTTTGGTGAGGTCTACGAGCACCTCGTAGAGGGTGCTGAATGCGGCACGCTTGTTTTCGGTATCGTCCGAAGCCCAGAAGCGAGCGCGACTTCGGCGCACATACCAATTCGACAAGCCGTCGACGAATCCGAGGAGGTGTCGCACCGCCATGTGGCTCTTGTAGTCGTCGAGCTCCTGACGCACCGCGCGCACGGTGGCATCGAGCTCGGCGATCACCCAGCGATCCATATCGGGCCGCTCCCCGAGCGCAGGCCGCTCGGCCTCCGTCGTCCAGCCATCGATGTTCGCGTAGGTGACGAAGAAACTGTAAACGTTCCAGATCTTCAGAAGGAACTCGCGGACCGCGTCGGTCGCCGCCTCGTCGAAGAAGCGAGTGTTCTGACCGGGCACCGTTCCCGCGTAGAGCGCCCAACGGACCGCATCAGCGCCCACGCGATCCATGAGCACCAGCGGGTCGGTGTAGTTCTTGTCCCTCTTACTGAGCTTCTTGCCCATTTCGTCGGTCATCAGACCGAGGACGACGCAGTTCTTGAAGGGATGGGGAAGGGCGCGCTCGGGAAACATGAGCGAGCTGATCGTCATCAGGGAGTAGAACCAGCCACGCGTCTGATCGACCGCTTCGGTGATGAAATCCGCGGGGAAATTTCGCTCGAAACCCTCGGCGTTCTGCTGCGGGAAACCCCACTGTGCGAAGGGCATGCAACCGGAGTCGAACCAGCAGTCGATGACTTCGGGCACGCGCCGGTACGCACCAGGCTCGCCTTCCTTGCTCCAGCTGACCTCGTCGATCCAGGGCTTGTGCACCATCAGGTGATCTTGCAGCGTCGGGTCGGCGGCCTTGGCTTTCTCGAAGTGCGCGAAGGCGTCGGGATTGCGTTCGAGAATCTCGGCGACCGAGCCGACCGCCTCTACGGCACCGGTCTCGTCATTCTTCCAAATCGGAAGCGGCGTGCCCCAGAAACGCTCGCGCGACAGCGCCCAGTCGACATTTCCCTCGAGGAACTGTCCCATGCGACCGCTCTTGATGTGCTCGGGCTCCCAGTGGACTTCCTGGTTGTTCTCCTTGACCCGTCCGATTTCTTGTGTGGTCCGGATGAACCAGGACCGGCGGGCGTATTGGATGAGCGGGTCCTGCATCGCGCGCCAGCAGAACGGGTAGTCGTGCCGGTACACTTCTTCTTTGAACAGCACTCCGCGCGCGCGGAGGTTGCGAATGATGTCGCGGTCGGCCTCTTTGCAGAAACGGCCGGCGAAATCGGTGACTTCGTCCGGGAAAGTGCCGTCGGGCTTCATGAGCTGCAGAAAGCCCATGCCCTTTTCCTTGCATACCCGGAAGTCATCCTCGCCGAAGGCGGGCGCCAAGTGGACCAGACCCGAGCCGCTGTCGAGCGAGACGAAGTCTGCATCGATGACCTGCCAGGCGGGACCGCCTTCGGGTTCGGCGTAGCGGAACGGGGGCTCGTAGCTCATGCCGACGAGCTCGGAGCCCTTGCGCGTCGCGACGACTTCGGCTTCGTCGCCCAATACTTTGGCGACGAGTGCAGACGCTAGAATCAAGCGCTCCCCGTCTTCGAGCTCGACCGTCGCGTAGTCGGTCTTCGCCGAAACCGCGAGCGCGATGTTCGATGGAAGCGTCCAGGGCGTCGTCGTCCAAGCGAGAAAGGACGTGCGCTCCTGGCCGACGAGCGGAAAGCGGATCATCACCGAGGGGTCGTCGATCGTTTGATAGCCCTGACCCACCTCACCGGCTGAAAGCGCCGTGCCACCCTGCGGCCACCACCAGACCACTTTGTAGCCCTGGTAGAGCAACCCCTTGTTGAACATCTCCGAGAGCGCCCACCAGACGCTCTCTACGTAGGACTTGTGGAATGTCACGTAGGCGGAATCGAAGTCGACCCAGAAGCCGATCCGTTCCGTCATTTTCTGCCACTCACCGATGTATTTGAACACCGAGTCGATGCACTTGCGGCTGAACGCCTCGACGCCGTACTCCTCGATGGCCTCTCGACCGCTGATGCCGAGCTCCTTTTCGACTTCGACCTCGACCGGCAAGCCGTGCGTGTCCCAACCTGCGCGGCGCGGCACGTAATAGCCACACATCGTACGGTAGCGGAGGAACACGTCCTTCATGACGCGCGTGAGCACGTGGCCCGGGTGCGGCATCCCATTGGCCGTCGGCGGCCCTTCGTAGAACACGAAGGACTTCTTATCCTCGCCGCCTTCGAGGGTCTTTTCGAAAATGCGGGTGTTCTCCCAGAACGCAAGCTGCGTCGAATCGAGCTCGGGAAAGGAAACCTGCGGGGAGACGGGGTCGAACATGGCCACGCGGCATACCACGCCAAGCCGCGATTTCCACCGGGACCTGCTGGTTTGAGAAAGTGCAGGGCTCCTGATAGACCCCGCCCATGGCTGAGTTGATCGACGGGAAAGCGCTTGCCAAAGAAGTGCGGGCAGAGGTCAAGACCAGGGCGGAAGCCTTCAGGGCGACGCACAACCGAGCGCCGGGTTTGCATGTGGTGCTCGTTGGGGAAGACCCAGCGTCACAGGTCTACGTTCGCAACAAGGAGCGGGCCGCTGCCAGGGCCGGAATCGACGGACGGGTGCACCGCCTCCCCGCCGACACCTCCGAGGCCGATCTTCTCACCCTGATCTTCGAGCTCAACGGGGACGACCACATCGATGGCATTCTGGTCCAGCTCCCACTCCCTGATCATCTCCACGACCAAACCGTCGTCGACGCGATCGACCCCGCGAAGGACGTCGACGGCCTGCACCCGTTCAACGCAGGGCTCCTGGTCGTAGGCCGCAAAGGCCTTCGCCCCTGCACCCCGAGCGGCTGCATGAGGATGCTCGAACAGGTCGGCTGCGACCCCAAGGGCAAGCGCGCCTTGGTCCTCGGACGCAGCACGCTCGTTGGCAAACCCATCGCCCTCATGCTCCTCGAGAAGCACGCCACCGTCACCATCGCGCACTCGCGCACCGAGGACCTTGCCGAACGAGTTCGCGAATCGGACATCGTAGTCGCGGCAGTAGGGCGCCCGAATCTGGTGAAGGGCGACTGGATCAAGGACGGCGCCGTCGTCATCGATGTCGGCATCAACCGCCTCGACGACGGCACCCTGACCGGCGACGTAGACTTCGAAGGCGCCAAGCAACGCGCGTCCTACATCACCCCGGTACCGGGCGGCGTCGGGCCGATGACGATTGCGATGTTGCTGAGCAATACCGTAGACGCCGCCGAAGCGCGGATTTTGTAAGCGGGCGTCACTGTTCGGTTTGTGCCGCCGCGCGTGCTTGGGTGGCGGGGTTTTGGGTGGGGTGCCTGGTATGGTTTAATTACACCGCCCGCCCACCCCCACCCGTAATCCTGGTATCACTCTCACACGAGTGAGCAGCGTGCCTGGCGCGGCATTCGCTTCGCTCTGCCTTGCCGGCGCATTCGCGCCGGGCTTCGCCCTGCGGGCTCGCGCTGCCGCGGGTGGGTGGAGGCGGGGTTTTGGATCGGGTGCGTGGTCAGGTTTAATTACACCGCCCGCCCACCCCCACCCGTAGTCCTCCCTGACGCGGCATTCGCTTCGCTCTGCCTTGCCGGCGCATTCGCGCCGGGCTTCCCCCTTCGGGCTCGCGCTACCGCCTGCTGTCTTAAGCGAGGCGTGGAGGATTTCTCTTGATGGCGCCGTACGAATGTACGCGGCTCGAATGTCTCCGTGTGGAGGGGCGCGGACCAAAGGCGCGATATGGCGGTTCGGCGGCGTGTGAGTGACAATCTCGGCGCCAGCGTGGGGGCGGCGGGGTGGGGAGCGCGGGTCCGTGCTTCCGGCTATCGGTTGCTCGCGGTGACGAACGAAAGATGTTTCGCAGTCCAGCGAACCCTTCATCCCCACCCCGCCGCCCCCACGCGAGCGCCTGAGCCGAGCCGTTCGACGCAACCCCGTGTCGCGCCTTTTGTCCGCGCCCCGGTATGCACGCCGACGTCTACGTCGTCAGCTTCTCAATAATCCGGTCTAGCTCATCGAAGCTCGCGTAGTTGATCCGAACCTGTCCACGCTCTTTTCCGCTTTCGTGGATCTTCGTCGTGGAGCCGAGCGCGCGGGACAAACGCAACTCGAGGTCGCGCACATTGCTGCTCTTGCCCGCCTTCTTCGCGGCCGCCCCGTCTCCCACACCCCGCGCCATGCGCCGGGCCTGCCGCTCCGCTTCACGGACGCTCCAGCCCTTGGACACCGCGCTCCGCGCGAGCTTCTTCATGCTCGACACGCTAGGGGCCGAGAGTAGGGCGCGGCCGTGACCTTCGCTGAGCTGGCCGTCCTCGATGAGCTCCATCACATCCTCGGGGAGCTTCAAGAGCCGCAAGGCGTTGGCGATCGTCGAGCGCTCCTTGCCGACCTTGCTTGCGATGGATTCCTGCGTGTACCCGTAGTCGTCGACCAAACGTTGGAACGCGCGCGCGGTCTCGAGCGGGTTCAAATCTTCGCGCTGCAGATTCTCGACCAAGGCGGCTTCGAATGCAGCCTCGTCTCCGAGGTCGTGCACGAAGATCGGAACCTCTTTCAGTCCGGCCTGCTGAGCTGCACGCCAACGCCGCTCACCTGCGATGATCTCGAGGCCGCCGGAAGGCCTCTTGCGGACGAGAATCGGCTCGAGCACGCCGTGTTCTCGAATGGAGGCCGCGAGCTCGGCAAGCCCCTCGGCACCCATCCGGCCGCGCGGCTGCATTCGGCCCGGGTGAAGGTCCTCGATCGCGGCGATGTTCTTTGAAGAGCGTTCCGCGGCGGGCGGCGCCGCAGGAAGCAAGCCATCCAACCCTCGCCCCAAGCGTCTGCGCGCCACTAGGCCGCTACCTCCAGATCATCGAGCAGCTCGCGCGCCAGGTTCAAATACGTGTACGAACCTCGCGAAGAGGCATCGTACAAGATCACTGGTTTTCCGTGGGAAGGAGCTTCGGCCAGGCGCACGTTGCGCGGGATGATCGTCTCATAGACGTGGAAGTGACGCCGCACCTCGGCCGCCACTTCGTTGGCGAGGTTGTTGCGCGAATCAAACATCGTGAGCACCACACCGTGGATCTCGAGATGCTCGTTCACTGATGCGCGCACCCGCTCGATGGTTCCCACCAGCTGCGACAAACCTTCGAGCGCGTAGTACTCGCACTGAAGCGGAACGATCACCATGTCGGCGGCGGTCAAGGCGTTGATCGTCAACATGCCTAGCGAGGGCGGACAATCGATCACGATGAAGTCGTAGTCGTCGCGAACCGCATCGAGCGCATCGCGCAAACGCGTGGCGCTGTCGTCTTCCTGGAGCAGGTCACGCTCGGCGCCGACGAGGTCTTGCGTCGCGGCGATGACATGCATGTACGGCATGTCGGTTTCGTAAATGACGTCAGCCGTTTCGACTTCGCCAAGCAGAAGCTCGTAGCTGCCCTCCATGTCTTCATCGCCCGGGCTGATCCCGACACCGGTGGACGCGTTGCCCTGCGGATCGAGATCGACCAGAAGGACGCGCTGTTCAGCCACGGCAAGACTGGCGCCCAAGTTGACCGCCGTAGTCGTCTTGCCGACGCCGCCCTTCTGATTGGCAATCGCCACCACCCGACTCATGGACTGCGTCTACCAGCGCCGGTCCCCGGTTTCAATCTCGTCTGTTTTTTTGCCATCTCGATCGCCCTGGGTAGGGTGTGCTCAGATGTAGGACAAAGTAGTCATTTGCCATACCAATCCATGGCTGGCGGAGTGGCAAAAAGGGAGGGGACATGCGCCCTAGAGGACCGAAGAACTATCAAAACATGGCCGAGTTCGAGCGCGAGGAGTTGCGCCGGCACCACAAGGCCGGCTGGTCTCTCGACGATCTCTACTCTGAAGCCACCTTCGAGCCCGGCGAGGACGACTCGCTCAAGAATGACGAACCACAGGAGCTCGATTTCGACTTCTAGCCGTGCGATGGCAGCGCAGAAGCGTCAGTCGAACGGGCCGCCACCGGGTTGCAGCGTGTGCTGCTCATGGCCGTATTCGGCGTCGTGCTGGGTCGGTCCGATGATGCCTTCAGCCATCGACCAGAGCAGGACAAACGCGACCGCAAGGGTCCCGAGGCTGAGAAGGATGAGCTTGGGGCCCGTCCAAAACGCGTCTTCCTTTTCAGTGCGCGCGGCCATCGAATCGCTCATCGGAACGTTGTTGTACGTGTCTGACATGAAAAAAGCCCTCAAACCCCTCTAGCAGCGGCTATTTAGTGCCATCCCGCCAAGGGGTCAAACCCGCATCAGAAGGCCAGCGAGGTCGACAATTTGCAGCGCTGTCCTACAAGCGGTACGTCCATTCGCTTGAGGAATCCTTTGTCTGCCATTGAGCTCATGACCCCGCGCATGCTTCAGGACATGCGGCGTTCCTGCCAACTAGCCGCCGACTGCCTGACCGCCGTGGGCCAGCTGATCCGCCCTGGGCTTGCGACCAACGAGATCGACCGCTTCGTCCACGAGTACATCATGGGGCGCGACGCTTATCCATCCCCGCTCGACTACAAGGGCTTCCCGAAGAGCGTGTGCACCAGCGTCAACGACTGCGTTTGCCACGGCATCCCCAATGATCAGCTCCTCTCGGACGGTGACATCGTCAATGTCGATGTCACGACTTATTTCCCCAAAGAGCACGGCTACCACGGGGACACGAGCATGACTTTCTATGTCGGCGAGCCCAGTGAAGAGGCGATCCTGGTCACGGAGACGGCCCGGCGTTGCCTCGAGCTCGGAATCGCCGAAGTGAAACACGGCAATCGAATCGGTGACATCGGCGCAGCGATTCAGGAGTACGCCGAAGGCAAGGGCTGCTCAGTGGTTCGCGACTACGTCGGCCACGGCGTCGGCCGCGAGTTCCACATGCCGCCGCAGATCCCGCACTTCGGCCGCCGCGGCAAGGACAAGCGCTTGAAAGCGGGCATGGTCTTCACCATCGAGCCCATGATCAACATCGGCGGCTACCAGACCGAGGTGATGGACGACGAATGGACGGTGCTGACGATGGACCGCTCGCTGTCTGCGCAATTCGAGCACACCGTTTTGGTGACGCGCGACGGCGTCGAGGTCCTGACGGCACGCAAGGACATCGTCGTGAACAGCGAGGACAAGCCCTGGGCCGACATTGGACCGCTTTCGTCGCCCGCGGCATGGAACGCCCGGCAAGAAAAAACGGGCTGACGACCACGTCGCCAACCCGTCCTTCAAGTCATGTCACCACCGTGGTGACTAAGGGCAGCTCATCAACACTGACGTGATCACTTTCGCTCGCGTTGGATTGGCAGCCATCGGCAGATCTGTCGCGCAGTCCGCGTCACTTGCGTTCGTGGCCGTGGGCATGGCGTCGCCGCTGATGTCCACGTTGACGAAAATGACCTCGCCGCCGCCACCTGCGATCAGCTCGGTGCCGAGCTCAGGCTCATCATCAGCGTTGAACACGAAGGCAAAGCCGTAGCCGACCCCGAGGTCTGCCGAGTTTCCGGCGACCGGGTTGTCGAACTCCACGCCCACGATGCCTTTCCCAGGATCGACCGTTTGCGTCAGTGCGTCGGCCACCTGAGCGACCAGCGCATCGGGAACGAGCTCAGGTTCGAGGTCGTTGAGCCCTGCTGCGGGTACGTCGCCAACCTGAAGCTCACCCCAGTGGCCAGGTGCGGTTGCGACCAAGGCAGCCACGCCGACGCGGCGCCTCGAGCGAGAACACGCCACCGACGCCGCTCGTCGTCATCGCGCCGCCGTCAACCGCGACGGTTGCTCCTTGAAATGGCGTTGAATCAGTGTCCAGGGAAGCGGCGTACACGATTCCGCTCACGGTCGCCGTGCCAGCCCCGCCCGTACCGCCGCTGCCTGCCGTGCCACCACTGCCCGCCGTGCCGCCGCCGTTGTCGTCTTCACCACAGCCCACCAGGCCGATGAACAAGCCCATACTCAAAATCAACCAAGCGTATTTCCGCATGTATCCCCCCATTTGAAGCGACCAGGGTAGCCGGAGCAGGAAGGCGCCTACAAATTCGGTGGTATTTCCCCGTCCCCGCTGCGCTAGCGCGGATCGGGACCGTCGGAGACGTACAGGTCTCCGGCGTCGCGTCGGACCGACAAGGGCTGAAGGGACAGCCCCTCGCAGGGCCCGTCAACGCAGTAACCGTCAAACAGGCGATAGATCGCTCCGTGCGTCCCGCAAATCAAATGCGCCCCGTCCTCGCTGAGCAGCTCGCCCGTGCCACCATCGAGCGGCACCGGCAGATGCCGGCAAAGGTTGCGGTATGCGACAATGGTGCCGCTTTCGTCGCGTAGCAGGATCGCCATCATCGGAATGCCGTCGTCGTCGAGGCCGAGCCGCGCGGTTCGCACTACACCTTCGCGCAGATCTTCTTCCCGGCAGACCCAGACTTCCATCGCCCTCAATCCTTCCCCGGCTGCGCGTAGGCTGCTCGTGCGGGTACCGAAACGAGATCTCGGCCGGGCAGCCAGAGGCCGGTCAGCCAACCACCGTACACGCAGCCCGTGTCCAGACCGACCGCATGAGGGTGGTTCTGATGGCCACGCACGGCGTCGTGGCCGAAGACCACCAGACGGGGTCCCGGCCAGAGCGAGGCCCAAGGGGTCCCCTCGGAGTAGCTTCGGGACGCGGAGCCGTCGTCGAGGATGCTCCGCATGTTCATCAGATCGTACGGGTCCTGCTCTTCGAGGGGCAGGTCCGCCACGAGCCCGGCGTGCACGACCAGGGCGTCGTGCTCTGGCAGCTCGACCCAGAGCGGAAGGGCCGCAAGCCAGCGCCAGTCCTCCTCTTCGAGCTCCTCGGTCACCCGTTGGTGGGCCGGTCTCAACTTCGGAGGCGCTTTCCCGGCCTGGAGCGCATCCCACCATTTCAGGCAGTGCTGGTCGTGATTGCCGCGGACCGCTCGCGCCCCTAGCCGCCTGGCGAGCCGAATAACCCCGAGCGAATCCGGCCCCTTGGCGACCAAATCTCCGACGAGGACCAGCTGATCGTCCTCTTCCCAGCCCGACTCCTCGAGTAAGTCCTCGAGCTCCTCGCGGCAGCCGTGGACGTCTCCAACGATGAGGGTTCGGACGCTCATATCCCGATCTTGGGCGCGGGGCGCGAAGATTCCAAGTTCGTGAGGCCTCTGAGGCGTTGACAGCAGGCGCAAACCGGCAATACACGCGTCTCCATGATCAAAGAAGGCAGCAAGGCTCCTGCGTTCAATCTGCCCTCATCCACGGGCGGCAAGCTGGCCCTCAAGGACCTCGCGGGCAAGTACGTCATCGTCTACTTCTACCCCCGCGACAACACGCCAGGCTGCACCACCGAAGCCAACGAGTTCAACGCGGCTCTGCGCAAGCTCAAGTCGCGCGACGCGGTCGTCGTCGGTGTAAGCAAAGATTCGATCGACTCTCATTGTAAGTTCGCTGACAAATACGATCTGAAGTTCCCTCTACTCAGCGACCCCGACGGCACGATGCTCGAGAAGTACGATGCCTGGGGCGAGAAGAACATGTACGGCAAGAAGTCGATGGGGATCATCCGCTCGACCGTGCTGATCGGACCCGACGGAAAGGTCATCAAGCACTTCCCGAAAGTCAAAGTGAAGGGGCACGTCGATGCGGTGATCGCAGCCCTCAACGAAGCCCGTAGCGATTGACACTGGGGAGAGTACCAGCGCATGGTTCCACAGCGATGAGCGAGCCCAGCCCCATGCCGGCGCCCGAGGCCCAAGATGCACCCGAGGCTCTGGACCCGAACTTCCGGATTCAGCTGCCCAATTTCGAAGGGCCGCTAGACCTGCTGCTGCATCTGATCCGCAAGCACGAGCTGGACATCCTCGACCTGCCGATCTCCTTCATTACCGACAAATACCTGGAGTATCTGGGCTTGATGGGGGACTTGAACCTCGACGTCGCCTCCGAGTACCTGGTGATGGCGGCGACTCTGGCGCACATCAAGAGCAAGATGCTTCTGCCTCGTCCACCCGAGGATCAGGACGACGAGGAGGTCGAGGAGCTGGATCCCCGCGCCGAGCTGATCCGGCGCCTGCTCGAGTACCAGAAGTACAAGACCGTCGCTTCCGATCTGGGTGAGCGCGCGATCGCCGGCCGGGATGTGTTCCCCGGCGGGACCCCTGCGCCGAGCAGCAAGGAGGAGCCGCCGCTTGCGCAAGTGAGCGTCTTCAAGCTCCTCGATGCGCTCAAGAAGATCGCCGAACGCGTCAACGCGAGCATCTCGCTCGAGGTCGACGCCGATCGGATGTCGATTCAGGACCGCATTCAGGACCTGGTCGATTTGCTTCGAGAGCGGCGCCGCTGTCGCTTCGACGAGCTCTTCGAAGACGTGAGCACCTCGTACGACCTGGTGGTCACGTTCCTCGCTCTGCTCGAGATGGCGAAGATGCGTTTGGCGAGCATCTATCAGACCGACCACGAAGAACCAATCTATCTCGAGTACACGCTGCTCGACGCCTCGGGCGAGACTCTCGCACCCGAAACGCTGCAGCAGCCCAGCAGCGACATCGTGGACGAGCCGATCGACTACGGCCCGGTGGTCGGGACTGGCGAGGAACGAAGAGAGTCCGTCGTCGTGCCGGCCGGCACCTACGCATGGAATGAGGACGAGCAAGAGCCATGACCCAGACAGATGTGCAAACCAACAACGGCGCCTCGAAAAACGGGGCGGGGGCCCCAATCGCCCCGAGCCCTGAGTCGCTCAAGAATGTTCTTGAAAGTCTGATTTTCGTTTCGAGCAGCCCGGTCACCCCCAAGAGGCTCGCCCGGGCCGCGCGGGCGACCATCGCCGAGGTCCAACCTCTGCTCGACGAGCTCGTGGCCGATTACCAGCACCGTGGAGTGCATCTCTACTTCGTCGCAGGTGGCTATCAGTTCCGCTCGGCTCGTGAGAGCGCCGATTTCGTCAAGACCCTCGTCGCTCCAAAGCCCATTCGGCTCAGCCGCGCGCAGCTCGAGACGCTCGCCATCGTCGCGTACCGCCAACCGCTCACTCGGCCCGAGGTCGATGATGTGCGCGGCGTCGACTCCGGCTCGTCGCTCAAGATGCTTGCCGACCGCGGACTGGTGAAGATCCTCGGACGCAAGGATGAGCCGGGCCGGCCGCTCGTGTACGGGACGACCCCGCTCTTCCTGGAGTTCTTCGGCTTGAGCGGCCTCAAAGACCTTCCGACGCTTCAGGAGTTCAGCGACCTCACCGACGAGCACAAGGCCCTCTTCGAGGAGAAGATCGGCGAGTCGATCGACATCGCCGCCGCAGAGCTCGCCGCTGCACAGGCCATGGAAGAGGCCGAGGAGGAGCTCCTGGCACAAGAGGAAGCTGCCATAGCCGCGATGGAAGCCGCCGCCACTGCGGACGAGGACGAAGACGACGAGGACGACGAGGACGAGGACAGGAGGACGAGGAATGACCTTCCAAGAGCTCATCCTCGCGCTCGAAAGGTTCTGGGCAGAGCGCGGCTGTCTGATCGTCCAGCCCTACAACTCGGAGGTCGGCGCGGGCACCTTCAATCCGCACACCTTCTTGCGGGCCATAGGCCCCGAGCCTTGGAACGTCGCCTACGTCGAGCCGAGCCGCCGACCGACAGACGGCCGCTACGGTGAGAACCCCAACCGTCTACAACAGTTCCATCAGTACCAGGTCATCCTCAAGCCGTCGCCCCTCGACATCCAGGAGCTCTACCTCGAGTCGCTCCGCGCCCTCGGCACCGACCCACAGCATCACGACATTCGGTTCATCGAAGACGACTGGGAGTCACCGACGCTCGGCGCCTGGGGCCTGGGATGGCAGGTCTGGCTGGACGGTCTGGAGATAAGCCAGTTCACCTATTTTCAGCAGTGTGGTGGAATCGACTGCAAACCCATCAGCGGCGAGCTGACCTACGGACTCGAGCGCATCGCCATGTACCTGCAGGACGTCGACGATGTCTACGAGCTGCAATGGGCGCCGGGAATCCGCTACGGCGATATCTACAAGCGCGCCGAGTGGGAGTGGAGCACCTATAACTTCGAGCAGGCGGATACCGATCTGCAGAAGAGCCTCTTCGAGGAGTATGAAAAGCAAGTCGCCCAGTTGCTTGGTCTGAGCGACAAGAAGGGGAAGGGCGGCGCCCTCGTTTTCGACCGCGAGCCCCTCGAACGCCTGGCGCTTCCCGCCTACGACGCGGTCATCAAGTGCAGCCACTACTTCAACGTGCTCGACGCTCGGGGCGCGATCAGTGTGACAGAGCGCCAGCGGTACATCGGCCGTGTGAGAATCCTCGCAAGGGCGGTCGCCGAATCCTGGTACGCACAGCGGGAGGCCCTCGGCTTCCCGCTCCTCAAGACTTCGGCTGCGGCCGAATAGCGCGATTTGGGCTCTGCCCCGTTGCGCCCTAGGATCGGGTCTGGTAGCAACGCCACTCCATGTCATCCGAGTTTTTACTGGAAATTGGGACTGAGGAGCTGCCGGCATCGTTCGTGAGGCACGCGCTGCGCTCGATGAAGACGAGTGCTGCCGAGCTAGTGAGCCAGGCCCGTCTCGGCACCGACTCGCTGCAGATGGACACGCTTGGGACGCCGCGACGCCTGGCGCTTCGGCTGCGCGGGCTCGCAGAGCGTCAGCCCGACCGTGACGAGACGATCATGGGGCCTCCTTGGAGCGCAGCCTTCGAAGCGGATGGCTCGGCCAAGAAGGCAGCGACCGGCTTCGCTAAGAAGCACGGTGTCGGCGTTGAAGACTTGCGGAGACAGACCACCGACAAGGGCGAGTACGTCAGCGTGCGGGTACACGAAACCGGTCAGGCGACCCGCGAGGTGCTTGCCGAGATGCTGCCGCGCCTGTGTCAGCGGATCAGCTTCCCCAAGTCCATGCGTTGGGGTCCTGGCGAAATTGCATTTGGCAGGCCGATTCACTGGATCGTCTCCTTGCTCGGAAACGAGGTCGTCGACTTCGAGTTCGCGGGTATAAGGGCTGGGCGCAAGACACGTGGACATCGCTTCCTCGCGCCCGACAGCTTCGACCTCGACCAGGCCGGAAGCTACGAATCCGCGCTCGAGCGCGCTCATGTGATCGCGGACATTCAAGTTCGCAAGGATCGCATGGTGGAAGGGCTGCTTGCTTCGGCGAAGTCCCTCGGCGGTGTCCTCGAACCCGACGCCTTTCTCGCCGACGAATGCGTCTCGCTCGTCGAAGAGCCATTCACTGTGCCGGGCCAGTTCGACGAATCGTTTCTCGAGCTCCCCGACGCAGTCGTCATCTCGGTGATGCGAGATCATCAGCGGTACTTCGCCGTTCGCGCGTCCGAAGGCGGCGCGCTTCTTCCTTCCTATCTGAACGTGGTCAACACCGCCGAGGATCCGGAGACGATTGCCAAGGGCAACGACCGCGTCCTTCGCGCACGTCTGGCCGACGGGCGCTTCTTCGTAGAAGAAGACCGCAAGGCCCCGCTCGCCGATCGGCTCAGCAAGCTCGAATCGGTGGTCTTTCAGTCCAAGCTCGGCACGATGGGGGCCAAGGTCCGTCGCCTTCAGGCCAATGCCCGCGCGCTCGCAACACGCTCGGGTGCGAACGCCGATGCCTGCGACGAGGCCGCACGCCTTTGCAAGGCAGACCTCGAAACGCTCATCGTGTACGAGTTCCCCGAGCTCCAAGGCGAGATGGGCCGCTGGTACGCCTTGCGCGAAGGCATCGACCCCGCCGTCGCAGACGCCATTCGCGACCACTACCGGCCCCAGGGCGCCGACGACCAGGTTCCCGACCAAGTCATTGGCGCCATCGTCGCGGTCGCCGATCGCATCGACACCCTAGTCGGTTGTTTCGGCATCGGTCTGGTTCCGAGCGGCTCAGCCGATCCTTTCGCGCTTCGCCGCGCCGCGCTCGGCATCATTCGCATCGCGTTCGAAGGACCGATCGACGTCGACCTCCAGGCGCTCATCGCGCAGGGCTACGAGGCGTATCGTGGCGATGCAAAGCTCGGAGCTGCAGAAGAAGTTCGCGCCTCGCTCGACGATTTCTTCCGCGGACGCATCCGAGGAATGCTCAAGGACTCCGCTGGAGGAGACGTCGTCGACGCGTGCCTCGGCGCCTGGGACGGCACCTCGTTGCGCGACCTGCGGAGCCGAATCGAAGCGGTGGCCGAGCTCGGCGCTGCGCCAGAGTTCGAATCGCTTGCGGTGGCGTTCAAGCGCGCGTTCAACATCACCAAGGAAAGCGCGCGAGGACCGATCGACTCGAGTCTTCTCGAAGCCGGCGCGGAGACCACGCTGGCCGAACGCTTCGACACGGTGCGAGACCAAATTCGCGAGGCAACCGACGAGCGCCGCTACGCAGACGCCATGAAGCTCGTCGCCACGGAGCTCGGTGCGCCGATCGATCGCTTCTTCGAGGAGGTGTTCGTGATGGTCGATGACGCCAGCGTTCGAGACAATCGCCTGCGATTGCTTGGAGAAATCGCAGACACCGTCAACGGCATTGCGCACTTCCACCAGCTTGGGACAAAGTTGCAGCGCCGTGACCCTTCTGTATCCGCTTGACGCAGAGCTCAGTTCGCGCGTCTGCCTGAGCCTCCTCGGAAAGAAGGCGGCCGGCCTCAATGAGATGACCGCGCTCGGGATCCCGGTGCCTCCAGGTTTCACGATCACGACCGAAGTGGGCCGGCACTACCGGGCGACTCACTCACTTCCCGACGGCCTCGAGGCTGACGTCGAGCAGGCCGTTCGAGCGATCGAGGCACGCCTTGGCAAGGGTTTTGGCGACCCGGAGGACCCTCTGCTGCTCTCGATCCGCTCGGGCGCGGAGGTCTCCATGCCCGGCATGATGGACAGCGTTCTGAACATCGGACTGAGTGAACGCACGCTCCGGGGGCTCGCGGCGCAGCGCGGGGACGAACGCTTCGCCCTCGATGCCTACCGGCGTGTACTTCAGATGTACGGTTCGGTCGTCCGGGGCATCAGGGCGGACCGCTTCCAGTACTTGCTGAGCGATCTCAAGACCGAGCTCGGGCAGCCTCGCATGCTCGACTCCGAGCTGTCGGCGTCTGAGCTCGAAGGCTTGGTCGAATCGTACCTCTCGCTCATCGAGGAAGCATCCGGCGCGCCCTTTCCGCAGGCTGTCGAGACCCAGCTCTGGGACGCGATCGGCGCCGTCTTCGCGTCCTGGGAGAACCCGCGCGCGGTTCGATACCGGCGCATGCAAGGGATCGACGACGCCATGGGCACCGCGTGCACCGTGCAAGCGATGGTCTTCGGCAACACCGGCCCACGAAGCGGTTCGGGCGTCGCCTTCACGCGCAACCCGTCGAATGGAGAGCGCAAGCTCTATGGCGAATTCCTGCCGAACGCCCAAGGCGAAGACGTCGTGGCCGGCCTGCGAACCCCTGTTGCGCTCACCGCGAGCGCTGCAGCGCCCGGCAAGGAAGCGTCTAGCCTCGAGCTCTCGCTGCCCGAGGCATTCGAGGCGATCTCCGCGCATTGCGCGTCTCTCGAAAGCCACTTCGGCGACATGCAGGACATCGAGTTCACCATCGAAGACGGACAGCCGTACCTATTGCAAACACGGAGCGCGAAGCGAACCGCGCATGCGGCGGTCCGCGTGGCCGTCGACATGGTGAGGGAAGGGGTGCTCAGCAAGAAGGACGCCTTGCTCCGGGTGGACGCGCGATCGCTCGAGCAGTTGCTCCGGGCGCGGCTTCCTTCCGAAACCGACTTAGCCGCCAAGGGGATCGAACCCTTCGCAGTGGGCCTGCCCGCAAGCCCCGGGGCTGCGTCCGGCCGGATCGTCTTCGATGCCGACGAGGCCGTCCGTTGGGCCTCCGAGGGACAGGAAGTCATCTTGATTCGGCAGGAAACGAGCGCAGACGATATCCACGGCATGAAGGCCGCCAGGGGCGTCGTGACCGCTGCAGGGGGAATGACCTCGCACGCCGCAGTCGTCGCCCGCGGGCTTGGGAAGTGCTGCGTGGTGGGCTGCGGAGGGCTTCACATCGACTTCCGAGAGCGCACCGTGCGCCTGGATGGCTTCGAGTCGTCGGACCCGCTGCATGAAGGCGACCTGCTCACCCTCGACGGCACGACCGGCAACGTTTTCGTCGGCGCGCTCGACTTGCTGGCCTCCACGACCGTCGAGGAGCTCGGGGAGCTGATGGCCTGGGCCGACGACGTTCGCCGCATGCGTGTCTACGCGGAAGCCGACACGCCGCAGGCGGCGCGTGCAGCGCTGAGCTACGGCGCCGAGGGGGTCGGGCTTTGCCGAACCGAGCGGATGTTCTTCGCGAAGGATCGCCTGTTCGCCATGCGATGCGCACTGCTCGCAGTCGAAGCCGAGCAACGCAGGGCGTGGCTCTCCGAGCTCGAGCGCGCACAACGCGACGACTTCATCGAGATCTTCGAAGCGATGCAAGGTCGACCGGTGACGATTCGCTTGCTCGACAGAGCGCTCGAAGAGTTCCTCCCGCACGACGATGAATCGCTGCTCGCAGTGGCCGACGCGCTCGACCTGGAGCTCGAAGAGGCGAGCAAGGCGGCCGCGCGACATCGAGAATCCAATCCGTCATTCGGCCATCGCGGTGTCCGCGCAGGTCTCACCGTTCCGGGTCTCTACGATATGCAGCTCCGCGCCATGCTCTTCGCCGCGCTCGACTGTGTAGAACGGGGCTTGGCCGTCGACCTCGAGGTTCTGATCCCCATGGTTGCGTTCGAGTCCGAGGTCGAAGCTATGTGCGCCGCACTCGACCGCGCGCAACAGCACATCTTCATCGCGCCGACGGACGCGTTCAAATGCCGCATCGGAGCGATGATCGAGCTCCCACGCGCGTGCCTGATCGCCGGAGAGCTAGCGCGGCACGTGGAGCTCTTCTCCTTCGGAGGGAACGACCTGACGCAGACCGCACTCGGAGTCAGCCGGGACGACGCCAGCCGATTCCTGCCCGCATATCGAAACGAGCTCGGACTGCTCGCCGGGGACCCGTTTACCCACCTCGACGAGAAGGTCGCCGAGCTCATCGGGATTGCCCTTCAGCGTGGCAAGGCCGTCCGCCAGGACCTGCACGCTGGCCTCTGTGGGGACCAGGGGGGAAGCCCGGCCTCCATCGAGATTTGCGAAAAGCTCGGGCTCGATTTCATCTCCGCGCCGCTCTCACAGCTCCCCGGAGCCCGTTTGGCGGCCGCCCAGGCCCGTCTTCGCTAGAAATTCCGGCCAAACCGGGATTTTCCCGACCTCTGGGCCTTGATGCGAGGCCCCAGCCGTGTTGGAATGAACACGACTGGAATATTGCGACGTAGCTGTATGGGCGATAGTACGAGAACCATAGCTGGCTCGGTCGGGGGCGTGAGCGCTTCGGGACCGGCGCGAGCGGTCGAAGGCCTGCTCGGTCAGACGATCGATCAGCGCTACCGCGTCGAGTCTCTGCTCGGCGAAGGGGGCATGGGCCTTGTGTACCGGGTCACCCATACGCGACTCAACAAGCCGCTCGCGATGAAGGTCCTTCGACGCGAGAACACGGGCGACCCGGAAGTCTTGGCGAGGTTCCGGCGCGAGGCCGAGAGCGCGTCGAACATCGGTAACCAGCACATCATCGACATCAGCGATTTCGGCGAGCTGACGGACGGTTCGACGTACTTCATCATGGAGTGCCTCGACGGGTCCGACCTCATCGACGCCATCGACAGCGTTGACCGCATGCCCGAAGAGCGCGCGCTCAACATCGCCATCCAAGTCTGCCGTGCGCTCGGCGCCGCGCATGACGCGGGGATCACACATCGCGATCTCAAACCGGAAAACGTCTTTCTCATTCGGCGCGACGAAGTCGAGGATTTCGTGAAGGTCCTCGACTTCGGAATCGCAAAAGTCGCCCACGGCCCCAATCGACTCACGCGCGCCGGCGAGGTGCTCGGCACGCCTCACTACATGTCGCCGGAACAGTGCGAAGGCGAGGGAGTCGACCATCGAACCGACATCTATGCGCTGGGTGTCTTGCTCTACGAAATGGTAACAGGCCACGTTCCACACGACGCCGACACCATGATGGGCATCCTCACCAAGCACATGTACGAGGAACCGATCCCGCCCAGCGTGCGCGTGCCGCATGTCTCCGACGAGTTGGAGACGCTGATCATGCGCTGCCTCGAAAAGAAGCCGGAGCGACGCTACCAGACGATGCAGGAAGTCTTGGACGACCTTGAGCTCGTGAGGGCCGGGCTCCAACCGCTGGGCCCCGACACATGGACTCTACCACCGACCAGGCCGCCTGCTCCCTGGCGCCGGGGAGCGACGCCGATCTACCTCTCAGGGCTGGCGCTCACGCTTCTGGTGCTCATCGGGACAATCGCCATCGGCACCTTCAGGTCCTCGGAGCCAGAGACCGCAAGCAACCCGCTTGTCGAAGCGCCACCCGCTTCAGAGGCGCCTTCGCCAGTCTTGACCGGGACACGCCCAGCGCCGCTCCTCCCGCCTCCCTTGCCCTCTCCCTTGATCGGGGAGGGTGAGCTCCCCGCATCGAACGAAGCGAAGGCACTCGCATCGGTGTCGGATGCGCCCGCGAGCAAAGCCAAGCAGACCGGGACCAAGACCGTCAGTCGCAAACCGCGACGCCGACCCAAAGCAGCGCCCGAGCGCGATCGGTCCATCCTCGATCCTTGGAACTGAGGCGCTCCGCTGCCAGTTGCCCCAGCTAGGGTGAACGGCTAGGGTGCCGCCCCATGCGGTCGCGATTCGGCCCACAAAGCGCAGTCGTCGGGTTCGCTTTGGGGTTCTTGCTTATTTCCGGAACGGTCTCGACCGGCTGTACCAGAACGCCTGGCGAGTCGCTGCCCCCCGGCCTGATGTCCTTTCCCATCGCGATCGAGCTCTCGGTCGACAAGGATGCGGAGGGCAAGCCCAAGTACGCATACGTCACGAGCTCGAATTTCGGGCTCCAGTACAACTCGGGCAACGTCCAGTCCTACGATCTCAGCAAGGCGATCGAGGCGATCGCGAGGGTCTGTGTCGGTCCGGGCGTGCTCGAGAGCTGCCTTGAACCGGATTTCACTGGCGAGATCATGGACGAAAGTTGCGCCTGCGCTCCACTGGAGGACGACGAATGCGTGGCCACCGGCACCGGCGTGACCCCCGAGTGTCTCGCCGGCGACTTCCGCGGCGACATCAATGAAGAGGAGTGCCTCTGCAACCCGATCTTCGACGAGGACGAGGGCTGCGTCGCCATCCCTGCTGACCGCTGCTCGGTCGTTCCAGCCGGTCTCCGATTCCGCGACCCGGGGGAGGCGGCCCTTCGACTCATCCCAGTCGAAGGGCTGATTCGCGGCGAAGTGTCGATCGGGTCCTTCTCCGATGGAATGGGCGTCTCGACCGACGGCCGGCGCATCTACGTGCCCGTCCGAAGCGACGCGAATCTCACTTTCATCGACGTCGATGAGGAAGGGCGACTGCGCTGCGGTGGCGAATTCGGTGATGTGCATACCTGCACCGCCCCCTACCGCTCGGGCAGCGCCGAGCTGGTGAACCCGACCGTGGATATCAACCTGCCGCCGGACCCAGTCGACGTCTACGTTGGCGATCTGGCTGCGGACTTCGCCGACGACCCGACCGATCCGGCCTTTCGTGGCGACTACATCTTGATGGCGCACCGCGAGGGCATGGCGAGCATGTTCTTCGACCAGCTCCGCCCTGGCGGGCCCGAGCCTCAGAAGCGCCCGCGCCTGGCAGCCACCATCGACGAGCTGGCGCCCGAACAGGTGACCATCACCTACGAGCCTGGCACCAAGCGCGCCTGGATTCCGAGCGCAGAATTCCCGGTCATCATTCGCCTGGGCATCGGTATCGATGGGGACCCGACGCAAAGCTATCTGTTCGACGCCGGAGAGCTCCTGGTGTCGGGGCTCGACACCGGGAGGAGCAATCGGGACATCCGTTTCGATCCGCGCCCGGGGCGAGATCTCGCTTACATCGTTTCACGGTCACCCGAGGCGTTAGTGGTCGCCCGAAGCGATGTCGCGGGCGGAGACCTAAGCATGGTCGGGCAGATTCCAACCTGCCGAGATCCCTCGCGGGTGCAAATCGCCGAGGTCCAAGCGCGGGGAGACTCGGTGGTCCTGGCGTTCGTGAGCTGCTTCCTCGCGCGCAACGTGCAGGTCATCGACACGGATAAGTTCCAGGGGATCACGCTCTTGACCAACATCAGCGGCGCCTTTGAGTTCGTCATCGATGCGCCACGGCGCCTCATGTACGTCGCCGACTTCAGCACTTCGGTGCTCCGGGTCGCCGACCTGCAACCGATCATCGACTGTATGGAATCGACGAGCGAGGAGGCCGCCGAAGAGTGCGCACCGACGCTCCTTGGTCTCGTCGGCCTTCCGCAACCCGTATCGGAGCTGCCTCGATGACGCGCTTCCTCGTCATCGCCTTTGCCTGCTACGCCTCGTTCCTCGCATCGTGCAGCAACAACTCGAACAACGTCGTCCTCTCGTCCTTGAATCGTTCGGCGAAGATGCAGCTCCTATGCGCGGACCTCGAGTATACCAGCGGCAACGTGTTCGAACCCAAGGGCTTCCTACCAGCCTCGATCTGCACGAGCGAGGCCGACTTTGACACCGGCGTCAACGCCCAGTTGCTTGGAGCGGTGACTCAGATCCAGACCGGCGAGGTCGCGGCTCATCAACTTCACCCGCTCCGCCATCATCAATACCAACCCGACGATCCCCGGCGTCACTTCGCTGACCGTCGGCGAGCAGCCTACGGGCATTCAAATCTCGCCCTTCGATTCGGACTTACACCTACGTCACCAGCTTCAGCCCAAAGACCCTGACGGCGATCGAATCACTCCGGCTCATCATCCGCCAGGCGGATTCAGCAAGACGCCGACGGGTCGGAGCGCGATCCGCGGCAGGTTCGCTTCGACGCCGGGCCGACGGACCTGGCCCTGCACGAAGTGGCAACCGTCACCACGACGACCGTGAGCGAAGACGACGATCGGATCACCGGGGCCACCTCGGACGTCTCCTATCGCTACCTCTACGCAGCGATCCCAGAGCTCGGTCAGATCGCTCAGGTCCAAGTCATGATCGATTCGAACGGTGTGCAGACCCTGGGTGACCCCGTCATGCTGCCGCTCGGCAGCTACGCCTGCCCGATCGAGCAAGTTAGGCCGTCCGGACTCCAACAAGACTGACTACCACCGGATCTGTCCGGAAGGCTTCCAGGACCGCGAAGCGCGAGTCGTCAAGACCGTCAAGACGACCGAGCCTTGCTTCGAAGGGTGAATGCCAGGGCCGAGCCCGGTCTCGCTGACCGTCGACTACGGAAGCGACCACGGCATTCCGGTCCAGCACGGGCACAGGCGATGACTCGGACGACGTCTTGCTCGTTGCGGACGCAAATCAGCCGGTGATTCATCGCTTCGCGCTCGGCCCAGACGGTGCCGCGCCCTTGGACCCCATCGTCACCGGGACACCGACGTCGGAGATCGATGTGACTCCCCTGCTGCCAGCCAGCTCTGATCGGGCCGACACGGCCGCGACCCAACGTTACTTGTACGCGGTGAGCGCCACCGACAGCAGCATCCTGGTCGTCGACTACACCGAGGACCCCGAAGGCACAGCGGACGAAGACAAGAGATTTGGCGCGGTTCTTCCCGTTCTCGCGGGCGTCTCGGCACGAGCCAACGAAGAGAACGTCGAATCGCGCGATCGAGTTCGATTCGGGTTCTCGAGTGTCCGTGCGATCGAAGTCGTGACGCCGTCCTACGAGCTCGAGGCCGATGGCAGCGACGGCAAGCAGGTGCCCGCCAGATGACATGCTGCAGCTCTAGCGACAGCAACGCCTTTGCTCTGGCGCAAGACGAAGCCAACATGCGCGGCGTCTTCCTGGCCGTGAGCCTTTCAGACGGCAGGATGGTCTTCCTCGACATCTACGACCTGAATGCGCCATGCCGGGGCGGAGCGGGCAACATCGCTTGCACGCTCGCAGAAAACGGACCCGACCGTTTCGCAAGCATCCGCCGGCACCGGCTTCGGTTCGGGCAAACGCCCTCCACGTTCATTTCGATCGACGGCAGCCCATCGTTTCAGTTCAATAGCGCTCCGGGCAGGCTGAACGAAACCAACGGCGAAGCGTCCAACTCCGCCGGTCCGGGGCTGGAGTTCATCAACTGCCCGCCCTCGATGTTCGACGCGGAAGCGATGGGAAACGTGTCCTCGATGTTCGGCGTGTTCGGCGCGCCTTCATCGGACTCGAACGGTGATACGCTGATTTGCGCTTCGTCGCAGGTCTGGAGCAGCTTCTCGGAGCAATGGAATGCAAGATGGGAAGGCTTGATTCCACAATCCGAGGGCGGACTCGGGCTCTTTGCGGACGAGAACTTCGACGGCGACCAACTGGGCAACTGGTTCCAAGCAGGCGACGTGCCCTTCTGCCGGGTCGGGGTCCTCGGACCGCAGGACGCCGACGCCGACCTTGTGGAATCGTACCCAGGAGACCGTCTCCTCATCACGGGCGAATTGCCGCCGAGCACCCGCGATGAACCTGACTGCCAGGACTTCGTGGACCTGAAGGACGACATCGAGGACAGTCCCGTCTGGTTCCCCATCCTCAGGGCGTTCAACAACGAGCTCGAGATCGGGCCAGCGCCAAGCGGCGCGGAGTACACGCTCGAGGGCGTCCGCAACTGCTTCCCTCAGTTCACCGAGTATCAAATCCACACGCAGGGTGCGTACACGGTGACGGGCTCGGCCTCCGGCTTCATCAACAGGGTCGTCCCCGACGAGAACGACGAGTGCATCCTCGATCCAAGCCGGCCGGTCGATCTCCCAGACGACCCAAGCGATCCCAACGAAGTGGTGGATGTGGATACCTACCTCGCGGGCCGCGCGTTCGCGCAGAGGCAGTTCATCAATCCGCTCGTGAGCTTCGAAATCGACCCGTTCCCGCCCGATACCAGCGTCACGGACACCACCATAGCCCTGCTTAGCTTCAACATCCTCAATCAATTCACGCCACTGACTCTGATCGACAACACCTCGCTGCGTTCGCTGCCCTCGTCCTTGCTCTTCTCCCCGTACCAAGACCAGCTCTACCTCGTAGACTTCGAAGCCGGTGTCCGGCGCATCCAGTTTTCTCCGCTTTTCATCGCCGACGGATTTGAGTAGACCCGATCCATGGCTGTACGGGGGACGGCGCGAAAGAAGGACCATAGCCCGGTCATGCGCCAGTTCCTGCGCGCCAAGGGGCAGCATCCCGATGCGATCATCTTCTTTCGCCTGGGGGACTTCTACGAGATGTTCTACGAGGACGCGGTTCGAGCCGCAGCCATCCTCGACATCGCGCTGACGTCCCGAGGCACCGACCCGGACGGCAGCAAGATCCCCATGGCTGGCGTGCCGCACCACGCGGCCGCCGGGTACCTGGCCGGCTTGCTTCGCCACGGAGAGAAGGTCGCGATTTGCGAACAGATGGCCGAGTCATCGGCTGCGCGCGGCGTGGTTCCGCGCGAAGTGGTGCGAGTCGTCACGCCGGGGCTTTGCCTCGAGCCCGACGCCCTCGACGCGCGCTCGGAGAACTTCCTGGTCGCCGCCACACGCGATGGGGGAGTGGCCGCGCTAGAGCTGTCGACGGGCACGCTCCGCGCCTGCGTCGTCGAGCTCGGTCCGCAGTGGGTCGGCGAGCTCGTGCGCCTCGACCCGGCCGAGGTGCTCCTCGAATCGGGCACATCGGAGCTGGAAGCGCTTTGCACGCAAAGCCTGCCCAAGGCGGCGCTTCGAAGCGTGGAGCTCGCTGCGGACGCCGAGCTTCTGCGCGAGCACCTCAGTGACGAGCAAACCGCCGAGCTCTCGCGCCAAGCGCCCGCAGCCCGCGCCGCTTCGCTGGTGCTCGAGTACGCAAAGAAGCACCAGGCCGCTTCACAGATACACACCGCCACCTTGTACTCGGCCGGCGACCGGCTGGTCCTCGACGACGCGGCCGTGCGCAACCTGGAGCTCGTCCGCACCCTGGACGGCGAGCGTCGCGGCTCAGTGCTTCATCTGCTCGATGAAACCAAAACGCCAATGGGTGCACGTGCGCTTCGCTCGCGCCTGCTCGAACCGCTGACCGACATCGAACGCATCCGGCGGCGCCACGACGCGGTAGAGCTATTCTTCGCCGACGCCCGTTCTCGCGACCAGGCCAGGGCGCGACTCGGCGAAATCGGCGACCTCGAACGTCTGGCGGTGCGCACCGCGGTGGGTTTGGCGACACCAAGAGACCTGGGCGTGATTCGAAACAGCCTCGCGAGTGCCGAGGCGCTGCACAAGGAGCTCTCCACTCGCCCAGGAAGCGCGCTCGACGACTCGATGGCGTCGCTCGATGGCGCGGACCTGTGCACCGACGTGCTCGCCTCGCTCCAGGCCGCGCTGGTCGAAGAGCCTCCTGCGATCGATAGGCAGGGCGGCATCTTTGCGGACGGGCACCTGGCCGAGCTCGACGAGCTTCGCAAGCTATCGACGACGGCCAAGGACATCGTGCTCGACCTGGAGCGTCGCGAGCGAAAGCGCACCGGCATCGGTTCGCTCAAGATCAAGTTCACCAGGGTCTTCGGCTATTACATCGAGATCAGCAAGTCCAAGCTCGATGCGGTGCCGGACGACTACGTTCGCAAGCAAACGATCGCGAACGGAGAGCGTTTCATCACCGCCGAGCTCGCAGAGCTCCAGGATCGCATCCTTCACGCCGACGAACGGTCCCGCGCCCTCGAGTCCGCGGCGTTCGTCGGACTGCGAAAAGCGATCGGTGATCAGGCGCCGCGGCTTCACCAACTTGCCCGCGTCATCGCCTCCATCGACACCTGCGCCGCCCTCGCGGAAGTCGCCCATCGCCGCGGCTATGTCCGCCCGGAGATCAACGGCAGCCGGGAGCTCCTACTCGAAGACAGCCGACACCCGACCGTCGAATGCTACGCCGCCAAGGACGGCTTCGTGCCCAATACGATCGAGCTCAATCCCGAGGGCACCCGCCTCATGCTTCTGACCGGGCCGAACATGTCCGGGAAGTCGACCGCGATGCGCCAAGCGGCCCTGGCCGTCATCATGGCTCAGGCTGGCGGGTTCGTCGCCGCCAAGAGCGCCCGTATCGGTGTCGTCGATCGCGTCTACACCCGAGTCGGAGCCAGCGATCACCTCGCTCGCGGCCAGAGCACCTTCATGGTCGAAATGATGGAAGCCTCGGCGATCTTGCGCGGCGCGACCGAGCGATCGTTCGTCATCCTCGACGAAATCGGTCGTGGCACAAGCACGTACGATGGGCTCGCGATCGCCTGGGCGGTTGCCGAACATCTTCACGACGTGACGCGTTGCCGGGCGATCTTCGCGACGCACTACCACGAGCTCTGCGAGCTTGCCGATCGCCTGGACAACGCCGCCAACTACAACGTCGCAGCAAAAGAGCACGATGACAGCATGGTCTTACTCCATCAGTTGGTGCCAGGCGGCTCGAATCGGAGTTATGGCCTGGCTGTTGCTAGGCTCGCAGGCGTTCCGCCCGTCGTGTTGGCGCGCGCGAAAACGAAGCTGAAGCAGCTCGAAGCCGGAGCCGAAGCGAGCGCCGTGCCCCAGATGCCCTTGTTCGAAGCGGCGCCGCCGCCTCGGTCCGAGCTGGAGGCCACTCTGGAGGCGCTGGACATCGAACGCATGACCCCGGTCGACGCGCTCGTGGCACTAGCCCGGCTTCGCGACCTCGCTCGCCGCGACGACGAGTGACGGAGCTCCGCCAGCGGTATACCTTCCTCGGGGGGACTGTTATCATCGGCACCATGGACGATCGTCTCGGCCGGATCACCGCAGCGCTCGAAGAAGCGGACCGGCAAATCGTGAGCGCTCTGAACGCGCGGGCGCGGGCGATTCAAGAGTACAAGCAGCTTCGGCAAGATGCCGCGGACGAACCACTTCGACTCCCGAAGAAGGCCGCGATCATCGAAAGCGCGCGCGCACACGCCGACGAGTTCCCAGAGTCCAGCATCGAGCAGGTGTTTCGAGAGATTTTGTCGGCTTGCGCCGAGATGGTGACGCCGGATGTGGTCGCGTACTTCGGCACGCCTGGCGACCTCGCCCACGCGGCGGCGCGCGACTATTTCGGTCACGCACCGAGCTTTCGCTCCAGTGAATCGGTCTCCGCGGTCCTCGAAGCGGTGCGCAATGGCCACGCGACCTTCGGCGTGGTTCCCCTAGAGACGTCGACCGACGGAGCCATTACCGCAACGCTGAAGGGCTTCGTGGAGACCGACGCCAAGCTCTGCGCGGAGCGAGTTGCACCTCTGCGTTACCAGCTGTTTTCGCAATCCGGCGACAAGGCCCAGGTGATCAAGATCTACGGCGCCGCGACGGCTATTGCAGCATGCGAGCGGCGACTGCGCTCGCGCTACCCGGACGCTATTCTCGTCGACGTGCAATCCGGCGAGGCGGCAGCCTTGTTTGCAAGTGGCGACGATCAGTCCGCAGCCCTCGGCTCGGCGCTGCTCAAGGATCTCCACGGCCTCGAGCTCATCGAAGACCGGCTCGAGGACGACTCCAACGTGGTCACTCGCTTTGGCATCATCGGCAATCGACTCCCGTCGCGCACCGGCAAAGACCGCACCTTCCTGGCGGTGGCACCTGGCGACGAGCCCGGCGCTCTCCATCACGCGCTCAAGCCCCTTGCGGACCGGGACATCAACCTCACCCGCATCGAGTCGCGCTCGTTGACCGGGACCCAGTGGCGCCACGTATTCTTCCTCGAGATGGACGGGCACATCACCGACCGCGCCATTCTGACTGCGGTGGAGGAGCTGCGCCGCATCGCCCCTTATGCCAAGGTCATCGGAAGCTATCCCCGATTGAGCTGACCGACCCCCATGAGCGACCTCGCGGCACCCCACATACTCGCGCTGACGGCGTACGAGCCCGGCAAACCCGAGGAGGAGCTTCGACGCGAGCTCGGCCTCGAGGACATCGTGAAGCTCGCCTCGAACGAGAACCCCTACGGCCCTTCGCCCAAGGCAGTCGAAGCCTTGTCCAGCGGAGCCCTTCGCCTGGAGCGCTACCCCGACCCGAGAGCCCACGAGCTCCGCGAAGCGCTTGCCGCACATCATGGCGTGCCGTCGGAGCAACTCTGCCTCGGCAACGGCTCGAACGAGCTCATCGATTTGATCTGCCGTGTCTTTGCGAGCCGTGGTGAGCACGCGGTCTTCGGCCACCCCTCGTTTCCCTGTTACCGAATCGGCGCGATCGCACAGGAGCTGAGCTTCACGGCAGTCCCGCTCCGCGAGGACCTACATTGGAACGTCGATGATCTGCTCGCCGCGGTCGCTCCTGAAACCAAGCTTCTCTTCGTCTCCAATCCCAACAACCCAACCGGCAGCTACATCCCCAAAGGCGAGCTCGAGCGGCTCCTTCGATCCCTGCCGGAGCGCGTGCTCGCGGTAGTCGACGAAGCTTACGTCGAGTACGCGGACGCGGACGACTTCAGCCCGGCCACCGAGCTTCGCGACACCCGCACCAGGCTCGGGATTCTTCGAACCTTCTCCAAAGCGTATGGGCTGGCCGCGCTCCGCGTCGGCTATGTCCTTGGAACACCCGAGCTGATCACGGACCTCAATCGTCTGCGCGCACCGTTCAACGTCGGCACCCTGGGTCAGCTCGCCGCCAAAGCCGCCCTCGGAGACCAGGCGCATCTTCGCGCAGCTGTCGAAGCCACGGTTCGGGACCGCCACAAGCTCATCGACGCGCTGCTGGCAACGGGACTCCGCGTCGCGCCGAGTCAGGCCAACTTCGTCCTACTCGACGTCCAAGAGCCGGGCAGGGCGGTCTACGAGGCCTTGCTCCGCGAAGGCGTCATCGTGCGCCCCATGCCCGCGCCCCTCCAATCCTGGATCCGCATCACGGTCGGCAAGCCCGAAGAGAACGCGCGCTTTCTCCATTCGCTAGCGCGCGTGCTAAGGGAGTCGCGTGTCTAGCGGAGCCAAGAAGCGATACCGCGTCCGCCGCTCGGGGCCGCTCCGCGGCAGCGTCCGAGTGCCCGGCGACAAGTCGATCGGCCATCGAAGTCTCATCTTCGGCGCACTGGGCCGCGGGATGTCCCGCATCACGGGCTTGTCCGAGGGCTTGGACAACGCGGCGACGCGCCAGGCGTTCCGCTCGATGGGCGTGGCCGTCGAGAGCACGGACGAAGCGACCACGGTTCACGGCGTCGGCCTCCACGGCCTCCGAATGCCGAGCGACGTGGTCGACTGCGGCAACTCGGGTACGACGATGCGGCTGCTGGCGGGCTTGCTCAGCGGGCAACGCTTCGGTACGCGCATGGTCGGCGACGAATCTCTGACGCGGCGCCCAATGGGTCGGGTCATCAAGCCGCTACGGGCACGAGGCGCGCACATCGCCGGCAGCCCAGGCGCAAAGCCGGATGAGCTCTACCCACCGATTTCGATCGCGCCGCTGCTTGAAGGCGAGACTTTGCAGGGCATCGAGTACGCCATGCCGGTCGCCAGCGCGCAGGTGAAAAGCGCCCTCTTGCTCAGCGGCCTCTACGCGGGTGCCCCGACCGCCATCGAGGAGCCGGTCCTGTCCCGCGACCACACCGAGCGCATGATGCTGGCGCTCGGTGTCCCGCTACGAACCCTCGGAGCGGCGGTGGTTCTCAATCCGAACTTCGACTGGTCCGGAGGTTGGGACCCGTTCGAATGGCATGTGCCGGGTGACCCATCGAGCGCTGCATTTCCATTGATCGCGGCGGCGATGGTGCCGGGAAGCCAAGTCAGTGTCGCCGACGTGTGCGTGAACCCGACCCGCACAGGCCTCTTCGATTGGCTGCGCTTGCTTGGCGCCAATGTCTCTCATCGCCCGAGCGGACATGGCGCAGGGGATGAACCGATGGCCGAGATCAGCGTCGCCCACAGCACCGTCCGAGGCTCGGTCGCGGGCGGCGAGCTGATCGTCCGCATGATCGACGAAGTCCCCGCAGTCTGCGCCTTGGCCGCCGTGAGCAAGGGGCAGACCGAGATACGCGACGCCAGCGAGCTTCGGGTCAAAGAGAGCGACCGCATCGCCACGATGGCGCAGGTACTCGGCGCCTTCGGCGTACCCTGTGAGGAGCTGCCCGACGGCCTGATCATCACCGGGGGCGCCGCGCTGCACGGCGCCCGGATCGACAGCCGCGGCGACCACCGGATCGCCATGTCCGCTGCCTTGCTGGGACTGCTGGCCGAAGGCGAGTCGGTGATCGAGGGCGCCGAGGCGGTCGACACCAGCTTTCCAGGCTTCGTCGCGCTGATGCGATCTCTGGGAGCAGACATCGCGGAGGAGCCCCTATGACTCGACCGCGCCCTGTCATCGCGATCGACGGACCGGCCGGCGTCGGAAAGAGCACCACGGCACGTGTTCTCGCTCAGCGCCTCGGCTACACCCTGGTCGACACCGGCGCCCTCTATCGCGGCGTGGCGCTCGCCGCCCGTGACCGGGGCGTCTCATGGGACGACGAAGCCGGCGTCGCGTCCGTCGCAGTTGAGGCGGAGCTCGGCTTTGCCTCGCAAGACGATGGAACGCCTCGGCTTTTGCTGAATGGCGAAGACCGGGCGGACGAGATTCGGACCCCGGAAATGTCGGCTGCAGCAAGCCAGGTGAGCGCCTATCCCGGAGTCCGCAGGGCCCTGCTCGACATGCAGCGCGATCTAGGCCGGGAGGGTGGGGTCGTGCTCGAGGGACGCGATATCGGCACCGTCGTCTTCCCGGACGCCGAAGTGAAGCTCTTCCTGACCGCCTCCGCCGAGGAACGCGCCCGCCGTCGCGTGCTCGACCTCCGAAACCGGGGCACCAACGCGGATTACGACGAGATACTCACCAAAATCCGCTCCCGTGACGAGGCGGATTCGACCCGGGCCATCGCTCCTTTGCGGCCCGCGGAGGACGCCGTCATTCTCGACAGCACGAGCCTCGACCTCGAATCGGTCGTCCAACACGTGCTCGAGCTCGTCCAGTCCTGCAATTGACACCCTCAAACTCCCCTGCTACCCACGCACTCCCCTGCATTTCCGGGGGTCTTCGAAAGCACGGCCAGCTGTGCCGAGAGCTTGCGATCGCACCGGAAGCAGCGATTTATAAATGACCGAAACCACACAAATTCAAAACCCAAACCCCAACCCCGACAGCTTCGCTGCTCTTTTCGAAGCCGAGGCCCCACGAACAGACGCACTGCGTGAAGGCGACATCGTCGCTGGAACGATCCTGAAAGTCGGCAAAGACACCGTCGTCGTCGACATCGGATACAAGTCCGAAGGCGTCATCTCGCTCCACGAGTTCATCAACGCAGAAGGCAACATCTCGGCGACCGCCGGCGATGCCGTCGACGTGCTGATCGAATCCAAGGAGAACGAAGACGGCCTCGTCATGCTCTCCAAGGAGAAAGCAGACAAGCTCAAGGTCTGGGACGAAATCAGCGCCGCATGCGAGCGCGACGAGCTCATCGAGGGCACGATCACCCAGCGCGTGAAGGGCGGCCTCGCCGTGACCATCCGCGGCGGCGTGAAGGCGTTCCTTCCGGGCTCTCAGGTCGACCTCCGACCGGTCCGCAACCTCGATCGCCTCCTCGGCCAGACCTTCCAGTTCAAGGTCATCAAGTTCAACAAGAAGCGCGGCAACATCGTGCTCTCACGACGCGTGCTTCTCGAGAAGGAGCGCGACCGCCTCAAGGAAGCCACCCTCGAGAACCTTCAAGAGGAGCAGGTCGTCACCGGCACGATCAAGAACATCACCGAGTACGGTGCGTTCGTGGATCTCGGCGGCATCGATGGGCTTCTTCACATCACCGACATGAGCTGGGGCCGGGTCAATCACCCGTCCGAGGTCTTCGAGGTCGGCGACGAGGTCACCGTCAAGGTCCTCAAGTACAACGCCGACACCGAGCGCGTGTCCCTGGGTCTCAAGCAGACCATGGAAGACCCGTGGAACGTCGCGACCGATCACTACGTCGCCGGCAAGAAGGTCAAGGGCAAGGTCGTGTCGCTCACCGACTACGGCGCCTTCATCGAGCTCGAGCAGGGCGTCGAGGGCCTCATCCACGTCAGCGAGATGACCTGGGCCAAGCCGAAGCATCCGTCGAAGGTGCTCGAGGTGGGCCAAGAGGTCGAGTGCGTCGTTCTCGACCTGGACGCGCAGAACAAGCGCATCAGCTTGGGCCTCAAGCAGCTCGAGCCCGACCCCTGGACGGTCTTCACGCAGAAGTACAACCCAGGCGACATCATTCAGGGCCGCGTTCGCTCCATCACCGACTACGGCGTCTTCGTCGGCATCGAGGATGGCGTCGACGGCATGGTCCACAAGTCGGACCTGAGCTGGACCCAGCGCATCAACAACCCGGCCGACATCTACCGCAAGGGCGATGAGGTCGAGGCGATCATCCTTTCGATCAACCACGACGACCGCAAGGTCAGCCTCGGCATCAAGCAGCTCTACGAAGATCCCTGGAGCTTCGTGCCGGAGCGCTACCCCGAGGGGACCGTCGTCGAGGTTCGTTCGACCGGCGCCGACGAGTACGGCATTCACGTCGAGCTCGAGCGTGGCGTCGAGGGCGTGATTCCCCGCGGCGAGATCAGCGCCGACCTCAGTCAGGAGCCGACCGACATCGTCAAGACCGGCGACATCGTCAAGGCTCAGGTCATCCGACTCGACGACGACGACCGCACCATCACCCTCTCGCTTCGCGCAGCCGAAGGCCAGGACGTGAACCAGGTCGCACGCCCCGAAGCAGACCAGAAGCGGGTCGCCCCGCGCAAGATCGGCCCAAGCCTCGGCGGCGCACAAGCGACGCTTGGCGACGCGCTGAAGGACAAGCTCGGATCGATCTCGCTAGCGCCCAGCCCCGAAGCGGCAGCCCCGGAGGCCGACGAGGCTTCGGCGGACGAGGCGGCGGAAGACGAGACGAGCGAGTAGGGCGCCTGGCCCGAAGGCCAAGTGGACAGACGCGGGCCCGCTGCTCTTCAATGAGCCGGGCCCGAAGTCGTTTTTGTTACACCGCCCGCCCACCCCCACCCGTAATCCTCCCTGGCGCGCCGGTCGCTGCGCTCCGCCTTGCCGGCGCATTCGCGCCGGGCTTCGCCCTTCGGGCTCGCGCTGCCGCGGGTGTTGTTTGGCCGGTCGATGGGCGGGGGTGCAGGTGGCGACGTTCGGCTTGTGCTGCCGCGGGTGTTTGGGGGGTGGTCGTGACCGGGAGGCAACGCCGGTGGCAGTGGCGGCGCCGTGGTACGCTGAGGAGCCGTGCCTTCGGTCCCTCGAGCTATTTGCCCCATCCTGCTCTCGGGGCTGTTGCTGACAGCGTGCAGCGATGACGGGTCGAGTCAGCGTTTCGCCGGCAACACGACCGTCCGCTTCGTGGCTCCCATTCAGTTCACCGCTTGCGACGTAGAGTACGACATCTGCTGTGTGGAGTGCCCAGCCGAGGGGTATTCTCCCGATCCAATCTTCCCGTGCTCTCGAGATACCGACTGGGAACCGGGTGACGGAATGGGCGCACTACATGGACTTGCCCCCAGAGGAATGCACGTTCACTGCGTTCATTGAACGTGGGGGAATCACCTGCGAAGGCTCCAAGACATTTCAAGTCGAAACCGCGGGACGGACGATGGTCGACATGACAGTCGACTGCTCGGAGTAGGCCCGCGCACCGGCGGACGCTGACGCTGACGCTGACGCTGACGCTGACGCTGACGCTGGCACTGGCACTGGCGGGGGTGCCTGCTGTTTTGGGGGCGAGTGGAGCGGGTGTTGGGTGGGTTGCCTGGTATGGCTTGGTTACACCGCCCGCCCACCCCCACCCGTAATCCTCCCTGGCGCGGCGGTCGCTGCGCTCCGCCTTGCCGGCGCCTTTGGCGCCGGGCTTCGCCCTTCGGGCTCGCGCTGCCGCGGGTGTTGTTTGGCGGGTCGGTTCACCTGGGAGCGGGTGGCGACGTGCGGCCTGTGCTGGCGCTGACACTGACGCTGTCACTTTCACTGTCGCTGACGCTGACGCTGATGTCTACGTAGGGAGGGACCCGGGCGGCGCGACATGGGGATGCAGCGACGTAGCGAGTGACAATCTCGGTGCCAGCGTGGGGGCGGCGGGGTGGGGATGTAGGGTCCACACTCCCACGAAACACCTTTCGTTCGTCAACGTGACCAGCCGGAAGCACGGACCCGCGCTCCCCACCCCGCCGCCCCCACGCGAGCGCCTAAGTCGAGCCGTTCGACGCAACCCCGTGTCGCGCTCTTCCGCGCCCCGGTGATCTACCGTACGCTAACCACTACCGCGGTAATATTGTCCCGCCCGCCACGGGAGTTCGCCACGTCGATGAATCTTTCGGCCGCGCCCTTGGGACCGATGTCGATCACGTCGGGGATCTCGCCTTCTTGCAGGTAGCCGTGGAGCCCGTCCGAGCAGAGCAGGTACGCGTCCGCGGGCTGCACCTCGAAGAAGCCGGTGTCGACCTGAACGTATTCGCGACTTCCAACCGCACGAGTGATCACGTTGCGGTGTGGTGACCGGGCCGCTTCGGCTTCGGTGATGATCCCCTGCTTCAACTGCCAGGCGACGAGGGTGTGATCCTCGGTGAGCGGCTGGGCGGCGCGATTGCGGATCAAATAGATCCGGCTGTCACCGACCTGGGCGGTGATGCCGTAGTCGCCGCACATTGCGAGAACCGACAAAGTCGTGCCCATGCCCTGCTGTTCGGGATCATGCTGGGCCAAGCCGAACACCATGTACGTCGCGGCTTGCACCGCGCTCTCGACAATTCGGATGGCCCGCCGAAGCGATTCCTCGCTGGTGTCGCCCTGAGCGACGCGATCGAGCGGTTCATGGCCTCGGCGGACCATGCCGTACACCGTATCGACGGCTTCCTGGCTCGCGATCTCGCCGGCCGCGTGGCCGCCCATCCCGTCCGCGACGACGTACAAGCCAAGCTCGTCGTCAACCATGAACGCGTCTTCGTTCAACTTCCGGCGCTGTCCGACGTCGGTCAGTCCCGCACTATGATATTGCAACCCATCCCCGTTCATTGTTGGCGACCGCAAGGCGGCGCGCGCGTTCCCAGGTTAGCGAAAAAGGGCAGCCTCCACCAAGAAGAGCGTTGAAATCGGGCTTGGCGAGCGCCTGCGGCACTGACAAGCAAGTGCCGGCTGCTAAGCTCGGGCCGCATGAACCAGCCCGAATCGACCCAAGAACTGCAATCCGCCTGGGAAGCGCTGCTCAAACGGCGGGCTCAGCTGGGCTCGGACCCAAAGCTTGCCGAGCTCGGCCTCGGCCTGATTCGGGAAATGGGCAATGGCAGCGCCCAACGGGAACTGCTCCGAGAGCTGGCCCAGGCCTGGACGACGGACTGGCGCCTGAGCGTCGGCGCGGCCTCGCTGCTCATCGAACAGGCGGGCAGGCGCGGTATGGACGAGCCGCCGCTCAGCGAAGACGGACCAGCGGTCTGGGCCGCCACCGCCCTTCGCCAAACCTTGGACGCCCTCGGGGACGCGGATCGCCAAGACGCCGATGTGGCGGGCAACATCCACGCGATGCTGGGGAACGCGTTGCGGTTCTGCGGCCCGGGCAAGGACGCCGAAGCGCAGGAATCGTTCACGCGCGCGATCGAGCTCGACCCGGAGCGGGGAGAGTGGTGGTACGACGCGGGCCTTCTCGACAAGTGGCGCGGCCGGTTCGACGAGGGCTACGCCGCGAACGAGCAGGCCAAGATGCGGCTGGGTCCCCAGCGACCGGTGCTCTGGAATCTCGCGATTTGTGCGACAGCGCTTGGCAAAGCCGAAGAAGCGGTGGAGACCTGGGAACAAATCGGTGTTCCTGCGCGCGTGGATCTCCGCGCGGCATGCCCTACGTCGCCGGTCTTCCACCTATGCTCTTGCGGGTGCTTTCGCGGACCCCTTCCACCGACGCGACCTCCCAGCTTCCCGACAAGGCGGTCGGTTTCGAGCTGGTGTGGATCGCGCCGCTGAGCCCCTGCCACGGCGTCGTGCAATCCCCGACCTTTCGTGATGCGCCCATCGACTACGGCGACCTGGTGCTCTGGGATGGAGCCCCGGTCGCGGCGCACAAGACTTCGGAAGAAGAAGCCGTCCCGGTCTTCCCCTTGCTCGAGATCCTGCGCCCAGGCGACGAGCGCCGATGGCCCTTCGTTGCGCTCGAACGAGAGCCAGGCGCCGTTCAGGACCTCGAGGAGGCGCTTCCCGAGGGCGTCCGCGTGTTCATTCAGCAGGAACGGGTCGAGCATCATTGCGCGGCCTGCGAGGCGGGAGAGCCGCACGAGCACGAGGGGACGGGGCAGGGTGCAGCGAGGTCAGCGGCAGTGCCAGCGTCAGCGTCAGCGTCGGGCCGTGCCAGCGTCGGAGGCTGCGTCGGTGTCTCTGGTTCGTGGGAAGGTGATCGTTCCCTTCGCCTTGAACCTTTCCGAGTTCCGCGAGGCCTGGGAAAGCGCCGCGAAGGCTCGGGCAATGTCGGTTTCGCTTCCCGCGCTCTACGAAGCGCTCGGTGATTCCAAACGGGCCGGGCAGGAGCATCAGGCCTGGCGCGGGATCGAAGGGAAGGCTCTGCGCCAGAAGGCGCGACCGTGAGCAAAGGCAGGTCGCGGGCTTCTTCCGTCGGAGCAGTACGACTTCGAGGGGCTTGCCGCGTCTCGATGAAGCGACCACGCAGGAGCGCCGCCAGCTCGTGTTCTTGGTCCTGTCGGGGCTGTTCTTGGGAACGCTCGCGATGCTCAACATCCTCGGCGTCACGCGCTTCATCGACTTGAGCTTTCAGCTGCCCGGGACGAGCCTCACCATTCCCATGCCGCTCGCGGTCGGCGTCTTGCCGTATCCGATCACCTTTCTGTGCACCGACTTCATCTCCGAGCTCTACGGACGCCATCGAGCCAACCAGGTCGTCTGGATGGGCCTCGCGCTGAACCTCTGGGTCATGCTCATCTTCTGGGTCGGCGGCGCGCTTCCCGGCTTCGAGCCAGCGGACCAACCGCAATCGGGGATCTTCTTCGAGGTGCGGCGTCTTGCGTTCAGCGCGGTGACCGCCTCGATGATCGCCTACCTCGCCGCGCAGTTCATCGACGTGCAGGTATTCCACTTCTGGAAACGCCTCACCCAGGGCCGCCACCTCTGGCTCCGAAACAACGGCTCGACGCTGGTCAGTCAGCTGGTCGACACCGTCGTCGGTGATCCTGATTACGCACTTCCTCGCGAATGGCATCCCGGTCGACGAAGCCGCGCCCATCTGGCCGCAGCTCCTCACCTTCATCGCCGCCGGCTACACCTTCAAGCTCACGGTAGCGCTCCTCGACACCGTGCCTTTCTACCTGGGCGCAAAACACCTCGGGCGATACTTACGATCCACCCAGTCCACGGCACCGTCTCCGAGCAACCACAGGAGCGCTGACACCGAGCACCGACACCGGCACTGGCGCTGGCGCTGGCACTGGCGGCACTGCCTTCCACGCCACGCCCGCGGCAGCGCGAGCCCGAAGGGCGAAGCCCGGCGCGAACGCGCCGGCAAGGCGGAGCGCAGCAACCGCCGCGCCAGGCACGCTGCTCACTCGCGTGAGAGTGATACCAGAACTACGGGTGGGGGTGGGCGGGCGGTGTAGTAAAACCCCGCCACGCACCCAGTCCAACACCCCGCCCCCAAAGCACCCGCGGCAGCACAAGCCGAACAGTGACGCCCGAGCCAAACACTGGCGCTGGCGCCGACACTCGCACTGGCACGCCCCCAAGACATGCGCGGCAGCGCGAGCCCGAAGGGCGAAGCCCGGCGCAAGCGCCGCCAAGCGCGAGCGAAGCGAAGCGCGCGGTAGGGAGGATTACGGGGGCGGGCGGGCGGTGTAACTAAAGCACACCACCCAACCAGCTCAGCAACCAGCCCCCAAACACCCGCGGCGGCGCTAGGCGCGCGGTCCGGCGGTTTTGCGGTTCGGGGGCTCGCTACTACTCTTCGGCAGCCTCTTCGGCCTCGACCTCGACCTCAATCTCAACCTCAGCCTCGGCCGCCGCGGCCTCTTCAGCCTCTGCCGCGGCTTCCTCGGCCTCTTCGACTTCGATCTCGGCCGCCACTTCCTGCGCGGCTGCTTGCTCACGGACGGCGCGTTCGAGTGCCTGCTCGCCCGAAGACGAGAGGAATGCGAGCCAGACCGAAAGCGCCATGAACGTGAACGCGAACCCAGCGGTCAGTCGGGTCAGCAGGTTGCCTGCGCCCGCGCCGCCGAAAATCTGCTGGCTCGCGCCGCCACCGAATGCCGAACCGAGCCCGCCGCCTTTGCCGGACTGCAGAAGCACGACGAGGATGAGGAACAGGCACACGAAGACGTAGATGATCGAAATGAAGGTATACATGAACTCAGCTCTCTGCCCGGCGAACGCCGGCATCGATAATCGGGATGAAGTTCTCCGGAGTGAGCGACGCGCCGCCAACGAGGGCGCCGTCCACGTCGGGCTGGGAGAGCAGCTCGTCCGCGTTGCTGGGCTTCACGCTGCCACCATACAGAATGCGAACCGAATCCGCCCAGGATTTGCCCTTGAGCTCGGCCAGGCGGGCGCGAATAGCGCTGTGCACCTCTTGAGCGTCCTCGGCCTTGGCCGTGCGGCCGGTCCCAATCGCCCAAATCGGCTCGTAGGCCACGACCAGTGGCGCCAGGGCCACGGCGTCGAAGCCTTCAGTCGCCGCTTCGATCTGCCCGAGGACGACCTCGAGGGTCTTGCCCGCCTCGCGTTGTTCGAGGGTCTCTCCGCAGCAAAGGATCGGAACGACCTTGTGAACCAGCAGAGCGCCGACTTTCTTGCGCACGCCCTCGTCGGTTTCGCCGAAGAACTGACGCCGCTCCGAGTGCCCGATGATGCAATAGCCGCAGCCCGCGTCGAGCAAGAGCGTGGGGCTCAGCTCGCCTGTCCAGGCGCCTGAGTCTTCCCAGTGCGTGTTCTGTGCCGCGAGACCCACCGCGGACCCTTGGAGGGTCTGCTTCACCGAGGTCAACGAGGTCGCGACGGGACCGACGACCACGTCGCAGCCCAGCCCGGCGCCGACATGCGCGGCAATCGCGCCTGCCAATGCCTGAGACTCGGCGAGGGTGTTGTGCAGCTTCCAGTTGCCCGCAATGAGCGGTGTGCGGTTCGTCATGGTCTGAGGGCCTCCACGCCCGGCAGAGGGCGGCCCTCTAGATACTCCAACGAAGCGCCGCCGCCAGTGGACACGTGATCGAAGCGGCTGGCCAGATCGGCCTGTTTCACCGCGGCAACGCTGTCGCCTCCACCCACCACGCTGAACCCGGGACAATCCGCGGCTGCACGCGCCACGGCCAGGGAGCCCTCGGCAAAGGCCGGGTTCTCGAAGAGGCCCATCGGCCCGTTCCAGAATACGGCCATCGCGCGACGGAGACGCTCCCGGTAGAGCCGTTCGGTCGCCGGACCGATGTCGAGCGCCATGGCATCCGCGGGGATCGCGTCGATGCCCACCACCTGCGCGACGGTCGAGTCAACGGAGTCGGCAATCCGGACGTCGACTGGCAAGAGGAGATCCACTTTGCTCTCCTCCGCCGCGGCCATCAGACTGCGAGCCAAGGCGAGCTTGTCGTTCTCGCAAAGGCTCTTGCCGACACTGAGCCCACGCGCCGCGAGGAAGGTGTTCGCCATTGCACCGCCGACGAGAAGCGCATCGACCTTGCCGAGCAGCGCTTCCATGACGCCGATCTTGTCGCTGACCTTCGCGCCACCGAGGATGGCGACGTACGGTCGCGGTGTGTCGGTGCGCAGCTTGTCGAGCACCTCGAGCTCACGCTGAAGCAAGAAGCCCGCAGCGCGATCCTCGATGAGACGGGGAAGGGCGCTCACTGAGGCATGCGCCCGGTGCGCAGCACCGAAGGCGTCGTTCACGTACGCGGTGCAGACGCCACCGAGCTCGCGCGCGAAGTCCACGTCGTTGCTCTTTTCCTCTGCGTGGAATCGCAGGTTCTCGAGCAGAGCAACTTGACCGTCGCGAAGGTCGTGGACGACCTTGCGCGCCCCATCTCCGATGCAGTCGTCGGTGAGATGCACCTCGCCCACGTCGAGCAGCTCCGCCAAGCGAAGGCGACAGGCTCGAGCGAAAGCCCGGGTACGACCTTGCCCTTCGGCCGACCGAGATGCGAAGCCAACACGACGCGTGCGCCCTTGTCGAGCGCATACCGAATCGTCGGCAGGGCGGCGCGAATTCGCGTGTCGTCTGTCACCTGGCCGTCCTTCAACGGAACGTTGAAGTCGACTCGAATGAACGTAGCAACGCTTTCGAGGTTCAGGTCCTCGATCGAACGAATGGACTCGGACACAGGCTCAGCTCGCGCTCGAGACGATCCGCACCAAGTCGAGCATGCGGTTCGAGAAGCCCCACTCGTTGTCGTACCAGCTCTGCACCTCGACGAGGTCTCCGCCGACCACGTCGGTCTGCGCCGCATCGCAAATCGACGAATGGGGGTTGCCCAGGAAGTCCATCGAAACGAGCGGTGTCTCCTCGAACTGGAGGATACCCTTGAGCGGGCCTTCCGCGGCTGCCTTGAGCGCCGCGTTGACGGCGTCGCGATCGGTCTTCTTGGCGACCTGCGCGGTGAGGCAGGTGAGCGAAACGTTCGGGGTCGGCACGCGAATCGCAGTGCCGGCGAGCTTGCCCTTGAGCTCTGGCAGGACGAGGCCGATGGCTGTTGCGGCGCCGGTCGAGGTGGGAATCATCGAGAGCGCAGCCGCGCGCGCACGTCGCTTGTCGGAGTGCGGCTGGTCGAGCAGACCCTGGTCGTTCGTGTACGCGTGCACGGTGACCATGTGACCCTTCACGATGCCGAACGTGTCGTTCAACACCTTGACGAGCGGCGCCAAGCAGTTGGTCGTGCACGATGCACAGCTGATGACGCGGTCGGTTTTCGGGTTGAACTCGTCGCTGTTGATGCCGACGACGAAGGTACCGTCGATTTCACCCTTGCCAGGCGCACTGATGATCACGCGCTCTGCGCCAGCCTTCAAATGGGCCGACGCGGCTTCTTTGGTACGGAAGATACCGGTGCACTCGAGCACCACTTCGGCACCGAGCTCCTTCCACTTGAGCTTGGCGGGGTCACGCTCGGCGGACACCGGAATGCGCTGATCACCGATCCAAATCGCGCCTTCCTCGGCCTTGACCGGGTGCGGGAAGTGACGGTGAACCGAGTCCCACTCGAGGAGATGGGCGAGCATGTCCGCGCTCGTCAGGTCGTTGATTCCGACGATCTCGACGTCTCCGCGCTCAGCAACAATTCGAGCAACGCAGCGTCCAATGCGCCCGAAGCCATTGATTCCGATTTTCGTAGCCATTGTTCGTTCGACTCCCTCCCAGCCGACTCCCCTTCCAAATGGGTCTTCCAAATGGGTCGCCAGCGAGGCGCGGACAGTAGCGCGCAAGACGAAACGGTCAAGGAGCCAAACTCGCGAATAGTTTGCGCTTTTGACCGAAGTCAGCGCGATCCGCGATCGTTACTCAGCTGCCTCTTGGGCGTCACGAAGCTCGGTGGTCACCAGCTCGAGAACCGCGTTGGTGAACGCGACGATGTCCGACCGGCTATGACCGCTGTTGCGTAGCTCGCGGTAGACCGACTTGGCAATGATCCGAACGCCGCGGTTATCGACCGCGGTCTTCGGGTTCTGTGTTCGTGTGGCCCCCATGGTCCCGAGCATGATGCAGTTTGCGTGCCAGTTGTAGAAAACCGCAAAAGCAAGGGTTTCGGGGTCCGTTTTACACCGGAATTTACAAGGAAGAGCCGCGCTTGCCACACCTGAGCCCAAAAAGCTCACACCCGGCCTCAAGTGCGCAATGCGGTTCGCATTTCAGGGGCAAGCGCGTAGACACGTGCGCACGTAAGTTATCGAGAAAACCGGGATTTCGGCTGGCCGGCCGACTTTCGCTCAGCCTGGTTCGAGCGCGTCGCGGAGCTCGTCGAGCGCTTGCCGATGAAGACGGCTGGCCCAGGATTTGGAGATGCCAAGCTCCTGCGCCATCTCGTCAATCGAGCGACCCTCGAAGTAGAACCCCCGGACGAGGACCCGCTGCCTGGGCGACAGCCTCGGAAGCGCCTGGAGGAGCCTCGACACGCTCTCGTTCTTGAGGAGCGCCGCCTCCGGGCTTTCGTCCCCGAAGCTGCCTTGGAGCACCGTCGCCGTGCTGAGACTTGCGCTCATGCGCGTGAACGCCTTGTCGAGCGACGTGGGAGCCGCGGTCGGTGTGACTTGGGCCGAGGACTGCAAGCGCTCGTGCGCCCGCCGTGGCAGGTCGGCCATCTTGCGAACCCCGTCGAGCATGGCGCCTCGGATGCGGTAATAGGCGAAGGTCTGAAACCGGACCCCACGCCCGGGGTCGAACCGGTGATGGGCCTCGAGAAGGCCGCCGAAACCGAAGGCGATCAGATCATCCAGATCACCCCGAAGGGAGAGCTCGCGGCGGAGGCGGTTGGCCAGTCCGTGGACCATCTTCTCGTGACGCGCGATGAGCTCCGTTCCTTGCATGGCGACTCCTGAACGGACTTTCTTTACCCAAGTGGGTGAATGAAGTCAAATGGAATACGTTTCCCTACATTAGGAGGTCTGGTCGAATTTGCCGCTCTGCGGTATACCGGCGCGGTGAGACGGGCACGCCCAGGCATTGCGAGCGCAGATCGGCCGCGTTTGGGCTCGTTTGCTAGCCTTCTCGACCAGATCCTACGCGACGAGAAGGCGCTCGACGGCCTGGCCTTTGCGTACGCGGAGCTCCCGGCCCCGGAACGCCACGCGCTGGTCCGTGCGGTGCTTCAGGACGCCGGCGACCCGACCCAGGCCCTGGCCGCGCTTCTCGCGGTGGAAGATGACCCTCGGGCCCAGCAGCGGCTGGCGGGGTTGATCAGCAGGCATGGCCGTATCGAGCAGTCCGCATTCCTCGAAGGCGGCGAAGCCCAAGGGGAGGTGCGGCTGCTGCAGTCTCTTCCGAGCCTCGAGCCCGAGTCGCTTCGAGTCACTTGGAAAGACAGCAAGATCGAGAGTATCGAGATCGAATCTCGAGATGACCTCAAAATCGATAGTTTCGGAGCGACCGTGCCGCTACCTCAGGCAGTCGAAACCCTAGCGCCGCTCCTGTGGCGGCACATCCGTTCGGGCGGCGAGCTCCCCGAGGGCGTGGAGCGCTTCGCTGGGTTCTTCTCTCGTTAGTGGTGGCCGTTGCCATTGCCATTGCCATTGCCGAGCAGGGCGCCTTCGAACTTTGTCGTTTCCATCAGCGAGCCATCCTCGGCGTCGCGGCGGACCATGAAGAAGTGCCGCGTCACCGAGTTGTTGTCCTCGCGCGCGACCACCATGATCGAGTTCATCCCCGGGTGCACTGGGATCTCCGCATCGAACGCGAGCTCCTTCGGATTGGCGCCGCCCTGGTTTGATTCGTAGTAGACCTTGTGCCGGCTCGTAGAAATGTAGAGGTCGCGCACTCGCTGCCCATCGGTTGCCTTGCCTTGAAGGCGGAAGACATCGTCGCGTGTGACGTAGCTATCGAGCTCGGCGATCTCGATTTGTGGCGAGGCGTTTCGGGTGACCCACGCGATTGGCGGCTCCTTGGAGACCTGCCCCTCGCTCGGTGAAATCCCGCCAAGGGTCACCCAGCCCGGGCGACCGGCACCGAGGTTCACGCGCGCGTACTCTCCGCTCGTCGCAGTCTGCAGCGCACGGAACGAGCCTTGCACGGTTCCAATCACCGGGGCATTGACATCAGGCCGCTCGAGAATCTGCGCGCCGGGGCTCAGGCTCACCACCAGCTTCGCGGCCAAGGGCTTCACCGGGCCGGCTTCCTCGTAGATCGGTATCTCGAGCTTCTGCCCCACCGTCGCGCCGAGCTCCGTGTCCGAGGCGGCGAACAGAAGTGCCGCCTTGTCTTCCTGGAAGTCGGGAAGCACTTGGAACGAGAAGGGGACGACCCATTGGTCGCCCGCGGACAGCGAGTCGCGTCGGAAGCGGCCGTCGTGAAGCAGCACGCCGGAGCCGCTCTTGTTTTGCAGATTGGCCTGCAGCTCGAAGCTGTCGACGTCGCTGATGTTCTTGACGGTGAAGTACAAGGTGACCTGCTCACCGCGCTGGACCCGGCCGTCCCCGTTGCCGTTGATGTTGTCCGCCACCTGCAGGCCGTACGCGAAGCGCGGCTGGGGAAGAGCGAGAATCACTGTCCGAACTTCGACGGGCTCGGGGACGTGCCCGTGCGCCTCTTCGAACTCGACCAGAAGTGCGTCCGCACGATCCGTCATGCTCCGCGGGATGCGGCAAACGCGCTCTTCGTCTTCGGTCAAACAGCCGCCGAGCGTAGTGGTCCACGACCGGGTTTCGCCTGGCGCGAGCTTGCCAAACACCAGCTCGCGACGGTCAAACCAAGGGTTGTCGCTGCTCGTCGTCGCGCGAAGCTGATACAAGGGGCGCTTCCCTTGGTTGGTCACCTCGACGCGAAGCGACAGGGGGTCGCCCGCTCTGGGCAGGCTTGTCGCCGACGCTGGTCGTGGCCGTGACGCGAACCTCGCTCGGGCCTTCGTCAGCGCCCACGCTCCAGTCGATTCCGAGCTTCTTGAGGTCACGGACGACCTTCTCTGTTTCCTGTTTCTGAACCCGCTCGATGATCGGCTGGGAATCGCGCAGCATCTGCAAACGCTTTTGCGATTTCGCGTTGAGCACGAGGCTGCGCGAGAACCGAATCAGGAAGGCCTCCTGGTCTTCGTTCTCCTCTTCGCCGGGCTCGGCCTCGGCCAGTCGGTTGCGCACCTCCGCGTTGAGGTAGTAGCCCATGACCACGGACGGACGCTGCGAATCGGTAGCGCTCGCGTGGGTGAGGTGAGACTCCAGGTCCGATTCACGGAACATGTCGTCGACCTTGAGGTCCATGTTCTCTTTGTCGACGGTCATCGGGCTGATCGCGATGTCGGGAACGATGCCCACGCCTTGAATCGAAACGTCCCCAGGAGTCAGGTACTGAGCCACCGTGAGCTTAAGCGCCGATGCGTCTTGCAGTTGGTAGAGCACCTGGACGGAGCCCTTGCCAAAGCTCTGCTCGCCGATGATCAGCGCGCGGTCGTGGTTCTTGAGGGCGCCGGCGACAATCTCGCTTGCAGACGCGCTGTGGCCGTTGATGAGGAGCACGATCGGGTAGCGCGGCTCGGTGCCGCCTGCTTCGGCGAACTCCTCGGTGCGCTCCCGCGGGTCCTGCGAAGAGGTGGTGACGATCGGACCTTCGTCGAGGAACGTGTCCGCAACCTGCACGGCCTGATCGAGAAGGCCGCCCGGGTTGTTGCGCAGATCGAGCACCAGGCCGACCATGCGCTTCTTGTGCAGGCTCGCGAGCGCCCGACGAAGGTGGGCCTCGGTGTTGCCCTGGAAGTTCTTGATTTGGATGTAGCCGACGTTGTCGCGGAGCATTCGGTGCTCGACCGAGCCGATCTCGATGACTGCTCGGGTGAGCTCCACACGCCGCGGGGCAGACCAATCACCGGCTTTGTTCTCACGGCGAGTGAAGATCGTGACCTTCGAACCCGGCCGCCCTCGAAGTCGCGTGACCGCTCCGCTCAGCGGCATGTTCAGCGTCGACTCCTCGTTGATTTTGACGATCCGGTCGCCGCGCTGGAGCCCAGCCTTGAACGCCGGCGTTCCCTCCATCGGCTTGATCACCGTGAGGTGGCCGTCGCGAATGGAGATGACGATGCCGAGGCCGCCAAACTCGCCGCGGGTGCTCGTCTGCATCTCGGCGAAGAGGTCGGGGGTGAGGAGGACCGTGTGCGGGTCGAGCGTCTTGAGCATCCCGTTGACAGCGCTGTACTCCACATCACTGAGCTCGATGTCTTCTTCGTTCTTCAGCTCTTCCTGCAGGAAGGCGAACACCTCACGAAAGCGTCCCGCGAGCTCCCAGGGGCTCGACACGTCCTTAACTGCGAACTCGCTCTGCCGGCTGTTGACCTGGACCTTCAGGGTCTCGGCGCCTTCTTGGTAGTGCACCAGGACCGGGGCTACGTCCTTCTGGATGGCGTCGAGGCCGGCCAGCATCATTCGCTGGTGGTCGATTCGCTTGGGGTCGACGTAGTCGTCGTTGACCTGGTGAATGACTCGATTCATCACCTGCAGCTTGGTCAGGTCCCAGGGCGTCTTCTGACGCGCGGCCTGCGCCCGAGGCGAGGTGTCGATGTCGATTTGGAGGCCGTTTTGAATCGGCCAGCCAAAGGAAATGGTGAACGCCGCGAGGACGACCAACAAACCAAGCAAGGGCTTCCAGAGTCTTGTCATTCGTTTATGGAGGGTGCAGAGGGCAGGCCTTCGATTGTAGCCTTGTTGGCCTTCTAGGCCAATTGCGTTGGTTCCTACCTAAGGTTATCGAAGCAAGGTGCCACACCGAATCCTCCGTCAGCAGATCGCAAAGCCGGTGCTCGACATCTGTAAGGAGCTTCGCAATGCCGGGGAGCGCGCCTGGGTGGTGGGCGGCTGCGTGCGCGATACGCTGCGGGGGCAGGCGGTCAACGACTGGGACGTGGCGACCACCGCACGGCCCGAAAAGGTGCAAAAGGTCTTCAGGAGGGTGATTCCGACCGGGATCGATCACGGAACGGTGACGGTCCTTTGGAAGGGCGGCGCCTATGAAGTGACGACGCTTCGCGGGGAGGGCGCCTATACGGACGGACGGCGGCCCGACACCGTGGTCTTCGTCGAGGACATCGATCGGGACCTGGCAAGGCGCGATTTCACCGTTAATGCCATCGCCTACGACCCGGTCGACGGGCACGTGGCCGATCCTTTCGATGGCCTGATCGACATGCGCCGCAAGGTCCTGCGGGCCGTGGGGGTGCCGAGTGAGCGCTTCCAGGAGGACGGGCTACGGATTTTGCGCGGGGCGCGCTTCGTCGCGACGCTCGACTTCGAGCTCGAAGAAGACACCGAGCCGGCCTTTCGCGGCGCGCTCGACACCTTTCGAAAGGTGAGCCCGGAGCGTGTGCGCGAAGAGTGGTTGAAGGCGATGAAGGCGCGCGCGCCATCACGGGCATTCGAAGTGATGCGCCGCACCGGCATCCTCGAGGTCACCTATCCCGAGCTTCTCGAGCAAGTCGGCTGCGAGCAAAATCAATGGCACGCGTACGACGTCTGGGGTCACACGATGCGTGTGCTCGACGAGTCGGCGCCTGACCCGGTGGAACGAATCGCCGCGCTGCTTCATGACGTGGCCAAGCCGCGCACGCGCGCGATGTCGGACAAGACCGGCGACTGGACGTTCTACCATCACGAAAAGGTCGGCGCCGACATGGCCGAACGCTGGCTTCGCGACTACCGCTTTTCGAATCATGAACGCGAGCTCGTGGTCGGCCTCATTCGGCATCACTTGATTTGCTACACGAGCGAATGGACCGACGCGGCGGTGCGGCGGTTCATCAAGCGCGTGGGATCGGGGAACGTCGAGCCTTTGCTGCGACTGGGTGAAGCGGACGCGCTCGGCAAAGGACGCAACGTCGAAGAAGAGCTCGAAGCGCTCAAGGAGCTGCGCGGCCGAATCGACAAGACGATGGAAGAAGGCAACGCACTCACGACGCAGGACCTCGCGGTCGGCGGCAAGGATGTGATCGAACATCTGGAGGGCGGCGCCGGTCCGGTCGTCGGAGAGATTCTGCGGACGCTGCTGGATCGCGTGATCGAGGATCCGTCGCTCAATACCCGGGATAAGTTGATGCCGATGGTGGAGGAGCTGGCGAGGCAAGGGGAGTAATGGTGGCGGAGGGGTGAGTTGGTTGCGTGGTTTGGTTTAGCTACACCGCCCGCCCGCCCCCACCCGTAATCCTCCCTGCCGCACCCTGCGCTTCGCTGGGGCTTGGCGGCGCTTCGCGCCGGGCTTCGCCCTGCGGGCTCGCGCTGCCGCGGGTGGGTTGGGGGTGGTCGAGAGAGAGAGGGTGTGGAGGGGCGCGATCCTTCCGCTTTTTTGGACCCCTCCCGCCCGTTCGGTAGCTTGGGCTCCGATGAAGCTCCTGGCTGCCATCTTGATGACCTTCGCGCTCCTCTCGCCGGCCCGTAGCCAAGCGAAGGAGACCGCGGACTTCCGTCACAGCTATGAACAGGTCTGGGGCGCGGCGATTCGCCTCATCCGCGTGGACCAGGACTATCCGATCAAGGACCGCGACCAGGAGATCGGTTACTTCCTCTTCGACTACCGCGACGACGGCAGGACGTACCCAGGCAGTGTCGAGCTCGTCCGAATCGAGGACCAGGGCGGCGGCCCCATCCGCGCGGTCATCCAAATCCCGGCCATGCCGAGCTACATCGAGCGAATGCTCCTCGACAAGCTAAAGAAGAAGCTGATGAAAGAGTACGGCGAGCCTCTGCCTCCGCCGAAGCAGCCGGAAGAAGAACCGGCGCCTCCGAGCGACGACGAGGACTAGCCCAGATTACGGAATCGGGTCTGCGACGGACTGCTCGAAGCAGTAGGTTCGTAGGTTGTTGATGCCGCACGTGAAGTTGCCGCCTCCATCTGTCCAAGAGCGGAAGCGCGAATAGATGTCGCCCGACGTGGAGCTCGAGAACATGCTGTCGTTGGTGGTCAGTCCCAAGCAGCTATTGTTGAACGCCACTGCTGAGACCTGCCCCGTCACCTTCGTGTTGGTCCACACGTTGCACCCAGACGGATTGATCGAACTACCGCAGTGTTCCTCGGTCTCCACCACGGCCCCGCTCTCATCTACATTGATGTCATTGTCGAGGTATGCGTTCTCCCGTTGGCGGCGGGTCCATCGTCAAACGCTGCCAGCTCGAAGATATTTGCGTGCCGTCCAGCATGCGGTACGGCAGGGTCGACTTCTCGAACCGCTTGTAAGGAGACGTGCAAGGATCCGAGGTCCAAGACATCCAGTAACCGCCCAGTCCAGCGGCTTCTGCGAGCTCCGCGCAGGCCCCGTCGGCGCCGCGAGGACCTCCGAGATCCGCGTCCGAGATGGTGCTGCTGACGAAGACTAGTCCCGACGGGGTGCAGACCTGATCGACGCAGACTTCCATCGCACCGCAGGAGACCTCTCCGCAAATTCGATTCGTCGCGGCGCCGGCGAATTGGGCGCCGCCGTCTGGAATGCACTCCCCGCCGCCGCCCGTTCCACCGGTACCAGCCATGCCGCCCGTGCCAGCCGAACCGCCCATGCCAGCCATGCCGCCCATGCCGGCCGTACCGCCAGTGCCAGCCATGCCGCCGGCGCCAGCTGAACCGCCCATGCCAGCCATGCCGCCCATGCCGGCCGTACCGCCAGTGCCAGCCATGCCGCCGGAGCCAGCCGTACCGCCCATGCCAGCCGTAGCCGCCGGTGCCAGCCATGCCGCCCGCGCCAGCCGTACCGCCCATGCCAGCCATGCCGCCGGCGCCAGCCGAGCCGCCCATGCCGCCTTCGCCGGCCGAACCTCCAGCGCCGGCCATGCCGCCCGCACCAGCCGTGCCGCCTGCGCCAGCGCTGCCGCCGGTGCCGCCGGTGCCGCCGCCGTCGACACAGATGATGTCGACCGTGTGGTCACAGGTGCAGTAGTCAAAGCCGTCGTCGGAGACTGTGATGGTGATCGTTTGCTCTCCAACCTCTTGGCAGGTGTAGGTCGTCTCTCGCGAGGTCGGGTCCGCAAACGTGCCACCCGTTCCGGTCCAGCGATATGCGATGGAGTCACCTTCGGTGTCGTAGGCCAGGGCAAACACGTCGATGTCATTTCCCACCGACGTCTGCAGGGGCGCGACGACGACCTTGATCAGATCGGTACAGAAGTTGAAGCTGCCATTGACGCGGACGCCGCCGAGCTCTTGGCCGGGCTTGCAGTTGAGCATCACGGCGACCTCGGTGACGAGCCCGATGGAGACGTTGAAGTTGGCTGAGCCCGAGCATGACGTTGCACCGCCGTCCGCGGTGGCCGTCATCATGATGGTGTAGGGGCCGCCTCCGGGGATGCCGTAGATTTCGACGGACGCCGTCGACCCAGGAGCGCTCGTGTTGATCGTTCCCGTCATCGTCGGCATCTCGCCACCGATGATCGAGTAGCTGACTTCTTCGATCTGGGTGCCATCGGAGAGCTCGAGCTGAAGCTCCAGACCGCCAGTGCTGCTCGTTTCAGCAGCGCAGCCTGCGAACGCTAGGGCACCAAGTAGCCAGCAAGCGAGCCGGCGCGTACGAATCCATGTGGGCATCGGGACTCCTCAGGGGGGGCGCCGACGGTAACACAGGTCATCTGCAGTCCGATCGAGGTTTTTTCCGGACCCCGGGACTTTGTGAGGCGGATTACAGAAGCCCCAGACTCGGTCCCGATCCCAACCCCGGTCACCGCCACCCGCTCCCCCGCCCACCGACCCGCCAACCAGCACCCCCGCGAGCCCGAAGGGCGAAGCCCGGCGCGAACGCGCCGGCAAGGCGAAGCGCAGCGACCGCCGCGCCAGGCACGCTGCTCACTCGCGTGAGAGTGATACCAGAACTACGGGCGGGGGTGGGCGGGCGGTGTAACAAGCCGCACCGCCCAACCGACTCATCGACCGCCCCCCACAGCACCCGCGGCAGCACAAGCCGTACACCGACACCGGCACCGGCCGACGCTGACGCTGACGCTGACACGGACACGGCCCTCGGCACCGCCACCGCCACTGACACTGCCCACCCCCCTCACTCCCCCTGCGCCTCCCCCGTCATCGGCACGAATCTCACTGGGATGACCGTCTCCTCGCGAAACCCTTCCTCCGTGCGCGTCACCTTTAGTAGACTCTGGTAGCGTTTGCCGATCGGGATAACCAAACGTCCCCCGACCGCGAGCTGCTGCTTCAGGGGCTCTGGAATCGTCGGTGGCGCGGCGGTGACGAGGATGGCGTCAAAGGGCGCGTGCTCGGGCCAGCCTGCGTATCCGTCGCCGTGCCGGACCTCGACGTTCTTTGAATAGCCGAGCGCCGCAAGCGTCGCCTTGGCTCGCTTGGCCAGCGGCACGATGATTTCGATCGAGAAGAGCTTCACGCCCATCTGCGCAAGCACGGCGGCTTGATAGCCGGAGCCCGTCCCGATTTCGAGCACCTGGTCGCCGGGTTTCACCTGAGCGAGCTCGGTCATGAGCGCGACGATGTAGGGCTGGCTGATCGTTTGCCCTTCACCGATGGGGAGCGGGCGGTCGTCGTAGGCGTGTGCGAGTTGTGACTGCGGCACGAAGCGGTGCCGGGGCACCTCGCGCATCGCCTGAAGGACCCGGGCGTCACGGACTCCGCGGGCTTCGATCTGCCGGCTCACCATGTCGAGTCGCTCCTGCTCTCGCGCGGCCGGGTCCGAGGGGACCGCGCGCGCCGGCCCCGACTTCTGACTGCAGGCAGCCAGCACCAGCAAAGCGACCCATGACGCTCGTCTCATCTCTCTAGAAATACCACGGAAACGAGGATCGTCCGATGCCGGTTGCCCCCTCAGAACTCGCGGCTATCCTTCGGCGCCCAATGAGCCTGGTCGTACAGAAATATGGTGGCACCAGCGTCGGTTCACTCGAACGAATCCGCAGGGTCGCAGACCGCGTTGCGGAGACTTATCGCGAGGGCCATCAGGTCATCGTCGTGGTGAGCGCGATGGCTGGAGAGACCGACCGTCTACTGACGATGGGCTGGGAGCTCTCGGATGGGCCCGCAGAGCGCGAGATGGATGTGCTCGTCTCGAGCGGCGAGCAGGTGAGCGCGGCCTTGCTCGCCATCCAGCTCAATGAGATGGGTGTGCCGGCTCGTTCCTTGCTCGGACACCAGGCACGCATCCTGACCGACAACGTGCATCGCAAAGCCCGCATTCGCTCCATCGATGGACCCGGACTTCGCTCCTCGCTCGAAACGGGCAACGTGCTCGTCGTCGCGGGCTTTCAGGGCACCGACGCCTACGGAAACATCACGACGCTCGGGCGCGGCGGCTCCGACACCTCTGCAGTTGCAATCGCCGCAGCAGTCAACGCCGACGTCTGCGAGATCTGCACCGATGTGGACGGCGTGTACACCACCGACCCGGGCATCTGCCCGAACGCGCGCAAGCTCAAGTGCATTAGCTACGAGGAGATGCTCGAGCTCTCCTCACAAGGGGCCAAGGTCCTACAGATTCGTTCGGTGGAGCTTGCGATGAAGCACCGGATGACGCTGCACGTGCGCTCGAGTTTCTCGAAAGAGGAGGGAACGATCGTGACCGACGAAGAACACCTGCTCGAAAAAGTCATCGTCGCCGGAGTCGCGGCGGACAAAAAGACAGTGAAGCTCACCGTGAGAGCGCTGCCCGATCACCCCGGCGTCGTCGCGAGCGTGTTCGAGCCTCTGGCGGACGCCAACATCTCGGTGGATATGATCATCCAGAACGTCTCGAAAGAGGGCCAGACGGACTTGACCTTCACCGTCAGCCACGAAGATGCCGAACGCGCCGAGAGCATCGCGAAGGAGCTGGTCGCGAACGTGGGCGCCGAAGACGTCGTGCGCGATGACGCGGTGGCCAAGGTGTCGATCGTCGGCGTCGGGATGCGGAACCACGCCGGCATCGCCGCGCGGATGTTCCGTCTGTTGGCCGACAACGGCATCAACATCCAAGCGATCAGCACCAGCGAGATCAAAACCTCCTGCCTCATCAAAAAAGAACATGCGGACCGAGCCGTCGCCGTGCTTCACGACGGTTTCGAGCTCGGCAAGCCGCCCGGCTAGCGACGACGCAACGAACCCAAGAACCGACCGATGGAAGGCGGTGGCAAGAGCATCGCGCGCCTCATCGATTCGAGCAGCGGCCTGCATCGTGCTGGCGCTCGCCTGTAGCGCCATCGCCTCGAACCGGCCGCTGCAGATCTGGCAGCGGCCCTATGACCCGGCCGCACAGGTCGAGTCAGTCGAGGTCGAAGCGGACGCCGACTCGCGCAGCCGCGGTGATGATGAATGGGTCGAGAGGGCTGTCCGCATTGGTGGCAACCCAGTAGCCGCGCACGTCCGCGCCCACGAGCCAGCGCGGATTGATCAGGAAGTCGACGCCCAGTAGCGCGTGCAGGGCGAAGTCTCCGCGGCTGCGCCGATCGCGAACCGTCAGCAGGCCGTCGACGCCGACTCCGATCAAAGGGACGAAGCGTACGATGTCGAGGGCGTAGACGGTCTCGATGCCGAGCATGCCGAGGTGGACGGCTCGCTCGTTCGGGAAGACGTTGTAGCTGAGGAGCCCTTGAATGCTCCAGGAGTCACCGATGCCTCCGCCGGCGCTCAGGCCGACGTCGACGCCGTTGCGGGGAAGGGTGTCGCTCCCGGGATTGCCCGCGTAGCCGACCCCGAGACCGAGGGTGGCTTGCTTCTCGTAGGCCCCGGCTGTCGAAGGAGGCCAAGCCAGCAACAGGGCGAGGCTCCCAATGATCCACACGAGGCAACGCACAGCGAGCCCTCTAGCACGGCGGTCGCGCCTGGTGCGAGGCTACGTTGACTGGACAAGGGCCGCGTGTATAGTGCCGACGCGATTTGCCGGGTTTTCCCGGTCTTCTGGAGGAAGCCTTGGCCAACGACCCTGCCGAAAACGAAAAACAAGCGCCACTCAGCGCGGGCCAGCGACTTGCCGCTCAGCAGGCGGCCAAGGCTGCTCGCAAAGCCGCCCAAAAGGGCCGCGACGCCGAGCTGGTGGAAGAGAAGGCGCTCGCACAAGCCGCTGTGGCCAAGGACTGGTTGGCCGACAACCTGAAGCCACTCGGGCTCATGGCCGGGGGAGTGCTTCTGGTGGCGGCCCTTGGGATCGGCTGGTCTACCGTGACGCGCGGTCAGAACGCCACGGCGGGCGAGGAGCTCGCCGCTGTGCTCGAAGGCGGCGCGGACGATCCCGCGGCCCTTGCGACGGCCTACGCGGCGGTCGCCGATGCGCACGCCAAGACGCCTGCGGCCGCATGGGCGCGAATCGGGGAGGGCAAGGCGCTCTTCACCGAGGGCAAGTGGGAGCAGGCCCGGGCCGCCTACCAGGCCGCACTCGACGCCAGCGACGATGAGCCGGTTCGCTGGGCCGCGCTCGAGGGCATCAGCTACTCGCTCGAAGCGGAGAAGTCGTACGACCAGGCGCTCGAGCAGCTCGAGGCTCTCCGAGAGCTGGACCGGAGCATCGCTCCCATCGCCGGGTACCATCAAGGGCGGATCCTGGCCGCGCAGGGCAAGCTCGAGGAAGCCAAGACCAAGTTCGACTGGGTCCTGAACGAGCTCAAGGAGGCCGACGCTCCGCTGTTGCCGTACACGCAGGAACAGACCGAGGCGCGCCTCGCCGTGATCGACCCGAACCTCGCACCCGCAGCCGACGCCGATCCGCGCCAGGCCGAGGAGCTGATTCGGCAAATGAACCAGATGCTCCAGCGACAGCCACCGCAACAATAAGCCTGCAATCGATGCGCATACGCTTCGCCGCCTTACTCGCCGTCGCCCTCTCGTTCCTCGCGATCCCGGGCTGCGGAGCCGCAGGTACGCCGGCGACCAACGCCGACAACTTCGGCTGGGTCGAGCAGAGCAAATCGTACGCGCGACCCGGCGAGGGCGGCTTCAATGTTCGTTGGTCGAAGCAGCTCACCGATCGCTCCGAAGCGCGCTACCTGCCGGTTCAGCTGAGCTCGGCGGAATTCGACGTGAAGCGAGAGCGCGTGTTCATCGGGACCAGCGAAGGGAACATGTTCGCCTTTGCTCTGAACGGCCGGCGCCTGTTCTTCTACGATGCGGGTGCGCAGATCGAGTCCAAGGCTGCGGTCGACGGGCCGACCGGTGAGCTGTACTTCCCGTCGGTCGACGGAACCGTGCATGCCCTCACCGAGAGCGGCCAGCCCAAGTGGCGGACCAAGCTCATCGGCACCGTGCGGACCCAACCCGTGCTCACCGCCGATGCGCTGTACGTCGTGGGCGAGAACGACACGATCAGCGCGCTTGCGCGAGACGACGGCCGCATCCTCTGGACCTATGCGAAGGAACCGGTCGAGGAGATCACCATCGCGGGGCACGCCGGCATGCTGCTCGAGGACGGGCGGCTGTACGCCGCGTTCACGGACGGGGCCGTGGCCGCGATCAATCCGGTCGACGGACGGCTGTTCTGGGAGATCGAAACCTCAATCGATATCGAGCTTCGACCCGGCAACGTCCCGCAATTCCTCGATGTCGACACGACGCCTGTGATGCTGAAAGGCACGCTGTACGTCGCGTCGTTCACCGCCGGTCTCTACGCTCTCGATCCACGGAGCGGTACCGTCGAATGGCGTGACGCCGAGTTTACGGGCGTCACGGGACTCGCTGCAGCGGGGCGGATGCTGATCATCGCGTCCGCTCGGCGAGGCTTGTCCCTGATGGACCTTCGGACGCGGAAGGTGCAGTGGGAAAAGGCCCCGGAGCGGGGCGCCCCCACAGCGCCGGTCGTGACCGAGACGGGCACCGTGATCTACGGCGAAACCCGGGGCTCGCTGCTTGCGCTTTCGCTTTCCGACGGACGCGAAATCGCGCGAGCCGAAGGCGGAGCCGGCTTCTCGGCCGCGCCATCCGCCCTCGGCAGCTTCGGCGGCGCACTTTCGAACGGCGGGCGGTTCCTGTGCCTGCGGGTCAATTAGGACCCTAGGACCCGACCCCTAGTCGCCCTTGCCGGCAACCAGTGGATAGACGACGCCGCCGATGGCGCCGCCGATGATTGGCGCAACCCAAAATAGCCAGAGCTGCTGGAGCGCCCAGGGCTCGGCGAAGATGGCCACGCCGGTGCTGCGGGCCGGGTTGACCGACAGGTTGTCGACCGGGATGCCGATCAAGTGAATCAACGTGAGGCAAAGGCCGATGGCCACGGGGGCGAGGGCGGCCGGTGCGCGCTTGTCGGTCGCGCCCAAAATGACGAACAGGAACGCGAAGGTGAGAACGATTTCTGCCGTCAGGGCGGCGACCATCGAGTAGCCGCCGGGCGAGTGTTCCGCGAAGCCGTTGGATGCAAAGCCGCCAGCTTGGAAGCCATCCTGGCCCGAGGCGATGAAGTAGAGCACCGCGGCGCCTGCGATCCCGCCGAGCACCTGGGCGATGATGTATGGAACCAGCTCGGAAGCTGGGAAGCGTTTACCGACGAAGAGACCGACGGAGACGGCCGGATTGAGGTGACAGCCGGAGATGTGCCCAATGGCGTAGGCCATCGTCAGAACGGTGAGACCGAATGCAAGCGCAACGCCGAGGAGCCCGATTCCCACGTCGGGAAACGCGGCGGCCAGAACGGCGCTCCCGCAACCACCGAATACGAGCCAGAACGTGCCGATGAACTCTGCGGCAACCTTGTTACCAAGCGTCATGCTTCCTCCTCCGCCCGATGCGCCGGGCCGCGCGGATACTCGCACCGGGCGACGACTCAGTAAACACTGTTCTGATGTTCCGTGCCGCGTTTCGATTGGTCAGTCCGATTCTCGGACTGCTAGCTTGTATGTGGGGTGGCGCGTTTCAGGCTTCGATATCAGGCGACCAACCTCGAGCTTCGGCCCGGGGAGGAGTTCGCCATTGGTCGTAGCTCGGCATGTAACCTCGCCGTTTCCGACGGGATGGTTTCCCGTAAGCACGCCCTGCTTCTGGTCGAACCGGAGAGCGTCGTGCTCCAAGACCTGGGTAGCCGCAATGGCGTGGCCGTGAACGGGGTTCGAATCGAGGGCGAATGCCCACTGCAGCACATGGACCGTGTCTACATCGGCTCGCAGGAGCTGGTGCTCATCGACGCGGACAAGATGAACGCGCGCACCACGACCGATCGTCACATCGCCTGCGACGTCTGCGGGGCGATCAATGGGAGCGCCAAGCGCTTCTGCGGTGACTGTGGGGCCCGTCTCGATTCCGATGCCAGCGCGACCTGGAAAGAGCAGGACCGAGGAGCCATGCTCAGCCCGCGTGTCGACGCGCCCAACCGTGAATGGGGCGCATCGGAGAACACGAATACGGCGCGGGCACTCGACGTGCTTGGAAGCATCGCGTCGAAAGCGATCACCATGGGCCGATTCGACGAGGCCGAACGGATCCTGATCCCGCACCTCGATGCGCTTCTGGAGCGGGCTCTGCGAAACCGACCACTCAGCGATTCGAACAAAGACGACCCCGAAGCGATGTTCACGACCGCGACCAGCTACGCGCTGCAACTGGCCGAGGGGCTCCTCGATAAGAAGTGGACAGACTGGGTTTTCCGCATTCATACGGCGATGGGCCGCTTGATGACCGCAGAAACCATCGAAGCGATGCACAGCGTCGTGCGCCGACAAGAATACCACCGGCGCAGATACGTCCGCAGCTATCTTCAGACGGTCCAGACCCGGGCGCGAAGCGACTACAGCCCCTCCGAGCGTTTCTTGCTCGAGCGTCTCGATGGCCTCGCGGAGGTGATTCTGGCTCGTTAGCGCCTGAGGTGGCTGCAGATGTTGCTGCTGCCGCTCGCGATCCTCTAACTTGAATGGGTATGGGGGAGACTCGGGGGATAGTCCTTCGCTGGCTTTGTTCAGCGCTGTTTCTCTGCGGGGTTCTGCTCGCGGCGGGGCCGGCTGGCGCACAGAGGACCGCAGAAGATGCGGCCGCCCGCAAGCAATTCGAGCTTGGACGCTCTGCCTTCGAGGGAGCCAACTACGATGAGGCGCTGGTGCACTTTCGGAACGCGTACCGGCTCAGCCAGCGGGGACAGCTTCAGTACAACATCGGCATCACCGCCACCCGCCTACAGCGCGATGAGGATGCCCTGCATGCGTTCCGGGCCTATCTAGAGGAAGTCGAGAGGCCGCCGCGTGAACAGGAAGTGCTCAAGCGCGTTGCCGCGCTCGAGCAGGCCATCGAAGCGAGGAAAGAGGCGGAGCGACAGCTTGCGGAAGCCGCGGTCAGCTCCGAGGACTCGATTCGAGATTCATCCGGCCGAAAGATCCCGACGTCCGCGATCGTCGGCTCATCGATATTCGGTGCCGTCGGCGTGGGCGGCATCGTGGCGATGAGCGTCGGCCTTGCGCAGAGGGGGAACTGCGTCGAGGAAATGGACGGCATGTGCGTGAGCGAAAAGGCCACGAGCCCGTGGACCTGGGTGTACGGCGGTGTTGGCGTCGCGGCCTTGGCGGGCAGCGTGACCTGGATCTTGGTCGCGAAGAAGCGCTCCAAAGAGAAGCGGAGTACGACTTGGATGCTCACTCCGACCGGCGCTGTGGTGTCGGGGACGTTCTAGGTCAGCCGCCGCAGAAGCCGGCGCACTCGACTTTGTTCCACTCGTCCGAGCACTCGGAAGCGCCGTCGCAGGCGTGGGTGCAGAGGTATTCTGTCTTCTTACCCTTGGTCACGAGCTCCCGGCACAGTCCGCCTTCGGGGCACTCGTCGTCTCGACCGTTCGGACACTGAACTTCTCGCTGGAACGCGAGCACTGCAGGGCAGCTCGTGAGCTTCTCGTAGAGACCGCAGTAGTCCTGAGTCTTGCCGCCCGAGACGCTTGTGCGGTTGCGAAGAGGGATAGTGAACGGGGGCTCGCAGTCGTAGCCGCCATCGACCGTGGTGGGTTGCGCGATTTGCAGACAGAAGCCCGTCAGCTCGTCGGGGAAGGTCTCGCCATAGTACGTCATCTTCACGCAGCGGTGATCGGGATCGGCGCAGTTGCTGTCGGCAAAGCAGGTCTCGCAGGTGAGGCGGCTTGCCACGCCCAATGCCGTGCAGGTCAGGGTCTTGGGGTGACAGCTCGTGCCGGGACAGCTGGTCTTCTCCGTCGCCGGCGTGCACTCGGGCTCCTTGATGACCACTTCGCCCAAGCTACCGCTGTCAGGGCCCACCACGGCAATACTGCTGCCGGGCCGCAGGGCGGCGAGACCGCTGTCGGGGTCCACTGCGCCAAGCGTCGTGTCTGGCTTGAGCGTGTTGATGCCGGTGATCGGCGCAGTGAGCTCGAGATCGACGCCTGGCGTTCCGAGATCGGGCAGAGCGGTGTCGACGCCTCCATCGGCGACGTTGGGAAAGACGCCGTCGCCTTCGAGACCGCCATTGCCCGGGCCCACCGACTGCACTTCGAAGGCGCAGCCGGAGCTCAGTGCGACGAGCGCATGAAGATGACGTTCCAAAGCTCCTCCTGAAGCCACTGAGTGTGAGATCAGCCGCCACAGTAGCCTCCGCATTCCGATGCTTCGCCACCCGGACCCACGCACTGGTTGTCTTTGGTGCACTCGTATGAGCAGCAGTTGACCGCCTTGCTCCCGCTTCCAAATCGTCGGCAGAAAGCGCCGACGGGGCATTCATCGTCCCGGCCGCCGGGGCACTGCTCTTGGTTTTGGAAGGAGCGCACCCCGTAGCAAGTGGTGAGATCCTCTCGGATGCCGCAGTAGCTCTGGGTGACACCGCCCGAAAGGCTCGGCCGATTGATCAGGACGGTCATGAAGGGTGCGACGCAGTTGCTGTCATCCGCGTCGTCGAAGTCCCAGTCGTCGTCATCGTCGCCGGGCACGGCGATTTGCATGCAGAACCCGGTCTTCTCGTCCGGGAAGCGAACGCCCTGGTAGTCCATTTCGATGCAGCGGTGATCGGGATCCTCGCAGTCGCTATCGCTCACGCAGGTCCAGCAGCCGGGGCGGCTCGCGCGCTTGAAGGTGCTGCACTGCATGGTCGCCGGGTCACAGCTCGTGCCTGGGCAATCCTCCGCTTCGGTTGCCGGCGTGCAAGCGAGCGGTTGCACGACGACGTCGACCGGATCATTCGCTTCGACGATCTCGTCGGACGCCGGCACGTCGAGGACCGGCACGTCGAGGATCGGCGTGTCGATCTCGTCGTCGACGGACGGGGTCCCGACGCCAGCGTCCGCTTCCGACGCACCTGGAGAGACTGCATTGAATCGCGCGTCTAGACCCGTACCTTCGCTTGGCCCGTCACCTTCCAAGCCACCATTGCCCGTGCCCACCGAATGCACTTCAAATGCGCATCCGGAGCTCAATGCCAAAATCGACAGGGCTATGAACAGCTTCTTCATGGGTGCTACCGGGAGACCTCACAGAACGAAGTGTCGGGGTTGCAGACGGTGCCCGGCCAGCAGCCGGTCGGCTGCGCATCGGGCGTGCAGGGAATCTCCAAGGCGTTGATGAGATCGATCAGCCAGTCCTCGAGGTCGGAGTAATCCGAGAGCGAAGAGATGCCCGGATGGAACCACTCGAAATCCGTCCGCCAGTCGAAACCAGGGCCTGTGATGGAATCCGGATCGCTAGGCCCGCCCGAACCGTTGTCCCAGTCGTACTCGGGATCCCAGTCCAAGTTCGGCTCCCAATCGGCGCTGCGCTCCAGGTCTAGGCCGCGATCCAGCTCCAGAGGGCCGTCCACGCCGCCGTCTTCCGCACCGGAGACGGCTCCCTCGGCGGCCGTGTCGCCGCCTGCTTGGGCGCTGCCGTCGACCCCGTCGCCCTCGAGGCCGCCATTGCCCGCGCCAGCGCTGGAGGCATCAAACGCGCATCCGGAGGCAAGGGCCAAAAACACAATGATTAATGATGAAAGTTCCATTTTGATCATATTTTTACAAACACATGACCATTGTGCCAGCCTTATTTGGGGGGTGTGAAGAGGCACACCAAAACACCGCGTCAGCACCATGCAGGAACGCCTCGATCAGCGTGAAGAGCTAGGACGCCAGGGACCGAAAGCTCGCGTCGTCCGAGCCCATGTCAGTAGGATCTTTTCGGATGGAACGACGGCATAGGCTTCGCCTGGTGGGATTCGCGATCCTGCTCGCCGGGCTGTCATGGGCGGCGACCTGGGTCGGGCTGTCCGGAACCTGGGTCGGCGACGACTGGCACATGGTCCACAACTATCTGTACGGAGACTGGGCCGAGCTCGGGGCCGTCTTCAGGCGCAATGCGGCGAGCTATTTGTTCGTCGAAGACAAGGTCGGACCGTATCGACCGGCGACGATGCTGACGCTGATCGCGACGCATCTGCTGGCGCCAAAACCTTGGCTTCATCACGCGGTGAGTTGGCTGCTGCATGCGGCGACGAGCCTGCTTCTATTCGCGCTGCTTCGCAGCCAGGCGCCCGCGGAATCAAATGCCGACGAGGAGACGAACGACATCGTGGCGGCCGGACTTGCAGCGCTGTTCTTCATTCACCCGGTGCATGTCGAGTCGTACGTGTGGATCAACGGTCGTTCGGACTTGCTCGCAGGGTTTTGGCTCGTCGCTCTTGCGTTCTGGCTGAACCAGATGAGCGCCGCGCCGCGCCGCGGACTTGCACAGCTGTTCGTGCTTGGGTTTATCGCGTTTCTCGGCGCAAGCTCCAAGTTACCGTTCGCCGTCGCCGCGGTGGCGCTCTGGATTGCCTGGGCAGTCCGGACGCGCGCAGCGCAGTCGCGAGTCGCCGGGAGCGCGATTGCAGGAGGAATCACGGTTCATCTGATCCTCCGAGCGGTGTTTGCGCCGTTCCAAGGTCAACTCGGCACCTCGGAGAATGTCTTCTCCGATCCCGACATTTGGGCGTCGGTTCCGAAGCTCGTGGGGAAGGGCGCCGAGGCGCTTCTGAGCTTCCCCGCAGAGGCCATGCAGTCCCTCTCCTGGGTTCTGTTCGGGCCCTGGTCGACAGCGGACGGCATAGGCCTCGCGGTCACGGGGCTGGTTCTCGGATTCCTGACTTACCGCCGTGACTGGGCCGGGCTCGCGTATTCGGTGGGCGCGATCGCGACCTTGGCTCCCGTTGCGATCGTATCGGGCGCGTTCTGGATGGGCTTCGACCGCTACCTGTACATGCCCTCGATCTTGGTGGTTTTGGCGCTGTCTCCGTACTTGGAACGTGCCGCGTCCCGCAGTCGAGCTTGGCGGATTGCGCTCGGCGCGCTGGGGCTTGGACTGTTCGCGTACGCAGCGTTTCAGACGCACCGGGCAAGCGAAGCATACGCGGGCCAAGAAGCCTACGACCGTGCATTGATGCGCGACCACTTCGACGACCCGAGCATTCATTTCTATTTCGCTCGCGTCGCCGCTCGGGAAGGCAACGACGACGAGCTGCGCGAACAGCTCTCGTTGATGCCATCACCACCGTGGCCGAAACCGATCATCGTGCCGATGTACGACTTGGCAATGAAGGCAGACGACAGCGTGAAGACCACGGAGGCCGTCGATGCGCTCGTGTCGACCGTCCGACGGGGCCCGCGCTGTGAAACCGTTCGCGTGCAGCTCGATGCTTGGTCTGAGAAGGCAACGGACCCGGTCGTTGCGAAGCGCATCGAAGAGCAGCTCGCCGTGCTGTCCTGCGGACGCTGAAACAGAGACGGGAGGCGAGCGCTGCGTGTCGGGCCGGTGCTGCCAATCGGCTGAATCTCATTCCAGACAGAAAAGTTTACATAATATACGTTCTGCGAAGTTCGAGTGTAGGACCAAAGCTAAAATGTCCGCTTTCTCCAAAGCGTAGATGTCCGGTTTGGGGTTCAATCCCCCGCCATGACTGGCGATCTACTGACCCTGAGCACGGCGGAAATGGACAAGCTGACGATCATCGCGCGGCTCGCAGAGAGACGCATGACCCAAGCACAGGCCGCGGCGTCGCTGCAAAGAAGTGAGCGGCAGATTCGACGGATGCTGCGGGCCTTCGAAGCGGAAGGCGCCGCCGGGTTGGCTTCCAAACGCCGTGGCCGACGGCCGTCAAATCGGATTCCAAGGGCCTACGAGCAAGCCGTCGTTGAGCTGCTGAGGCAGCGCTATCACGACTTTGGGCCGACCTTCGCACTCGAGAAGCTTCAGGAGGAGTACGACGTTCGGGTCAGCACGGAGACGCTCCGACAGTGGATGATTCGCGCAGGGATCTGGCAGACACGAGCGGAGCGAAAGAAACGCATCCAGCAGCCGCGCCATCGGCGGGACTGCTACGGCGAGCTGGTGCAAATCGATGGCTGCGATCACCACTGGTTCGAGGATCGTGGCCCGCGTTCTGTGCTTCTGGTGTACGTCGATGATGCAACGAGCAAGCTCATGGCTTTGCACATGTGCGTTTCCGAATCGGCGTTCAGCTACTTCCGCGCGACCCGGACATACCTCGAGCAGCACGGCAAGCCCGTTGCTTTGTACAGCGACAAGGCCGGTGTGTTTCGCGTGAATTCGAAGCGACCCAAAGCTGGAGATCGATTTACGCAGTTCGGGCGGGCCATGAGCGACCTCAATATCGACGTCATCTGCGCAAACACACCCGCGGCCAAAGGCCGCGTCGAGCGCGCTCACTTGACGCTTCAGGACCGGCTGGTCAAGGAGCTCCGACTAAGGGGCATTTCGACGGTCGAGCACGCCAATGCGTATCTGCCGGCGTTCATGAAGGCGCACAATGCACGCTTTGGTCGCCCTCCCCGAAACGACCATGACGCGCATCGGCGGCTTCATCGGAGAGACGATCTTGACGACATTTTCACGTGGCAAGAGGAGCGCACCGTGACGGGGCAGCTCACCCTTCACCACAAGCGGACCATGTATACTCTTGAGCCGACTAAGGCCGCCAAGGCGGCCGCGAAGAAGCGTGTGACGGTCGTTGAGCACGAAGACGGAGAGGTGTCGATACGCTTCAAAGGCCAGGAGCTATCTGCCCGCGCGTTTCACAAGGAAGACCGGCGTGTCACCCAAGGCGCGATCGTGCAAAACAAGCTCCTAAGCGCCGCGCTGCTGGATATCCAAAAGCGGCAACAAGGTCACGAAGAGAAGCGCATCGCTTCGGCAAAAGCCAAATGGGAGAAAGAGACCGTGCGAAGGAAGTTCGCGGAGTCCGCTGTTCACGGCGAGTCGGAAGCCGCCGAGTGAGCGCTCTCACATCGTCAGGGTGCTTCGTCATCGAGCAACGGAGCATCGACGACGTCGATGACGACGGTGTGGTACTCGACGTGAACCCACTTGTTGAACAACTCGAGCGTCCGGTTCTTCGGCCACAGCGCCTCGTCGGTGTACCAGCCTTCAAGTTCGCTCTCGAACAACGGCTCGTGGTTCACTGCAATCCATTCGTCGAGCTCGTCCCGATGCTCGATCTGATGGATGAGGTACACGCTTTGTTCATCCGACCCGATCGTGATCTCGGGATCGAGGACGTATGGATCGGCTTCGTTGATCCACCGCACGAACGGTTCGCGGTAGCGTAAGATGATGGCGGTTCGATTCAGCATGGGGTTGCATCCATCTGCAGGGACACTGCGTGGCCGGCAAGTCCCCCACGGCGATGGGGGCCGGTGAGCCGCGCTCGAGCACCCCGCAACCGAGTCGCAGGCGCACCCATCTCCTCTCCCGCAGTCACGTTCCCCCAGATGGACCGGCACCCTTCGCCGTCGAGAGCCCTGCCGAAACAGCCCCGCCCTGCCCCCATGTCACCATTTGGGAGCGGACATCACCGCTTTGCAGAACCACCCGGACATCAAAGCCTGGTTGCGACATCGAGCAAATTTGCGTTGTAGCGATGAATGTTCATTAATTTCATAGGTTTAGCATCAAAAAAGGTGAGCAAATCTATGCTTGTGCGCCCTCCTGTGGGAACTTAACGTAGTTATAGGTTGTCAAAGGTTGTCATTGGACACGGCTACATTAGAATGTCGATATGGGTGTACCAATCAAGATATCCGACGAGCTTGTCGAAGCTGCGAAGGAAGCTGCGGCGAAGCGCTTCAGGAGTGTTCCGAAACAGATTGAGTATTGGGCTCATCTTGGCCGACAGCTTGAAGCGCGGCAGGCGCGTCGCTTGGAGGAGCTCAAGGCGGACCCTTACGCCGACCTGGACGCCTACTTGGTAGAACACGACGACGGTGGCGCCGAGCTCGTGCGCGAGCAACGAGACGCGAGAATACCGGTCTGGGGCTATGACGACAACGGCAAGCTCGTCTCGACGTGAGCAATCCAGATACGCCCGTCCTTCATCTGATTGTGGGTGTCAACGGCGGTGGGAAGACCACGTTCTACTACCATCAACTCAAGCCGTATCTTGAGCGGAGGTTTGCGGAGCTTCCGTTCGTAAACGCTGATGAAATCCAGCGCACGCGTGGTCTGACGGTGGACCCACGGGACGCGTATCAAGCCGCGCGGATGGCAGCCGAGAGGCGCGCTGAACTCCTCGAACAGCGAAGGAGTTTCGTTGCGGAAACCGTGTTCTCTCATCCTTCGAAGCTCGATCTGATCCGTGAGGCCCAGGCCCGCGGGTTTCGAGTGTTTCTCTATCACCTGCACGTCCGTACCCCTGAACTGGCGGTCAAGCGCGTCGAGACACGCGTTCTCCAAGGTGGTCACGATGTTCCGCCTCACAAGGTTGCGGAACGATTTCCGCGGACACTGACGCACGTGCGCGAAGCCGTCGGGCTTGTCGACCGGTGCTACGTGTATGACAACTCGCGAGTGGACAATCGGCGGTCTCTGGTCATGAGCATTAGAAAGGGACGACTGCGCGAGATTCACGGTCCCATTCCGACGTGGGCAAGAGAACTCTACGAAGATCAGCTACGGGATCCCACGCTAAAAGATTGAGCCTGGCGACCGTGAACCGGGGACCGCCCTGCCCTTCATTCTACCCTTTTCATTCAAGGTCGTTCGTCTGCACTGGTTTTGGGCAGACAGGTTTGCAAGTGCCACCAAATGCGCGCTCCGGACGCCAAAGATGCCCTGCTTGGCGAACTCAGAAATCTACCGGTCTGACACTAGGTGGCGGACAACCGTCATTGCTGGGGCAGAAACAACGACGCCGGCAACCGACTTCAACCACGAGTAAGCCCGGTTATGCGAGGGCTACGGCTGCACCTCGAACGAACCCACGTCGCATCCAGGTCCCGCGGGACGAGGCTGGCCGCGCTGGTCGGTCGTCAAAGGCTGACCGTCTGCGCCTATGCACATCGCCTCTGGGATCCAGTCGATGGCTTCGCTGCCGGGCAGGAGAGCGTGGGTCATCGTCGGCCCACCGTTATCCTGTAGTGGCCCGAGAAGGAGCAGTGGAGCGGGGACAGTCTTGTCGGTTGGGTGCCCGAATCCGCAGGTATTACCCTCGCTTTCGATGTTGCCGCCGAGCGAGTCGAGCGGTGTGGCAAACCAGCAGTCACCGTCGATAATCGTGTTTCGAACGAGAGCCGCTCCGACATTCGAAATTGCTGACCCGATCTCCGTTGCCAAGTTGTCCGACAACGTCGTGCTCACCAGCGTCATCACCGACAGGTTCGCAATGCCTCCTCCGCCAGAGTTGGTCGCCGAGTTCAGGGATACCGTTGTGTTGGTCAGAGTCAACGACACAGCAGTGTAATCATTGTAGATGCCAGCACCGTAGACGGCGCTATTGCCGAACACGGTGCTGTTCGAGAGTGTGAGCGTCCCGCCGCTGAAAATGCCGCCGCCTTGGTTGATTGCGGTGTTTTCCGAGATGGTGCTGTTGGTGAGCGTGACGACGCTCGCGTCGTCGTTCCAGACACCGCCGCCGTCAGTCCCCGAAGCGTTCCCCGACACGGTCGCGTTCGCTAGTGTGAGGACTCCGTCGTTGTTGCTGACGCCGCCGCCGCTGGTGCCTGCTTCATTGCCCAGGATGGTCGTGGTAGTCAGCGTCATCGTTCCGGCGTTGCTAATGCCGCCAGCTCCAAGTGCGGAAGTGTTTCCCTGTACAAGGCTACTGGTCAGCGTCAGGGTCGCCCCTGATCGGTTCGAAACACCGCCCGAGCCGCTTTCGGCCGTGTTGTTCGATATGGTGGTGTCCACAATCTCCGCCTGTCCAAAGTTGTGCATCCCGCCGCCAAACTGCGCCGCGGTGTTCTGGGAGATGACACTGTTTGCGATGGTCAACGTACCCGTCTCGAGGTTGCGGACTCCGCCTGAGCTCTGTGCGCTGTTACCCGATATGGTGCTGTTGGTCAGAGCGAGCGTTCCCGCGTTCAGGATGCCGCCACCGCTTTCGACGGTCGACCCTCCCGTCACGGTGAAACCGATGAGCTCTGCAGTCGCGTCTGCCGCCACGGAGAGCACCCGATGACCTGCGTTTGCATCGACCGTAAGCTTACCCTGGCCGTCCAGGATGACGTTGTTGTCGATGACGATCTCAGCTGCTGTCACGATGGTGGTTGGGGTGGCGCAGTCAAACGTGTAGGGTCCGCCCCCCGCCGCGATGGCGTTGCGAATGCCTTGCTCGGTACATGGGAGCACCGAGCCCGTGAGCTCGCACGCTCCGGCCTGACAAGTGCCTCCGGCGCACGGCGTAGCGTCGGCAACGTTTGCACTGCAGCCCAGAGCTGGTGTGCACGTGTCCACCGTGCAATCGTTGAAGTCGGGCACGCACTCTATCGGCGCGTACTCGCACGAACCGTCGGCACCGTTGCACACGTCCTCGGTGCATTCGTTTTGGTCGTCGCAGTCCACGCCTTCGCACAACACACCACCTAGCGTGAACTTCAGGGGCACTCGGACCAGGTCGCGGTCGCCCCCCCCGTTGAAGCGTGTGTAGTAGAGATACGGCGTTCGCCCAGCGCGCTCGAAGTTGGTGGTGGAATCGGCGTGGTCGATGATCGAGGGATACGCGATGGCGACCGGCTCTAGCAGGCCCGGCGTTTGTGGGTCCGTAGTGCATCCACCATAGACGAGGTCCGAAGGCGCGAGCAGCTGAGCGTGACTCCAATGGACTAGGTCCGTTGAAAGCGACAGAACGATCCCGCACGTCCCCTGCGCGAGATCCATGATCGTGGAACTCAGCAGCATATACCGTCCGACATATGTGTTGTACGTGAGACTATCGGTGGTGATCAAGCCAGCCGATGGCGCAACGAAGCGGCAGACTTGGCCGGGGCTTCCCGTCGCATAGGGGCTTAGGAGCGGGAGGCTGAATCCAGAGCCGCTCCACGCGCGCCAGCTCGCCGGATCGTCGAGGGTCTTCGTGCGAAGCACGCATATCCCCGCGACACTGGTCAAGTAAGACGGCTTCGCGAGCACCGTGAAGTAGTAGTAGCCTTCGGGGCCACGGACGATGCTGGAAGGCTGAAGGTAGCCTTCCAAGTAACTACCCTCGGAGTCGGGTGGCCATCCGGGCGGGGGCGGCACCCAGATGTTGGGTGGGGGCGCGACCACGTGCGCTGGCGCGCCAGGGCTCTCAAACCTGTGCGCGTTGTCCGTCGACACCGCGTAGGTAATGGAATTGTACCAACAGGGATTCCCTGCGGCCGGATTGCCTGTCTCGCAAGGCGGACCAGCCTCGGCATCGTGGAATTCGTTGTGCATGAGTACATGCCAATCCGACCCCTCGCGGTAGGGAGACCAGAGCCACTCGAAGTTCTCGTAGGACTCCGGGGTCGACAGGGCAGCAGACTCGTGTACGGGCGAACTGCAATCAAGCTCCAAGGCGTCGAAATCAGGACCGCGGTGCAAGTAAGCCCGATCGTGGCCGTGGATCGCGAAAAGCACGATCTGCCCGTCCGGCGCTCTCACGGCGTCCGCCGGGCTGTCCGCGAACCCGGGATCCTCGCAACGATCGGTCGTCCAATCGAAGACGACCTCTTTCGCCCCGACAGCGACGGTCACCGGCACGAAGTTGCAGACGCCCCCGTAGCATCCGCCCCTAATCCCCTCACAGAAGGTTCCATCTGGCACTACGGGGTACACACACACCTGATCTGCCGGAATGCAGACGTCATAGGTGCATGCGTTCCCATCGTCACAGGGGCAGTAATCGACACGATCAATGCTCACCGTGTAGGTCCACGCCTTGTTGTCCCCCATGACGGCGACTTTGATCTCGCTGTGATTCGTCCCCAACGTCAGCGGAGCCACCCCGTTAGGGCCTAGAGAAATCGGCAGCGAGTCGTACGTCACCTCGACGGTCGCCGTGGCGTCCTGCGCCTGAACGACGAGGACAGCCGTGTCAGGGGGATCGAGGGGCACCTCTACCTTGTAGAGGATGCCGTCCGGATCGAAGTCGGAAATCACGTTCTGGCCATTGATGTCCGGAACGTAGAGCTCAAGCGTCGCGAGCTTCTGGTATTTCTCAAGGTCGCAGTAGTTGGTCTGCAACAGCATTGGGGTCAGCACCGCTGCCACCAAGAACGAAGAAAGCAAGACAGAGCGTTTCATGATCGACCTCCCCGATAGCGCCGACTCGCGCCGGTCACATCAGCAAACTGGGTCGCCTTGAAGCCTGTGGCTATACGTAATTCTTTAGCTATTTCGCGTACGCAAAGGTTGCGCCTCGAACGCCTGGATGGTGTTGCGAAAGCATTCTCGTTCTTACCGTTCGCCACGAAAGCGCGCAGCATTTGCGCCAGATTTTCTGGCGGGTCGCAGCCCTCGAGTATCAGGATTCACTGCTGGTCGAACGAGAGAGCATAGATATCGCACTTGCCGCCCCGATGCGGTCGTCAGCAATGGTTGTCGTGCACGTCCAGAGCGACGTTGTCCACTCGCGCAGTTCTTGCGCGGACTAAGACCGGAGGACTATCTTGCGCGCCAAGTTCGGCTAAAGAATTACGTATGGACGCGGCCCTTGAATAGGTGTTCTCTCTACCACCCCGTGCTTGGTGCATTGCGACTGCTCTTCAACAGCCAGCTCCGGACAAACCGATGCGTAGACGCGATAGCAAGACCACCGATCTTTGTGACCTGCTCAGCACGGCGCTCAAAACCAGACGGTTTGCCCAAGCGCTTGAGCTCTATGCGCTAATCGAGAAACGCAAGCCGGAGGAGCCCCGGTGGGCGCACCGCAAGGGAGACCTGTTGCGGCGGTTGGGACGCAATGCCGAGGCGGTGCTCGCATACGAGCGCGCCGTACAGCTCTATTGCGCCCGGGGCTTTGATGCGCGTGCCTCCGCGACGGCGAAACTGGTGTTGGCGATCGACCCGAGCAAGGTCGAAGTGCTCGAGCGCTTGGATCCCGAGGCCGCGCGTGGGTTCTACCAAGAGAGCCGCGATTCGAGCCAATCGCGCGTTCTTCGTCCAGATTGAGCGGATCGATTGTCGACCTTCCCCGTAGTTTGGGATAGGCGGGCCCGAGGCGGTATGTTCTAGGCATGGACCGGGGGATGAGCCCGCCTACGAGCGAGTACATCGAGATCGACCATCCGTGGTTCTCGAATGACCTTATGCCGATCTACCGATGGACCTTTCCTTCGGAAGCCACCGACGAAGAGCTCCGGGCATCTCTCCGCGCACGTGAAGATTTGGCGACTCGCGCGCACTACTACACGGCCTGGATCATCGATCTGTCGAACATCACCAAGGCGCCTGCCACCCAGCGCAAGGCGTTGGCCGAGCACCTCAAGCGTTTCCACGAATTCGGTGTGCGTTGGAATGCGGGCTCGGCACTGATCGTACCGAACCCATGGCTGCGCGGGCTCGTGACCGCCGTGACGTGGCTCTCGCCGCCGAAGTTCCCCTACCAACTTTTCTCCGAGCCTGTCGAGGCCGAACGTTGGGCAAAGAAGCAGCTCGCCGCAAAGCTTGCTCAACTAGCCTGAGTGCAGGCCTGCCAAAGCTTCGAACAAGTAAAGAATTGCGTATAGACATCCGCAGAATCGGCGGTTAGGCATGTTCGAGGTACTCCTCAACAATGGGAGTCTGCGCGCATGGCCTCTTGGAAGAACAGCATCGTGATCCACGCGCCTCCGGCCAGGGTGTTCGCGTACGTGGACGACCCGATGAACTTCGTCGAATGGCTGCCGGGGATGTTCGAAGTTCGAAATGTGATTGGGACCGGCGCGGGGCAGCAGTACGAGTGGACGTACAAAATGGCCGGCCCTCTGCTTCGCGGGCAGAGCACGGTGATCGAGCATGTTCCCGATGAACGCGCCGTGCATCAGAACATCGGAATGATCAGCGCAATTTGGGGATATACCGTCGAACCGCACCAAGAAGGAACGACACTGACCATCGATGTCGAGTACACCATCCCCATTCCGGTGCTCGGTAGGCTGGCGGAGCACATCGCAATCAGGCGGAACAAACGCGAGTTCGACATGGCACTGACCAACGTCAAGGAAACGCTGGAAGGCTAGGCGAGTGAAAGGCCCGAAGCCGGCCTAGAGTGAGATGCCGCCGAGGTGAGGGGATCGCTGCCGGGTTCCTATGGCAACCCCACCATGGCTATTGGACCTGACATCGCCGCCGACTCCGGACGGCGCTCCCAGTGCCCGTCTTTTCGAAGGGTCATCTTCATCGGGTACGCGTCGTCGAGGAACTGTGCGAGGCCGGCAAAGAACGCGAGGTGGTCGTATGCGTTCGGCCGCCGCACGCGAAGCTCGAGGCCGACCTCGGCGATGTGATCGGCTTCGATGACGCCGAGGGTCTCCCAGTTATCCCGGCGGTGTCGCTCAAGCCCTGGGTAGGCTTGATCTCGATACTCAGGCGGGAGGTTTCCGAAGAACGAGCCGGCGACTGTTACCAGACCGTCATTGGGCCCCCCACCGTCGGCGGGGTCCATTCGACGAATGTCCTTGTACTCGGGACGGAGCCACGGATGAACCACGGTGCGGTAGCCCGGGTCTCCGGCGACGGCGTAGTAGCGCACGTTGGGGTCGTCTTTGATGATCTTGTTGAAGTCGTTGAGCATGAACTCGCGAGTCAGCGCTTTGGCGGCGCGGTCCGTGTCTTGTTGGTCACCCCGAATAAGGGCGGTGATGACGTCGAGCGAGAACATCAGCGCCGCAACGGCCTGTTTGTGTCCCGGGATGTCTTTCACGATCGCATCCGCGATGACTGAGCCGAAGTGCGGGGTGGCGATTGTGGTGAGGGTCTCGACGTGCTCTCCGTAGTTGAGTCCAAAGAGCGGCCCGACCTCTGTGTCGTGGGCCCCTTGGAATGGGGCCACGAGCACGCGGGCGTCGAGCCCACCCTGACTGTGACCAATGAGGTGCACCTTCTTGGCGCCGGTCCTCTTGCGGATCTTCTCGATGGCGCTGAACCATTGCTTGGCGCGGTCGAGGGGATCCTCGAAGGGAGCGACCTGGGGCGCGAACACTTGATAGCCCATTGCCCGAAGCACATGGCGCACGTTGGTGAAGTACTCGAGCCAGACTTGCTTGCCTGGACCGAGTTCCCGGAATCCGGCGAAGCCGTGCATCAACACAATCGGCGCACACGTCGTCCCTTTGGGCCGAGGCTCACCTTCGAAGGTCTGTAGCGCCGACCTGAGTAAGGCGGTTGCGGTAAATGGCGCGGTGCCCAGAGCAGTCCGCGCGAATCTGAGCTCTTTCATCACGGCTACCCCCTTTCACGGCTGTTGAGTGATGCATAGCGTATGCCAACCGACAGACCCGCTTTGCGAGGGGTTCGGGTCTTCGGGCGCGAAACGGATGCGCGTGGTGACTGCCGGGCGCAACCCTGGCGCGCGTCGGGATGGGGATCGCGCTGCCCTTCCCTGAGCCCTACTTGCTCTACAAGGGCCGTCGCCACGCATGAGAGCCTCTCCACACCTCAGCGCAGGAAGCCGCCGCTAAGGCGCTTGAGCAACGAGGCCTCGTGGGAGTACACATTGGGAGGTGCCCCACGAACGCGGCGCCATCGCGGGCAAACACGGGAGGGCAAGATGCCAGACACGAACGGGGTCCTCTACCAAGCCTTTCATTTCCATTCCCCCCCGGACCCGCCGCTTTGGACCCGGCTCGAAGCGGGCGCGCACGCGCTCAAAGACCGTGGTTTCACGGCGGTCTGGATTCCGCCTTGCTACAAGGGCGCCAGCGGTCCGACAAGCACTGGGTACGATTCGTATGACCTGTTCGACCTTGGAGAGTTCGAGACACCTTGGCACAACGAGATTCGGACCAAATACGGCAACCGTGAAGAGCTCCTGCGAGCCATCCAGTCGCTGCAGAGTGCGGGGCTGCAGGTCTATGCGGACGTCGTGCTCAACCACAAGCTTGGCGGGCATCCGGAAGACGGAGTCAGCGCCATTCATGTCGCATCTGATAACCGAAACCATGCGCTCGGGCACTGGCATGAGCGAACGGTCTGGACATGGTTCGATTTCGAGAAACGCGGCAACCGCTATTCGAGCATGAAGTGGCGTCACGAGCACTTCGACGCCGTGGAAAACGACGACATGATCTTCAAGATCAAGGGAAAGACCTTTGAAGCGCACGTCGACAGCGAGAACTGGAACTACGACTTTCTGATGGGGTGCGATCTCGACTACGACCACCCTCAAGTGGTGGGGGAGACCCAGTACTGGGGCCGCTGGTTTTGTGACCAAACTGGGGTTGATGGTTTCCGGCTCGATGCGGTCAAGCATGTACGGTCATTCGCGTTTCGAGATTGGCTCGACCACGTGCGTCACCACGCCGCGGCCAACCTGTTTTCCGTGGGCGAGTACTGGTCGGAGGATGTCGAGCGGCTCCACCGTTACATCACCGAGACCGGGGGTCGCACGCACCTCTTCGATGTGCCGCTTCACTACCGCTTTCACCGAGCGTCTAGAGACGACCTGTGGGGGGACTTTGATCTTCCTACGATCTTCGATGGCACCCTGACCCAACACCAACCGACCAAGAGCGTCACGTTCGTGGACAACCACGATTCTCAACCGCTCGAGATGCTTGAATCCTGGGTCGAGAACTGGTTCAAGCCGATGGCCTACGCGCTAATCTTGCTGCGCCGAGACGGCTACCCCTGCGTGTTCCAAGGTGACTTGTCCTCGGATACGTACAGCAAGGAGAAGAACGGAACAGTCTACCCAATTCAGTTGACCGATCATTCCTCGATCATCGACACGTTGCTCGAGGCTCGGCGCACGTACAACTACGGCGACCAACATGACTACTTCGATCACCCCAACTGCATCGGGTGGTTTCGCACTGGCGACCCGCAACATCCGGGGTGCATGGCGGTGGTGATGTCCAACGGCGACGACGGTTGGAAGGACATGGAGACGTCCCGCCCCAACGCGACGTTTAGAGACCTGACGGTGAACATTCCCGGATCCATCACGACCGATGGCAACGGCCGCGGGCGGTTTCGGTGTCCTGCACGTGGGATGTCGGCGTGGGCGCACTGAACCGAAAAGGACACGCGCACGTAGCGCGTGCGAGGAAGGCAGGATTCGATCGCCTTGATCATCGGGCGGTCGTCTTCGTGGTCAGGCTTGCGGGGGTCAGCGGTACGATTGGCGGACCCGAGATCTGTTTAGACCCGGGAGACAGATGCGTGTGGGAGTTGAAGCTCGCCAAAAACGATGTGCCCTTTACCAACGGCTCGCCGCCTGACCCGCCAACCGCCACGACACCTGCACCTGCGTCTATGGTGACCTTCACGGACGACTGGATGGTGATGCCACCCGACGTCGTCTTGATTTGATTGCCGGACGAATCCGTCAGGGCGATGCCTGAGGAGGACATGACCATCGAATTGCCCTGGGTATCCTCAATCTTGATTTCGTTGGACGACGCATCGAGGGTCACGGTCGCGCCGCCGGAATCGGTGAGTGCAAAGGAGCCATTGGAATCCATTTCCAAGACCGCATCGGCCGAGCTCTTGAGGGTGATTTTCTCGTCCCCGTCTGCATCCTCAAAGACCAGAACATGACCGCCTTCGGTCTTGAGGACCTTCGCGGTGGGTTCACTGTTGGCAGTGAACTCCTTCGGGACCTCGTCCGAAGTGCGCCAGAATGCACCGGTCCACAACGGTGAAGAGAGATCCCCCTCCATGAACTCAGCAACCACCTGCGCATTCACCGGCGGCACCGCGATGACGCCGAAGCCTTGGCCTCCGCCATAGGCAAAACATGGCAGGGCCCAGGCACTATCCATCTCGCCGAGAACACTTGGAATGCTGAGTCTGCACCGGCCGCGGGTCTGTGGATCTCGGTTGTCGACGACAACGGCACGATATTTCCCGTAGTATCTGTTCTGCTGGTGCCCGATAGTCTTTTCAGTGCCGGTCGGTTCATCCATCTCGATCCCTCCTGTCAGGACTCGTGGCAGGTTGCGTATTCTGTGACGCAGGCGTTAGAAGCTGAGCAGCCAGATGTCGCGTGAGTAGGTCGAGCGAATGAGCCCGCCGATCTTGACTGAGGGCGAGACGCCGATGCCCTGCCGGATGGAGAGCTTGAGAGAGACCCCCGCCGCACCGAAGCCCGCGTCGTAGCCGGTCCCGAGCGAGAAGATCACGTCGGGGTTGCTGTAGTTGATGTCGATCCCGCCCGAGACGACGTTGAGGCCCACAGAGAAGCCGAACGAAGTGTCCCCGAACGAGACGCAGGCGTACCCATCCAGGCAAGCCTCGACACCGACTGAAATGCCCAGGCTCTCCAGGTCAAAGCTCAGGCTCAGCTCCTCTACCGGGATTGAGGATACGTCCGGGCAATCGCTCGCCACGGGCAGCCGATCGGCGAGGTCCGCCTGCTCGTCTTGGAAGGACGCGCGGCTGCCCGTGGCCTCCACTTGGGTCATCCAGACCACGTAGACGATGAAGTCTTGGATGGACTCCTCGGAGACGCTGTCCTCGTACGTCTCCACTGCGTTGAAGGCACATCCCCGCATGCGGGTGCGGAAGGCCGCGTTGTAGCTGAGATCGACGCTGGCGACTCGGAGGTGGCGCATGTGATTCGCCACCTCGGTGGCCGTCGCGGAGCCGCAGTAGCTGGACAGGCAGGTATAGAAGCAAGAGTCCGAGGCGGGACTGCAGTCCGCTTCGCAGTCCATCCAGGAACTCTGGAGATCGGCCATTAGGAAGTAGTGCTGGTTGTCGGCCACCAGGAGATCATTCACAAATGGAATCATCGCCTCGACATAGCGCCGTGTCGCGTCCTCGACGCAGTCGTCGAAGTCGCGCCTGACCTCGCGCATCCCATCGCCCGCGGGCGCCGGCGGCGCCGGCGGCAGCGTGGCGGTGTCGCCGCCAGCGGCCTCGACCTCGTCCGCGAAGTCCTGCGCCTCGGGGTCCTTCGGTGAGATGGCCAGTGCGTGCGTGGCGTGGGCGGCGGCGGCGATGATGTCGCCACGCTGCAGCATCAACCCACCGAGGCGAAGGTGCATGTTCAGCGACTCGGGGTGATACTCAAGGCCCCGGCCGAAGTAGTAGATGGCCCTGTCGGGCTCGTCGCTGACGTCGTAGGCGTGGCCGAGGTTCGACCAGACGCTCCACAGCCGCGGCTCCACGTCCGCCGCGTGCAACAGGACCCCCTTCGCCTCATCGATTCGCTCGGCGGCCAGCAACGCCCAGCCAAGCTGATTGAGCGCGCGCTCGTCGGCCGGGTCGGCGAGGACCGCGTTGGCGAAGCACCATGAGGCGATCCTGAGGCTCCCCTGGAAGATGGCGCTGACGCCGGCCATGACCCAGGCCTCGGACTCGGTCTCCGGCTCGATGGTGATTGAGGCGTCTTTCTCCGAGGACTCCTTCGAGCTCGACGCGAAGAGCATCGCGAGGTGCGCCGCCAGCTCTTCTCGCGTCGACGCGGGGATGAACTCCGCGTGCTCGTCCCGTAGCGCAGTGGCCTGCTCTATGACCTGCGTCTGGCTGTAACCCGGCTCAATGAAGGGGCTTGGCCACGGGAGGGTCATGCCGTTGCCGCCGTCTCCGCCACTTCCACCCATGCCCGACGTCTCGCTGCACCCCGCGATGCCCAGCGTCAGCAGGAAGACAAATCCAAACACGTACCGCACGACAACCTCCCGGTCCGGTCGATGGATAACGTGGGGTCGTCGGGCTGCGCCTGGCCATACGTAATTCTTTACTCGCTAGCCGGTTGCCGCCGCTGGGTTTGCGTTCTTTGGCTTCGGTCTCGCGTACAAGGTCGAACGTGTTCACCACTTCGAGGCTTCGAGGGCGGCAAGAGCGGCGAACACGCAACGACGATTGGTTAACTCGAACTCGACGTCCCGCCAGATGACAAAACCGATGGGCGCGAGACCGCTTCTTACGAGCTGCTCACTCGTCAGGATCGGTCTTTTTTTCGCGACGCAATCTCGTCCCACTCTCGAGGAGATGACACTCGCTGCAGAGCGTTCTCTTCCCATCGACCACGATCTCTGCCACCTGTTCCCCGCAGGCTTCGCAAATGGCAACGCTCGCCACGTCCTTTGGCATGGCGAAGTCTTAGCGCGCGATTCCTGGGCGTGCCCCGGATTCAAGGCCGCGGCAATGTTCGAGCACGGACTCTACGGCGACATGGCTGATCGCTCGGCTAGCCAGCGTAGCGCTCGAAGTGCGCGCGAACGGCTTCGGGCAGGTCATCGAACTTGCCAAGCAAGAACTCGAGGTAACCGGGGTCGACGTCCCGAAGGGGCGTGCCGCAGTGAGCGCCGGCGCCCATTCGTAGTACGTCCTCCTCGCGATCTTTGTAAAGCCAGTAGGCGTACTCGTCCCATTCGCGCTCGAGCATCGGTCTCACGCGATCTTGCTCGGCGAACGCCGCGGATGGTGTGTCGGGGATGGACCCGCTGTCGATCATGGCAAACAGGAGCTCTCCGGTGGCCTTCGCATCAGCCGCGGCCGAGTGGGCTCGGTCGAGTTTCAAGCCGAAGTGCGCGCAAACGCTCGCGAGTTTTCGTCGACGAAGATGCCGAAGCGACCAGCGGACGAAAATGATGGGGTCGAGGACGTTGTTGGCATCGATGGCATCCACCATGCCGTGCCGGGCGAGCTCGGTATTGATCAGAGGCACGTCGTACGCGACCGCGTTGTACCCCACGAGGATCGGCGCCACGCCGTCGCTCCGGTTACCCTGCAGGTGTTCCAAAAAGCGCGGGGCCACGGCGGCGAAGTCGGGCTTCCCCACCACCTTGTCGTCCGTAATCCCGTGAATCTCACTGCTCTCCGGAGGAATCGGCACTCCCGGGTTGATCAAGGCCCTCCGCGGCCCCTGAAACTCCCGCCCTTCGAAATGAGCGGCGCCGAGCTCGACGATGCGCGCCTCGGTCGGGTCGACGCCGGTACTCTCCGTATCGAACACGAGGATCGGATCGTCGAACGAATCCATGGCGGGCTTATACCGGAGTGGATCTGCTCGGTCTACGTCGGGCTCGGCGCGCTCCCGAAGAGCGATGGAACGGGGTACGGAAATCCTCCCTACGGATTCCGTTCAGGCGTCACCCATCAATCCGGCATGTACAAAGCGCCGCGGCGTGGATGCCGACTGCCAGAAGCGGATTGTCGTGATGCCTTCTTCGGGATTCGGAGTTTCTCGTTCCCGGCTCCCGCCTGGTTCGCTTCCCGAAGCGCAGGTCTCCATGACGGGGCGAGAGACCTGCACTTCATGAACCCCGAACACGAGAGCGAGGAACCGATGCATCCCACCAAGGAGAAGATCGCACTGCTGAACGACAAGGCTCGGAAGGGGCTGCTGCCCGGATCGACGAGAGTGTTCCTGACGCGAATCGTGGCCGCCCTACCCGAGGAGACGATTTCATCTCTGCGCCGCACCGCGGCGGAGTTTGACGCCTTCACCGAGGACAACGACCCCTACCGGGAGCGTGATTTCGGAGCGGTGGAGCTCGAGGGAGAGCGGTACTTCTGGAAGATCGATTACTACGATCGAACGCTTCGGTTCGGGGCTGAAGACCCCTCCGACGCCTCGGAGACCACGCGGGTGCTGACCCTCATGCATGCGAGCGAGTACTGAGATGACTTGCGCAACCGAGAACAGTGAGTTCGACTGGGTCTGCCCCGAATGCGGGAGTGATGAGTGTGAGATGACCGCTTGGGTTCATGTGAACTCGAACGAGATTTGTGACGGCGAGGGCCCCGGCGAGCGGTATTGGTGCCCCGGTTGTGAAGATCATCCTCGCCGCTTGATGCAGCGGCGGGACTTCGAGAATGGGTGCGGTGAGAGCTAGAATCCACCGATTTCCTAGCGGTTTGGCGTCGAAATCAGTGGATCCGCGCGACGTTCGCACACTGGACCTCTTGGCCAAATGGCCCTATAGTGAGGCCAAATGACCAAGAGTTCAGCTCCTGCTTCGACCCCGCCGTTTGATCCCTATGCTGAGATCCGGTCTTTGCTCGGCACGAAGCGAGCGACCGGAAACCGATCTGCTGCGGATGTGCTTGCGGATTCGATTCGCAAGGGCCTGCCCTCTTCCGCGCTCGTGGCATTTTCGAAGAAGACGCGCATCTCCGAGGAAACGCTTGTCCGGTTACTCACCGTTCCCGAGCGAACGTGGCGGCGCAAACTCGCCCAAAGCAAGCCCCTCACGCAACTACAGTCCGACCGGCTTTTCCGAATCGCGCAAATCGTTGCGCGGGCGACGGAAGTGCTGGGCGACCGAGCTCGCGCAGTCCGATGGATGACCGAGGACAATCGTGCCCTTGGGGGCGCTCGTCCCCTCGAGCTCCTCGACACGGAGATCGGGGAGGCGCAAGTCCGGGACGTGTTGGGCCGGATTGACTACGGCCTCTTTTCCTAATGCGGGTCTATCGGCTGATCCGCGCCCGGTGGGTAAGCCAAGCGTTGACCGGCGAAGGCGCTCGGCGCTACGGAAGCCGATGGAACCCCAAGGGCGTTCCCATGGTCTATACCGCGTCGACCCTATCGCTCGCTGCGTTGGAGGCATTGGTCCACTTCGCAGTCGAGACCTCACCCCTCGACTACGTCGCGCTCACCATTCGTGTGCCGGATGACGCCGTCGAGCGTGTTGACGCCAGTACACTTCCCGCCAACTGGAACGCGACGCCGGCGCCTGCCGCGTGTCAGGAACTTGGAGCGCGGTGGGCGGCCGAGGCCCGGAGCGTCGGCCTCCGGGTTCCTTCGGCTGTGGTCCCTTCTGAGGACAACATTCTGCTCAATCCGCTCCATCCGGGCTTTGCGAAAGTCACCTTGGAAGAACAGGAGCCGTTCCTGTTTGATTCGCGGCTCCTTACGAAGGATCGACGCTAGGGCTCGCGCCGCTTGCCCTGACCTTGAGCGAGCGTCGAGGCGTGGTGTCCCTGGGGACGCTCCGGGGCGTCTTCGGTTAGCGCCGTGAGGCTTTGCGCGTGCTCGGCATGAACCTGCGTTTTCCCCCTTCTTTCCCTGGTCCTGTGGCTCCCGCGTTCCGGTGAATGAGGCACTCGCCCATCTCAAACGGAGGAAATCGATGATTCTCAAGATCACCCAACAAGCCGCTCGACTTCTCTCCCCTCAAGATGGCAATCGCGCGATGCACCAAAGCGGCGACAACGATGCGCCCAACAAGAGCACAACTAACGGAGCCAGCCTCCGGCCCGCCGGAGACTGCTGCTTCCCGAGAGAGACCGTGCTTTGTAGCCGCCGAGGACAGCTCCCCAACCGCCTGTTTTTCCGGCCGAAAGACAGCCCTCACTAGACTAGCTACCGTATACGATCGGCCTTATACTGAGAACATGGCAAACAAGGCAGCCATTGCGCATTTCCAGCACGTTGCCGCCGGCAACGCCCGAACGCTCAAACAACGAGAGCTTGAGTATGACGCTCTCTCTCCGTTCGAGCGGCTGGCGCTCGGCCTTACCCTTCACCGGCAGCAAGCCGAGCTCAAGGGAGCCATGCTCGGAGCGCCCTGCGAGCCTGCGCTTCGCACCGCACCCTTCTCCATCAAAGAGCTCCACGACGCTGCCACCCGGAGTTCGGACTCATAGTTCTCATTCGTGGCCGTGCGTTCGGGCGACTGCGCGCGCCCACGCCACGCGGTGCCCCATTTTGAACTCGTCAGCGTACCGCTGCACCAGTTCCCAATCGATCGTCTCACCCTTTGGAATCACCGCCTGCAGCACGGCCTCGATATCCGCTTTGTCTTGCGGCGAGAACCGGAGGAGCTTGTAGACTACGAGGTCCTCTGGACTCACCGCCGCCAGCTCGATGCCATCGTCTCGAAACACCCGCCGCTTCTTCAGCGCCTGCTTCTCAAACTCGGTATGCGCAATGAGTAGGTCTACGTGCACCGGTCCGTCGAACTGTGCAAGCGACGGGAAGCTCCCTTCCTCATCCCCGAACTCACCTTGCAGCCAGTAACCTCGCTTTTTCAGACCGGCAACCACGGCTTCGTAGGCATCGGCGTCCCGCAGTAGCAGTCCGATGTCCACATCACTCGTGGCGCGCGGCGCCGCGTACACGTTGCGAGCCAGGGCCCCTACAAGCGCGGCCCCCTCCACCCCAGGCTGTTCCGACACCTCCCGGAACAGCTCGCGCGTTAGCTCCACCAGTCTTCGGTCGGGACCGATACCCATGACATCATCCTAGCACCTATACGTGGTGCACTTGGACCCTGCTTTCGTTGGTAACGCAAGACCCCTCCAACATCTCGAAGGCCGTTCGCGCGCTGACCTTCATGCATGCGAGGGAGTACTGAGATGGCCTTCGCAACAGAGGCCGGTGATCTCCATTGGGTCTGTCCCCGATGCCGCGGCCACCACTGTGAGATGACGGCCTGGGTTCATGTGAACACGAACGAAGTCTGCGGCGGCGTAGGTCCGGGCGAACAGCATGGGCGTCGGCCATGTCGGGACCATCCTCGGTGCTTGGTGCGGCGAACGCACTTCCACGACACTTGGCAGAAGCACCCAGATCGACGCTGCGGCGCTGTGCCTCTAGCTGTGTGCGCGTTCCCGGGTGAGGTTCGCGGCAGTTGCCCTGAGCTCGAGGCAGCGTCGACAGTTGCACCCCTGGAGGCGCTGGGAGCGTCTTGCGTCTGCGGCGCGCGGCGTTGGGTGTGCTCCGCCCTGAACCCCGTTTCCCTCCTTTTTTTCCTGGTCCTGTGCCTCGGAAGTTCGTGTGAACGAGGCACTCGCCCATCTCAAACGGAGGAACCCCATGATTCGAAAGATCACCCCACAAGCCGCTCGCCTTCTCGCGATTCGCGACGCCCTGCGCGCCATGGAACAAAGCGACTACGACGGCGTGAGCTACGAGTGCTCCGAGGGCTTTGACGACCACCGCTTCGAGGGGCTCGGCGATGTGATTCTCCTCAGCCCCGGGGTCGAGATCTCCGAAGACATCGTCCAGGCCTACGACGCCGCCTACCGGGAGACGTGGCAACGCGGTTAGTACCCCTGCCCCGCGGGCTTCGGCCCGCCGAGCCGGTGCGTCTCTGAGCGTCCCGGTTCGGGTCCAGGCCAAGGTTCTGTGAGACCGGGCGAAGACCTCGAGTCGAAGCGCTTCACATCAAGCGTACGGCGCCTTTCCCCGCGCTGTGAGGCAGCTCTCCGGTGGGCACGAGAGCGCTGCCTCACGGCGCAAGAAAGGACAGCCACGATGCCCGATCCGAGCCCCCAAACCGACGAGGTTCATGTGATTCGCGAGGTTCATTTGAACTACAGTCAAGACCAGCCGATCCGGGCGCCGCTGACGGACAAAGACGCCGCGGCGGCATTCCTTCGCGGGGTCGTGAGCGACACCACCCGAGAGCACGCGGTGGCCATCTACCTCGACCCGAAGAACCGCCCGCTTGGTTGGCGCATCGTTTCGATCGGGACAGACGTGATGGCCCCGGTCAAGCCTCTCTTGGTCTTGCAGCCGGCGGTGTTGCTGGGGGCCAACGCCATGATCTTTGCGCACAATCATCCCTCGGGAGATCTCGAGCCGAGCCCCGAAGACAAGAAGCTGGCCGAGACGCTTTGCCAGGCTTGCACGCTGCTTGGTTTGCGACTTCTCGACAACCTCATCTGGACCGAGGTCGGTAGCACGAGTTACGGGCCGTATGCGCGATGAGGCGGGTTGAGCGATGAAGAACCTCGGACAAGGCTCGCTGTTCGACGAGCCCTGTGAATCGAAGCGCTGGCATCGGATCCATGCTTCGCCCGCCTCGGGGCGTGGCGGCTGCTCGCTCGATACGGGGCCGGTTCGATGGCGTGGGGAAGGCGGGGACCAAGACACGAAGCGGGAGCTCGCCTATCGGCTGGCGCTCTGCTGGAACCTCGCGGAGGGATGGCCAACGGACGCGCTCGAGGCGAGCGTCTTGCGATCGGTCGAAGATGGACTTGCGCAGCTTCTCGCGCTCTTAGAGGTTCGGTGCGAGGACGTTCCTGACGATATTCGCGCGCTTGGAGATAGGCTTTCGCGGTTGCTCGAGGAGCGCGACATGCACTACGATCTCACCGATGGCCGGCCTCATGACTGCTCGGCCTGCCTTGCGAAGCCCGCTCGGTCGAGCAAGTGAAATCGGAGAGCGCGGCAAGCTCTGTGATTATTCACGTTGGGGCAGCAAGTGGGGTTGTGAAGCGCTCTCGTTCGACCAGGAGCAAAGCTTGTTATTGGCACCCTGAGTTGGCGCGAATCCGTTGCGCTCCTCCCCCCGAGAGACGCAGAACCTGCGGTCACGCTGTTGGCTGCCGCTGGATTAACTGCGAAAGACGTTGGCACGCCTGATGCAAATGCATGACCTAGTGGTGTTCTGCGCCGAAATGGGGAACTTCTTATTCGTTATCTAGTCGGTTTTGTGATTGTGCTGGCGCTCGGCGTCGTACCGATAGCCGGGTGCGGCGACGACTTCCAGGGATGCGGAAGCGCGGCGGACGGCACACCGTGCGGAAACGGCGCGGGTACCTGCCAGCAGGGCAGCTGCCAAATGGCATGCACAGAGCAAGGAATCCGCGATGCCATCGCCGCGGGAGGCGGGCCTTATACGTTTGGTTGCAGTGGCCCTCACACGGTTGTCACCAGGGACGAAATCGTCATCGACAAGAATGTCATCCTCGACGGAGAGGGGAATCTGATACTCGATGGGAACGATGATCATCGCGTGCTCAGCCTACCCCCTGGAGTGACGGCCACGCTGAACGCCATCACGATCACTCGCGGCCGCGTCGAGACAGGGGATGGCGGGGGTATTGCTACCGGGGGTACGCTCACGCTTAGCGACGTCACTGTATCGCGGAACACCGCAATATATAGCGGCGATGGCCTATATCGCGGATACGGCGGGGGGATCTACAACGTAGGTACATTGGCGCTGACCGATAGCACCGTGTCAGACAATAGCGCCGCTTGGACGCCTCCTGATGACGACGGGATCATTTTCGGAGGGGGCGGACGCGGCGGAGGGATTGACTGCGAGCGAGGTACGGTAACTCTGACGAACAGCACTGTATCGGGCAATACCGCGACACATTCTGGTGGGGGTATCTCCAGGGGAACCGTCGCGCTGATCGACAGTACGGTTTCGAATAATTTGGCGGGTTCTGGGGCCGGCGGCATCTCTTCGTTTGAGGTGACGCTGGCGAACAGCGCCGTGTCGGGGAACAGTGGCGGGGGCATCATGGCTTTGGGAGCCGTGACGCTCACGAACAGTGCCGTGTCGGGGAACACATTCGGCATCCTGACTTCGGGAGTCGTGACGCTCACGAACAGTACCGTGTCGGGGAACGGCGCCGGCGGTGTCGACGCCGAGGACGCTACGCTCATGAACAGCACGGTCTCGGGGAACTCCGCACCGGACTCCGGTGGTGGCATCTGGGCTTCGGGTAACGTGACGTTGACAAACAGCACGGTCTCTGAGAATAGCGCCGGCCGAAGTGGCGGTGGCATCTCGGCTTGGGGAAACGTGACGCTAACGAGCAGCACGGTTTCGGGCAATACGGCGGTCGATAGCGGCGGCGGTATCGAATCGCGAAACGCGACGCTGACGAACAGCACAGTCTCGGGAAATAGCGCCGACTACGGGGGTGGCATCTCCAATAGAGGCAGACTGATTCTGACGAGCAGCACTGTGTCGAACAATACCGCGAGCGAAGCGGGCGGCATCTTCAATATAGGCCCCGCGACAGTGACGAGCAGTCTGGTGGAGGGGGATTGCTTAGAAGTGCTCTCGAGCTCTAGTGGCTTCAACATCGAAAGCCCCGGCGACACCTGCGGGTTCAACCAACCCACCGACCAAGTCAATATCACCGCCGAGGAGCTGAACCTCGACGAGCTTGCCGACAACGGCGGGCCGACCATGACGCATGCGCTCGGGCTCCTGCCCACTCCGAGTGTCGCCATCGATCAGATTCCAGCAGTGGACTGCGGGGTGACTGAGGACCAGCGGGGCGTCGCGCGCCCGCAGGGTGAGTCGTGCGACGTCGGAGCTTTCGAGTTGGAGATGGGGCCATGACTCGCTACCTATTCGGATTTCTATGTATCTGCGGGATCGGGCTGGTGCCACTGATTGGGTGCAGTGAGACAGCGACTGGCCCATGCATTGGGGTCGACGACCGCACGGCATGCACAGTCGACGGCTCTCCTGGCTTATGTCTCGACGGTGGCTGCCGTTTGTTCGACTGCTCCCGCTTGGCGGACGGAACGGTCTGCGCGAGCGAAGTACCAGGAATGCAGGGCGCCTTCTTCTTTGGTTGGTGTGACGACGGTCGCTGCCGACGATTTGTGCTCGACTGCACCGGATTCCAAGATGGGACGGTGTGCTCCCCTGGGATCGCAGCCGTAGGTGTATGCGTAGACGGTTCCTGCCAAATTGCGTACGACTGCAGTTCAGCCGAAGATGGGGCACTGTGCTTGCTCACCGAATTGCCGACAGCTCCTGCCTACGGTTTTTGTGTAGACGGTTCCTGCGAACCACCGCAGTAGCGATGAGCAGGGGATAACACAACCAAGGGCCCTGCCCGCAAACGGGTGGCGCTTTCTTGTGTGCGACGTCGGGGCGTTTGAGGTGCAGCCGTAGTCCTCGAATAGCCGGGCTTGCTCATGGTTGACGATCGAATGTCGGCTTCGTTTTTTCTGTCCCGGCGATGACGGTTGTCCGGCTGTCCACACGCCGTTTCGGACCGATGCGGCAATGCTGTCTTGTCGTTCGCTCCTGGCGCCCATTCGACTAGACTCCGATGGAATGGGGCGCTCAACCATGCCGCGACGGCTAGGCGGGCTTCTGACCATCGCGCTGCTTGGGTTCGCGACTGCGCCTGACCTAGCGCTCGAGCCGTCGAGCGTGGACGTAGCGGAGGCCGCCGCCACTGAAGAGGGCCCGCGTGAATGCTGCAAGATCTGCCGGAAGGGGAAGGCATGCGGAGACACCTGCATTTACCGGGACCGAGACTGTCACCAGCCGCCCGGCTGCGCATGCAACGAGTCCGATCTGTCATCCGGGGTCAAGTGGTGACCCTCATTCTGATCGTAGTCCTGATGATCTGCGGCATGGTCGTCCCGAGCACTGCCGAAGCCGAAAAACTGATCGGTAGGGCGACGGTCGTCGATGGCGACACATTGGGCATTCGGAACCAGAAGATTCGGCTCCACGGAATCGATGCGCCCGAATCGAGTCAGCGTTGCACGCGCCCGAACGGGAAGGAATGGCGATGCGGACAAAAGGCCGCGAACGCCCTTTCAGACAAGATTGGGCAGCGCAATGTTCGCTGCGTGGGAGAAAAGCCGGACCGTTGGGGGCGACTCATCGCCGTGTGCTTCCTCGGCAGCGAGGACTTGAACGCATGGCTGGTTCGCCGGGGCTGGGCCGTTGCCTATCGCCAGTACTCAAAGGATTATGTCCCGCAAGAAGACCGTGCCCGGAAGGCGAAAGCCGGCGTGTGGTCGGGGACCTTCGAGATGCCATGGGACCGGCGCCGGGCGCAGCGTCAGAAGCCGCAGTGACGCGTGTCCGACCACCAGCAATGCGCGCCGTACCAGAACGGTGACCCGTGGAGGTGAAGTGTTCCGCAGGCCGCCGCTCTTGTTGACCGATCCGACGCCAGGCTACCAATGCACCTCAAACGCCCCCGCGTTGCAAAGACGCCGTGTCAGTCCTCATCAAGCACGATGACGTTGCCGATGCCCAGATCGAGCACCGTCTCGTTCTTGCCGAGGTAGAAGTTCTCCTCTGTATACGGATCAAGAACGACATCCCATCGATCTGCTATGAATCGGCGAAGCCGGTTCTTCTCGAACAGATTGTCGGAGACTCTGGGGTCCAAAGCGTTGGGGGCCCCCGTAAACTCGCCGCCGACGAAGATGCCGAATGCCCCCGTTCCATCAATGGTGTTCTTATCGATTACGTTTCCGAAGAAGCCTGGCCCATCCACCGCGTAGATCTCGATACCGGCGAACACCGTATCGAGCATGGTGATGCGGTTCTTCGAGAAGATGGAGTCGTGCATGAACATGTTGATGCCCGACGGATCAAAGAAGAAGAACTTTCCTCCGTAAGCACCGATCCCCACCGCGTTCGGGTTCTCGCAGATGATTCGATTCTTCTCGACTCGGACTACGCCTTCATCACCGATCGGAAATTGGGTGATAATCCCGATGCCAACGTTATTGCCCACGTTTGAGGGAGTATTCCCTGGGCCAGGGACGATCAGGTTTTTCTCGACAACAATCGGCTTCTGGTTCCAAGTTGTGAAGATCCCGATTCTGTTTACATTCCACACCTCATTGCCGCTGATTTCGAACGAAGCATTTGTCGCGACAATCGCCATACCGTCTGCGCTATCCGCAACAACGTCGTAGATTCGGTTGCCTCTGATTTCGATATGGCCCCGGATGTTGTCGAGTGCTCCGAGGTTCGCCGCCACCCAGATGCCAAGAGCCTTTGGTTCCCCATAGGTCCCAAAGCCGAACGGATCGCCACGCACATCCGAGATCTCGTTATGCTGAATCCTGGCTGAGTCGGCGCGAAACACGAAGATCGGTGCACCCTCGGCTCCTTCGAAGCGGATCCCGCGCACCTCGAACTTCGTTCCTCGCCAGCAGGAAAGCGACGTCAAGCCACCAAAGATTGTGGTCTGCGCACCGCCGTCTTTGACGCCGAGGAACGCTATGTCGCCTAAGTCCTCGCCAAAGATGTTGCTGTTGCTGAGAACATCGACGAATCCACGTTGCCCGGCGAAGTAGTCACCCTGCCCGAAGTTGAACGGGGTGGGCACTCCTGACTCGTTGCGGGCCTCAAGAATGATCTTTCCGTTCTGCCCCCTGACACCAAGGTCGTCCACAACTGACTGCACGTTGATGACGTCGTCGGGAAATACACCGGTGGGGAAGAGATGGTACACGTCCGAAGCCGTGCCGTGATTCCCTCTCGCGCTTTGGCGTGATGCAGAAGTCACCTCAAGAAGTTGCCGATCTCTTTCCGAGGAAAGAGCGAAAGGAACTTCCCCCCCTAGCCCTTGCTGGAGGGCTAGTCCCCGGCTCTCGGCGACTGACCGCGCTTCCGCTCCGACCGCAGCCGGTACGCCGAGTGCAAAAACCAACACGAATCCGATTATGTATCGCATAACAACCTCCCGCTGACCCACGGAGGGGCCACAAGTAAAGTGGGGTCGCCGGGCGCCGACGCGCTATACGTAATTCTTTACTACTGAGCCGATTGTGGGCGCAGGTTTTTCGTTTGGGGCGTGGGCGCGCAGCGGGTGCGTGGTGGGACGAAGGAGCGAAGGGTTTGTTTCTGGACGGCTCATGCGAACCCGGCTGTTGCACACTCATCGTTGTAAGGCCTGCTCCCCCTAGCCGGCGAGATCGCTCTTACCCCGCCGCGTGCGTGGGCGGCCCCCTGGTTCAGCTTGGCCTCGATTCCGTGAGGCGTGGCGAGGCCTCCAAAGGTCTGCTCGGTGTGGCCAGGGTTCTCCCGGGCAGGCGCTCCGTTCCTCGCTACAGGCCCTCCACTCTCGCAACCGCAGTTGCGCACGCTCTGGTCGCTTCGCGGGGAACGCGCCGGCCGTGGGCCCTGGAGACAGCTCTCCTGCTTCGGTGAGAGAGCTGCCAACCACGGCACACAAGAAAAGGAGAACACCATGAGCACCAAGAAGCACACCATCTACGTCATCAATACCGCCGACAACGGCAAGAGCTACTGGAACCGCGCCGGGGTCGCCTTCGAGAACAAGGACGGGAGCTTCACGTTGAAGCTCGACATCCTTCCTCAGACGAAGTTCCAGCTTCGCGAGGAACAGCCTCTCGCCAAGCGAGAAGCCGCCGCCGACTAACAGCGGGCCCGCGGCAACCAGGGCGCCCTGCCCTGGTTGCCGCTTGCACACACAGAAAACGCAAAAGGTGCGCCTGAAGTCGACCGTTTGGGAAAGAATTACGTATAGCGAGACGCGGTCCGGCGACCCCACATTACCCAGGAGCCCTTCGGGTCGGGGAGATTGTCATGCGGTATTTGCTCGGATTCATGTGCGTGCTGGCGCTCGGCGTCGTGGGCTGCAGCGAGCTGGGGTGTACTGATCGGGGCTGCTTTGCCGGAATAGAGGTTGCCCTCGTGCCGAGCGTCAGCTCCACATACGACGTCGAGCTTGTTCTGGATGGCGTCGTTGATGCGTTCACATGCATCAAGACCGAAGACGGATCGTGGGTCGGAGACTCGATGGAGGGTTTGCTGTGGTTTGGGTGCAGCGGCTCAGGGTTCCACCTGAACACAACTCCCGAAACGGTGGGGATTTCGATAGCTGCTCAAGATGGCAGCTCGACGGGCTCCGTGAGCGAGAGCCCAGACTACGTGTTTTATCAACCCAACGGGGCTAGGTGTGACGGAGCCTACGGGTGCGACCAAGCGGAGCTGACCGTACCGACGGAGTAGAACTTCAACGAGGCGGCCGACTGGCGGCTGCGAACCTCGTCCTGGCGGCACGATGTGCGACGCGGGTGCGCTTGAGCTGCAGCCATAGCCACGCACTCGCTGCGTCCCCACGACCCAAACGCAAAATCTGGGCCCGCAATCCGCCACCGAGTGAAGAATTACGTATTCCTCAACGCAGCCCGGCGACCCACGTTGCCCCTGACCGGGCGGAGAGGTTGTCATGCGGTACGTATTCGGATTTCTAGGCGCCTTCGCGCTGAACCTGATGCTGTCGCTTGGGTGCGGTGAAGGCGGTGATCCCTTCCCGGGCAATTGCGGCAACCAGGGCCAGGGCGGCGGCGCGCCGGAGGTCTTGCCTGGGTTGTATCGAGCAGGTTGGGATGATGAGTCAGCGACTTACGACGCCTGCGTCTACGTCAACGAAGACTGCACTGAGCTAGAGGCGAGCACCGAGTGCAACATCGGCGAGGATGATTCGCAGGCCCACTTCCTCGAAATCCAATGGACGGACGGCAGGAACGAAAACGGCGAGGAGTGTGCTGCTGGCGTCGGGGTGACTACCGACTTGGTAACCATAGTTCCTATCAACGCTGATATTGATCCCCCGAGCGCCCGCTTCGGTTTCCAAATCAAATTCTCCGACGCGGAAGGTGGAGATTGGGAGATCTTCGGCGCCTGGTCATACGCTATTCTGCATGTGTCAGCACGGCGCATAACGGGCGACGTCGTCTGCCGCCCCCAGATCGATTATCCGAACTCGATCTGCCCCCTCGCGGGTTCATCGATGTGCCTGGCGCCCGAGCCGTGAATGTAACGGGGCTCGACATGTGCGACATCGGTTCGGTTGAGGTGCAGCCAGCACCCTAGCCCATCCAGCAAACACGAACGGCGGTCTTCGGAGCTCCTCCCCTCCGTGGGTCGCCGTCTTGTTTGTGAGGGTCAACCTGGAATAACTGGGCTTGCTCAGGATCGAGCAAACTGATCGATCTCCGCCTCACATGGGCATGGATCGGCATTACGGTGCGGTGCTCTCCCCCGAGCCGGTCTTGCAAAGCCCGCTGTCCCTAGCAGGTGAAATTGCTCTCACCCGCCCGTACATGGAGCCGACCAACGCCGGTTCAGCTTGGCCGTATTTCGCGGGGTTGTTGCGATGCCTTCAAAGGTCTACTCGGCGCCCCTTGGGTTCTCCGAGGCGGGCGCTTCATTGCTCGCTTCACGCCCTGCACTCTCGCAACCGTGCGCCAGCGCAGCTGTCACAGCGGTTGCGGACGCTCCGGTTGTTTCGCGGTGCACGCGCCGGCCGTGGGCCGAGGAGACAGCTCTCCTGCTTTGGTGAGAGAGCTGCCATTCACGGCACACAACAAAAGGAGAACACCATGAGCACCAAGAAGCACACCATCTACGTCATCAACACCGCCGAAAACGGCAAGAGCTACTGGAACCGCGCGGGGGTCGCCTTCGAGAACAAGGACGGGAGCTTCACGTTCAAGTTGGATGTCTTCCCGCAGACGAAGTTTCAGCTTCGCGAGGAGAAGCCGGTCGCCACTGAGGAGGCGGCCGAGTAGCTGCCGTCCGCGGCAGCCGGGGCGCCCTGCCCTGGTTGCTGCACGCGGGCTCGCGGCGGGACGATGCGCAAACAACAGGTATGCTATATTGAAAGACGTGAACGATTCATCTCGAGGTAAGCGGCCCGGCTCGCAGGAGAGGGCCTCCGCAAGGCGGCGCAGTAGCGATTGGTACTCCGCCAAGTTCCGGAGTTTCGATGAGATGACGGACGCTGATGTCGAAGAGGCCGCTTCGATGGCGCCCGAAGAGCGGTTGCGATTGGTGTTTCTCCTCTCGGGACAACTTGTCGAGGCCGGATTGCAGCCACGCGGCGCGTGGCCGGTAGGCGTGATGCGATTCGGGGCCGAGCCCGAATGACGGATGCCGGTCGTACGACGACGCTTCGTCAGCTGCCGGACCTCCTCGATTTCTTGGACGCTCTCAACGAAGCGCAGGCCAAGTATCTGATTATCGGCGGGCATGCTGTGGGTCTGCATGGCCACTCGCGAGCCACAAAGGACCTCGATGTTTGGATCGGGGACGATCCGGTCAACCGTGACGCTGTGATTCGCGCGCTAGGTGCGTTTGGCGCGCCCCCGAGCGTCGTCCACAGCTTGGCGTCCGCTGAAAGAGATGAATTCGTGTTTCTAGGTCTTCCACCGCAGCGCATCGATCTCCTGCAGTCCATCCCTGGCGTTGACGACTTCGAGCGGAGGTACGCACGGCGGATCAGCATCTCCATCGAAGGGGTTGAGGTGAATGTGATCGGCTTGGAGGACCTCCTTGTCGCGAAGCGCGCAGCCGGTCGTCCGCAAGATCTCGCTGATGTGAGCACTCTCGAGAAGGTGCGAACAAGAGAGCATGCCGGCGCCCATGAACGTGCGCCCACCAAGGATCGCGGGCCCGACGACTTCTAGCGCCGAATACGATTGTCACCGCCGCTCGCTAGTGCTGTGCGGGCGTGCGCCTTGGCGCGCCCCCGCGGATCTCTTATGTGGGAGACTCGCTCCTGACTCTACATCTTGAGGTTGGCGGTGCGTCGCCTTCGAGAACAAGGACGGGAGCTTCACGTTCAAGCTCGACATCCTTCCTCAGACGAAGTTTCGGCTTCGCGAGGAGAAGCCCCTCGCGAAGGAGGAGGCTACCGCCGAGTAGCGGCCGCCCGCGGCAACCAGGGCGCCCTGCCCTGTTTGTCTGCGCGCGCTGCGAGGCTGCAGCGCACAGAAATCGAGACGCAAAGGCTGCGCGGTTTTCGGCCGAGCGGTGAAAACCCCAATAACGACGGGACGCGTTTGCGTCCACTTGCGCGCAAGGCGTGCGCGGCACGAAACGGTAAAGAATTACGTATAGTGACGAGTCCGGTGGCGACCCAAGTTGACGTGTGTGACCTGCCCGAATCGGGTGGGTGCAAGAGGGAGCTTGTGATGCGTTACTTGGTTACTGTCCTGTGCGCGCTCACGCTGTTGGTCGCTTTGCCTCAGAGAGTAGCCGCACAACCCGATCACGAAGGCCCTACGAGCGCTGCCTTGGTTGTCCATGCAAAGAGTCCCCTGCCGCCGCAGCTCATGTTGCGGGCGAGCTATTACCTATACCTCGATGCGGATGCGGACAATGGCGCCACGTCTGACCAGACCGAGCCCAATGCGGAGGAGCCCAAGAGCGCACAAGCGGATGGGGAAGTCGCAACCTCCGAGTCAAACCTAGAGGAACCTGTGTCCTCCCCCGCACCAGGGACTGAAGTACCTGACATCGACACCCTCAGTCAAAGAGCCATTGAGCATTACGAGATCCAGAGTGAGCAGAGTGGGAGACAAGGAGGCACCGGGGGGCGTAGTCGAGGCGCAAAAGCCGGTATCGCGGTCGGCGTAATACTGGGAGCTACGCTGATAGGTGTCGGAATCGGGGCTGCTGTCTGGTCTGCCAACTTCGAGCTTTGAGGTGCAGCGGCAGGAGGTTGTGATGCGTTACTTATTCGGATTTCTATGCGTCTGCGCCCTGGGTGTGGTTCCGCTGGTTGGGTGCAGTGAGAAAGGCGGCGAAGGCGGTAGCGGTGGAACAGCCGGAAGTGGCGGTTCTGCCGGGAGCGGTGGGACCGGTGGCATGGGTGGTGGCGGAACAGGTGGCATGCCCGCGTGTCAGAGCCCGGAGGACTGCGATGATGCCACCGATTGCACTGATGACACATGCGCCGATGGCATATGCGAGCACACCCCCCTTGAAGACGGTACCGCGTGTGACGAGAGCAACGAGTGCACGATGGGCATGTGCGCCGATGGCGAGTGTGACACCGCGCCCGTCCAAGACGGCAACGCATGTGGCCGCGAAACGCCCGATGGCGGACCTAGGGGCGGCTGCTACGGGGGCCTGTGCAACTTTGTCCCGGTGAGCGTCACCTTCGGCGCCAAGGAGGTCGTGTTTGATTGGTCGGCAGATCGCTGCGAGGAGTTCGATATCCCCGATGGTCCCGCCAAGGCTGTGCGGGCGTCTGACGAGGAGATCGTCCTGTTCGGCACGATCCATGAGACTGGTAACTATCTGAGCCGGGGCACCGATTTTAGTGGCTTGGAGCATGATTGCGAGCACCCGGCGCATCGCTCCGCGAACCTTCCGACGCCGGAGTCCTACGAGAACAACGAATGGCTCTGGTCGCCCTATCGAGTGGGCGAGAGCTGGCACGTGCTCATCCACAACGAATTTCACGACGCCACTTCCATCAACTGCTCGCCCAGTTATCTCTGCTGGTACAACTCGATCACCTACGCGGTGTCGACGGACGGCGCGCGCACCTTTGTGAAGCCATCGCCTCCGGCACACGTCGTTGCACCCGCTCCACGGGTGTGGACTCCGCCCGATACACCAACCCAGAACTGGTACATCGAGGGCTACGTGGGACCGAGCAACATCGTCCTCGGATCAGACGACTACTACTACGCGCTGATGCAGTTGATGAGGACCTTGCCTGACATGGTAAGCGACGTGCGTGGCGTATGCGCGATTCGCACGAAGACGCTGGACAATCCGGCAAGCTGGCGTGCTTGGGATGGTAGTGGCTTCAACCTGCTACTGAGGAGCCCATACGCAGTAGGCGGTGACGTGCCAGAGTGCGAGTTTCTGGCGGACATAGGAGGGCAAGACGCCGGCACCCTTACCTACAACACCTATATCGACCGCTATATGCGTGTGCTCGGTTGGGCACAGTCGGTCGATCCGCAGACTCTCATCTGTGGGTTCTACTTTTCGCTTTCGACCGACCTCATCCACTGGAGCGACATCCAGTTGCTCGCCCGGGCGGATATCGGCGTGAGCTGGGGCTGCGACACAGCCCCGGAGGGACCGCCGATCCTGGAGTCGGTTCATGCCCAATACCCATCGATCGTCGACCACGCGGATTCCACCACCAACTTCGAACGCCCAGGGGGTACACCCTATCTCTACTACACGCGCCACAACGGAGGATATTGGCTCGATCGCGATCTGGTCCGTGTCCCACTGACGTTCACGCTCGAGGAATGAAGCATCGCAAGCTCGTTTGTACAACACGGCGCACTCCCTTCGCCGACCTCCGAGCGAACGCAGAACCTGCGCGTCGCCGTATCGGATTCCGCGGCAAGAAACAGGCTTCCATCTGGCACGCCTGATGCATCTACCTAGCCGCACTTAGGGCGCACTGCGCCCCAACCGGGGAGGTTGTCATGCGGTACTTAGTTGGCTTTGTGTTGGCGCTAGCGTTGGTGGCTTCGCCGCTACGCGCGAGCGCACAAGCCGTTGAGGAAGCCGTACCGAAGGTTGCCTTGGCTATCCATACGCAGCATCGTCGGCCGCCGCAATTGATGTTGCGGGCGAGCTATTACCTATACCTCGATGGCGATGAGAAAGGCCGTTCGCGGGTTGAGCGGTGGCACCCTGAAGCTTTCGTCGACCCTTCCGAGCCCAAGCCGACGAGCACGCCAGAGGAACAAGGCGGGTTCAGTCCTCCTGTCTACGTTGACCCCCTTTCGGGCGCGCCCTTGGCGGTCCCCGAAGACCCGCAAGTGCCGATCGCGCCACTGAAGGAAGAACAAGAGCGTAAGAGGCGGCGGCGAATCGGCATCGGGGTTGGCGTCTCCGTTGCTGTCGTTGTTATTCTGGCTGTGGTCGGGGGCGTGGCGGCGGCGGGGCTTCGTGACTTGTGAGCCACGCCGAGAGGCGGGTGGCACGATGTGCCGCGTGGGTGCGTTCTAGGTGCAGCCGCAAGAGTTTGGAGCGCCCCAACCCCGCACCATCCCCCATTTGCCAGCCAAAATAGCCCGCAACCCGGCTCTTCAGTAAAGAATTACGTATATCGCTGCGCAGCTGGCGAACCCACGTTGGTAGAGGGCGAGGAGGTTCGCCATGCGGTATCTAGTTGACTTTGGAACCGTTCTAGTTGCGTTGGGGGTGATGCCCCTAGTTGGGTGCAGTGAAGAGGAGCCTGAAGAAGCGCAGCCTGAATGCTTGACCGGCGCGGACTGCGACGACCAAAACGAATGCACTCGCGACGAGTGCCGCAGTGAAGGCAGTAGCACGATCAAGTATTGTCAACACGTAGTCGGCAACGTCGTCAACTGCGACTTCAATGGTATTGACGAACTCATTGAAGACGGCCTGTGCGTGGACGAAAGAGACCCGTCCTCTCATGGTGGCGTTTGTGTCAAGAATCCCTGCGATGACGACAACGAGTGCACTGACGACCTCCCCTTTGACGACCGGTGCGAGCACATCGGGTGCACCGGTTGTCATCCCTGTGACTGGGAGGGCGGCGGTGACGGCGTCTGCATAGATGGTGTCTGCGAAGAGGACCCCTGTACGAGCACTGTATGCGACGACAGCAACCTCTGCACCGATGATTTGTGTTGGCTCGGTGAATGTCGATTTGAGGAACGCTGCCATGACGGCAACGGTTGTACATACGATATCTGCGAACCGGAGACGGGCGAGTGCAACAATCCACCCGTCGATGGTGAGTCTTGCTGTCTAAGGACTGAAATCATACCTGGCTTCTGTGTTCCCGGCCCGTGTGGTTACCGCTGTGCCGAGTACGGACTCTGTCAAGATGGCCAGTGCACTGCGCAGCCGTGAAGAAAGTGGGCGATGCGTTACTTCGTTGGATTGAGATCTGTGCTCGTGGTCTGCGTGGTGGCGATAGCAGCGGCTGCGTGTGGAGAGGAGTCTATTCCGTGCGAAAGTCACGAAGATTGCCCTCCGGTCGATCCCGGTGTGTGCGACATGAGGCCGCTCTGCCAACAGGGTTTCTGTCGGTATTCTAGCGGACGGGTGGGAGCCGGCTGCGCCCTAAACAATGGCAGCATGGGCGTATGCAGCCACGAAGGCTGCGGAGTAAAGCAGGGACCGATCTCGTGCAAACACGGTTACAACGACCAAGCCGACTGGCCAGACGGAACTCTCTGCCGGTCATCGGATCTGCGAGAGGGCACCTGTCTCGACGGCGTATGTGGAGGTGAGCAGTTCTGCGAAGGTGTCGTGTGCGACGAACCGGACAACCTCTGCGGAAGCGATCAGTTCTGCAACTGGAAGGGAGTCTGCGAGTTTCGGCAAGTGACGCAATGCAACGATGGGAGCACATGCACGTTCGACGAGTGCGATCCCGATAGGGGGTGCGTCTATACCCGGCGTCCGGACGGTGCGACCTGCGCGACAGATGTGTTTTGTTGCCTAATCACCTCGGGATTTGGCGAGTGCTGCCGCGACGGAACTTGTATGGGGGGCGTCTGCATCCCGAACTAGTGTGCGACGTGGGTTCGTTTGAGGTGCAGCCGTAGGCGGGCGTGCAGGACCGCAGTCCATCGCAATATCCAAGGCAGTTTCGAACCTCTGGCCCAGTACCTCCTCGAAATGGACGCCGTCCGTCAGCTGAAAGCCGCCGGCCGCCAGACGTTAAAAGATGCTCAGCCGGTTCAGGCGAATTGAAGGTCCGGGCAGAGCTGCTAACTACCGGGAACCACATCAAAAGCGAGGATGGCGGAATTGGCAGACGCGCTGGATTTAGGTTGCAGTACCAAAACGCGAACGCCCCGCTTTTTCTTAGCGAAACTCCACATCACGCGCGGCCAGAAGACGTCAGGGAGGGCCCCCGATGGACTCATTTCGGTCACGGTGACCGGAATGAAAAGGGAGGAGTCGCACTGTCCGACGTCCAGCGCGCTGCCGCCGCACTGCTTCATCGGGCAGCGGAAGGCGGCGAGATCTCGATCGAGGTACTGCGCGGGTTTGCGGAACTCGTGATGCGTTCGGAGATGGTCCAGGTGAGTCGCCAAGTGCTCGAAGGGCCGCCACAGTTTGCCGTGAGGCGAGCGCTCGAGCTGGCGAGCTTGGTGTTGGGCGTTCGAGTCGTGCACGACGCCGAAAAGGGAAAGGACAGCACCGGGTGAAGCGCGCAGGGAAGAAGCGGAAGGCTCGCATCGTGTCCTTCCGAATCGACGAGGACGATTTCAGGCTGCTTGACGCCCTCGCCCGGCAGACGAGCTGCTCGCGCGGCGAGGTCCTGCGACGCTGTCTCACCGGTGCCCAGCTCAAGAGCACGATCGCCGCCCAGGCGCTCACTGAAGTCTCCCGAGTCCATGCCAACCTCAACCGCATCGGCGGACTGCTCAAGCTCGCCATTCGTGAGGGCGTGTCGGACCGGTCGACTTCGCATCGGCTAAACCTCGAGCTGCTTGAATCGGTCATGGACGTCCGCCGCGCGGTGAATCGCTTGGCGGGGCAGCGATGATCGTCCGGCATCAACGGGAATCGACGTCGAACCGGGGGTTCCGATACCCGGCGCGCTACATCCAGGGGCGAGAGGCCGAGCCACGCGCCACGTGGTTCCTCGCGGCGAATCTTCCCGGTGTCACCGGTCGCGACGACCTCGAGCTTGCCTGCAAGCTCGTCGACGCGGTCCAGGCCCAGAACACCCGCGCCGGGACCAAGCGCACGTATCACCTCGTCATCTCACTTCAACCCGACGATCGGCGGCTCGAGCGAAGGGAGCTTGAGCAGATCGTGGAAAGGCTCGTGGATACTCTGGGGTTCTCCGAACACCAGTACATCGCAGTGCGTCACGACGACACCGATCACGAGCACATCCACGTCGCGATCAACAAGATCCATCCAGAAACCTTTCGGATTCATTCGCCCGCTTGGGACCACCAGAAGCTATTCACCGGGGCCCGGGCCCTCGAGCGAGAGCTCGGCCTGCCCCCCCTTCGGTCGAGGACGCGCGACCGCGAGAGGATCCCACAACGAGCGGCAGATTGCGAAGCCCACCGTGCAATCGACAGCTTCGCGCGCTGGGCCCGGGAAAACCTCCGGCCTGCTCTGAGGTCACGCGAGCTACGGACTTGGGATGATGTGCACGACGTCTGCGGCCGTCTCGGTGTCGTGGCTCGTCCGCATGGCAACGGTCTCGTCTTCGAGGATGCGACGCGGGCCCTTCGCGTGAAGGCCTCTTTCATAGATCGGGAACTCAGCAAGACGCGGCTTTGCAAACGGCTCGGAGCGTTTCAGTCGGCGTCGGAGCGTCAGCGGGAAGCGGCACACGAGGCGCGCCATCGGTACTCGCCGATGCCGGCTCGGGCGCCTCAGAGCCTGTGGAAGGAGTACGAACAGACCCTCCAAGAAGCCCGGGCTCGTCGTGAACGCGACTGGGCTCGCTATCGAGATACCGCGGCTGCCGAGCGACGACGTCTCAAGAGCAAATACCGCCAGCAGCGACACCTCTTGGCTGCGCTACCCGTATCAGGCCCAGACCGAAGACTTCTTTTCCGACAGCTCGAGCTCCGCCAAACCATCGAAACCCGAGCGCTCAAGCAGAGGCACGTCACGCAGCGGTGGGGGATTCAGAAGACCCCGCACCCTGGCACCTGGCATCATTTCGTCGCCACCCGCGCTGCCGAACGCGATGCTCCCGCGATTCGCCTTCTGAAGAGCCGGCAGCGGGAACGCGACCGGTCCAGCGAGGAAAGGGAGTTGTGAGATTCAGCGAGGGAGTGGAGATCCAGTTCGGTGATCCGAACGCGAGACGAGGTCCGCCGCAAGTCGACATAACCAGCTAGTTCTGCGAAATTGGATTGTAGGCCCAAGATAGAAATGTCGGGTTTGTGCCAGATTCAAATGTCGGGTTTACCCGCCCCCGATGGACTCGGGGCTCGGCGTTCCCCGTTGAAGCGGAGGACCTTGTGATGCTGGGTAGGCCAGGTCCAAGCGGGGATAGTAGACGCTAAGAAGGCCTTTCGCCCTCTACCAAAGCGAACAGTTGCTTCTTCAGCCACGGTCGGAGTTGCGACCGTCTTGCTCAAGTTGCGAGGATGAGGGCCTAACCGTAAGGATCGTTGGGATGATGAGGGGAACGACCTGCTTGGTGGGGCTGGCTTTGTCGCTTGTTCTTGGTTGTGGTGAAGCTGGCACCGGCTCGGCTGGTGTCGGCGGGAGCGGCGGGACTGCAGGCGTAGACGGAACCGCGGGAAGCGACGGGACAGCTGGGAGCGGCGGCGCTGCGGGAAGCGGCGGAATGGCGGGCAGCGGCGGGACCGGCGGCGGCGGCCCTGGCACGGTGCCGATGTTTGTCGCTCAGGGGCACGCGGGCCGAACGATCATCTCCTGCGACGACGGGCGAACCTGGGTCGCCGATCAGTCCGATCACGCAGGGGTCTACTGTATGCCGGACGGCGGCACCGAGTGCGATCACGACCCCGGCGCCGGTCGCGGAATCACCTGGGGCGATGGCTGGTTCTTCGCGAACTTTGGCTGGGGCGCGCCGGGCAGCGTGCGCCGGAGCCGCGACGGGGTGAGCTGGGAGACGGTCTACGCCAACAGCTACTTCGCTGGGATGGCGTTCGGGAACAGGCGGCTCGTTGCGGCGGCTCGCTGGGGTGAATACTCGGACGACGACGGGGACAACTGGAGCGCCTTCAACAGCGTCGCGCTCGGAGACACCACCGTTCGCGACACGGCCTTCGTCCCCTACAGCGGGGGCCGATTCATCATGTCGGCCGATGCCGGCGTTGCCGTCAGCAGCGATGGCAGCACGTGGACCAGCGCGAACGCCAGCGGATGCAGCGGCGGCGACTACCCAGGTCACATCATTTACGGGAACGGAACAGCCGTGATGACTCCATCCGGAGGCAACGTCTGCTATTCGACCGACGGCGGCCAGAACTGGTCCTCTGCCTCGGGCACCGGTCCCCTGCGCACCAACGGGATCTGGAACGGCAGCGAGTTCATGGCTTGGGGCGTCGGCACGCTCTATCGAAGCAGCGACGGTCAGAGCTGGACGTCGACCTCGACGGTACCGAGCAACATCGACTTCGGCGACTTCGGTGTGACCGCGGTGAGCGACCAGGGCACGATCGTCGCTGTCAACGGAGGCTGGGACCTGAGCTACGGCGCGCAGCGGTTCTACCGAAGCACAGACGGCGTGAACTGGGACGAGCTCCCGAGCAACGCCTACACCGGCAGCCATCCGATCCACGTCATCGCCTTCGGCTACGGCGCGCCGAGCGCATCCTGTCCCTAGTGGCCCGCGTTTCGCAGCATCCCCGGTAGCACCTGAAGCGCTGAAGCCGCTACTGAGAGCCGCCGACGGGGGCTGGGCCGGCGGGGTCGATGGGGAGAGGTAGGCCGCTCGGTACGGTCTGGGGGCGAATCGGGTTTCGCGTTTCGTCCCGCAGTGTCTTGTCGATGAATCGGGCGATTAGCTGAACGTCGTCTTCGGTGAATGGCATTGCGCCTTGCTCGAGCTCGTGGCGAATCGCGTCGAACATCGATTTGAACGAGCCGTTGTGGAAGTACGGTTCGGTGGACGCGAGATTTCTAAGCGTCGGCGTGCGGAACTTGGCTCGATCCTCGATGAGCCCGGTGTGCTCCTCGAGCCCCTGGTCCACGATGCCCTCGACCTCGGACACTTTCCGGTTCGCGAATGTTTCCGATTCGAACAGCGGCGGCGTGTGGCAGTCGTCGCAACCCATCTCGGCAAAGCGAAACATGCCCTCGACTTCGTCTTCGTTCATGAGCTCGTGGCGACCTCCGGCATAGGCGTCGTAGCTCGATCGATCGGAGATGAACGTTCGCTGAAAGGCTGCGATGGCGGACGCCAGGTTCTCGATGCTGACTCTGGGATCGTCCGGGAACGCGTCGGCGAAACGCGACACGTATTCAGGGATGCCCGAGAGCTCGCCGAGGACCGTCTCCTCGTCGGCCCCCATCTCAACCTCGCTGAACAGTGGAACGAGGACCTGCTCTTCGAGCGAGTCTTCCCGGCCATCCCAGAGCAGACTGGAGCGGAACGCGAGGTTGTAGAGCGCTTGCGAGTTGCGCCGGAGCGTGTTCGGGCCTTTTCGCCGCGGCCCGGCATCGAGACCTGCGCTGTGCCCGACGGCGCGGGCGATGCCATCTCCCATGCCCCAGAGCTCGCTGTGACAGGTTGCGCAGGCGGTTTGGTCGTCGACCGAGAGGACCGGGTCGAAAAACAACAGACGGCCGAGCTCGATTCGCGCTTCGGGTACGTCGTTCATGATCTCCGGATGGTCGGGAAACGCCGTGACCGGCCATGGCGTCGGACCATCGACTGACGCCGTCCCGGACGAGCCCGCACAGCCAGTGGCAAGCCCGGCGATGAGCAGCATCGCCGCCAAGTCCCGAGAGATGCGTGGTTCGAGATCCATATCGGCTCTGTGACTATGTACCACGATGGCCCCGCGCTCGACCAACGCCCCAACGCCCTACCCGACGTGTCGATAGCTGAGCGGTTGCAGAAAGCTCGCCTCGGTCTCGGCAAGGTCGGTAGGATCCTCGGGCATGGGACAGCCGTCGACGACACCCGCGCGGCCACAGTGGTTGGTATTCGCCGCAATCGCCCTCGTCTCGCTTCTCGCGTCGATGCCTGGCCTGCTCGGCAGCTGGGTCGGGGACGATTTCCACATGCTGAGCAGCCGCTACTACGGTCACTGGACGTACGTCTGGGACGTGTTCACGCGCAACGCTCAACACTATCAGGTCGCCGACGAGGTGCCGACGACGAGCGGGCCCTACCGTCCCGTGACCATGTTCACCTTGTTGCTATCGCACGTGCTGGTTCCGAAGCCCTGGTTGCATCATCTGTTGAGCTGGCTGCTCCACATCGGCACGGGGGCGCTGCTCTACCTGGCCTTGCTCCGTCAGGCCTCGTCCGACGCTCGATCGTCCGCCCGCCCGGTCGCGCTACTTCTGACAGCCGTATTCTTGTTACACCCGGTCGCGGTCGAGGTGTACGTATGGATCAACGGTCGCTCCGACTTGATGGCAGGGTTCTTCCTAGCCGCTCTGGCCGCGACCTTGCTTCGTCGGTGGAGCGATTGGCGCTGGCAGGCGCTCGCGATCGCGCCACTGGCTTTCCTCGGCGCTGCGTCCAAGTTGCCATTCGTCGTAGCTGCCGTCGCTCTGTGGCTGGGCGTTGCTTTTCGGCTGCCCGAGCGCCGCTTTCGCTGGGCCGCGGGTGCTCCGCTCTTCGCGGGGATCGGGTTCTACCTGTTAATGCGCTGGATCTACGTTCCCTTCTTCGAGCGATTCGGAGCGGCGGAGAACATCCTGTTCGACGGTTCGGTTTGGGCCGAGGTACCGCAGCTGCTTGCCAAGAGCGCGGACGCTCTGCTCGCCTTCCGTGCCGAAGCGATGCAATCGCTGGCCTGGGAGCTTCACAAGCCGCTGTCGACTGGCGAGTGGGTCGGAGCGGCGGCACTGCTGGGCGCCGGGTTCGGGCTCGCGTGGCGCCGCGATATCGGCGGCCTTGCCTACTTCATCGGCGCTGCGCTCACGGTTGCCCCCTGCGTCGTCGTCTCGCAAGCCATCTGGCTTGGCTTCGATCGGTATCTCTACATGCCGTCGATTCTGCTCTTGCTGGCGGGCGCACCGTACGTCACCTCCGCCGTCGTCGCATGGTCTCAGCGCCGCGCTCTGGTCTGGGGAGTCGCTGCAGCCTTGCTGCTGGTTGCGGTGATCGGCACCAGGACCGCAAGCCTGGCCTACGTGAATCACAGCGCCTACGAGCACGCGATGCTCACCGACCACGCCGACGACCCGACGATCTTCTTTTACTACGCGAGAACGTCGAACGAGAGTGCTCAGCCCGAGCTCGCACGACAAGCTCTCGCGAAGATGCCCGGGCCGCCCTGGCCCGAAGCGCTGATCATGCCGGTGTTCGTCCTCAGCACTGAGCTCTCCGATGTCCGGACGCGTGACATCGCGATGGCCCATACGCTGGAATCTCACTCGAACAACCCCGTGCTTCGTGCACATGCGATGCGCTGGAAATACAACCGAGGCGAGGTCAGCGACGCGCTTGCCTTGGCCGTTTCCTTCGACGCCGGCGATCCGCTTTGCCCCGAAGTTCGCCGACAGCTCGAGCTCTGGTCCCGGCAAGCCGACCTCGACGCGACGCGCCAGAGCATCGACGCCGCCGCAAATGCCATGCGCTGCGCAGGCGACTCGGACTAGGTGCCGTTTTGGGGGGCGAAGACGAACGGGAAGGTGAAGTTTAGGCTCTTGCCGGTTCGGCGGCTTGGGAAGCGGAGCTCGCTCACCACGCGGGCGACGCAGCGCTCTACTCCGTTGTGGCCCGTGGTGTTCTCTACGACCCGCACGCCCTTGACGTAGCCCTTGCGCATCACCGCGAAGCGAACCGAGACTTTGCCGGCAAGCTCGGGCGCGTAACGAAGCGCGGACTCGTAGCAGCGATTGATCTTGGGGAGATCCTTGTGGATGTGCTGCCGAACGACGAAGGCGTCGATCCGACCGTATGCCCCCGCGCGACCCGGGCTCGGGGCGCTTGCGAGGAGCAGCGTTGCCAGCAGCGCCAAGACGATCGACTTCAAGCTCGCAGCAGACATCCTCTAGGAATACGCCCAGCCCCGATGGAGGACAAAAAAACCGCGGTTTCGGGTAAATCCACTCCAAATCGGGCGAGCGTTCCAAGGACCATGATACAAGTTCGTCATGTCCCCAAAGCCCTCGGGAAGGTCCTGTTTGCAGCGCACCCGCAAGAGGCTGCGGCGCCATGCCAATGCCGTCATCGGTGAAGGTTTTTTCGGAAGTCTTTCGCGCCTCGGACGCCTTCATCCGCTCTCGAACCCCGCCAAGCATGGTGTACAAGTGATCAGAGACGTCGAGTACCTCCGTAGCGGCAATCCGCGACACAGGCTCGACGTTTACCGGCCTGCTGGCCGCGCGGGCTCTCTGCCGATCGTCCTCTACATGCACGGAGGCGGTTTCAATCTCTTGTCGAAGAACACCCATTGGCTGATGGGGCTGGCATTCGCGCGCGCCGGCTACCTGGTGTTCAACGTCGACTACCGCCTTGCGCCCGAGCACCCCTACCCGGCGGCGGTGTCCGACGTCTGCGCCGCGCTGCAATGGGCATCCGAGAACGCCGAAGCCTATGGCGGGGACCTGAGCCGCTTGGTGTTCGCGGGCGAGTCCGCGGGAGGCAACCTAGCCACCGCGCTCACCATCTGTTGCTGCTACCGGCGTGCCGAGCCCTTTGCGCAGCGCGCGTTCGCGACAGGCTTGGTCCCTACCGCAGTCGCCCCTGCCTGCGCGCCGCTTCAAGTGACCAACCCGGAACGATTGAACCGCAAGCGCAAGCTGCCTCGATGGGTGAACGACATCCTCGAAGGGATGAACGAGTTGTACGTCGGGGAGCTTCATGAACACGCGCCCGGTGAGCTGGACCTCGCCGACCCGTTGCACGTGTTCGAACGACGCGAACGACCGGACCGTGCCCTTCCGGCGTTCTTCGTGCCCATTGGCACGCGCGACCCCTTGCTCGACGACACGCGCCGCCTCGACCGCGCGCTCAAGGCGATGGGCGTCGAATGCGAGGCCCGCTACTACGAAGGCGAGCTCCACGCGTTTCATGCGCTGATCTGGCGACGCCAAGCACGCCGATGCTGGCGCGAGCAGCTCTCGTTCTTGGCCCGCGCACTTCAACAACCGCGCGAGCCCCGGCACGAGTTCGTCGCGCAGGCCTGACGACCGCTAGCGCTCGCCGGTTCCGAGCAGAACGCTCATCAAGGGGCTGCCGTCGACTTTGGCGTCCTTGACCAGGGCGTCGAGCAACTGCTTTCCAAAACGCGCGAGGTCGAGCAGCTCGCGGACGCGTTGTTCCTGAAACTGCGCCCGGCTTCGCTCTTCGGGGTCCTTGGCTTTGTTCTTCAAGAACTGGATCGCGTCTTCCATGATGTCGATCGCGTCGAGAACTTCGACCCGCTCGCGCTCGTTGAAGACGCGGGAGATCATTTTCCAGAAGTTGCCTTCGGCCGCGTAGTGGTCGCGCCGCTCGCCTTGGAGCCAGACCTTCTTGACGACTCCCCAGCGCGTCAGCTCGTTGAGGGTCATCGACACCGCTCCGCTGCTTAGCTGGAGCCGGTTTTGGATTTCGGGGGCGCTGAGTGGACGATCCGAGAGATACAGGCTCGCCCAGAGCCGTCCCATGTTGCGCTTGAACCCCCAGAACTCGATTAGACGGCCAATCGAATCGCTGATCAGGACCTCGCTTTCCCAGAGCTCCTCCTCGTCTTGCGCCACGCTAGCGCCCTACCCCGAACCCCAAGGCTTGACCAGCCGCCCGCTCGCATGAAAGCTGCGGCGAATGGAACGACCAACGTTCGAGGCCATGCTCGAAGCGGCAGCCGGTGTGGAGCGCGACGGCGACGAGTACAGCGTCACCGAGGAGTACAACTTGTCGGTGTACATCGGCGACCCGGGGCAAGCGATGGAGGTCGCCGAGGTCGCTGCGCTCAGGCTCCGAGCGGCATTCTGCGAGGTCGCTTCCCGCGAGCACCACACGGTGTACTTCGTGGAATACAGCAGCCTACACGGCCTTTGTGTTCGGCCGCCAAGCGGTGGCGGGGGCCGGCGCGCCGGCTTCAGCTAGTCGATGACCCGGCCGCCCGGGCATGCAAGTCTCGTGGCTGCCCGCGGGATTTGACGTAAGGTGTATCTGGGGGTTTGGGAACGTGTCCGCGCGTATTCTTGTCTGTGATGATGAAGCCAGCTTGCGCGAGATGCTGCAGATCTTGCTGCGGCGCGAAGGCTATCGCGTAGACTTGGTCGACGGCGTGCACGCAGCGCGCGACCAACTCGGCAGCTCCGACCCCTACGACCTGGTAATCACCGACCTGGTGATGCCGGACGGCACGGGGATGGAAGTGCTCGACGCGGTTCGCTCGCGATCGGTCGATACCCAAACCTTGATGATCACCGCGTATGCGACGACCGGGCAGGCCGTCGAAGCCATGCGAAAAGGCGCGTACGACTACGTTCAGAAGCCGTTCAGGAATCACGAGCTCCTGGCGACCGTCGAAAAGGCCCTCGAGAAACGCGACATCGTGGCGGAGAACCAGACCCTCCGCGAGCAGGTCAAAGCGCGTTGGACCGAGGGTCAGCTCATCGGCAAGAGCCCGGCGATGGACCGGCTTCGCGACCTGATCAAGCGGCTTGGCACCGCAACCACGAGCGTCTTGATCACTGGCGAAAGCGGCACCGGAAAAGAAATGGTCGCCCGGGCCCTACACTTCCAAAGCACGCGCTCCGAACAGCCGTTTGTGGTGCTGAACTGCGGGGCCATCCCAGAGAACCTCATCGAGAGCGAGCTCTTCGGTCACGTGAAGGGCGCGTTCACAGGCGCCACCTCGGCAAAGGAAGGCCTGTTCCGCGCGGCCGATGGCGGGACCCTGTTTCTCGACGAGGTGGGTGAGCTGCCGCCTGCGCTTCAGGTCAAGCTGCTGCGGGTCTTGCAGGACCGGAAGGTGCGCCCGGTCGGCGGCAGCGGCGAGGTCGAAGTGGATGTTCGAGTCGTCGCCGCAACCAACCGCGACGTCGAATCCGAGGTCGACGCGGGCACCTTTCGCGAGGATCTCTTCTATCGGCTGAACGTGATTCGCATCGAGGTGCCACCGCTTCGGGATCGGGCCGAGGACATTCCCGTGCTGGCGGGCTACTTCCTTCAGAAGCATGCCGCGCTACAGGGCCGTCGCTTGGAGTTTTCGCCTGAGGCGATGCGCTGGATGGCTCAGCAGTCGTTTGCGGGCAATGTGCGCGAGCTCGAAAACATGGTCGAGCGCGGCGTCACGCTGGCCCTGGGCAATACGGTCGAACGAGAGGACCTCGGAGACACCCATCCCTCCAAGATGGCGGGCAATGCACCCCGAATCCCAGAAGGGCGCTTCGACTTGGACGAGTACCTGAGCCAGGTCGAAAAGGAGCTTCTGCTGCGCGCGCTCGACCAGGCCGGCGGGGTTCGAACCAAGGCCGCAGAGCTGCTCGGGATGAGCTTTCGGCAGTTCCGGTATCGTTTGGCAAAACACATTTCGCCCGAAGTGGGCGATGCGGCTGGCGATTGATATACTGCGGAACGGAGGATCTTCCTTGGCACGTCACCCGCGAAGCGCAGGCTTCACCACGATTGAGCTACTGGTCGGCGTTGCGATCGTCGGCATTTTGGCGGCCGTCGCGATCCCGTCGTTTCAGGGATACGTGCAGCGCGGCCGGGTCACCGAGGCGGTGAAGGTGCTCAACGAGATCAAGACCCGGCAGGAAGCCTACCGCAGCCGTTTCGGCAACTACGCCGCAGTGAGCGGGACCGCCTGGGGCGCGTACACACCGGCGAACATACCGGGATCGCAGCCAGTCCCCTGGCCGAGCTCGGCGGGCTGGGAAGAGCTTGGGCTCCGCTCGCCAGGGCTCGTGCGGTTTCGCTATGCGACCATCGCAGGCATGCCTGGGCAAGCCGCGCCCGCCAGCACCAACCTGCAGACCGACAGAAATTTTTGGTACGCCGCGCAGGCCCAAGGGGACCTCGACGACGACGGCGTCCCGTTCACGCTCGAGGTCTATTCGCAGTCGCGCAACATGTACAACAGCGCGGCAGGCTCAGGGGGATGGGAATGAAGCGGGAACAGGGCTACACGATTACGGAGCTGATGATCACCGTGGTGATTATCGGTGTCTTGGCCACCTTGGCGATTCCGACCTTCACGGCGTACATCTACAAAGCCCGCGTGACCGAAGCGACGAACTTCCTCGGGCGGATCAAGCAACGTCAGGAGTCGTACCGAAACGAGTTCGGCCAGTATTGCCCTATCGATGGCGACGATTTTGGCGGCGCCACCTGGAACCCAACCACCATCCCGGGTGAGGACCCCGTGGTTTGGGAGAGCACCGCCCTGTGGCGCCAGCTCGGCGCATCCCCGAACGCGCCTATCCGCTTTCGCTACGCGACCATCGCTGGCTTCCCAGGAGACGACCCGCCCGCCGACACCGGTATGGACGACAACGACCATTGGTTCGCGGCCCGGGCCGAGGGCGATTTGGACGGCGATGGGGACACCTTCTACCTGGAAATCTATTCCCAAGCGGACCATATTTACAACAGTGCCAGCGGAATTGGCGGCTGGAAGTGACAATTTCCGTCACCTGCAGGTGACGAGAACTGTCCCTCGCTGCCCCATCCTGGCAAGCTGAAACTCGGATTCGTCAATCATTTCCAGTTGGCCGGGGGGTCCTGGGGAATCGGCACGGCAGTTGCAGTGTCTTAGAGCAACTCTGAATTATGCGGGCGCTGGGCCCGGGGAAAAGGAACTGAATATGAACAAGCTACTGTCGAAAAAAGAGGGCTTCACCCTCATCGAGCTGATGATTGTCGTTGCGATCATCGGCATTCTTGCCGCAATCGCGATTCCGGCATTCATCAACTACGTGAAGCGTTCGAAGACGGCGGAAGCCAGCTCGAACCTCAAGACCATGTTCCAGGGCGCAGCCGCGTACTACGAGCAAGAGAACTGGACCGGTGGCGTGCCTGCCGTCGGCGGCGTCGTGGACGCCTCGTCGCACTGCACCATCCCGGACGTGACTCCGGACAACCGCCCGACCGATGCCAAGCGCATCATCATTTGGGCCGACGAGACCGATGCGGAGGGCTACCAGGCGATGAACTTCGCACCGGCCGACGGTCTCTACTTCGCCTACACGCTTAACGCGGACCCTGACGCCAGCGCCTGTGGCAACGCGTCCAGGGACCAGACTCTTTACACGTTCATCGCCAACGGTGACCTCGACGGCGACGCCACCGAGTCCACGTTCAACCTCGAAGCGGGTTCGAACGACGACAACGTGCTCTACCGCGCACCTGGCATCCAGCAGATCAGCCCGCTCGAGTAATCTCGTTCGGATGACAACTGGAAAGGCCGCGACACTCGTCGCGGCCTTTTCCGTTTAAGAGGAGCCTGCCGGGATCTTCGATATACTGGGCACGTGAAAGTCATCGGTCGAATCATCGCCCTGGTGGCGACGGCGGGCGTGCTCGCGGGGGTTTGGTCGCTTCGCGGTCGCGCGATGGACCAGTACCTCCGAACGCAGACCTACGAGGACATCTACTACCTGCCGCCGCCACAGTGGTTGGAGGTGATGAGCCTGGGCCACCGACGGGCGCTCGCAGACTTGATTTGGCTTCGCGCCCTCATCTACTTCGGCGATGAGTTCGCAAACAAGGGCGCGGTCAAGCACGTGTTCAACTACGGCGAGTCGATGCTGGCGCTCGACCCCGATTTCCGGCGGGTATACAGCTGGGTTGGCATGGCGGGCGTGTACACACCGACCGGCAGCTCGACGGAGGTCATGGAGCGCGCGATCGACGTGCTGCGCCGGGGAGCGGAGCGCTTCCCGAACGACGGCGATCTGGCCTGGGACACCGGGGCGACGATCACCTACGACCTTCTGCCCTACCTTCCAAAGGACGATCCGAACCGCGAGCGCCTCAAGGCCGAGGGGCACGAGTACATGATGGCGGCCGCACGCCTTGGAGCCGGTCCTGACTGGCTGGTCATGACGAACGCGACCACGCTTCGGAAGCTGGGGCAGACCGATCGCGAGCTCCGACATCTCGAGGAGATGTACGCGATGGTCCGCGACCCGAACGTGAAGGCTCAAATCGAGATTCGCCTCGCCATGCTACGTGACCAGGCCTATGCGGAAGCCTTTAGAAGCACGAACGAGGAGTTCGAGAGGCGGCGCGAAGAGGAGTTCCCTTACATGCCTTCGACGCTGTATTTCTTCGTCGCCGACCCGATTGAGCCCGAGATCGGTCTCGAAGACCCGAGCTAGGCTCTTGCCAAACCGGCGGCTGGCTCGCAAAGTCCCGCGGCCTTGCCTCGCGGTGGTCCGAGATTGAGCCTGATCGAAACGGCGCTGGTGCTGTGCATCTTTGCGATCGTGCTGGCCGTGTTCGTTCCGACATTCATTCGTCGCGTGCGAACCAACAAGATCAGCGAGGCCGCAGAGCTTCTCCAGGAGATGAGCGACCGGAGCGCGGCCTACTACGCGACATCCTGGGCGACCGGGAAGCGCTTCTGTCTTCCGCCGGGCGCGGGTCCGACCCCCGCTGCGCCCACAGTCAACTCGGCAGAGGTCGACTTCAGCGACGAGGAGCAAGGCGGCCACGCGAGCTGGGCTGCGCTTGGCTTCCAGCCGGACCGCCCGGTGCGATTCAGCTACACATACGCCCCGAGCGATCACGGCTGCGACCTCAACGCCGATGGCGAGGTGCGCCTGGTTTCGTTTCGGGCCGAGGGTGACCTCGACGGAGACGGGGTTCGATCGATCTTCGAACGGCGCGCGACCATCGACGCGAATGGCTGGAAGCCCGCCGACACGCTACACGTTCACCAGCGGGTCGAGTGACGCCGTCGTCGGGTCCTATTTGAAGCGTCCAGAAGCGATCTGGGCCTCGGCGTTCACCAACGCGGTCGTGATCTCCCCTGAGGCGTGGCGCAGCGCCGGGGGTGTGCCGTCGCCAAAGCGGTCGGGGTGCAAGTCCCGAACGAGCTTCCGAAGCGCCAGGCGCGCATCGCGGCCTTTTGCGCCTTCGGGAAGGTCGAGAAGCGCGTGGGCGGAAGCGCGCCTGCGGAGCTCTCGTTGCTTTCGAAGCAACAATGGATAGGAGCCACCCGTCTTGGGCGAGGCTCCGCCGAGCAACTTGAGCATCCAGAGGAATCGATACCCGCTCAGGCCGCAGCCCGGAAGGGTTGCAAGCTCGTCGGCCGGCACCCCCCTGCGAAGCGCGAACAGGACGGTGCTTTCCTCGAATCGCAGATCGGCCCCCGTGACCAGCGCCTCACCGGCTTCGGTGAGGTGATACCTGGTGTGTCCGAGCTGAGCTCGCACGCTCTGAGTGTCGACACCCTTCACGGCCGCGCGCATGGTCTGAAGCGCTATGAGCCTGGCCTGCAGGGGCTCGCGCAACGTCCCAGCCTCGGGCGCGCTGGCTGATTGCACGAGGCGCAGCACGAGGCCGCTCCACTTGCCGATCCCAAGTACCTCCTCGAGCATCTGTCTATGCGAAAAGGGGACGCGGCGATCGACGTTCGCGCCGATGAGCCTCCCGGAGTCGAAGGACATCGTCGCCCGACGCTCTTCACCCTGCACGTGCAAGGTGCCGCTTGCGCTTGCCCGGTCGAGACCGATCAAGACGCGGCAAACGGTCGTGGCGCTGGGAAGCGCTCGCATCCGAACCGAATATGCGATCGGCCGAGCATGGGCCAGTTTTCAGCGTGATGCGGCGTAGCGGGGATCGCCGGGACGCAAGGCAAGCGCGTTTCGGATCTGCGCGAACCTCGCAGACACCGAGGTGGGTGCAACGCCGTACCGACGAGCGACCTCGGCTTGCGTGAAGCCAGGGCGCCGCTCGACGACGGCGATGGCGTACTCGAGCGCTGCCGCCAAGACCTCGGGCTTGGTGACTCGAAGCTCGCAGTGCGCCTGCATATCGGACCACAACTGCGTAGCGCGTTCGATCTCGTCGCAAGAGTAGCCGGCTTCGCCCATCTTGAGCTCCACCATTTCGGCGACGCTGTCGCTCGGCGGACGGCGCACGTTTGCCGCCGCAGCAGCCGTGTCGGTTGCACCGTGTTCAATCCAGTCGAGGAGCCCGCGGTGATCGGGATTGCACGGGCCCTTCTCTTGCGCGAGCTCTGCGAGCTTCTGCGCTTCGTCGAGGTCACCGAGACGCGCCACGCAATGCGCAAGCGAGCCGATGATTTCGTCGTGCTCCGGCTCGAGCTCATACGCGCGCCGAAGATGAGGATAGGCGCCGCTCGGATTGTCGAGCGCCACGTCCATCAGGTGGCCGAGGTTGTGATGGTACCAGGGCGTCTGCGGAGCCAGGCTCGAGGCTTCGCGATAGGAGCGAACCGCAACCTGGTAGTTGCCGAGCAGCGCGTGACAAAGACCCATGAGCGCGTGGAGGATGTCGTCCTCGGCGCAGTAGCGGAGCACACGCCGCAGGTGCAGCGCCGCCTTCCAGGGATTGTCTTCGAGATGAAGCTCGGCGAGGTGCCGATGCGCGAAGAGCGAAGCCTCGCTCCCCTCGTCCGCGATGGACACCAACTCGGTGAGCAGTCCTTCGGCGCGCTTGGACGACGCTTCGAGAGCTTCTTCAGCTTGCTCCCAAAGTTCTTCGACCATACTTGCCCCGCGGTCCATCTGCACTCGTATAGCTGGTCACTTTTTTGAACGCAAGACTCGACGCGCATGCGCAAGCGCTTCGAACGCGACGTTTGCGGGCTGACGGCGCGGGGATGACGCCTGTGCGGTCCGTTCACGACAGAGGTTCGGGCTCAGCTCAATGAGACTGCGCATCATGCGCGCTTGGGGTATGCTTCGGGGGCTCGACCGCTCATGGGTCGAGGGATTGCGAAACACACGATGCCTGAAGAATCCGACCAAAAGGCTTCCCAGTCTGCCGATCAAGGCGAACCAGAACGTCGCTGGTCTGAAGGTGTCCTTCGCGACACGCTTCGAAAAGCCGTCGAGAAGGGCATCGAAGCGGGCGTGGGGACGCTCCGAAGCGCAGATAGTGCGCTTCGCGGGGTCACGCAGGACGGCAAGCTCCCCAAAGAGCTGATCGGTTACGTCTTCGCCTCGGTCGACGAGACCAAGAACGCGATGGTTCGCACTGTTGCCAAAGAGGTGCGTGATTTCCTCGAAGCCACCGATATCGCAGGTGAGTTCTATCGAGCGCTCACCTCCTTGTCGTTCGAGGTGAAGACCGAGATCCGCTTCATTCCCAACGATGCCGGCGGTGTGCGGCCCCAAGTCAAAGCGCGCGCGGTCCAGAAGCGCAAGCGGCGCAGCGGCGTCGTCGAGACCGAGCCGATCATCCCGCCGGACGACTTGGGCGGATCCTGAGCGAGATGCCCAAAGCCGGGACAGTGTACTTGGTGGGTGCGGGCCCCGGCGATCCGGAGCTGATCACGGCGCGTGGGCTCAGGCGGCTCCGCGAGGCGGACGTCGTTCTCTACGACGCCCTCGTGCATCCAGACCAGCTGAACGCGGTGCGTAGCGACGCGGAGCTCGTCTTCGTAGGGAAGCGGGCCGGCCGGGTGAGCCAGCGGCAAGCCGAGATCAATCGGCAGCTCGTCGACGCGGCGCGCCAGGGTAAGACCGTGGTGCGGCTCAAGGGCGGTGATCCATATCTGTTTGGGCGAGGCTCCGAAGAGGCAGAGCTGCTCGCTGCGGAGGGGATCTCGTTCGAAGTGGTTCCGGGCGTGCCCTCTCCGCTCGCGGCGACTGCCTACGCCGGCCTGTCCCTGACCCACCGCGAGCTCGCCTCGAGCGTGGCCTATGTGACCGCGACCGAGTCGGTCGAGAAAGACCGGACCGGTCACGACTGGTCGAAGCTTGCGACGGCGACGCAGACGCTCGTCATCTTCATGGGCATGCGCAAGCTCGACTCCCTGATGAAGCTCTTGATCGAGCACGGCCGCCCCGCCGACACACCGGTGGCTGTCGTGCAATGGGCGTCACTTCCACAGCAGCGCACTGTCGTCGGGACGCTTGCGGACATTCACCAGCGGGCGTCGGATGCGGGGCTTGGCTTGCCGGCGCTCACCATCGTCGGCGAGGTCGTGCGCTTGCGAAGCAACCTTCGCTGGTTCGATACCAAACCGCTTTTCGGCAAACGCATCGTCGTGACCCGCGCGGTGCAACAGGCCGGTTCGCTCGCAGCGATGCTTCGGGACGAAGGCGCTCAGCCGATCTTGGCGCCGACCATTCGAATCGCAGACCCGAGCGACCCCGCTCCCCTACGCGAAGTCGTCGGCCGACTGAATCGCTACGATTGGATTGTCTTCACGAGCGGCAACACGGTCGAGAGGCTGCTCTCGTCGATCGATGAAGCAGGGCTCGACCTGAGGGCGTTCGCCGGCGCCAAGCTCTGCGCGATCGGTCCCAAGACCTTGCAAGCACTGCGAGCGCGCGGACTCAGGGCAGACCTGGTTCCGCCAGACGCCCGCGCCGAAGGCGTGATCAGCGCCCTGCGACCCCATCTCAGCGAGCGGACCCGTGTTCTGTTGCCGCGCGCCGAGGTGGCGCGTGAGCTCTTGCCCGATTCACTCCGAGACGCGGGCGCCGAAGTCGACGTGGTCACCGCGTACCGGAACCTCGCTCCGGAGCCCAAGGAGGTCGAACGCATTCGAAGCCTCGTCGACCCGGCGCAGAGCGATTCCGTCCTGTTCACCTCCTCGTCCACGGTGACGAACCTGTTCGACTTGCTCGGGTCGGACGCGGCCGCCCGGCTGAACGCGCTCGATCTGTTTTCGATCGGACCCGTCACGACCCGCACTGCCGAGCGGCTGGGTCTCGGGATCGCGGCGACCTCAGCCGAGCAAACGATCGAATCGCTGGTCGCGACGGTACGCTCGTACTATGCCGCAAGCGGAGATGTGGATGGCTAGGTTTCCATGGTGGATCGCCTTTGCGCTGCTCGGCGTGGCCGGAGCTGGATGTGGCGACCCTTGTGGCGCCGCGGAGGACCGGCTGGTGCCGCTCAGCGAGCTTCCCTGCAGCTCGATGAACGCAGACGGCAGCTGGGCGTCCCACCCCTTCCCCCCTATTTCCGACCCACAATGCTACTGGCTCGAGTTCCGGGGCTGCAGCGAGTATGAAATTGAGCACAGCCTCGGCCGCGTCCCCACCCAGGTCCTGGGTTACACCTCCTTCGACACGGACGGCACCTTCTCCACCCTGGGCTCGGGCAACAGTTTCGTCCTCCAGGAAGTCACCGACTCCTCGGTGACCGTCCGGAACTCGCAGAACCAGTTGTTCTATCTGAGGCTCGCCCTGGACTGACCCCCCTAGCGCATCGCGGGGACCGGCCTTAGATTGCAGAAATGCTCCGTTTATCGCGGGCTGGGCTCGGTCGGAGAAAGCGCTAAAATAGAGAATGGCCGACAGGTTCGACAACGATGCCGGGACCATCACCGAGGTCAAACCGCAGAAGAAGCTCAAACGCCCACGGCTCTACCGGGTTCTGCTGCACAATGATGATTACACCACCAGGGAGTTTGTCGTTCACGTTCTGCACACGGTTTTTCACCTCGGAGAGCAAGATGCGATCCGCGTCATGCTTCACGTCCACCACAACGGAGTGGGCGTCGCGGGGGTCTTCACCCGTGAGGTCGCTGAAACCAAGATCCAAAGGGTCGAACGGCTGGCTCAGGAGCAGGAATTCCCTCTCCGCCTGACGATGGAGCCCGAAGAGGAGGAAGACGCGTAGACATGGCTGGCCCCGTCATCGACAAGGAACTTCAGGAGACGCTTCGTAAGGCATTCGACCGAGCAGGCCTGATGCGCCACGAGTACGTGACGCTGGAGCACCTGCTTCTAGCCCTGACTGAGGACCCGAATGCCTCGAAGGCGCTCCGCGCCTGCGGAGCCGATCTCCGCCGTCTGCGCGGCAAGCTCGAGGAGTTCATGCGCGAACGCCTGTCGCGCGTCCCGGAGAGCGCGGACGTCGAGCCTCGGCAGACTCTGGCGGTGGAGCGGGTCCTGCAGCGTGCAGCAATTCACGCGATCTCCTCGGAGATGAAGACCATCGACGGCAGCAACGTGCTCGTCCAGGTGCTCAAGGAAGAAGAGTCGTTCGCGGCCTTCATGTTGCAGGACGCGGGAGTCACCTCGCTCGACCTCAAGCGTTTCATCGCGCACGGCGTGGGCACCGACATCGTTCCGGGGGAAAGCGAAGGCTACACCGAGACGGACTTCGACGACGAGGATGAAGGCTCGGTCCCGGGTCGCGACCCGCTCGAGGCCTTCGCCACCGATCTGATCGCAGAAGCCGCCGAAGGGCGCATCGACCCACTGATCGGGCGCGACGAAGAGCTCGACCGCACGGTTCAGGTACTCTGCAGGCGTCGAAAGAACAATCCGGTATTCGTGGGCGAGCCGGGCGTGGGCAAGACCGCCATCGCAGAGGGGCTGGCGCGGCGCATTTACGAAGGCAGCGTTCCGGACATTCTCAGCGACGCCCAGATCTACTCGCTCGACATGGGCGCCCTACTCGCCGGAACCAAGTTCCGCGGGCAGTTCGAGGAGCGACTCAAGGCGGTGATGAAGCGCTTGCAGGAAATCGACAACGCGATCCTGTTCATCGACGAGATCCACACCATCGTAGGTGCCGGCGCAACGACCGGCAGCTCGATGGATGCGTCCAACATCCTCAAGCCTGCGCTTGCGTCCGGCAAGCTCCGTTGCCTTGGCTCGACGACCTACACCGACTTCAAGCACCTGGAGCGAGACCGCGCGCTCGCCCGGCGCTTTCAGAAGATCGAAGTGCACGAGCCCAGCGTCGAAGACACGGTCGAGATTCTCAAAGGGCTGCGCCCGTACTATGAAGAGCACCACGACGTGAAGTACGACGACGACGCGCTCGAGGCGGCGGCACAGCTCGCCCAGAAGCACATCCTCGAGCGCTTCTTGCCCGACAAGGCGATCGACGTGATCGACGAGGCGGGCTCGCTCGAGCGGATGCGCCCCAAAGCCGAGCGCACTCACAGGATCACCACCCGAGAGATCGAGCGAGTGGTGAGCAAAATGGCGCGCGTGCCGGTCGAATCGGTCAGCGCCAAGGAGCGCGACCAACTCAAGGAGCTCGGCCCCGAGCTTCGCAAAGTCATCTTTGGCCAAGACGAGGCGGTCGACAAAGTCGTCAGCGCGATCACCTTGGCCCGAGCTGGGCTACGCGCGGACCACAAGCCGATTGGCTCGTTCCTGTTCGCGGGGCCGACCGGCGTTGGCAAGACCGAGCTCGCCCGGCAGCTCGCGCGCGTGATGGGCGTGGAGCTCTTGCGCTTCGACATGAGCGAGTACAGCGAGCGGCACTCGGTGTCGCGTCTGATCGGCGCGCCTCCCGGCTACGTCGGCTTCGACCAGGGCGGCCTGCTCACCGACGCGGTTCGCAAGCACCCACACGCTGTGGTCATTCTCGACGAGATCGAAAAGGCGCATGGGGAGCTCTTCAACATCCTCTTGCAGGTGATGGACCACGCCAAGCTCACTGACAACAACGGTCGCGAAGCGGACTTCCGTAACATCGTGCTGGTGATGACCACCAACGCCGGCGCATTCGAAGCGACCGAGAAGGTCGTCGGCTTTGCCAGCGGCGAAGCACCCAAGGACTTCGCGACCGGACGCGCCCGGCAGGCGATGGAGCGCATCTTCACGCCCGAGTTCCGAAACCGTCTCGACTCGGTCGTGTACTTCAGTGGGCTCCCGAAGGAAGTCATTCGGCGGGTGGTCGACAAGGAGGTCGCCCTGCTCAGCGAGATGCTCGCCGAGAAGCAAGTGACCCTCCAGCTGAGCATGTCGGCGCGCGACTGGCTGGCGGAGCACGGCTACGACCCACAGATGGGTGCCAGGCCGATGGCCCGGCTCGTCGAGCAGAAGCTCAAGAAGCCGCTCGCCGAAGCGATGGTCTTCGGCAGCCTGAAGGAAGGCGGCACCGCGATGGCCGATGCCGCGGACGGCGAGCTCGTTTTGACCTTTTGCGATACGAACGCGCCGCCGGCCGAAGCCTGAGCGTCGGGAATCCGCCGTCGCGGCCGAGCTTGCGCTAGCCTACGGCGTCCGCTGATGCCTGTGTACCTACTCGACAAGAAGCTCTCCTTCCCGGCGCCCGAAGATGCGAACGAGGAAGGCATCGTCGCGGTGGGCGGGGACGTGTCGCCGGAGCGGCTCCTGGTCGCCTACCGCGATGGCATCTTCCCTTGGCCGGCTCGGGGCTATCCCTTGCTCTGGTTCTCGCCCGATCCGCGATTCGCACTGGAACCCTCCCGGGCGCATGTGTCGCGGTCGTTGCGCAAGGTGATCCGCAAAGGGCAGCTTCGCGTGACTGCGGATAGCGCCTTTGCCGAGGTCATCACGGCCTGTGCCGCCACACGGCGACCGCACCAGCAGGGCACTTGGATCACGCGGGAGCTGCGCGACGGCTACCTAGGACTTCACGATCTTGGATACGCGCACAGCATTGAAGCCTGGCGCGACGATGAGCTGGTTGGCGGCCTCTATGGGGTGGCGCTCGGACAAACTTTCGCGGGGGAGTCGATGTTTGCTTCGGAGGCCGACGCCTCGAAGGTCGCCTTCACGACGCTGCTCGGTCACTTGGCGCTGTGGGGCTTCCGCGTAGTCGACTGCCAGGTGCATACCGAGCATCTGGCGCGATTTGGCGCTACGATGTGGCCGCGCGATCGCTTCTTGTCGGAATGGCGTGCCGCGGTCGCCGAGCCGAGTGTGCTTGCGCCATGGCAGCTCACGCTGACGCCTCGGGAGGCGCTCGAACGACTAGAACCTGAGGTATGATGTGCGAGCCCAAGGCCTGGGCGGGCGGCCGGGCTTCAGTCCGCCGGGGTGCGGAAGATGATCGTGCCGACATCGGGGCCTAGGAGCGCGAGCGGGAAGCCACCGTAGACTTGGAGCTCTCCTTGGAGGCGCGCGGTTTCGGTGTAGCCAGCCGGTGATGCGGCGAGCGCCTTGGCCCGCGCGACCGGGTCTCGGACCAGGGCATCGACCTCGGGTGGCGTGCCCCAGTGGAAGAGGCGGTCGCCCTTGTACAGGTACACCCAAACCGTCGCGCCCTCTTCTTGTTCGACTCGGAACTGTCGGCTTAGGCGCTGGGCCAGGCGCGAGAGCGGGATGCCCGCAAGGACGGCGCCGACGACTTTGCCGTCTCTGATCGAGGGCGCGGCGAAAAGGATCGACCAGGACGAGGGGGCGTTCGGGTCCTCGGCGAAGAATTCGCCGAGGCCGGTGGCTGCGGTGCCACCGAGGGCTTTGGCGACGATGTCGAAGCGCGACTTGAAGTCCTGGCCTTTCATGCGATCGGGCTCCCGGTCGCGTGCGATCACCAGGCCGTCGAGGCCAATGGCAGCTAGAAACGACATGGGCGACGCGACGAATTCATCAATACCTTTCTTGGGTTCCTGAAGAATTCTCAAGGCTGACCGCAGTTGTGACTCCCGCTTGGCCGGGTCGCTGACGGCGAAGCCGGGGCCGAGCTTGTCAGCCGCTTTGACGACGCCGGACTGGTGGTTGGAGAGGTCTTGCTCGACGAGCTGCTGGACGCGGGGGTAGTCGACGTCGCGAAGCTGGGCGCGGGTTTGCTCGACGGCAGCGGTGTTCTCGCAGGCGGCGAGGGCTACGGCCGCAAGGAGGAGGAGGGGCGCTCGGGGCATGCGGGGGAGTGTAGCAGTGACGGCGGCAGTCGAACCTTCCGTGACGGACAACAGCCCCCCGCGAGCCCGAAGGGCGAAGCCCGGCGCGAACGCGCCGGCAAGGCAAAGCGACGCGAATGCCGCGCCAGGCACGCTGCTCACTCGCGTGAGAGTGATACCAGGACTACGGGTGGGGGTAGGCGATAGTGTGGGGGCGGTGGGGCGGGACCAACCGACCGCCGAAGGCGTCCGGGCGGGCGGTGTAATTAAACCTAACCACGCAACCAGCCCATCCCCCGCCCCCACAACACCCGCGGCAGCACAAGCCGAACGGCGCCACCCGAGCCAAACACTGGCACTGGCACTGCCTCCCACCGCACCCGCGGCAGCGCGAGCCCGAAGGGCGAAGCCCGGCGCGAACGCGCCGGCAAGGCGGAGCAAAGCGAACGCCGCGCCAGGGAGGATTACGGGTGGGGGTGGGCGGGGCGGTGTAACCAAGCCGTACCACGCGACCCACCCATAACCCGCCCCCACAACACCCGCGGCAGCACAAGCCGAACGGTAACGCTCGACCCAAACACCGACACTGGCTCTGGCTCTGGCTCTGGCACTGGCGGATTCAGACTTGGCGATCGCTTGTCCTTGGATTGGGTTTTGGGCCGCACTGAAGTGAGGCCCAAAACCCAATCCAAGGAGTCGCTGATGCAAAGAAGGAATGTTTACGACAGAGCGCGAAGCGTGGTGCGAGAGCTCGCTCCACTTCTCCACGCGATTCGCGAGCAGGATAAGTCGCTGGCCGATCAGCTCAAGCGAGCTGCGCAAAGCGTGGTTCTGAACATCGCGGAGGCGCGAGGGAATGACGCCGGCAACGCACGCGCGCGATTCTCAACCGCTGCGGCTCCGCAAAGGAAGTTCGCGCGGCACTCAACGTCGCAACCGACTGGGGGTACATCCAAACCCACACCGCGAATCACCTCGACGAGAAGCTCGACGAGGTGTGCGCCATCACCTGGTGTCTGGGCCGCAAGCCCTAACCACCGAGAGCACCCACCCCACCCGCGGCGGCGCAAGCCGTACGTCGACGCCCGCTCCTGGCACCGACGCTGACTCGGTCACGGCCACTGACCCTGCTACACTCCCCCCCATGTCCCAACCGACGCCCGCCCTCGGCACGCTGCCCTCGTCGTCGAAGAGGATCTCCTCTCTCGATCTCCACATGATGACGCGAGACGAAGTCGTCGCGCTCTATCACGAGCTCGAAGCGCCGCCCTTCGGGGAGATGCACGGGGAGTTTGCGGCTCGCGTGCTCGACCAGGGGGACGCGCGTGGCTACTTGCTCAGCGCGTTCGTGTTGAACGTCAGGGGCCGCTGGCTCTGCAAGGCATTCGAGCCGATCGGGCCGACGCACGGCCACGGGTACAACAGCTTCATGACGCCGAAGGGAGTCAAACGCTCCGCTCGGATGCGAACGCGTCTCGGCCCGTCGAAGCTGCCCGGGGACACCAATGATGCCTTCCACCTGGAGTACGCGGACTTCAACAACTTCCAACGCGGTGGGCCCGGCGGCGCGCTGCTTCACACGATGTTCGACGAGGTGCGGAAGATCTCGGACGGACTGTACCTGGGGATCGGCCGCACCGGATTTACGGAGAAGACGCGAGCGGAGCTGCATCCGTTTACGTTGGAGGGGCCAGTTGCGGCGTTTGTGACAGCCCGCTAAACGCCGAACGCGAACCTCGGCGAGCCACGCTCTGAGTGCGCGACGGTCCTGGTCGCCCTCCCCCGGCGCGCGGACCACTCGATCGGTCGCTCCTTGGACTGCTCGGGAGGTGAGCGCTATACACAGAATTGTCAATAGCGGATTCGCACTCAGGAGGAGTCGTGCGCGCACAAGCGATAGCAAGTCAGGCCTCGACGCAGTCGAAATCACGGATCCCGATCGTTCCTCGCCGTCCGAGCTGGGACTTCGCCGACTTGAAGGAACGCTTCTTCTTTGGGGGCAACGGCTTGAAGAGCGCATTCGTCGTCGCGCTGTCCGGTGCTTTCCCGCCAGGCGAAAAGGAGTTCATCCAATCGGTGCGCCTGTTCGTGGACCAGATTCGGGACCCCAAGCTCATCGAGGACGTGAAAGCGTTCACGGCGCAAGAGGGGCAACACTCGCTTCAGCACAAGTTGTTGAACGAGGCGTTCGACCGGGTCGGTTACCTGGCGACGCGCGTGTCGGAGCAATTTGAGGAGATCGAGCGGGAGTGGATCGACAAACGTTCGGATGCCGACCGTTTGGCCGCCACCGTGGTCATGGAGCACATCACCGCCGTGATGGCGCACTTCGCACTCACTCGGCCCGAAGAGTTCGACCCACTGCCCGACTCGGTTCAGGAGCTGCTGCATTGGCATGCGATCGAGGAGATCGAGCACAAGTCGGTCGCCTTCGACGTGTACCAGGAGTGCGTGGGGGATCGGAACCGGCTTCGTCGACAATTGCTGCTCCACATGTTGTTGTTCCCGCTCGGCATTCGCGACTTCCAGCGCATGCTCTTGCAGGAGCTCGGCCACAAGCCAACGTGGAAGGAGCGCGCCGAAATGGCGAGGTACCTGATTGGCCCACGCGGCCTCGTCGTGAGCGTGCTCCCCCGTTACTTGGCGCTCCTCAAGCCCGGTTTTCATCCCTGGGATATGGACGACTCCCAGCTCGTCGAGGAGTGGAAAGACCGGCTTCAAGCGGCCGTCGGCTAGGCGCGCGCGAGGGCGAATGCCGAGCGAGTCACATGTCGATGTGCTGATTGTGGGGGCCGGAATCTCCGGCATCGGCGCGGCGTACCATCTGCAGGACAAGTGCCCGGGCAAGACTTACCTGATCCTCGAGCGCCGTCAGAGCTTGGGCGGAACCTGGGACTTGTTCCGCTACCCTGGGATTCGATCTGACTCGGACATGTACACGTTCGGCTACTCGTTTCGCCCCTGGACGCAGCCCGAGGTCGTCGCGAGCGGGGACGCCATCCTCGAGTACCTGGGCGAGACGGTCGATGCCTATGGCATCGGCGAGAAGATTCGGTACGGGCAGAACGTCATGCGCGCGAGCTGGTCGTCGCGCGATGCTCGGTGGACAGTGGAAGCTCGCGACGAGAGCTCTGGAGAGGATGCTTGCGTCACCTGCAACTTCCTCTTCATGTGCGCCGGCTACTACGACTACGAACAGGGCTACAGCCCAGACTTCGAGGGCGCGGAGCGATTCGGCGGTCGCATCATTCATCCGCAGAACTGGACCGACGACGTCGCCTACGAAGACCAGCGTGTCGTGGTGATCGGGAGCGGCGCGACGGCCGTCACGCTCATTCCCGAGCTCGCCAAGAAGGCCGCGCACGTCACCATGCTGCAACGTTCACCAAGCTACGTCGTGGCCATGCCCGGACGGGATCGGATTGCGGACTGGCTCCGAAAGCACCTTCCGGAGAAGTATGCCTACGCGGTCACGCGCTGGAAGAACGTGCTCTACACGATGTTCATGTATTGGTTCTGCCGCGCGCGGCCGGAGCGGGCGAAGGCTCTGATCGTCGGCGAAGCTCGCAAGATGCTGGGCGATGACTACGACGTCGAAACGCACTTCACGCCGAGGTACGACCCTTGGGACCAGCGCGTGTGCCTCGCGCCCGACGGGGACTTCTTCCAAACGATCCGCTCGGGTCGCGCGTCCGTCGTGACGGACGAAATCGATTGCTTTACGGAGAACGGAATTCGAACCAGCTCGGGAACGGTCCTCGAAGCGGACCTCGTCGTTACCGCAACCGGGCTCGAGCTGAGGTTCCTCGGAGGGTTACAATTGCAGGTGGATGGGCGCGCCGTCGACCTTCCGGAAACGTTCGCCTACAAAGGGATGATGTGCAGCGACATCCCCAACATGGCGCTTTCGCTGGGCTACACGAACGCCTCGTGGACGCTGAAGTCCGACCTCACCGCAGAGTACGTTTGCCGGCTGCTCAACTACATGGACTCCCATGGCTACGCGTATTGCTGTGCGCGGGTGACGAATCCGTCCATGCAAGCAGAGTCGATGCTGCCGCTGTCGGCCGGCTACATGGAACGCGGCCGACATCGATTTCCCAAAGAGGCTGCCTTGGCGCCGTGGAAGCTCCACCAGAACTACGCGCTCGACCTGCTCGCGCTTCGATACGCTTCGGTCAAGGACGACGTCATTCAGTTCGGACGTCCAGCGGCACACCGCGACGAGTCGCCAGAGGCGCGTGAAGCATTGCCCCACCGGCGCCCGTAGCACCCATAGCAAGCGGGGCCCGCCGGAAAACGCTGCGCAAACGCTGCGTGCCCTTGTGTCGAACGACGAGAAGCAGGGTGCTTTCGCAAGGCTTTGTTGGCGATCGTGGCGCAACCTTTGCGCGCGCGAAATCGCTAAAGAATTACGTATAGCCGCCGCTCTCGTGCCGACCCAGGTTGCTTGGTGCGACCGGTTCGAATCGGCTGGGTCCAAGCGGGGAGTTTGTCATGCGCTACCTATTCGGATTGCTATGTGTCTGCGCCCTGGGCGTGATGCCCTTGGTTGGGTGCGGTGAGACCCAGGGTGGCGGCGGTAGCGGGGGTTCTGCGGGTACGGACGGCCAAGGCGGCAGCGGAGGTTCTGCGGGCACGGGAGGCGCAGGAGATTCGATTGGCATTACCGGACAGCTCTTCCTGCTGTCTTCATCCGGACAGGGGGTTGACCCAGCCGATGGTGCGCGAGTCACGGCCAGCCTCGACCGGGACGGAGATGGTTCCATCGAAGACCGCGAACGGGCCTCGGGCCTTGCGGACGAAGACGGTAGATATTCTTTGAGAGCTCCAGCCGAGGTTGGCAGGACCACCGTCGTCGCGTTCGAAGAGGACGGATACGCGAAATTGATCCGGACGGTGAGAGTCGAGTCGCTTGCGGATGCCACTCTCGACGGAACCTTGACGGAGATGGAGGAGTTGGTGTGCGAGAACAGCCGGTGCCGGGACAACGCCGGAACCGTGTCCGTCACGGGCATCCCCGTGGCTTCCGGCTACGCCAAGGTCTTCAATCCGGTGGCGGACGCCGATCGGTTTCCCGGTTCCTTTTCCGACAACCAAGGCAACATGCTGATCTCGGCGGTGTTCGGGGCTTTCGAGCTCAGGAATGAAAGCGGCGATCTGATCGAGCAACTCGAGCCCGCTGAGCCGGCGACCATTACCATGCGCGTGCCCCGGGATACCTGGAAGGTGATTGTGGACATCATGCCCGGTGATGACCGGGTGACCGTCCCGATGTTCTACTTCGACGAGACGTCCGGAGACTGGGTCATGGAGGGAACCGGTCAGATTCAGGACGCCGGCGGAGCGCCCATTGCCGAAGCGGACCTGGTCAGCATTCACGATGGTTCCTACTCGGGAGCTCTCTTCGCCGAAGCCGAGGTGACCCATTTCTCGTACTGGAACGTGGACTGGCCGCTGGAAGACAACACATGCATGGGCGGGGTTGTCGTGGACGAAGACGGCAAGCCGATCAAAGGAGCCACCGGAACACTTCGGGGAGTGAATTTCACCGGCTACTCGCAACCCTTCACGACCAAAGAAGATGGATCGTTTTGTGTGGATGCCCGCCGATCGGAGAAACCCGGCGAGGACCTGGACGGGAACGGCACCAGCGGTGAAAGCCTTTCCGCACTGTTGACCTTCCAGGACGGCGGCAAGACCTACCGCTTCGGTGAGACCGAGCTCACAACCGTTTCCGCCTTGTGTCCGAGCGGCTGCATGGTGGTCGGGGAGCTGGAGCTGGGTCCGGTGAGCGAAGTACGGCCGGAGATCTGCAGCGTCGACGGAACGGTGCGCAAGGAAGGCGCGCCGGTTGCAAACGTTGTGGTCTTCGCCGAAGACGAGCTGCTCGATCCGGACGTGGCGGAAAGCGTTTGTGGGGAGGCCTGCATGCCGGCCGTTCTCACCGACGGTGGCGGCGAGTTCGAGGCTTCCAACGCTTACGCTACCTTGCTGGCGGTGACCGCCGCCGTGACTGAGTCCGAGGGTCTCGGCAGTTTCTTCTACGAGTCCCGCCGGAGCTTTCTCACTTGTCCGAGCGAGCCGATTGAGCTCAATCTCGAGCTGGGGTTCTGTTTCGTTCCACTCCCAGAAATCAGCTACGACGATGGCACTGGCCGAATCACATGGGACCCGCCCGTGGGCGCCCAGGCGCTGTTCGTGTTGAGCCAGGTTACGGGACAACGCTGGAATCTGTACTCGGACAGCAGCTTCGAACCCCCGGTCACGTACGGCCAGGTCCCAGCAGGGGCACAGCAGGCATGGCCCTTGAGTGGATCACCCGAACCGATCAGCTCGGGCGACCTGATTACCCTGACTCCGCCAAACGGGCTCATCGAATACGAGGGCAAGATGTGCTTGTCTGCGACCAGCTACATGGTGCCTTGATCGAGGGCCAACCCTACGCTCCGCATCGCAAGCTAGGCTTCGGCGCACGGACACGAGCTCTTGGCATTGATCGACAAGGTCCGGCGCGACTCGCGCCATAGTGTCCGCCGGCGTCGCGGCGATACGAATCCAAGCCGGCCGCAAGGCCTGTTGCTTTGCCTGCATTCTTAGGAAGATTTCTCGCGGCGAGATGCACTTGAGCCGGATTTGTCTGTGAATCCCAACCTGGGACCAGCGCGTTGCATGTTTCTCTGGATTCATGCTTTGATGGACGCCGCATCCCGTTGCCGCCTCCGGCGCCGGAGCAGCTGCGGAGTTTGTCAATGCCCTGTTGCCGCCGTAGAAGATGCCTCGCCCTACTGTGCCTGGGATTCCTCGCCGCGTGCGGGAGCAACGGGGGTGAACCGGCGGGTGCGACTGAGAGCATTGAGCTGAATGCAGTCATCCGGAGCCTCGGGCTGATGCCCGAGCGCGTCGAGTACTCCGTGCGCTGCCTGGGTGATGAAGAGTCGGCGGTGCCCGGTGAGGTCACGCTCGACGGAGACCTCGAGCCCGCGAGCAGTCGAGCCGACAAGACTGGGATGTTGGACGTGTCGCGGAGCGAAACATGGACGGGCTTCATCGAGCTGCCTCCCGGTTCGTGTTTGATGCAGCTGCGCGGCCGTGACGACGACGGCGAAGTCATTTGCACTGCCGAGGTGCCCTTCTCAGTTGTGGCGGATACGGCGACACAAGTCGTCGTGCCTCTCGAATGTTCACCGACCGATTTCCCGCCAGGTCGCGAATTCAACATCTGCCCCGATCTACTCGCATTTCGATGCGGCGAGCTCGACCCGATGACGGAGGACACGTCCTGTTTGGTGAGCTTCCGCGACGAGGACCGCACCTGCAGTCAGGGTTGCGATCCGCAGACCTGCATCGCGAACGGCACAGTCGGTCTCATGTGCACCCCGGGGCCGGACCCTGGTGTTTCGACCACTATCAGCTGCAGCGACGCTGTGATCGACTGCGCGGGCGATGGCATCCCCGATTCGTCCTGCACCGTCAACTCGAACACCCCGGGCGCGCGAATAGAGGTCGACGACACGATCGTTGCAGACTTCTTCGTCGCCTGTGTTCCTCCGGCGTCCGGTGGCACGCCGGGCGCGACCATCACGTGCACCGCGGTGACGTCGGACGGGGATATCGACTGTGACAGGACCAGACTCCTCACCGTCGACTGCCCCGTTCTGGCCCCTTGATCGCGAAGTTGGAAGTTGGGGACACTCTCCCCCATCGCAAGCACTGGATTTCACTCGCTTCCTGCGGCAAGGATCGCAACACCGCATGAATCGAGGTGCTGCGATCTTTGCCGGAGAATCGGTGTGGAATCGGGTACTTGTCTACCCGGAGAGTGTCCCCTAGCCGCCGGAGCAGAAGTGTTCGTAGTCGATGTAGTCGGTGATTGTGGGGTGGTCGCCGCAGACTGGGCAGTCTTTGTTGCGGCGGAGCTTGAAGGTGCGGAACTGCATTTGCAGCGAGTCGTACTGAAGGAGGCGGCCTACCAAGGGGTCGCCGCGCTCTAGGACGATCTTGACTGCTTCGGTGGCCTGGAGGGTGCCGATGGCGCCGGGTAGAACGCCTAGAACACCTGCCTCTGCGCAGGAGGGCGCGAGGTGCGGCGGGGGCGGTTCCGGGTAGAGGCAACGGTAGCATGGCCCGTGACGGGGCCAGAAGGTCGTGACCTGGCCGTCGAAGCGGAAGATGGAACCGTGTACGACCGGGATGTCCTTCCAGACGCTGGCGTCGTTGACCAAGTAGCGCGTTGCGAAGTTGTCGAGGCCGTCGACGATAACGTCCCAGTCTTGGTCGAAGATGCGGTCGACGTTCTGGCGTGTGAGTCGCTCGTTGAACGCGATGACGTTGACGTCGGGGTTGAGGTTTTCAATGGTGCGTTTGCCGCTTTCGACTTTGGATTCACCGACGCGATCGAGACCGTGCAGGACCTGCCGTTGCAGGTTCGACTCGTCGACGGTGTCGCCATCGACGAGTCCGATGGTGCCGACCCCTGCAGCGGCCAGATAGAGCGCTGCGGGTGAACCGAGGCCGCCTGCGCCAAGAAGCAAGACGCGCCCCTGAAGCAACTTTGCCTGACCCTGCTCCCCAACCTCCGGCAACAAGAGATGGCGCGAGTAGCGGTTGAGCTGTGCGTCGGTGAACGCGAATGGTTGCGTGGTTGGGAAGCCCTGATCCTTCCACTGATTGAAACCCGGGTTCGCCGATTCGACGTTGCGGTAGCCGAGCTCCAGAAGGACCTTCGCGGCGAACGCCGAGCGAATGCCGGCCGCGCACATGGTGACGATCTTCGCGTCCTTGTCGGGCAGCCTCGAGCCGGACTGCATTTCGAGAAAGCCTCGCGGAATATGGAGCGCTCCGGGGACGTGGCCTTGCCGCCACTCATCCTTTTCGCGAACATCGACTAAAATGACGCCTTCGCCCGAATCGAGGCGGTCCTTGAGGTCCTCGAGAGAGACCTGCCGGATGGCGGCCTTCACCTCTTGGAGCAAGTCAGCATATGTCTTTGCCATGCTCGCTACTATGTAACTCGGGGCGGTTTCGTCAAGGCTAACGGGGTCTTAGCTCCTATCCTGTGGTTTTCACATCGGTTTTATCGGGTATATATTCTGAGACGCCCGGCGCTAGGCTGCCGAACGGACGATTCCCTGGTCTTCCGCGTAGCCGGCCAGGGTCCTTTTGAGCCGCTTTCGACCCCGGTGAAGGCGGGACATGACGGTGCCGACCGGGCAGTCTAGGCGCGCGGCGGCGTCCTGATACGAGAGCTCGCCGAGATCGACGAGCTCGACGGCTTCGCGGAATTCCGGCTTGAGCGAGTGCAGCGCGGCGAGCACTTCATCGCCGAATCCATCCTGGGTGGAGCGCGCCCCGATCGCACCCAGATTGCGCAGCTCTTCGAGGGCCTCCCGTTCGCGCCTCTTTTTTCGATAGTGGTTGATGTAGGTGTTGAACAGGATGCGCCGCGTCCAGGCGCGCGCGTTGGTGCCGGGGCTGAAGCTCGCTCGCGCTTGCCAGGCACGGGCCAGAGTCTCTTGGACGAGGTCGTCGGCAAGCGAGGTGCCCCGAGTCAGCCGGAGGGCGGTCCGGGAAAGCTCCGGTACGCAGGGCAGGATTTCTTCGTTGTATTGTTGTTGGGTCTTCATCCAGGTGGTCTCCACCCGAGTTGCACTGCAACGGGGATGCCAGCTCAAAAACCCAAAGATTTCGGGGCGGAGGGCGATACCAGACCGTCAGCTTGTCCGCTTGATGACACGGTGTCGTGTCAAGCTGTCGACTGAGCGTCCGCTCAGGTTCGTTCAGGCGCGAAGATGCTGGGCCAATATCGCGGGCACCGTGTCAGCGACTTCGGAAGCGATCAGGCCCCGGTCCCCGACTGCTGCCGCGTCGCCAGCCAGCGCGTGCAGGAGCACGCCGGCAATCGCTGCATCGAGCGGCGCGAGGCTCATGCTGAGCGCACCTACGATGCCGCTCAACACGTCACCCGTACCTGCCACGCCGAGCGCCGGTGTCCCTTCGGAGCAAACACGCAGCTCGCCCGCTCCGGCAACGATGCTCCGGGCGCCTTTCAGGATCACGACCTGCCCGGACTGCCTCGCGAGCGCTTCGGCGGCGGCGTATCGATCGGCTTGAACGTCCGCGGTGGATTGCCCGAGCAGGCGCGCGGCTTCGCCTGGGTGAGGCGTGAGAATTCTCGGGCCTGCGGCGTGCTCGAGCACAGCAAGCCCGTCGTCGGCGAGGTTGCTAAGTCCGTCCGCGTCGATGACGACGGGGAGCGGAGCGTGCAGCGCAACGGCTCGCGCCCACCGGCGTGCAAGCTCATCCAAGCCCATGCCCGGCCCGAGCACGAGAGCACGCTTGCCTTCGCAGAGCGATTGCACTGCAGCTTTGTCGGCTTGCTCGGGAAGCGCCGTAGTCATGAGCTCGATGACCTTCTCTTCGAGCGCGGCGCGTGAATCGTTGCGGGCGCCGATGGTCACGAGCCCTGCTCCGGTTCGAAACGCGGCGCGACCTGCCAACAGGGCTGCGCCGGTTTTGCCGGGCGCGCCGCCGATGACGAGCAGGTGTCCGTTGCTGCCCTTGTGGGCATCGTCTGCGCGTGGTGCGATCAGCGCGCTGAGGTCTTCGCTGGTCCAGAGGCTTGCGGCAGTAGAGGCGGTGATCGGGATACCAATGTCGGCGAGCAGCACCGCGCCTGCGTACTCCGCACCCGGGTACTGTTGGAGCCCTCGCTTCTGGCCGGCGAACGTGATGGTCAGCGATGCATGAGGCGCGACTCCGAAAATCGCGCCGGTATCGGCGTCGAGCCCGCTCGGAAGATCCAAAGACACCAGGGGCACGGGCGCCGCGTCCATCGCGGCAATCGCCTCGGCGTAGCCGCCCGTGATCGGACGATCGAGACCGGTGCCAAACAGGCCGTCGACAACCAGCGTTGCGTCTTCGAGATGACGGGCAATCGAGGGTCCGTCCGCCGGTGACAGCTGCGCGGTTTCGATGCCGAGCGCACCGAGCAGAGCCCAGTTGACCTGCGCGTCACCCGCTAGTCGCGACGCATCTCCGACAAGCAGCGCGAGCGGCCGATAGCCGAGCAGGGTCAGGCGCCGTGCGATGACCCAGGCGTCGCCGCCATTTTGCCCGGGCCCGCCGACCAGCACGACGCGGCCGAGGCGCTCGGCAAACAGGTCGCAAATCGCATCGGCGGCCCCGCGCCCGGCGTTCTCCATCAGCACGAGACTGACGATCCCAAGGTCCTCCATCGCCGCGCGATCCACGTCGCGCGCCTCGTCGCGTGTAAAAAGCAGCTCCACATTTGGATTATGCCTTTAATCGACATTCGGCACACCCTATGCTGCGCTCATGGATGCGAAGCCCTCTTCCGAGTCGTTTACCGAAATGACCGAGCTCGTTCTGCCACAGCACACCAACGCGATCGGCACGGCGTTTGGCGGCGTCATCATGAGCTGGATCGACATCTGCAGCTCGATTGCTGCCATCCGTCACTGCGGGCGGGTCTGCGTCACCGCCCGAGTCGATGCGCTCGAGTTCAAGGCGCCGATCCGAGTCGGCGACGTGGTTCGGCTGACCGCTCGCCTCAACGCCGCCTTCACCAGCTCGATGGAGATCGCCGTCCGCGTCGAAGTGGAACATGCGACAACCGGGGTGCGCTCCCTGTGCGCCGACGCGCGGGCCACCTTCGTGAACCTGGGCGAGGATGGACGGCCCTGTCCTGTGCCGCCGCTCTTGGCCGAGACCGACGATGACCGGCGGGTCGCTTCGGAAGCGGCCGAGCGACGCAAGGAACGCCGCGCGGCGGAACGCACGGCCTGAGCCGACTAGGCGCCGCTCTGAGCTGAGCCAGCCTGATGAAATTGACGCCAAACGTCGGTTTCTGATGACGGCCGTCGTCATTTCTCGCTGATCGCAGAGTGCTCGTCGCGAAATCACAGCGTTTTTTGTCTGGCACGTGCCCTGCACATGCAGCCGGACACGATGACCCACGCTTCTGCCGAACGAGCCGCTCCCATGTCGATGACCGACATCGCGACCCAGGACGCGGAGCCGACACCCAGGCCGACGGCCCGAATGGAGTGCGTCCGGAGCTCAGATGCAATCTCGGGAATCGACGGCATCGCGAGCCCAGGGATGCTTCGTGACGCGGCCCTGGGTCTGGATCAGGCGCATCGCGACCTCGGTCGGGTCGACACGGAGCGCGCAGTTCTGGTCTGGGAAGGTCTACTGCGCGGACGTGTGAGCTTGGTCGACTGGTTCGACTCCGACGGTCGGCGGTTTGTCCTAGTCCGGCTCAACCCAGCTCCTCGAAGCAGCAGCTGCGGGCTCACCGACCGCGAGTACCAGGTCGCGATGGGGGCGGGGATGGGCGAAAGCAGCAAGGTGACCGGCTACCGGCTGGACATCAGCCCCTCGCGCGTCTCCGCATTGCTCAAGGGGTCGATGCGGAAGCTCGGCGTCAGGACGAAGGCGCAGCTCGTGATGATGGTTCGTGTCCTCGGGCAGCCATCGGCGGAGACTTTTGCCTCGTTGGACAAGGCCTAGTCGCAGGCCCTTCGAGCAGCTAGTCTCCGGGCGCCATGCCCCTTTTTCCGAGAACCCATTTGTTCGAGTTCAACGACCGCGACTGGGTTCCTGCGAGCTTGCGGGACACGATCGTCGAAACGCTGAGCCGTTCGCTCGACTGGGGTGGCTTTCTTCGGCCGCTCGTGCCCGTGCTCGACCGCTTCCTTTCCGACGCAGGAACGCGCGAGGTGTTGGACCTCTGCGCCGGCGCGGCGGGGCCTGCGATGATCTTGAGTCAGGAAGCAGAGCGCCTGGGAATCAGCGCGCCCCGCTTTCTCATCACCGATCTTTTTCCCCGAGTGCCCATCTGGTCGGATGCCCGGGCGCAGCGTCCGCAGAACATCGATTTCGTCGCCGAACCCGTCGATGCGACGCGCATCCCCGCGTCTCTGTCGGAGGGGCGCGCCAGAGTCATGGTCAACGCGTTTCATCATTTCGAGCCGGACCTGGCCGGGGCCATCCTTCGTGACGCAGTGGACAGCCGGGCGCCGATCTTCATTTCCGAATCATTCGAGCGGGACCCAAGAGGTGCCTTCCCGTTAATTCCCATCGGGCTCCCTTCGCTCTTTGCGACGCCTCTGCTGTCACCCCGAGACCGGCTCGCCAAAGCGGCATGGACTTGGCTGACGCCGATTGGCCTGGCTGCCGGAACCTGGGACGCGATTGTCAGCACCTTGCGAATTTACTCCCCGGAGGACCTGCACGAGATGGTTGCGCCGTTCGGCCAGAGCTACGACTGGAGCTACGGGACGTACGAGTATGCGTTCGGCGGACGTGGGTGCTACTTTCAGGGGGTTCCGTCGAAGGATCGGCCGTTTTTGTCGGGAAAACAGGAGAAGATGCCTCAGGCGTTTCCCCTGCGGACGAACGGACCTAGTGACTCGACGGGTAGGAGCATCATGGACGAGGAACAGACGAACACGGAGGCGAGCGCTGAGTCTCACAACGGCGCCGAGGCGATGCCGACAGCCACCGAAGTCAACGCGAAGCGCCACGAGGCAGCCGAAGAGCTGCAACACGAGGTGGAGACGCTCGAGCAGGCGCCGGAGGCCGCGGACGACGCGCTGAACGCTTCGAGCATGAAGAGGAAGGCGCTTCGGCGGTATCTTCGTGAGCAGAGCCTCAAGCCCTATCAGGCCGAGCTCATCAAGATGCAGCAGCATCTCGAGGCGAGCGGCACGCGGATGATTATCCTGTTCGAAGGGCGCGACGCCGCCGGCAAGGGCGGAACCATCCGCCGCGTGACACGCTACATGAACGAGAAGCACTATCGTGTCGTCGCGCTCGGTAAACCCACCGAGCACCAACGCACGCAATGGTTTTTCCAGAAGTACATTCAGCACTTCCCGCGTGCTGGCGAGGTCGTTCTGTTCGACCGGAGTTGGTACAATCGCGCCATGGTGGAGCCGGTGTTCGGTTTCTGCTCCGAGAAGGAATACAAGAACTTCATGCGAGGCGTCACGGGGTTCGAGAAGGACCTCGTCCGCCAGGGCACCATCCTGATCAAGCTCTACTTCAGCGTGACGAAGGAAGAGCAGAACCGACGTTTCGAGCGTCGCAAGGCCGACCCGCTTCGTCAGTGGAAGCTGAGCGAGGTCGATGTGCAGGCGCAGGAGCGCTGGGACGAGTTCACGAACGTGAAGTACGAGATGCTCAAGCGCACGCATACTACACACGCGCCCTGGAAGATCATCCGCTCTAACGACAAGCACGCGGCTCGGCTCAATGCGATCAAGGTCATCTTGAACTCGGTTCCCTACGAGCGCATGGACGACACACTCGATTTCGTGCCGAACCCCCAGGTCGTGATCTCCGGCTCGAGAGAGCTCGAGAAGATGGAAGCGCAACGCCTCAGCAGCGGCAAATTCCTCGTCTAGATGACCGCAGCTACGGCGTCGTCAGGTCGCGCAGAGCGTCGTAGTCGCATTCGATCGTGATGAACGTGGTGCCGCTTTGCACGTAGAACTGCACATCGGCGGCACCGGTCATGGTCGCGAGCTGCGTCACGGAGCAACGAGTCGTAGTCGCCGCGGTCACCCCGGGGGCTGTGGCGTCAAACGTGTAGATGTCTCCGAACACGTAGTGCGTGTATAGGATCCGCTCTGGCGCGAGGCCGCTAGTCGGCAGCCCGACCGTCTGTGTCGAGCCGTTCGGGAAGCCAACTGTGACGCTGATTTGAGCATTCAGCGGGTTGACCAACCGCAGGACATCCGAACCAGACTCGCCGGACGAGCCACAGGAGGTGAGCGCGAACAAGGCCGCCGCGAGCACCGTGATGTTCATGAGATATTTTCGAATCATGGCTAGCCTCCCCGCTTTGTTCGTATAGTCATTGCACCAGCAGGAAAGTTTCGGCATCCAAGTCGAATGAGAATGGCGCGTTGTCGTACTGACCGCTCACGGCAACCGTGCTCTCGCCGAGGGTGACCGAGACGTTCTGCAGCATGTAGACGCCGGCTTCTACCCAGCCGCCGAGGAAGAACGCGAAGCGCTCGGACTCAGGATCTGGGAGGTCGAGGTGTTCGGCGAAGGACGTGATCTCGAAGTGACAGTCCAAGCCGTCGTCGTACCAAGTCTCTTCGATGATGATTTGGCGTATGGTGTCGTTGTCGAGGCCAACGATCGAGAATTTGCCGGCACCCGTGATGTTGCCGTCGAGGGTCCACTCCCAGGGCACCAGGACGACTTCGTCCTTTTGGAAGCCGTCGCTCAGGTCGGCGGGATTCAAGCCCGTGCTCTCGACCAACTGGCCGCTCACGATGGTTTCAGTGCCGCCCACACCGTCGACGTCGATGCTCCAAGCGAACTCGTAGGTCTCTGAATTTGAAGGTGACGATCTCCGGCACCGGAAACGTGTTGTGGCCAGGCGCGTCATCCACCGCACGGAGCAGCCCCTCCAAGGTGCCGAGGAAGCCCATGAAGCCCCGGAGGGCGTCGCCCGAGCATCCGGACAAGGCGGAAAGCGGCGTGCTGACCCCGCCGTCGGTGCCAGCGTCGGTGCCAGCGTCGGTGCCAGCGTCGGTGCCAGCGTCGGTGCCAGCGTCCGTGCCAGCGTCAGGGCTCGCGTCGTCTCTACCACCGCAGCCGAAGCTGGCGACGGCCAAGATTGAGAGGACAAGAAGCAAAACCCAAAGCTGCCTCGAAGACTTCATGGCGCGTTCATTCAATGCAACCTCCGTACCAATCGAGTAGTCTGGCTTTTTGGCCAATTTCCATGATTCCCGGCGAATTCCTTGCGCGGCATCCCTGTTTGGGCGCTTGCCTTGCGTCGCCTCCGTCTGTGTTAGAACCGCAGGCCGCAGCCATGTCATCCCGCTCGAGATCGTCACCGGCCGCAAACGCAATGCGCAAGCGCTGGTGTTGGCGTGTGCTGGCTCTGGTCGCGCTGCTCTATGGCCTGGTCTGCGCGCGCGGTATCGCAGGCCCCTGGCACTGGGGCCACAACGGCTACAACGGTGCGGCCTTCAGTCAGGCCGCGAAGAACTCGGCGCGGTTTGGGATTATCGGACAAGCGCCGTACCACTACGATCGTGAGCCTCCGCCCCCTAGTGCGATCTACACGCACCACCCTTTGGCGATTCACGCCCATCTGGTCGCGAGCTTCGCGATCTTCGGGGCGCACGAGGGCGCGGCGAGAGCGATTCCGTTTGCGTACAGTCTTGCTGCCTGGCTCATGCTCGTGCTGCTGGTTCGCCGGTTCTGGGGCGACCGAACGGCTTGCCTCGCCGGCTTGGCGTACGCGCTGACTCCGCTAAATCTGATCTTCGCCAACATGGTCGATCACGAGCAAGGGGGAATCTTCGCGTGCCTGGTTCTGCTGTACGTCTATCTGCGCTGGCTCGAAACGGGCGGGCGGCTTCTCGCCGTCCTCTGCGCGGCAGCCGTGACGCTGGCCGTTCAGTTTGACTGGCCGGGGTACTACGTTGCGTTCGCCATCGCCGTGCACTGCCTGGTCGCCGGTGTCCACGGTACGGCGCCACCGCGCTGGCGCTCGTTCATCGCCGGGTTCAGCGCCGTCACCTTGGCGAACATGTTCGTCTTTTTCGCGTGGATATACACCGCCCGCAACGGCCTCGACGACATGGCTGAAGCGTTTCGAATCCGGAATCAGGCGCCCTCGGTCGGAGGCTACGTCGCGCTATTGGGTCGGCGTCTTCTGCTCTTGTACGGCCCGGTGCTCTTGTCTACGGCCGCCATGGGTGCGCTTGGCGGGGTGCTCGCCTGCAAGCGCCGCCCGGTACCGTCACGAGCACTCCTTCCCATGGCGTTCTTCTTTGCCGGCATGGTGCAGGTGGTCGCGTTCCCGCATGCCGCCGAGCTGCATTCGTATTGGATCTACTACTGGGGCCCTGCCGTGGCGATTTGGGCGGCGCTGGGCCTCGAGCTCCTCGCCGCTGGGCTCGGGATTCTTCTTCGCAAGTCGCGCGCGGTCTCGATTCCCGAGAGCTGGACTGCGCCGGCGCTGGCGCTGCTATTTGTGGCATCTCAGGGGACGTTTGCCTGGCGCACCTGGCTCGAGCAGCTCGACCACGGGCATGCCGCGGATTGCGGCGATTGCTACTTCCAGAGATTCGAGCGACTGTGGTTCACCGCGCTCGGCGAACATTTCGACCGCAGCACTGTGCGGTACGCGATCCACAGATCGATTCGCGAGCCACGACCCGAGCTCCACTACTATCTCGATGCGCCTCACCGCAGCGTCGAACGCGTACACCACGCGACGCTGAACGAGGTCGTGCTGATTGACCTCGAGAACTTGGACAAACGCGAGCAGAGCATTCTCAATCATTTGGCCCGAAAGCATGCGACCGTGATCTGGATGGACCGGTTCTACGCCATCGACCGAAGAGCCGAGGGGACGGAGGAGACACGATTCCAGGTCATTGCGGCAGACCTCAGCCTTGCAGAGTGGTGGCTCACGACGCAGAGCAGCGACCCTGCACTGCGTTGGAAGCAGGTGCCCTGAGCTCGGGAGTCGGCTAGTCTTCGAGCGATGAGTCGACCCGCACTGTCGGTGGTGATTCCCGCGTTCAATGCCGAGGGACACATCGAAGAGAGGCTCGGGTTCTTGAGCTCTGCCCTGGGCCGGCTGGGGCTGGAATCGGAGATCATCGTCGTCGACGACGGCAGCACCGACCGCAGCCGGGCCATCGTGGAGCGGCTGGGATTTCGCTGCCTTCCGCTCGAGAGAAATTCTGGCAAGTTCGCCGCCATCAAGGCCGGAGTGCGAGAGATGCGTGGCGAATGCTGCATCTTCACCGATTCAGACCTCCCCTACGATCCATCGGTGATGGGCTTGATGGTGGAGCTGACGCTACAGCAAGGCTTTCACCTGGTCGTGGGCGACCGCACCCTGCCCCAGAGCGAGGGTCTTGGCGATGCCGGCTTTCGGCGCCTCATCGCGACCCGTGGCTTTCGACATGCCGTTCGGCTCTTGGTGACCGGCGAGCTTCCCGATACGCAGTGCGGAATCAAAGGATTTCGAGGCGATGTCGCGAAGCTTCTGTTTGGCCTTCTGAAGGAAGATCGGTTTGCGGGCGATGTCGAGCTTCTCTATGTGGCACTGAAATACAATCTGGCGATTCGGCGCGTTCCGGTTCGGCTGATTCACAGCGGCCGCACCAGCGTCAGGCCCTTGCGCGATGGTTTGCACATGGCCGCTCACATCGCGCGCCTTCGGGGGCGATTCCGCCGTGGGATGTATGAATCGCCCGAGCTTCGACAGCTCGCTGAGGAGTCGGTGACGGGTTTGACC
>CAVQUI010000007.1:0-40487 GCA_963716775.1 uncultured delta proteobacterium
CACCGCTAGACCACGTTCGGCCCGCCCATCTCGTCTCCACTCCGTCTCCTTGCGTTCACGACTCCCGTTTTGCTCGGGACCGCCGCGTTCCCGCTCTCGTCGCTCTCGAAGTCGATTCGCGCGGGCGTGCGCGCGGCGCGACTGGTCGAGAAATGGCGCCACGTGCCAGGGTGCCAGGTCTTCTGGATGGCTTTCCGTTGGATCGCGAGTTTTCGCCTCAGAGCTCATGTTTCCATCGTCTGCCGAAGCGCGAGGTTGTGGCACGGCTGGCCCCGACCGCGGGCTGACACGGGTAGGGCGTTGATGACGTTCCGCTGACGGCGATTCTTCTGCTTGAGCTCATGGCGCTCGCGCGCGGCAGCATGCCGGTAGCTCGTCCCATGCCCTGGCGCTCCGTACGAGCTGGATCAGGCTCTGCTCGTATTCCTTCCACAGGCCCTGCGGCGCGATGGGAGGGGCGGGGGAGTATCGCCGGGTCTCAGTTCTTGCAGCTTCCAGCTGATGCGCGGGCGCTCGATGGAAGGCTCCGAACCGTTGGCACAGGCGCGGCTTGCTGAGCTCGCGGCCAACGAACGACGCCTTCACGCACACGCCCTGCTCGACATCCTCGAAGACGAGGCCGTTGCCATGCGGCCGAAGCACGACGCCAAGACTGGCGCACACGTCGTGAACACCGTCCCAGCTCCGCACCTGCCCGGCTCGAAGTGCGGGACCCAGCTGCTTCCGGGCCCAGCGAGCAAAGCTATCGATTCCGTGGTGCGCTTCGTGGTACGCCGCCCTCTGCGGAACTTTCTGACCATCGCGCACTCTCGACTGAAGCGGCGTGAGTCCGAGCTCTCGTTCGAGTGCACGGCCCGCGGTGAAGAGCTTCTGGTGATCCCAGGCCGACGAGTGAATGAAGTCACGGCGGGTCGAAGCGATCTTGGCGGGGATAGACGTCGTGCTCGGGCGCTGAGACACAAGTAGACGACCGACGTTCCGGGTTGGCAATTGGGGCCGGATTACCGTCGCGGTTGCGGGTATCGAAGCTGGTGAGGCGCGTGCGGCCTGCAGGTGTGGTCGTGAAACCGACCCTCAGACACCCCGTTTCGGGTTAGGATCCGCCGTCGGAGGCGACTATGAAGCACTCGGAGTTTGCGGGGCCTAGTTTCGGTCTGAGTCTGTGGAGCTTGGTGTTCAGCGTGACACTGCTGGCAGGCGGGTGCGGCGACGGAGGCGTGAACAACACCGGTGGTGCTGGTGGGACTGCGGCAACCGCAGGCGCTGCGGGCGTTGGCGGCGGCGGCGGCTCGGGGGGAATGGTCCTCGCCGAGCTCCTCATCAGCCCAGAGCAGATCGACTTCGGCGATGTCCTCGTGGGGACCAGCTCCGCTGAAACCGTCACCATCACGAACATCGGAGAAGTCCCGGTCAACGGGTTCACCGGAGGCACCCCCAGACTGATCGTTTTGGCTTCACGAGTACCTGCATGGATCTGCCTCCCGGTCAGAGCTGTACCTACGAGTTCACTTTCGAACCTGACGCTAACGGCCGCGTGACGACGGTTTCTTCGACGACCACGGACACCGGCACGTTCGACATCGACCTGACGGGTGCGGGCTTTGGGTCATCGGTGTGGGTCACGCCTCTGGGGATCGACTTCGGTCCGGTTGGTCTCGATGTCGAGAGCGCACCACAGATCGCCGCCATCACGAACCAAGGTGTGACGACTCTCGGTGCCTTCGCGGGCGGTGCCCCGTCCGGCATTCAATTCGGAGTGACGCAGAACTGCGCAGGCGGCGTCGCGCCGGAGCGGCCTGCCAGTACAATTTCCGATTCACGCCTACGCAGGTCGGTTTATCCACCACCACCTCGACCAGCGCTACCGACGGCGGCCCGTTTTCGATCGCGCTCAGTGGCACTGGCCGCGGCTCCGGGCTTTCCGTGGCCGCTCCGAAGCTCGATTTCGGTCCGGTGGAAGTCGGCGTCACCAGCCCAGTCCAGATCGTCACCATTACCAACACCGGGCTATCGACGCTCGGGCTTTCGCGGGCGGTGCCCCGTCCGACAATCAGTTCAGCGCGGGACAAAACTGCGCCGGCGGCGTCGCCCCGGGAGCGACCTGCCAGTACAACTTCCGATTCACGCCAAACGCCGTAGGTCTCGCTTCCACCACCTCGAACTCGTCGACGAACGCTGGGCCCTTCGTCATCGAGCTCACTGGCGAAGGCATCCCGATCGGCGGCGGCCCGGTCGGGCCAGCTCTGGTCGCCACCCCACTTTTGATCGACTTCGGACCGGTAGGCGTTGGCGTCACGAGCCCGCCTCAGGTGGTGACGATCTCCAATCCAGGCACCGAAACGGTGATGAACTTCGCAGGTGGTGCCCCGTTCGACAATCAGTTCGGCGCGACGCAGAGCTGCGCCGGCGGCGTCGCCCCGGGAGCGACCTGCCAGTACAACTTCCGATTCACGCCAAACGCCGTAGGCCCCGCTTCCACCACTTCGAACTCGTCGACGAACGCTGGGCCCTTCGTCATCGAACTCACCGGCACCGGCGTAGGAGCCGAGCTTTGGGTGACCCCCACGTGGTTAGACTTTGGAACTCTGCCAATGGGCGTCATGAGCGCCCCGCAGGTCGTGACGATCACGAACGTTGGGCTCGCGACGTTGACCGACTTCGCGGGCGGTGCCCCGCTCGACAATCAGTTTAGCGCGGGACAAAACTGCGCCGGCGGCGTCGCGCCGGGAGCAAGCTGTCAGTTTACCTTCCGGTTCACCCCAGAATCAGCAGGGTTCCACGAAACGACATCGAACGCCGCCTCAAACGCGGGACCGTTCGTCATCCAGCTCCAGGGCGGTTCGCTCGGACCATGATGGCCGGCCTGCCCGAACCGTCGCACTTGTCAGGACTGCGCGCGAGTGGCTGGTTTGCTGCGCCAGAGTATCGAGCCGACTGAGGTAGTCCTCATCGACCCGAAACGAGATCATGCGGGACTTCGGCTTCCTTGCCTCGTTCCGCATCACTTGGCCGCCTCCCTTTCTTCCTCGCGCTCGTCGGTGGCAACTACCGCTAAGACCAAACCCGCAAGCTGCATCGCCCGCCTGAGCGCAAAGTCGGGCGGCCCGTCGAGTAGCTGTTGGCTAACGGCAACCAACTCCGAGCGCTGCACGAGCTCGGCAAGTTTGCGCAATGACACCATCGGGATCTCCCCACCTTCGGCGACACGTTGGACGTGATCTTCCCTGAAAAAAGTGGACGGGTTGATTACGCGGCTTGAGCCTGGTCCAAGAAATATCTCTGTTCGAATTGGTTGGGGCTGAGGTAGCCAAGCGAAGAGTGAAGGCGGTGCGGGTTGTACCAGCCCTCGATGTAGCGGGCGACGGCGTCCTTGGCGGCACGTCCGGTCGGCCAGCCCTGTCGGTGCAGGAGCTCGGTCTTGATGCGGGCGAAGAAGCTCTCGACGACGGCGTTGTCCCAGCAGTCGCCTTTGCGGCTCATCGAGCACACGATGCCGTGTCGGTGGAGCACGTTTTGGTAGGCATGCGCTGCGTACTGCACGCCGCGGTCGGAGTGATGGACGAGTCCAGGTTCGGGCATGCGGCGTCCGAGCGCCATGTGCAGCGCATCGAGCGCCAGCTCGGTGCGAAGGTGCGGTGCCATCGCCCAGCCGACGACACGGCGGGAGAAGAGGTCCATGACGACCGCCAAGTACATCCAGCTCTGCGAGGTCCATACGTACGTGATGTCGGTGGCCCATCGTTGGTTGGAATGCTCCGCGTCAAAGTCGCGCTGCAGCAGATTCGGCGCGACCGGCGCATCGTGCGCACTGTTGGTCGTGGTGTCGAGCTCCCAGAAAAGCTCCTCCGAGCAGATCAGGAGATGGTCTTGCTCGAAGGTATCGCAAACCTTACCGCCGGCGCCCCAGGCGCTACGGTCCCCCTCGGCTTCCGGGGTTGTACCCTCGCAGCTGCAGCCGCCCGAAAGCAGCAACAAGCAGACGCCCAACGGCACCAGTGAGCCCACTATCCAAACTCTGATCACGTCATCGTCTTTTCGAATACAGAACACACTTGAGGGCCTGCGACCGACGTGCCAGAGACGCTTGTTTGGGTTCCTGTTAGGTTTGAGGCCCTCCGGAGGTGCAGGATTCGCGCGCGAGAGACCTCGGACGCAACATGTGCACCCAGCTCGACTCTCTTAGCCCATCGGGTTCAAGCTCTACGAACGACTGGTCGAGGAAGCTTCGTAGCACGCCACCCCGAGCCGCCGGAGGTCAAGTCACCGGCGCGAGCTCAGCGAGGCATGCGAGCAGCGCCTCGCTGAGCGTCGGCGTCTGTGGCTCGATTCTCGACACGCCGCGCGCGACGAGCTCCTCGAAGCGCCGGATCGCGGCGACGTCGACCCGCTCGGCCGCCGCGGCGATCGCGAAGCCGTCGCGTTCAGCCAGACGTGCATTGACCTGCTGTTCGGCCATGTGCTTCGGTGCGATCGCGAGGAGCGGCCGACCGAGCATCCCCGCCTCGGTGACGAGGTTGGACCCGGCAGTGCCCACGATGCCACGACAGCCACGAAGTGAAGCGGCGAAGCGCGCGACGTCGGGCTGCTCGGCCACGACGCCCTCCGGCACATCCGTCGCCCGGCCGAAGACCACGAGCCGGTGGCCGCGCGAGTGCAACTCGCGAACGTAGTCGGAGAGATCCGCCTGTCCCCCGTAGACGATGATTGCGTCTCTGTGGAGCGCATCACCTTCGAAGAGATCTGGTCGCGGATCGGGTCGTGCCACGACCGCGCGCGGATCAGAGGTTTCGATCACGCCCCAGTGCACCACGATGATTCGCTTCGAGAGCCACGAGGCACTCGCCGCGCTCAGTGCCTCGCGCACGCGCACGTGGAACGGGAGCGCGATGGGCAGGCGGCAATGCGCGAGGATGAGGCCGTGCCCAATCGCGATGCTGGGGACGCCCAGCGACGCTGCTGCGTGAATAGAGGGTGCGTCGCCGTCCGAGACGACTAGGTCGGGTCGGAGGGCCTTCAGGCGGCGACGGTCTGGGAAGAAACGCGCTGCAAGTCGTCGTGCGAGTCGCGGCCCCGGAACGACGTGGTCGACCTCTACGCTGGCGAGATCGCCAAGCACAGCGATCGCATCGCCTCCAGCGCACACACACACGTCGTGACCGTGCGCGCGCAGCACCGGAACTAGCGATCGCGCACGCGTCGCGTGACCCCGACCATTCCCGTGCACGAAGTAGGCAATACGCACGAAGCCGGTCTACCTGGGCGTGGAGGCTCGGTCCAGCCAGATGCGCGCTATTCGGGGTCGCCGTTCTCGGGCGTGTTCGAGACCGGCTCCGGTCTGGGCCTCCACACGACCCCGGCGATCACGGAGGCGACCGCACCGACTTGCATCAGGGCGGTATCCGTCAGGAACAATGCGGTGACCTGCACTTGAGGCGCGTCGATCGTGCTCGCCAGACTCAAGGCCAGCGAGAGGAAGAGAAATTCTCGCGCCGGAACGAGTGGCGTCCGTGAAACCAGCAGGTCGACGATGAGCAAGCTAATCCAGTCCGGAAAGCTCGACCCGGGCAGCCCGACGGTCCACTGCAAGCCGAGCAAGACGATCCTCAAAATGCTTCGCGCACCGTGGTAGCCGAGGATGCGCCACATGACGTTGTCGCTGATCCCCAGGACCTTCCCCCGAAAACGAACGACCACTAGACTCAATACGGCGGTCACGAGGGTGACGCCGATGACGAGCCCCAGCACCCCCGGGCGTACGGACTGCATGAGGGATAGATCGCCAAAGGCCAAGTAGGCACCTAGCACCACGACAGCGACCGCGTTGGCCGCTGCGGCCGAAAGCAGAGTCACATCCTTGCCTGCGGAGAAGGCTTTCCAATAGGTCACGCGGAGCGTCCTGACCGTCCACAGGAGAAAGTAGACGTCGCCCGAACCCGCGGAAAACGAGCTATTGATCATGCGCTTCATCAAAAAGACGCCGAAGTAGCGGAAAAGGTTTCGCGCCCAGACGGCCGAATAAGAAAGCGCGTCCGTGATCGGTACATTGAGGTACCGCACGAGGAAGATGATGTAGAACCAGGGCGAGCTTGGGACCGAGCTCAGAACAGCGGCCCAGTCGGTGTCCGAGAGTTGTCGATAGAGGACGAATCCGATGACGACGAAGAACGTCACCGACAGCGCGCGGCGGAGAGCCTTTCGGAGCCCCAAGGGCACGCGCTCGACGGTGCGCTCGACGAGCCTTGGGAGACCAGCGATGCGAGCACTGATCCCTTCACTTGCATCAGGCCCTCGTGGGCTGGCGCTCGAGGGCTCGCTCATGGCCGTGTTATGACCCGTAGGCGAGCCTTGGGAAAGAAAAGGCCGGCTACAGCCCTCGCAAGCGCATCGCAACGCGACGCACGCCGCTGGTAACTGGCTGCAGCGCCGCGTGCAAGTACGCATCGGTGCGGCGCGAGAGGGTGTGCCGGGGCGATGGCGTTGCCGCAGTCTTTTCGAGCATCGCGACGTGGTCACCTTCCTCGATCACCCCCACGAGACGGAGCGCCCCTGGGTAGGCATCCAACCAATTTCGCACCATGCGCTGTTCGGCCATGCGCTTGTAGTCGTCCAAGAAGATTCGCGCGCCGGTCTTCAGGGCTGGCATGACCTGGTAGAGACAGGCCTCGCGGCCGCGGCGCGTCCAGTGTGGAGGCCCGTCGATGAGGACCGCGTCTACTCCATCGGGCAGATCGAAGTGCGCATAGCTGAGGTAGGGTGCTCCGCCGTGGCGCTGCCATGTGAGTGGTCGATGCACGAGGTCCACTTTTGAGGTCGAGGGTAGCTGCGCGCGAGTTCGCTCGAAGTACGTCGCGTCGTCGTCGATCGAGAGGATTGTCGCATCGGGGAGGTCGCGGGCGAGCGCAGCGGTGGATGCGCCGCTGCCGAATTCGACGATCGTCGGCTTTTCGATCGTGCGAAGGTGCTCGAGAATCCGCGAATAGGCTCTTTCGCCCAGGGCCCACGGGACGTCTAGCGGAGAGGGTGCGGTCACGAGCGGGGCATGGCGTACGGCTGGGGGAGTGTCAACTTGCGGCTGCTAGCCGCGGGTAGCGGTTGCGCCGCTACTGCCCGGCGATTGCGACGAACCTCGGGTCGGTGTGCAAGGCTTGGAAACAAGGGTCCGCCCTCAGCAACTTCTGATCGGTGAAGCCGGCGGCAACCGCCTGTTGCAGGTACGCGAACGCTGCGTTCGCGTCGCCCTTGCCCATTTGGACGCACGCGAGGTTGTAGATGGGTCGCCATCGCGTCGGGTCGTGCGTTGAGCGCCTTCTCGTACCAGCCCGTCGCTTTCTCGAAGTCGTTCTGACGGAAATAGAAGTCCCCGTACTGCTGGTAGGGCTCCGGATTGTTCGTTTCTGCGGCGATCGCCTTGTCGTACCAGGCGGTCGCCGCTTCCGGCTTTCCCTCCTTGAGGTCGATCTGTGCAATGAAGATCATCGCCTGAACGAACGCCGGGTCGACCTGCAGCGCTTCTTCGAGGCGCGCGCGGGCCGCGGCAAGGTTGCCCTCCGCCATCCGCAAGCGGCCGAGTTGAGCAAGCCCCTGGGGCTGCCGTGGTTCGTGAGCAAGCGACTCAAGGTAGAGCTTCTCGAGTGCGTCCATGTTTCCGAGGTGGAGCTCGCAGAGCGCGAGGAGGTTGCGCGCCGAAGCGTTGCTGGGCGCATCGTCCAGGAGCCCGACGAGAATCTCTTTGGCTGCTTGATACTGGCCCTGAAGCGCGAACTGGCGAGCTTCGCCCAGCGCGTTGAAGAGCTCTCTTAGCCCATCGGGAGGACGACGAGCGCCGAATTTCGCGGTACTAGATGTTATGTCGCCTGGGGCGCGAACCTCAAAGGGCGGTTGTAGTTACTATCCGTCGTAGGCCATCGCGGCGAGCAAGTGACTTCCGGCAACAGTCTGTGACCTCGAGTCACGGGTTCCCTTCGTCTGGGCCCAAAACCCTCGGCAAGTCACTCGGCACGCTGCTTGCATTCGCCGAAAGGCATGCAGCAACGAACCACGATCGCTCTGTTGGCTCTCATCGGTTCGATGTTTCCCGCCGCGCCGGCGGCCGCCGATGACGAGTTCGCCGATGGACAGACCTGGGGGTTCGAGATCTCCTTCGGCGCCGGTTGGGCCCCGGAGACCGAGTACACACGGAGGCTAGAGGACTTCGGCTACTCGCCGGCTCGCGGTGGGCACTACCGAATGTCGTTCGCAGTAGAGAAGGTCCTCTTGCCCTACTTCAGCGTGCTCTTGCAGACGAATCTACTCGACAACCGCATCTGGTATCGTCCGAGCGGCATCGGACCCGACGATCGCTTCACTTGGAATTCCTGGGCGCTCGACGCGCACGCACGCGCGTTCCTCCCTGCGGCAAACGGTCGCTTTCGCGCGTACGCGCAGTTCGGAATCGGGCCCACGCTCACCGGTTCTCGCCTCTACACGCGCACCAGCACTGAGCCGACACAGACCGAACACAAAGAATTCAAAGTCAGCTACAACCTCGCAGGCCTCTTGGGATTCGAGGGCATGGCCGCCGACCATGTTGGCTTCTTCGTTTACGGCGGCTATTTCTTCGCGCCCTCGCTCGAGAATCTCCTCGGCGACAGACACCAGGGCGGAGGCGGCGTGCTCATGGCCGGACTCAGTGGGCGATTCAAGAGGAATCGATGAACAAACGGCTCCATTTCGTTCTGCCATGCATGCTGCTCGTCACGATGGGGAGCTATTGTGAAACGGATGTCATCGACGATCCGGGTTTTCAATTCTGGTGCGGCGAGGAGCTCTGCGAATGGGGCCTCGAAGAGGGCGAGATCCGCAAAGTCGCGACCTGGCACGAGCATGACTATGCGGTCGAGCTCGTCGGAGCGCCGGTGCTCCTCGCGAACCACGCGGACGGTGGCTTACCTCGGTGCATGCGTGTCGAGCTGATCGCGGATGTCGAGCCGCGGGCGAACCTCACGATCGAAATCGACTACGAGCCTGACGGCACGTCGGACTGGACCGTGCCGGTGGCCCGGGAAGGCTTTCGCAGCCTGGCCTGGGAAGTCTATCCACAGGGAAGCTTTCCCGATGCGGTGTTCTACGTTCGCAAGCTGGGTGAAGGGCGCGCGGTCGTCATGCAACTCCGCGCATCCTCCGAGTGCGAGAACGACTGAGCCAGCCGCCGCTGACAGTATCGTTAGTACAATCCCATCGTGACGAGGTGGCGCGATCGTTTTGGGAACGGTTGGCAAAAGAGATCGACCGAGGTTGAGCAGAAAGTCGGCGGGGGCTCACCGGAGAGCAAGGCCACGCGCGTGCTAAGGGTGGCGGCCGCCAGCATTCCGACGCCGTTCGCCACTCCGCTTCAGGGCGATCTATCTGGGACACGTTGAAAACGTAGGGGCTGACTGCGGCACGAGTCTTGATGGCGTCCTGTGGTCGTGGACGTTCACTCCGCGGCTGCGAGCGAGGCGATTTCTCGATCGTACGTGCAGCCCACCCCATCGACCACGTGCTCCCACACGCCCCGGTTCGGCAGTGGGTGCTGAGCCTTCCCTTCGAGCTTCGCCATCGACTTGCCTAGGATCACCCCCTCTGCCGCGCGGTGCTCGCGGTCTACACGCGTGCACTGCAGGGCTTCTACCGGAAGCGGGCCAGGGCATCGGGCCACCGCGATGGTCGCACCGGGACGGCGACGGTCATTCAGCGCTTTGGTGGCGCACTCAACTTGAACGTGCACTTCCATACGCTCGCGCTCGGGGAAGGCTGTGTCACCCATCCGTTTCTATCGCATGCCTGGGCTGCTGTGCGCACGCTGCGTTTGGCGGACGGTCCGGACGAAGTGCATCGTCAACAGATCGCAAAGCTCGAGCTGAGAAAGCATCGCAAGTAGCCGCGGCCCGCGGCCCGATCGATCTGGAGGGTCTGCCGGGCCGATCCCGGCGGAAAACCGAAGACGTTGGCGCACTGCTGACAGTGCAGGGGTTGAGCGGAGAACCTCGGAGATCCCCCGTGATTTCACAATCACGCCTACGTTGCCTACGAGAAATCGCTCTGCGCCCCCCGCAGCAGGCGGTCGCGCCGCTCGCGGATGAGGCGCACCACCAGCGCCGTCCAGCCGGTCTGGTGCGAGGCTCCCAGGCCCTCGCCGGTCTCGGCGTGGAAGTATTCGTGGAACAAGAGCAGGTTCCGCCAGTGCGGTTCGTCGGTGTAGCGATGCGCATCCCCGAAGCAAGGGCGATAGCCGTCCTGGTCCGGAACGAACAACGAGATGAGCCGATCACAAAGGTCGATCGCGACCTCACGCAAGGTCTTCTCCACCCCGGATCCGGTCGGATACTCGATCGTGAAGGCGTCGCCGTAGAAGTAGTAGTACCGTTCCAGCGCCTCGAGGATGAGGAAGTTGGTCGGAAACCAGATCGGCCCGCGCCAGTTCGAGTTGCCACCGAACATGTCGGTCGCCGACTCTCCCGGCGTGTAGCAGACCTCGTTGCGCCACCCGTCGTGCTCGAAGACAAACGGCTCGGCCTCGTGGATCTTGCTCAGCGAGCGGATCCCGAAGTCCGAGAGGAATTCCTTCGGGTCGAGCATGAGCTTCAGGCACTTGCGCAGGCGCTCTTGCGACGGTGCAGCCAAGCAGGCAACGGACCGGATTCTTGTGGCCCGGAATCTTGCTCGACGCTCACGTATCTGGCCAACTCCGGACGGTTCGTCAGGAACCAGTCCATCCGCTTCCGGAACCCCGGCAGCGCATCGATGGTCTTCTGCTTCAGCACCGTCACCGCACACAACGGCAGCAGCCCGACCAAGCGACCGGATCCGCAGCGGAATCGGCGCGTCCTGGTCGACGATGAGCTGGTCGTAGTAGAACTCGTCATGCTCATCCCACAGCCCGGTGCCACCCAGCGTGTTCATCGCATCGGTGATGTGGACGAAGTGCTCGAAGAACTTCGACGCGATGTCCTCGTAGGCCGGCTTCTCGCTGGCCAGCTCCAGCGACATCGACGAGCATCGTCAGGCAGTAGAAGGCCATCCACGCCGTGCCGTCGGCCTGGTGCAGTTCGCCGCCGCCCGGCAGGGCGTGCGAGCGGTCGAAGACCCCGATGTTGTCCAGTCCGAGGAAGCCGCCGCCGAAGACGTGGCGTCCCTCGACGTCCTTGCGGTTCACCCACCAGGTGAAGTTCAGCAGCAGTTTCTGGAAGGCGCGCTCGAGGAAGAGCAGGTCCCGCTCGCCCTTCTTGTCGGCGATCTTGTAGACCCGCCAGACCGCCCAGGCGTGCACCGGCGGGTTCACGTCGGAGAAGTTCCACTCGTAGGCCGGCAGCTGGCCGTTCGGGTGCATGTACCACTCCCGCAGCAGCAGCAGCAGCTGGTGTTTCGCGAAATCGGGATCGATCGACGCGAAGGGAATCATGTGGAACGCCGTGTCCCACGCGGCGAACCACGGATACTCCCACTTGTCCGGCATCGACAGGATGTCGTTCGCAAAGAAATGGGGCCAGTCGGAGTTGCGGCCGCCTTCGCCGCGAGGCCGGCGGCTGCGCCTTCTTGCCGTCGCCCTTCATCCAGTCCTCGACCACGTAGTGGTAGAACTGCTTGGTCCACAGCAGGCCGGCGTAGCCCTGGCGGAAGATCAACTCCTCCTCCGGCGGCACGCCCTTCGGAATGATGGCATCATAGAACTCTCGGCACTCCGCGATGCGCTCGTCGAAGGTTTCCTCGAAGCGGTCCAGTCCGAACACGCCCCCGTTCGCATCGGCCGGGTGCAGGCGGCACCACACCTCCACGGTCTCCCCCGCCGGCACCTCGAACTGGAACATGGCCGCCGCCTTCGTCCCGGCCGCCTTCTTGCAGACGGCGTCCTCGTCCCCGTCGACGACAAACCGGTGGAACCCGTCCTTCGCATACTTCCGCGCCTTGCCCGCGCGGCGATTCGTTTTCGGTGAAGATCCACTGCGGCCGCCCGTCGTGTTGCGGCGACCATGCATGGAACTCGTAGCGGCCGATTGCGGGATGGATCGCGATGAGCCGTTGGTCCGCCCGAGCGGATCCGCGGCCGGCGCACCGGCTCCTCCCGCGTCTCCCCCCACGACCAGACGTTGCGGAACCAAAGCGTCGGCAGCACGTGGATCGGCGCCGCCTCCGGGCCGTGGTTCGTGATGGTGATCCGCCACAGCAGATCTTCCGGCGAGCGTTTCGCCACCTCCTGCACGACATCGAAGTAGCGGCCCTCCTCGAAGACCCCGAGGTCCGCCAGCTCCGTCTCGGGATCGCCGACGGGTCGCGCTGCCGGGCCGCCTCATCGAGCTCGGCGTAGGGAAACGCGCGCTGCGGATACTTGTAGAGCGCCTTGGTGTAGGAATGGGTCGGGGTCGACTCGAGGTAGTAGTAGCACTCCTTGACGTCCTCGCCGTGGTTGCCCTCGTGGCCGCCCAGCCCGAACAGGCGCTCCTTGAGGATCGGGTCCTTGCCGTTCCACAGGGCCGGCGCGAAGCAGATCCGGCACTGGCGGTCGCACCACCCCTGCAGGCCGTCCTCGCCCCAGCGGTAGGCCCGCCGCCGCGCGTCATCGTGCGTCAGCGCCGTCCAGCTGTCCCCATGGTCCGAGTAGTCCTCGCGCACGGTCCCCCACTGGCGTTCGCTCAGATACGGCCCCCAGCGCTTCCACTCCTCATCCCTCCGCCGATCTTCGGCGAGGCGTTCCCGTTCTCGACTCACAGGACGCTATGAAGCACGAAGCGTTCCCGGCGGCCAGCAGGATCAACATCGAAAAGAGCGACACAACCCCCTAGCCCATCGGGCTCGAGCTGAGCGCCGAATTTCGCGGTACTAGCCTGTGACGTCGACTTGCAGCGCACCGCTGGACCGCATTTGGCTTGCCTATCTGCGTCTCCACTCCGTTGCATCTCATGACTCCCGTTCTTCATTGCAACGGCCTCGTTCCCGCTTTCGTCGCCGTAGAAGTCGAATCGCACGAGCGTCGCGGTGTGCGGCGCGACTGGCGACGAAATGACGCCAAGTGCCGGGATGTGAGGTCTTGTGAATGGCTCTGCGTTGACGGGTGAGCTCGTGCTCGAGCGCGTGCGTCGGTAGGCGCTCCAGGTATGTTTTCGTTCCAGCCGGGCCTGATCGCCCGACAAGCGACGGTAGCAGCAGCCCGCCAGATCATGCGTACTCGGGGCGTGACCGATGAGGCGAAAAAGCTGCTCGAGGAGGCGATGAAGCTTCCGGTCCGCCAACGCGCTCGCTTGGTGTCCTCGTTGATCGACAGTCTGGAAGAGAGCGATGAAGCGGATGTCGAGCAAGCGTGGATCGAGGAGGTCCACAAGCGCGCTCGAGAGCTCGAAACGGGGCAGGTTCGAGGTTGAGGAGAGCCGCGAGCGTGGCGTCGACGCCGGGTTCGAACGTATTGACCGTCAGCTTGAGGACCACCGTTCCCGCGGCGTCGCCGTCGACGGGGAACTCATGCTTGGCGATGAACGGAGTCCCAGACCGGCTGTGTGCCGCCGATGCGATTGGTGATGACCTCTCTAAGAACAAATACGTATGTCTGCAGAACAACTACGTATAGCCGTGTCGATTCTTGGGTCTTAGAGACGTCTAGCTATGATGAAAGTACTCGTCACGACGCTGGGTCTCGTAACGTTGGGATTCACCATCGAGTACGCGCGCCCTCCGCCTCCGCAGCAGCCAGAGATGCGGACGCCGATGAGCCAACATCTGAGCCGCGTGGTCTGGCAAATGGATCCTTCGCCGCGTTCCGGAGAATATCGACAGAGCATCGAATTCCTTCGCGCAAACGCTGGCGAAGCAGTGCAGACAGTAAGTGGATACCTCTTTGAAGCGAAGGGCAGTTTCAGGAAGTGGCAGCTCGGGTACCTGATTGGCGAGTTTGGCGATGAAGTTGCAATTTCGACGCTTCGGCGCTGGGTCGCACTGCCATTGCCAAAACCGAAATCCGTCGATGGCGGTCATCATCGAACCGACCTAGATCATTCTGAGGAGGTGTCTGCGCGCGCTCAAGCGGTGAGCTCCATCGCGAGAATCGCTTCTCGCCGGCCGGCCCTCCGCGATCAGGCGATCGAGGCGCTCCTCTCGCTTGCGCGTGAGCCCGGTGCCTTCAAAGGCGCGGTGTTCTTCGAGCTCCGAATGCTTCTCGGGCCCGACTTCGAAGGACTTCGTAGCGGGTTTGGTCCAGAGGAAGGTCGGCATTTCGAACCCTTCATGCCACCACCCGAATGGCAAGGGCTGCTCCAGCGCCGGATGGCCACGCATGAGCAGGAACGGCGGAAGCTCGTCGAGAACCGAGAACGCCTGTGTCGGCTGCACTGAGATTGCGGCTGCTGAGCGCGACGTTTGCACTGTTGCGCGTCGCTGCAGGCACCGTGGCCTCCGTGTGCATCGCGAGCTGCGAGAATTTCGTCGATGCCGACGACGCTCTGTGTCACGCCTTGGCTTCCGCCAAGAACGGTCTGGTCGATTGGCCGGAGCACGCGCATTGGTACTCGGACCCGAACGAAGCGTACCGCATCTTCGACCACGCCATCGCGAGCCCCTGGCGCTTCGACTCCGACGCACGAGACTACATCGAAGGCTTCGGGCTCGCTCAAGGTCACAATTGGGGCCACCTCGGACGTGAAGACGTGATGACCTTCCACGCGAAGAGCTTCGAGGTCGATACACCACTGGCGCGGACCTACAACGGCTATTCGAACATTGTCTACGCCAACATAGAAGGGAACGCGCTGGACCGAGGTCGATCGCTCGGCGATTTCGAGTACTATGACACATTCCTCAAGTGGTCGACCGCATACGTCTTCCAGAAATCGTACAGAGTAAGCGGCAACTGTAGGCGCGCCTGCGAGTCCGTGGAGAGCAACAACTGCGTGATCGCTCGCACGGTCAACGGTCGATTCCGGAACGACTTCATCGACCTCTACCAGACGTTCTTCTACGAGATCGACTCGGTGTGGCGCGCTGCGGTAATCGTGCACGAGGTGCGACACGCGCACGACGGGGTTCAGCACGATGGAGCCACGGCTTGCCCGGACCAGTCCACGTGCGACCGGAACTGGTCCAGTGGCGGCGCGAACACCTACGAGGCGCTTTGGTTAGCGGCCTTTTACTATGCGTCCGAGAAACACCCTTTCATCTCGGACATGCGGCGTGCGCGTGCCAAGTCGCTGTTTCATGAGAAGCTCCGAGGCGGTTTTGCGACGCCGGCCCTCTGGTCCCTGCACCAGCTGCAGGGCATCAACGAGATTCCCGAAATCTACGTGCGTCAAGCGGCATGCTCCGAGGATCCGCAGCAGCCGCACTACTGCGTAGGTCTTGCGAGCAGGTAAACAACAGCCCAACAACAGCCCAACAACAACCCCACCGCCGTTGACCCATGACCACGGGGCGGACCGCCAACGTGGGTGAGGTCGCCGGGTGAGGTCGCCGCTGCTGCCGAGCTCATGGCTATCCCCGTGTGTCGGCTTCGTTGAGCTGAATCGTCACGGGAACGCCTTTTCGAAGGGTCCGGAGCACTACGCAGCAATGCTCTGCAGCGGCCAATAGCTTGGCTTCGAGTTTCGGCATGGTTCCCGGCGCGAGCTCGAGATCCACTCGGACGTTCATTTGCTGAAATCCAACAGGGGTCTCTTTGGACACACAGAGGGTGCCGCGTACGTCGATGTCCCCCGCGACGGTGACCGTCAGCTTCGTAATCTCGACTTCGAGCTGGCCTGCGATCTGACGGAGCGTCGAATCTGCGCAGGCGGCCAGCGCGGAACAGAGGATATCGCCCGGATTCGGGAAGTCATGCAGACCACCAAGCGCGCGGTGCACTCCGACGGGGACTTTCACGCCATAGCCGAGACCCAGCTCGACTTCGCCGTGCAGCGGGTCGCTTGGTGCGTAGCGGGTTTGCACCGTGCGGGCTCCATCTTGAATCATCGCGCACTCCGGATGCTTGCGATAGGTCTGGATGCGTTCGAGGCGGCGGCGATTGAGAGATACTGCCGGATTGGACTCCGTCGTGGAAACTGCGGCTTTCATGGTTTACCCCTTGGTTGTAGTGCTTCGAGCAATGCTCTACCCAAGTGGCGCTAGAATCGATCGAGCGACCGCCAGCCCTCGCATAGCGGGCCAGGGATTGTGAAAGGAGAGCATGGAAGATAGGATCGCTACGTGCCCAGCATCCGATTCTGCAAAACTCAAGATGGCAAACGCCTCGCGTACGCACTCGACGGCGACGGGCCGCCCATCGTTTTTCCGGCTTGGTGGATCAGCCACGTCGAAAAGGACTGGGAGCGCGGGCCCTTTCGGGAGTTCTTCAGTGCCCTTGCGCAGCATCACCTCGTGATTCGCTACGATCGCGTTGGCGTGGGCCTGAGCGACCGGGACCGCGATCCGAAAGACATCACCGTGGACCGCGAAGTCGAACACATGGGGTCCCTCGTCGACCATCTCGGACTCGACAAGCTCACGCTTTTTGGAGTGTCCTGCGGCGGTCCAATCGCGATCAGCTACGCGGACCGGGAGCCGTCGAGGGTACGGAACCTCATTTTGCACGGTTCTTATCTTCGCGGCGCCAGCATCTCTGAACCCGAAGTCCGAGAGGCCCTGCTTGGTCTCGTTCGCGCGAGCTGGGGCGTCGGTTCCAAGACATTGGCTTCGATATTCACACCAGACCATTCCCCGGAAGTGCTTCGACGGATCACCGCCATGCAGCGCGAGTCGGCGGACGCGGAAACGGCAGCACGGCTGCTGATGCTGACGTACTCCGCCGACATGACGGCGGTAGCACCTGGGATTTCGGCCCCGTGTCTGGTGACGCATCGGCACAAGGATGGCGTCATCCCCTTTGACGCCGGGCGCGAGCTCGCCGCGAGTCTACCGGATGCTTCCTTCGTGCCGCTCGACGGCAGAGCGCACCCTCCGTGGGAAGGAGACAGTGCAGCGCTACTCGAACAGGTCTTCGACTTCCTGGGCACCGGCCCCGCGAGGAGGACGGCTGGCGTTTCCCTCGCGACGGCCCCGAACGAGAACGCGCTCATCCGGCGGGGCGAGGTGTGGTCGCTATCTTTCGGAGACGCGCAGGCGCTTCTCAAACACAGCAAGGGTCTCGTCGACTTGGCCACACTCCTGGCGAATCCCGGCACAGAAATCGCCGCTGCGACGCTCATGCACGGAGCAGAACCCGCTGCGGCGCCTGTTGGCAGCGATGACATGCTCGACGACCGCGCGAGAAGCGAGTTCCGGGCGCGCGTGCAGACGATCGAAGAAGGTTTGGAAGAAGCGCGCTCGTTCAACGACCTCGGCCGGATCGAGCGCCTCGAAGCAGAGCGCCATGCGATCCTCGCGGAGCTGCGCGTCGCGACCGGGCTTGGCGGACGCAGTCGCAAGCTCCAGGACCCGAGCGAGCGAGCACGAAAAGCAGTGAGCGCACGAATCCGCGAGAGCATTCAGCGCATTGCCGAGGCTCACCCCGCCGCGGGTGAGCATTTCACCGAGGCGGTACATACCGGCGCATTCTGTTGCTACGATCCGAAAAGCAGCGTGAACTGGCGGCTTTGATCCTGCCAGGAGCGTCCTAGCAGGGTGCGCGACGCGCTCTAGCGCCTCCGAAGGTAACAAAGGAGAGCGCTATGACTCATCTCGATCCACAAGACGCGACCCCCGGTTCCACCACCATGTCGGCCCCAACCCGATGGGCCATTTTGGTCTACGGTGTCATTTGTTACCTCGCGTTTCACGTTAGCTTCGTTTGGCTGGTGTTGTTCGTCAACGACGTCCCGATCGTCTCGACGATCAACTCCGGCACCGCACGACCCTGGGCGGTTGCACTCGCGATTAATCTCGGACTCGTGTTGCTGTTCGGCCTGCAACACAGCGTGATGGCACGCTGGTCGTTCAAGCAGGCCTGGACGAAGATCATTCCAGAGCCCGCGGAGCGCCCCACCTTCGTGCTAGCGACCGTCGCTTGCCTCATCGCCGCCTACGTGTTCTGGTCGCCGATGACGACGGAGATCTGGCGCTTCGACGGACCGGTGGCTGTCTATACCATCCTCGCAATCCAAGCGGCCGGCTGGCTGATCCTCGTAGGCGCTACATTCGCGCTCAACCACTTCCACTTGTTCGGCCTGACTCAGGCCTGGAGTGCGTTCCGGAGCCGAGCCGTTCCCGAGCTCGAGTTCCGCACGCCATGGATGTACCGCGTGGTTCGGCACCCGATCCAGCTCGGCATCTTGCTGGGCATATGGGCCGCGCCAGTCATGACGGTCGGGCACTGCGTGTTCGCGACCGCTATGACGATGTACATGTTCGTCGGCCTCTTCTTCGAAGAACGCGACCTCGTCCGCCGGTTCGGTCAACGCTACCTTGCGTATCGTCGAGATGTGCCAAAGATCCTGCCTCGATTGTGGCCTTCAGACTCGGGCCCCGCGCAGCAGAAGGCCCCGCCGAAGCGAAGCGCGTGGTCACAGGGTTCGTAAGCCGAGTCTTGTCCTTGCGGCGGTTGTCGGTGCGCGAGTTCCTGTCACTCAGCTGCGACCGATGTATCTAACCCGAACAGCTGAGCGACGGCCGCTTCGCTCCGGCGCAAGTGTCAGCGTGTGCCCAAACCTAGCGACTTCAGCCCCCGTTTGACTCCTTGAGCGTGGGCTTCTTCGGCAGGTGGCGCAGACCCATCCAGGCGAGCGCTCCGATGTGTTTGGCAACCTCCTCCACCGCCGGCTTGCGCTCCGCGGTCCACCACTTGCCAACGAACGTCACCATTCCGATGAGTCCGTTGGCGTAGACCGGCGCGGCCTTGGAATCGTGGCCGGCTTCCTTGAGAGCCGACACGAACACGTCGCCGACCCGATCGGCCATGTCATTCAGCAGACTCGACATGGAGCCGCGCGATGCAGTGAGCGGCGAGTCTTGCGACAGCACCGCAAAGCCGTCCGGCTGGTCTTGTTGGTCATTCCGCGATACTAGTACGCATGCGTAAGTTACTGTTACGGAGGTTGCTGGTGATATCGATGGAAGGGATCGCGAGCGCTTGGACGAACACGCGGAGCACCGCGGCCCGGCGCCTGTTTCTCGATCGAGAGGCGGAGTTCTGGATGGGCGAACTGGACCCGGTCCGCTCGATGGACGAGATCCGCGCCCGTGTCGTCGAGGTGGTCGAGGAGACGGGGGACACCAAGACCTTCGTGCTCCGGCCGAACACGGCCTGGCGCGGGCATCGCGCCGGGCAATACACATCGATCGAGGTCGAGATCGACGGCGTTCGGGAACGTCGCTGCTACTCGATCTCGTCGGCTCCCGGCGAGGCGCTTCTTTCCATCACAGTCAAACGGGTGTCGGGCGGCCGCGTGTCTACGTGGCTGCATGAACGGGTCCGCGCCGGTGACGTCGTGCGCCTGTCGCTGCCCGGTCCGAAGCAAACGGCGAGGAACGCCGAACCGAAAGAGACCATCCCCCCTTTGACGTACCGCATGGCAGCATGATGTGCGAGCTACTAGATCGAGACCACAGAAGGAGAATCACATGAACGAAAAAGAACTCTATCAGCAGAAGATGCAAGCTCGGTTGGACGAGTGGAAGGCAGAAGTCACGAAGCTCAAGGCCAAGGCGTCAGGAGCTAGCGCGGATGTCCAGTTGGACATGAACAAGCAAATCAAGGTGCTGGAGCGCAGTATCGAAGAAGGAAAAGCGAAGCTCTCGGAGATTGCGGAGGCTAGCGAAGGAGCCTGGGAGTCGATCAAGGATGGTGTCGAATCGGCTTGGGACTCGTTGAAGTCCGCGGCAACCAACGCTGCCTCGAAATTCAAGACGTGAGACCTGCGGCGGACTTGCACCATAGTACATTCGCCGTGCAAACCGACGTCACCGGGGCGCGGCCGTCGAGGTCGAGAGCACCCTCGGTCCATGCCAAGAAGGCCAAGTATCCAAAGACTGGATGTCGGCGAGAAGGATTTTCGTCCACTGTGGACGAGATCGCCCATTTCGTCGGGAATTATGTGTCCTTTTTCAGGAATGCGCGCCTCTGCCACTAGAGCGCTGGGAGGTCCGCCCGAGCTCCGGCTGGCTCCTACATGATACGATTGAAGCGTGAAGTCTTGCTTACTTGCTCTGCTGCTTGGCGGCGGCTTGCTGGCCTCCTCCTGTGGGGATTCACCGAGCTGCGAGCGCCTCGATTGCGACGATGACAATCCATGCACCGCGGACGCATGCAACCGCGGCCGCGCGGCCTGCGAACACCAGGCGCTCCCCGACAGAGCGAGCTGCGAAGCCAATGGCGCGCCCGGCCTGTGCTCGGCCGGCGCCTGCGCGACGCTGACCTGCGAGGGCACGGACTGCGACGACGCCAACCCCTGCACGCTGGATGCTTGCTTCCCCGAAACCAATCAGTGCACGAGCTTACCCCTTGCCCCGCTGTCACTCTGCGAAATCGACGGCTCCTTCGGAACCTGCTTCCAGGGGCTCTGTGACTTGAGCCTCCCGCCATCGGGCGAAGTCGAGCTCCGCGTGGAGCTGGTCGGCGTCGAAGCGAACCTGGTTTCCTACGAGCTCAGCTGCGCAAGCGACACGACGCTATCGGGCACCTTGTCGAGCTCGGAAGGCGCTTGGCAGGCGTTCCTGACCTTGCCGGCGGGCGATTGCTCGGCCCGATTCTCGGCGGCAGACAAAATGGGCGAGACGCTCTGCACGGGAGCCCTCTCGTTCCAAGTCGTCCCGGCGACTCAAACCACAGAGGGCGTCACCCTGCTCTGCGGCATCTGAGTTGACCGGCGCGCCGCGGAGGCGTTAACTTCCTGCATGACCAACGTCAGCGTCCTGGGAGCCGGGGCCTTCGGCACCTCCCTTGCCCTTTACTCTTCGAACTTGGGTCACCGCACCCGGGTCTGGGCCTACGACGAAGGGCTGCCCGAGCGGGTCGCCGCCGAAGGGGAGAACGCAGCCTACCTTCCGGGCTTCCCAACGCCGAAGGACCTGCTCTTCACGAACGACATGGCGACGGCCCTCGACGGGGCCGACTTGGTTCTGCTGGTGGTGCCGTCGAGCTTCATGCGCACCGTCTCGGCGCAAGCAGCGCCACACTTGCCGCCAGACGCGCTCGTCACTTCGACGGCCAAGGGCATCGAGCAGGAGAGCCTGGCGCTGATGAGCGACGTGCTCGCAGAGAACCTGCCCAAGCACGCGCAGCACGCGACCTACCTTTCGGGCCCAAGCTTCGCAAAAGACATCGCTTCACAGCTCCCCGCCGACGTGAGCCTCGCCGCAAGCGACATCGACACGGCGCGCCGCGTCCAGGAGATCCTCCACTCCCCGCTTCTTCGGGTCTACGCGAGCGACGACGTCGTCGGGGTGCAGCTAGGCGGCGCCTTGAAGAACGTCATTGCCGTGGCCTGCGGCGCTGCGTACGGCCTGGGCCTCGGCGCTTCGACGGTGGCCTCCCTGATGACCCGCGGCCTCGCCGAGCTGACACGCCTGGGCGTCGCGCTTGGCGCAAACCCGCTCACCTTTCTCGGCCTCGCCGGCGTCGGTGACCTGAGCCTCACCTGCAACGGCGAGCTTTCGCGAAACCGCCAGCTCGGCCAACAGCTGGCCACGGGCAAGACCGCCAAAGAGATCGTGACCTCTCAGAAAGCCGTCGCGGAGGGCTACCGAACTTCGATGGCCGTTCACCAGCTCGCAACCCGGGAAGGCGTGGACATGCCGATCTCCGAAGCGGTCTACAAGGTCTGCCACGAGGGCGCCTCGCTCCCCGAAGAGGCAACGCGTTTGATGACACGCGACCCCAAAGACGAGCTCGCCGGAATCTTCATCGCGGCGAAGTGAGCCCATCGGGACGCGAGCGCTGGGTCGGCGCGAGCGGTCAGGGGTTCATTTCGTATTCGTCGCGAAGGTCGTGAACCTCCTGCCAGACGCGCTGGTAGCGGCCTTCATCGAACACGGGCTTGCGAATCATCTTCTGACAGGCCGCCATCTGCACTTCGCTGCTCGAGGGCTTCGAGTAGAGGCTCAGCGCGTGCCGTGAAAAGTCGCGGACCATGAAATCGAAGATCTGGTCAACCATGTCATCGGAGATGTCGTAGATTTTGGCGTTTTCCAAAATCAGCTGCCCGTAGACCACCAGCGCGAAGATCTCACCGCCGGCCAGCAGGAAGTCGATGTCTTTTCTCTGTCCTTCGTCGGGAGGTGCCGCGAAGAGCATTCCCTTGAACGCTTCGATCTGCTCGCGGAACACCCGGAGATTGGCGGTGTCCCGGCTCGAGTAGGCGATGTTGTAGTCGTGGAAGCGAATCTTCCCGAGCCCCTTGGTGGGGCCCTGGTCGAACAAGAAGTCGTCGTTGGCTGCCTGGTTCTGCTGGGCGACCTCCGTGTAGTCGGCGGGCGCGAAGAAGTAGTTCGCCATGAACTTCACGATGAGCGCGATGTTCACGTGCACCGTGCCCTCGAGCTTCGGCAAGGCGCGAATGTCGACCGCCGCCTGCTCGAAGAACATGTCTTTCTCGAAGCCCTTCGCCGCGATGACGTCCCACATGAGGTTCATCACGTCCTCGCCCTGGGTGGTCACCTTCATCTTCACCATCGGGTTGTAGAGCAGGTACCGGCGGTCTTCCGGGGACGCGACGCGCATGTAGTCCGCGGCCCGCAGCGCAAAGAGCTTCATCGCGGTGAGCCGCGCATAGGCATCGGTGAACAACTGCTTCACGTGCGGGAAGTCCGTCACGTTCATGTTGTAGAGGCGTCGGTTCGAAGCATGATGAATAGCTTCGTAGAGCGAGTGCGTGCACATGCCTATCGAGGCCCAGCCCAAGTTGTATTTCCCGATGTTCACCGTGTTCAGGGCGCTGTTCCAGGCGTGCTGCCCCTTGGCAATCATGTCGCTTTCTTCGACCGGGTAGTTCTCGAGCGCAAACTCCGACACGTAGTTCTGGCTCGCGCAGACGTTCTTGATGAGGTGATAGTTCTCGTGCTGCGAGTCCGCGCCGAAGAACACGTATTCATCCGAGTCCGCAAGCTTGCCAAAGGTCGACACGATGGCGGCCTTGTTGCCGTTGCCGATGTAGTACTTGCTCCCGGTCGCGCTGTAGCGGCCGTCGCCCTGCGGCGTGAGGATCATGTCGGTCGAGTACACGTCGGCGCCGTGCTCTTTCTCCGACAAGCCGAACGCAAAGATCCCACCCTGCTCGAGCGCCTTCGCGGCCCGCTGCTTGATGTCTTCGTTCTCACTCATCCAGATCGGCCCGAGACCGAGCACCGAGACCTGATAGGTGTACCAGTACTGCAGCCCATAGAAGCCGAGGATTTCGGCGAACTCGCAGACCCGCCAGGTGTCCCATCGAGAATCCGACGCCCCATTGCCCGCCGGCGTGCACATGGTCGCGAAGATCTTTTCCTCTTTGACGAAATCGAGGAAATCCGAGTACCAAACCCGGGCGTGATAGTCCTCCTTGATGCGCGCCTTGCCCTTGCGCTCGAAGAACTCGATCGTCTTGAGCATGACTTCGCGGGACCGCTCGTCGGGGTAGGCACGGCTGTGTTTCTTGGGGTTGAGGAGGAACGTCATCCGGCCTTGATACCACGCCCCGATCGGTTGCAAAAGTCGTGCTATCCCTGGGACAAATGACGGCCTATCTGTACCCGATCAGCCTGGCTGCGCTTTCGGCCCTGGTGTTCCTTCTCGAGCGTTTCTTCCCCTGGCGGCCCGGACAAAAGCAGCTCCGCCCCAAGCTCTGGTCGGACCTGATTCATCTCGTCTTCAACGGTCACTTCCTCGGACTTCTGCTCGCCGGCCTGGCGAGCACTTGGGTCTTGCCGCACGTCGACCGTTGGCTCGGCGCGCAGGGGCTCACCGACACGGTGTATCGCAACGCGGCCGCGGACTGGCCGCTCTGGGCGCAAGTCATCGTCGCCCTCGTCGTCGTCGACTTCATTCAATGGTGCGTGCACAACTCGCTTCATCGTGTTCCGATCTTGTGGGAGCTACACAAGGCGCACCACAGCGTGAAAGACGGCGAGATGGATTGGATCGTCTCGTTCCGCTTCTCCTGGCTCGAGGTCATCGTCTATAAGTCGGTGCTCTACCTGCCCTTGGTCTTCCTCGGCTTCCGCTGGGAGGCGCTGATGTTCCACGCTATTTTCGGCACGCTCATCGGTCACCTCAACCACTCCAACTTGGACCTGGGCCACGGGCCCTGGCGCTACATCCTCAACAGCCCGAGGATGCACATCTGGCACCACGACTACGACGGCACCGCCAAGACGACCGTGAACTACGGCATCATCTTCAGCACCTGGGATTGGATCTTCGGCACCGCGAAGATGCCCCCGGATCCACCTGCGCACCTCGGCTTCGACGGCGTCGAAACCTTCCCCGACAACTTCTTCAGTCAAGAGATCTGGCCGCTGCAAAAGCTGGCGCCCGGCCTGCGCAGCACCGTCGTCTGGTCCCTCATCGGCGCCCTCGTGATGGCCGCAGCCTGGTATCTACGCGAGCCTCATAGCAGCCGGCCCGAAACCCCGATGCTGGGTGAGTCCGCCGCGGCGTCACAGCCGAGCGGTGTTTTCCCCGCGATGGACGCCTACTCGCCGAGCCCCGCGGAAGCAGAGGAAGCCATGGTGCGTTTCGGGAAGCAAGCTCGCGCGGACGGCTACGCTGACGCCGATGCCATGGTCAGCGTGGCGGAGCTCGCCAAGGCCCTGGGCGCGCACAACCTGGTGGTCCTCGACGTTCGGCCCGAAGACCGCTTCGCGCTCGGACACATCCCCGGCGCGCGGCAGGTCGACCGGGGCGACTATTCGAGCAGCGACGAGGTCCCGGGCCTTTCGCGTTCTGCCGACGAGCTCGGACGCCTGCTTCGCGAGCGAGGTGTGCATCGAGACAGCACCGTCGTGCTCTATGGCGACGGCGGACCGGAGCCTTACCGGCTCTGGTGGACTCTCGAGACGGTGACCGGATTCGAAGCGCGGGTTCTCGATGGCGGGCTGCAAGCATGGAAGGCTGCGGGCCACCACGTCGCCGGCGGCGACGGCATCGAGGTTGCGACCGGTGACGCGAGCATGGGCGTCCCGGCATCGCCGCCGGTCCAACGCTGGCCACAAACCGCTTCCTTCATCTCCAATCACCCCGGCACCCAAGTGCTCGACACGCGAAGCGCCATCGAGTTCGACGGAAGCGAGAAGCATCCCAAGGCGGCACGCGCGGGCCGCATCCCCGGGGCCGTGCACCTGGACTGGGTAGAGGTGCTGCGCGACAAGGACGGCGACCATCGCCTGAAGTCGCCCGATGCGCTGCGCGAGCTCTTTTCCGGCCGAGGCGTCGGAGCCGACACGCCCGTCGTGACTTACTGCCAATCGGGCACACGCTCGGCCGCCGTCTACTTCGCGCTGCGCCAGCTCGGTTTCAATCCGGACGAGATGCTCAACTACGACGGTTCCTGGGCGGAATACAGCCGCCTCGATCTGCCGGTGGAGCCCTAAGTGCGGGCGGCGGCCCTTGCAGCGCTGGCGTTGGTCCTGCTGCTCGGCAACGCGCTCGATGCGGCACGCGGCGCCTCCAAGGCCGGGCCCCGCATCGACGACGAGTCCTTCGTGCGTGGCGTGGCCCTCGGCCTGTTCGCGACCGATCCCGACTGGGACTACGGCTCGCTCATCGAAGAGATTCGCGCGCGCGGCGCAACGGACGTGCTCGTGGTGGTCAACGCCTACCAGTCGGATCGCTTCGCCGCTGACATCGCCCTTAGCCCCGGCCGTTCACCGAGCGAAGCGACCGTGGCGCGCACCCTTCTCCAGGTGCAGCACGCAGGAATGCGTGCGGCCCTGATGCCGGTGGTACGCCTGCTCAGACGCGACCCGCACGAATGGCGCGGGCTCATCGCCCCGGCCGACGGGCTCGATCCTTGGTTCGCTGCATACCGGCGCTTCGTTGTCCCGCTGGCCCGCATCGCCGAACAGACCGGCGCCCAGCGCTTCGTGGTCGGCTCCGAGCTCGGCTCACTCGAACCCTACCAAGAGCACTGGCGCGCCCTGATTTCCCAAGTCCGCGACCGTTTCTCGGGCACGCTCAGCTATTCGGCCAACTGGGACCGAATAGGCGAAGTGCAGTTCTGGGACGCGCTCGACGAGGTCGGCCTGACCGCGTACTTCCCGCTCGCCACCGACCGCGAAGCCCCCTCCGACCTGGCGCTCTCCCGCGCATGGCGATCCCCGCTTGCTGACATCGACGCCCTTCAGCAGCGTGTCGGCAAGCCCGTGCTGGTCACCGAAATCGGCTATCCCAGCCGCCGCGGCGCTGCCGGCCAGCCATGGAACGACAGCGCCGACGCCCGCGCGGACCTTCGCCTGCAGCAGCGCCTGTACCGAAGCTTCTGCGACGCCTTTGCGCAGACCCCGAGCATCTCGGGCTTCTACGTTTGGAATTGGTTTGGCTTCGGAGGGCCGCGCGACCCCGGCTTCACCCCGCGCGGCAAGCCAGCCGCAAACGAGCTTGCCAAGTGCTTCGAACGCGCCTGGCCGGCAACGACTCGAGCAGAGAACCCATCATGACCGACACGCACGACGAACCATCTCCACAAGAAGGACGACGCCGCTTCGTCCTCGGCACCCTGGGCCTAGGTGGCAGCGCTCTGCTGACGAGCGTTGCGGCTTGCCGCGAAGCGACGCCAGCCCCCACCCCAGAGCCTGCGAGCGACACACCCGCCGCGCCGGAACCCGCAGTTGCCGCCCCCGCGCTACCCGACGGCAAAGACCCGGCCAACTTCATCAAGCACGGCGACAACCCGCTCACGCTCGAAACACGGCGCGAGAAGCTCGGCACCAGCGTGCTCACCGCCAGCAGCGTCTTGTTCGTCCGCCAGAACCTCCCCTTGCCGCCGCCGGAGTACGTCGCCGACCGCGACGGCTGGACCGCGCGCATCGAAGGCGTGAAGCGCCCCGGCGAAATTCGCGTCGACGCGCTCAAGCGGCTCGGCCTCAGCACCATCGCTACGGTGCTGCAATGCTCGGGCAACGGTCGGAAATACTACAAGCACGGCCCGAGCGGTTCGCGCTGGGGCGTGGGCGCCGCCGGCTGCGTCATGTGGAGCGGCGTGCCGCTTCGCGCGGTCGTCGAGCACTTCGATGGCTTGGCCAAAGGCATGCGCTACCTGACCACCACCGGCGGCGAGCCCATCCCCGCCGGCCTCGAACGCAATCAGGTCATCGTCGAACGCTCCATTCCCATCGACAAGGCGCTCGACGACTGCCTCCTGGCCTGGGAGATGAACGGTGAACCGATTCCGCGCTCCCACGGCGGGCCGCTGCGCCTCATCGTGCCGGGCTACTTCGGCTGCAACCAGATCAAGTTCGTGAAGAACCTGGCGTTCACCGCAGAGCAAGGGCCGGCCAAAATCCAACAGACCGGCTACCGCATGCGTCCCATCGGACAGAAGGGCACACCCGAGCAGCCCGCCATGTGGGAGATGCCGGTCAAGTCGTTCATCACCTTGCCGACCGAGCAAACACCCATGGTGGCGGGCAAGCTCCGCGTCATCGGTGTCGCCTTTGGCGGAACCAAGCCCGTCGCCAAAGTCGAGGTGTCGACCGACGGCAAGCGCTGGCACGAGGCACGTTTCGTGGGACCCGACCTCGGCCGCTACGCCTGGCGGCTGTTTGCGCTCGAGCTCGAACGCAAGCCCGGTCCGGTCAAGCTCTACAGCCGCGCCACAAACGTGGCAGGCGATGTTCAGCCCGAGCTCCGCATCGAGAACGAACGCGGCTACGGCAACAACAGCTGGCGCGACATGGGCGTCACCGTGCAGGTCTGCAGCGCCGACGACCAGGTCTGCCTCACGCCGCCGCCCGAGCAAAGCAAGGCTCCAAGCGGGCCGCGCAAACCGGTGCAGCTTTCCGAATCAGGCAAGCGAGGCCGCAAGATCTTCAGCGAGACCGCGCCACCCCCCTGCGCAACCTGTCACACGCTCGCGGACGCCGAGGCGACCGGCGCGGTAGGCCCCAACCTCGATGAGCTCGCCCGCAGCGTCGAACAGGTACAGGCAGCCGTGACCAACGGTGTCGGCGCCATGCCCCCGTTCGGCCAAACCTTAACCCCCGAACAGATCGACGACGTGGCACGCTACGTCTTTGAGGCCACCCGACGTGACTGACGACGACCCACTCCATCAATCGAGACGCGACTACGTTCGCGGCTCCCTGAAGCGCGAGCACCTGAGCGCCGACCCGCTTCTGCAATTCGAGCAATGGCTCGAAGAAGCGAAGAAGCACATCGATGCCGAGCCCAACGCCATGACCTTGGCGACGGTCGACGCCAAGGGTGCGCCCGCGGCTCGCACGGTGTTGCTCAAGTTCTTCGACCGCGACGGCTTCGTGTTCTTCACCAATCTCGGGAGCGACAAGGCCGCGCAGATCGAAGGCAATGGGCAGGTGGCCCTGCTGTTCTGGTGGCGTGAGCTCGGAAGGCAGATCGGGATCCGGGGCGTCGCCGAGCGCGTGTCCAGCGTCGACGCGGCGAAGTACTTCATGACCCGTCCCCGAGGCAGCCAGCTCGGCGCATGGGTCTCCGACCAATCGCAAGTGCTCACCTCGCGCAAAGCCCTCGAAATGAAGCTCGATGAAATGAAGCGCAAGTTCGCCAACCGCGAAGTCCCGATCCCGTCGTTCTGGGGCGGCTTCCGCGTCGTGCCGAGCAGCATCGAGTTCTGGCAGGGTCAGCCCGATCGGCTTCACGACCGCTTTCGATACGTGCGCGAAGGCGAAGGCTGGCGCATCCAGCGCCTCGCTCCGTAACGCCCTCGGCGCCCTCTAGTTCGCAGGCAAACTTCGAAGCGCCTTTTGAGCGCGGCGCTTGGTCGCAGGATCGGCGGCGGCGCGCTGGAGCCAGGTGCGAGCCTTGGCCGTGTCGCCCAGGGTCTGATAGCAGCGACCGACGGCGAGCTCTTCCTCCGGCCCGGGCTCGTAGCCCTTGTCACCGCCGAGCCGCCGCTCGAACGCCGCGACCCTGGCTTTGCAAGCCTCGGCTTCCCCACTCTTTGCGCCACGGTCTTCCGATTCCTTGTCGGCAAAGTCCGCATCCGCCGCAACCGCAACGCCCTGAACCGAGCGCTCGGCTGCGCCCTCCTCTTTCGCCGCGACCGGAGCCTCCGCACGCGCCATCGCTCGGTCGTCGGCCTCCGCCTGAGCTCGCGCCTCGGGGGCAGACGCCGCCGCAGACTTAGGGGCTACCGCGGGGGCAGACTGCTCGGCCACCGAGTCGAGTCGCTTCTTCGCGCGCGGGAGCTCACGACGCGCCGGCCTAGCGGCACTCTTCGCCGGCGCGCCACTCGCTACGGACGCAGGCTCGCGAACCTCATTCAGCGCTGCGAGCTTGGCCTCGTCGGAAGCCTGCGCAGCGCCGAACACCTCCCCCGGCGCCCGCACCCCGCCGAGCGCGTCATCGCCTGGGGCCTCGGCCATGGGCGCAGCCTCCTCGGCCTCGAACACCGCCGAATCGACATCGGATTCGAGCTGAACGTCGCGCGGTATCGACCAAACACCCAGGCCAACCGCAAGCAGGGCAACCGCGGCCATCGCCCAAGGCGGGGTCTGGAGTAACCTCTTGCGGAAGGGAACGACCGTCGCCTCTTCTACGGCCGGAGCCGCCAGCACGGCCGCCGCGTTGTCGGTGCGGAGCGCGGCCTTTCGGAGAATCGTCGCGTCGACGTCCAGCGGAGGCTCTTCGACTGGCAAGTGCTCGGCAAGCGCGAGCGCCGCCTTCATCGCATCGAACTCGGCGCGACAGTCCGGGCAGTCTGCGAGGATCGCGCGCACGCCTTCGGGGTCGACCGCCTCGCGCTCGATCAGCTCGAAAACCTGTTCTTTGCAGTCCTCACAGTTCATGGCTCACCGGCTCCCTCGGCCGCCTGCTCGCGCAAATCTTCGAGCCCTAGCTGAAGCCGCTCGAGCGCATAGCGCATTCGGCTCTTCACCGTGTTCACCGGCACCCCGACGACCTCGGCGACTTCCTTGAACGCCAGCCCTTGAAGCTGCCGCAACAAGAACACCTCCCGTTGCTCTTCGGGCAAGTCCTCCACCGCGCTCGCAATCCGCCCCCTGAGCGCCTCGCCGACCGCAAGCTCGTCCGGCCCGAGCCCGGGATTGGCCACACGCTCGACCATCGGATGACTCGCGCCCCGCTGGGTTTCGTCGAGCGAGGCATGCCCGCGGAACTTCATCTTCCGCTGATGGTCGATGCAGGCATTCCGCGCGATCGTGTAGAGCCAGGTCGAGAACTTCGCGTCGCCACGAAACTCGTCGCAACGCTCGATGACTTTGGACCAGCTGTCCTGATAGAGCTCCTCCGCGCGTCCCCGGTCGCGGACCCGGCGCAGGAGGAAGTTGAAGAGCGGCCCCCGATAGCGCCCAAAAAGCATCTTGAAGGCTTCCGCGTCGCCATCCCGGTACGCGCACAAGAGCTCCTCGTCGGACAGATCGCTCACGCGAATTCCCCGCTATCGGCGCAGCACAGCTCGTTGTTCGGTCGGTCACACATGAATAGACGTCTGAGGCCTGGAGGAGATCTAGCCGATGTGACGCAAGTATTACAAACGGATGGTCATCGACGCCTTAGATTAGTGAAGTGGAAGCAAGCTCTGCGTCGAAGAACGCTCCGAACCGCCTGGTGGGCCGACTGGTCCGCCATGGTGAGGTCGCGACGTTCCGTGAGCTTTGCGCGCGCGTACTGACCGCGAACACCCGATACCTGGTTCTAGACCTCGACCGGACGATCCATTTGGGGCGCGACCTCGGCGAGGCCCTCGGCTGGGAGCTCTGCGCGCTCGAAGGTTACGGCCGGGAAGACTTCGAACGCCTGGGAAGCCGGCAGCAGAGCGGCAAGTTCCTTCTCGACTGGGACCACCCGAAGAGCACCGCACGCTACCTGGCGCGCAGCCTGAAAATCTGGGCGTACCCAGGCGTGTACTACGGCTTCTGGGGCAAGGCCGCCGCACGCCTCGACTGGCTCCGGCGCCGCGGCTTTCAGCACTTCGTCGCGGACCCGATTCGCGCTGCGCAGCGGGTTCCACAAATGACGCTGCTTCGACATCTGCAAACCACCTCCGAAGACGTGCTTCGCGATCTCGCCCGGCGCATCTGGCAACGGCACGAGCCCGACCAGGTCATCGACCGGGACGACCTCGCCTGGATCCGCGCCAAATGGCCTCAAATCGAGGTCGTGCTGAGCAGCGCCTCTCCGAAGCCGACCGTGGAAGTTGCGGGCGAAGCCCTGGGCGTCGACCACGTTCACTACTCGACCCTCGAGCACATCAACAGCGGCGAGGCGAAAATCCAACGCCTTCGGGAGCTCTGCGGATGCCTCGGTGACCCTGACGTCGAAATCGTAGGCATCAGTGACACCAGCCGCGGCGAAGACCACTGCTGGGCTCAGCACTTCACCCGCGTCGTCGACATCAACAGCCCCACGCCCTTCCCTGCCATCGTCGCGACTGACTCCCCGCTCTTGGAGGTGCATTCGGCGACAGTGCTCACCAAGCACGAGCGTGCACAGCGCGCAGAAGGCCAAGCAGGCTACCTAGACCCCCGCCGCGCCAAGCTCGCTCCAATGCGCAGCAAGCTCGAGCTCACCCGCGAAGACCTCGAACGCCGCCTCGGCCGCCTGCTCGAACGCGTCAATTCGCTCGCCAGCGCCCCAGGCCAAATCAGCGGCGACATCGCCTACCGTCTGGCGATGCTCCAAGAAGCATCCACGACGCTCGCGCACGCCTGAGCTCAAAAATACGACCGCAGCTCGCCGCGCCTTCGTACGTCCACCGTTGCGCAATGGAAGCTCCCGCCATATCGGTAGCACTTGCGGAAATGGCACGGGATGGGCTTGAAACCCCAGTCGCGCAGCTGCTTGATCGTCGGTTCCTCGCTCGCTTCCACGATGATGCGCTCCTCGTCCAAGTTGAGAACGTTCATCGAGAGCCAGTGAAACGAACGGTACTGAGGGTGGGACGGTTTCATCGTCGAAGGCGGGGCGGGAAGCAACTCCCAGTTGCTGTTCTTGAGAACCTCCGGCAGCTCTTTGATCGGCCGGTCGGGGTTTACCATGATCTTCCCCGGCGCAAGAGGAACGAAGGTCGCATCGATGTGAATCGCCCTGTCGTCTGCGAACTCCACCTTGTGCAAGCGGTACCGGTCCCCGAGGTGACGCCGAATCCACTCGATTCCCGCGTCGTTGGTCACGTGGCTGCGCTGGATGAAAATGTCTCGCCCACATCGAACCATGTCGGCGGCGTCCCAGACCGGCTCGAACTCGGTCGTGACGTACTCCTTGCCGCGCTCATACGCGTAGTTGTAGAGCTGGTGCGACATCGTCGGCTTGGGCGCAGCGGTCCAGCGCGCACCCTTCTTCCAGTACTCCTTCACCAGACTTCGGTAGGCGAAGAACTCGAAGTACCGCGACCGCCATGCCATCGATGCTTCGAGGATCTCGTCGCCGATGATGATGAGCACGTCGCGCGGATTGGCCTGGCAGTTGCCGGCCGGGCTGGTCCATTCGGGTGTCGAGATCGGCCGCTCATGGTTCAGCGGATCGGGCCGGCGAACAGTCACCCCCTCGCCTTTGAGAATGTGCACGAACTCATCGAGCTGCTTCTGCGCGCTCGCCCTGACGATGGGCACCACCGTCTGTCCGCCATACTCGAGCGCGAACGCACGCGAACGCTCGACATCTTCAGCAGGCGTGATCGCATGCAGAGCGATCTCCCAGGGCACATTCACTGCACCATCGAGAGACCCCACAATGATCTCCTCGAGCGGGTCCCACTCGTTGTGGCAGTTCACCACAGCGCTGCCGGTGTCACTCATAAGACGCAGCTACACCGTACCGTGCTCGCCAAAAACTGTCATTGAGCGATCTAACAGCCCGAAAAATGGGGCCGACGCAGACATCCGACGCTGGCACTGGCGCTGGCGCTGACGCTGACGCTGACGCTGACACTGAGCCCGGTGTTTGGGCGCGGGCGTCGATGTGCGGCTTGTGCTGCCGCGGGTGTTGTGGGGGCGGATCTTGGGTTGGGTGCGTGGTATGGTTTAACTACACCGCCCGCCCACCCCCACCCGTAGTTCTGGTATCACTCTCACGCGAGTGAGCAGCGTGCCTGGCGCGGCGGTCGCTTCGCTCCGCCTTGCCGGCGCGTTGCGCCGGGCTTCGCCCTGCGGGCTCGCGGGGGGGGGCTGCTGTCTTAGGGGAGGCCTGGAGGACTTCTCTTGATGGCGCCGTACGGATGCACGCGGTTCAAAATGTCTCCGTATGGAGGGGCGCGGAACAAGGCGCGACATGGGGTGGAGTCGACGTAGCTCGTGCCAAACTGCAAGACAGCAACCACCGCAGATTGGCGCGAGCTCCGAGGCTCGGCTTGCCTGGTCCAAGCCCCCAAGTGCATCCGACCAGATCTGCAAGCCGAGCCGTTCGACGCAACCCCGTGTCGCGCCTTGTTCCGCGCCCCGATCGCGCCGTCTAGTCCGGCAGCTCCGCCTCGACCGCGTCCAGATCGAGCTCCTCGTCATCACCCTCGAGCGAATCCAAGTCCAGCTCTTCGTCGTCGGCTTCAATCGCGTCCAGATCGAGCTCCTCGTCATCACCCTCGAGCGAATCCAAGTCCAGCTCCTCGTCATCGCCTCCGAGCGAATCCAAATCGAGCCCCTCGTCATCCCCTTCGAGCGAGTCCAGGTCGTAGTCATCACCAGTCATGCCGTCGTCGGGAGAGCCGAGCTGCACCGCATTGCTTTCCACCAAGCTAGGAAGCCAGGTCGAAAGGGACGGGATGTAGGTCACGATGATCAGAGCCAGGCCCAAGAGCCCGATGAACGGTAAGACCGCACGATAGAGCTGCGTAATCGGCTTGTTGAAGCGGAAGCTCGAGATGAAGAGGTTCAGGCCGACCGGCGGCGTCATGTAGCCGATCTCGAGGTTGAGCAGAAATACGATGCCCAAGTGATAGGGGTCGACCCCGAATCGCAGCGCGATGGGCACGATGAGCGGCACGACGACGACGATCGCCGAGAAGATGTCCATCAACATGCCGACGCCGATGAGGAAGAAGTTCAAGGCGATCAGGAACATCACCTGAGATGTGATGAAGCCCTCCATCGCATCGAGAATCATCATCGGGACCCGCGCCTGAATGAGGAACGCGGTGAAGCCGATCGCCGTCGCCAGGATTGCGAGAATCGCGCCGACCAAGGTCATCGACTCGCGGATGATGCGAGGCAGGTCGTTGCGAAAGCTGACATCGCGGTAGATCCAAACCTCGATGACCAGGGTATAGATGGCCGTAAACGCCGCAGCCTCGTGGATTCGAAGCAGGCCGCTGTACATCCCGCCGAGCAGCGCAATCGGAAGCAGCGCCTCCCACTTGGCCTCCCAGAGCATCTTGAACGCTTCACCGGCCTCGAACTTGGTGCGCGACATCTTGTGCTTGACGCCGGTAGCCGAGCTGTAGATAGCGAGCGCGGCGACAGTGATGATGCCAGGAATCAAGCCCGCCAAGAAGAGCTTCTCGATCATGATGCCGGCGACGACGCCGTAGATGATCATCGGCACGCTTGGCGGGAACAAGAGCCCAAGCGAGCCACCGGTCGTCACCAGACCGAGCGAGAAGTTCTCGTCGTACTTGTCCGCAACCAGAGCCGGGTAGAGAAGCCCGCCAATGGCGACGATCGTGATGCCGCTGCCGCCGGTGAACGTCGTGAAGAAGGCGGACGCCACCAGGCAAACGATCGCCAGGCCGCCCGGCATCCAGCCGAGCCAGGCACGCGATACCCTGACCAGGCGCTGCGGCGTGCCGCTCTCCGCCAGCAGATACCCGGCAAAGGTGAACAGGGGAATCGTCACAAGGAGGGGCGAGTCCGCGAACTTCTCGCTGAAGACGTCGTTGGCCGTGCCGGTGATGCTCGTATCCGCCAGGCCTCCGAAGAGCAGCATCGCAGCCGCGCCGAAGATGGCGAAGAGTGGCGCGCCGAGAATGGCGAGCGCGATCAGGAGGGCGATCCAAATGCCGTCCATCGCTCAGCCCTCCCCTTCGATGTCTTCGAAGGAGCGGTTGGTGACGAACGACACGCTGGCCGCAATCGCGCGCATCAAGAATCGCACGGCCATGAAGATGAACATCGCGGGCACGATCAGCTGCAAGGCGACGTCCGGGGTCGACATCTGGGCGCCAAACACTTCGAGCGCAGATCTCAGCGCGCAGAAGACATCCGGCCTCGAAAGCCCGGCATCGATCAGGATCTCGACGGGCGCCTCGCAGATGTGAACCATGTCGTCGGTCGGCCCGAGCACCGAGTACTCGAGCGGAATCTCCCTGGCGTTGTTCAGAACCGAAAGCCAGAAGACGCGGCCGAGATAAAAACAAGTCACCGCCGAGAACGTGCAAACGATCGCTCGAAACAACTGCTTGGCACGCGGCGGAGAAAGCCGCGGCACCACATCGATCGCGATGTGCTTCTCGTCAAACGTCGAAAGCGAGGCGCCGAAGAAGGCAAGCCAGAGCGTCCCCTTCTGCAAGAACGAGTCCGCCCACTCCATCCGCTCGAGCACGAGATTCGCCCAGTCGAAATCGAGATTGGTGAGGTTTCTGAGCGCCGCTTGCGTGGCCGCAACCCCAATCATGAGCAGAAGGACGGCCGCAGCAACCGCCGCCTCGCCGCGCGCGAGCCCTATATCTAAACGCCGGATGTGCTTCACTCTTGCCTCTTCGCGACCGCTTGGTTCCGAACGGCGGAGCTGGGCAGGATAACTTCGTTAGTCGCCGATAACACTAAAAAAGTTGGTCTGCGTTCTCGATGTAGAGGGCAGCACGCACCCGGGCCATGCGATTGGCCAGCCGCGCTTCGGGAAGCGGGTCGTCGGCTTCCATCACCTCAGAGAGAAGCTTGTCGAAAAGCTCCCGATCGCCCTCCTTGACCGCGTAGTAGCGAGCCATGTTGAGCTGAACCTGGAGGGCGCGCCGTTCCGTACGCGCCAGCGCCTTCTCGAAGTAGACCTTCGCCTCTTCCATATCGCCGGCCATCTCGGACGCCGTAGCCACGCCCATGAACGCATAGCCAGCCGAGTTGTAGTAGTCCGGATCGAGCTCGATGGAGCGGGCGACGAACGCCTTGGCATACTCGAGGTCTGCGATGGCCTCCATGTCGTCCTTCGACGTGTTGATATAGGAGCCCCAAGCGTAACCGTGCCAGAGGAGCATCTCGGCATCGGCCTTCTCTATGAACGCTTCCTGCAGCCATGCCTCCAACTCATCGACGGTTCCACCAACCGCGAGGTCGACGTCCGGGTTGTGCAGCCGAACCCAATGCCGGGTGAGATCGACCGCGCGCAGGTACATGATGCGCGCACGCTGGCGTTGCACATCGGCTTCTTCATAGTCGCTCGCGAACTCGAGCTCTTCGACATCGGCCTCGACCCAGCCGTACGCGTAAGCGACGTAGGCCTGCGCCAGCTGCGCCAAAATCGACTCGTTGTCCGGGACGACGCGGAGGATCCCTTCGAACTGCACGACCGTCGCCGGCAAGGCCTCGCCCGCCAGGTCGTAGTCCCAGTACGCTTCGAACGCCGGAGCCGCTCTGGTGAACAGCCCTGCGGTCGAGTCGGCGGTGAACTTGGCGACGTCGCAGCCGCCGAGCGCGACGATGCAAACGAAGCCAATCGCCGATCGTAGATGGCGAGACGAGAGATCTTGGTGCATGGAGCGAGGTGTACGAAAAACTAGGGGAAACTGTCAATCGAGATCGTGTAGGGCCAGATTGCTTGACGGAGGGGTCGGAGGCCCGCAGCATTAGGAAATGCTTAGATTCAGGTTGCTCTCTGCCCTAATCGGCCCGTTCCTGGCCGCAGTTCTCTTCACCAGCCCCGCCGATGGCTCCATCGTCCAAGGCCTCGAGCTCGAAGAGCTGACCCAGAAAGCCGACCGTATCGTCCTCGGCCGGGTTCTGTTCTCCGAGTCCTTTCTGCACCAGAACGGCCAAATCTGGACCTGGCATCGCGTTGCGGTCGACCAAGAAATTCGAGGACGGGCTCCGGACGAGCAAGAGCTGATCATCGAAACCTTGGGCGGCCAAATCGGTGACATCGGAATGCGCGTCGAAGGCGAAGCGACATTCAGCGTGGGCGAGCGGGTGCTCGTCTTCGCGAGCGGCGGCGGGCCGTACAGCGCGTTCCGAACGGTCGGCATGGCGCAAGGCGTAATGCGCGTGCGCTCAGAGCGAGGCGTCGACACCGTGCATCAGAGCCGCGAGGGCCTGATGCTCGTCCGTCGAGACGCCCAAGGCCGCTTGAAGCGGAACTTCGGCGCGCTGCCCGAGCCCGAGCGCCTCGACACCTTGATCGGCAGGCTCAAGCAAATCGCCGCCGAGCAGGAGGCAGGTCGATGAGTCGCCGCAGCCTCCACTCCCTGCCGCTGGTCACCTCACTCGGGCTCGCGCTTCTGACTTCCTTCGCGGCAAACGACGCCTCGGCCTACTGCCGAATGACCACCGAGGGTGGCGCACAGGTCGGCACGCAGCCCTGCATCGAAAAAGGCGCACCCTTCTTCTGGAACAACCCCTGCCTCTCCTACGCGATCGATCGCCGCGGCTCGGACTGGATGGATCGCAGCGATATCGAAGACGCTGTCAACGCGGCATTCAGCACCTGGGAAGCCGCCGATTGCCCCGGAGGCTCTACGCCGAACCTCGTCTTCAAGCCGTCGATAGCGCCGTCGACCTGCAAGCGAGCCGAGTTCAACACCACCGGGAACGTGAACACCATCTCCTTCCTCGACCCGTGGAATGATCCTTGCGACGGCCCGGACGACCCAGCCTACGCGCCGCTTGCCTTCGCCGTGACCATCGTCTGGCACAACACGAGCACCGGCGAAATCCTCGACGCGGACATGATGATCAACGACCAGCAGTTCATCCCCGGACAGCGGGCGGGTGGCCCCTACGCGAACTGCCCCGATGGCGGCTGCCTCGGCTCCGACGCGGACCTGCGCGGCATCGTGACCCACGAAGCCGGCCACTTCATCGGAATCGGCCACTGCAACCCCACTAACATCAATAATCCCAACGACCCCTGCGTCGTGGCCACCATGTTCGCCTCGGCCGAGCGAAACGCCGTCGACAAGCGGAGCCTAGCGCCAGACGACATCGACGCGGTCTGCGACATCTATCCTCCCGGAGACCTCGATCAAACCTGCATCGCCACCCCCATGGGCGGTCTCCAGCTCAACTGCGAAACCACCCCCGAAGGCAACCCGATCGCCTGCGACGCACCCGGCTCGACGAGCAGCGGCGGGTGCAGTTGCAGCACTGCGCAGACGCCGGCCGACGCCCTTTGGCTCAGCTTCGCCGCCCTGGTCGGCCTCAGCGTGATACGGCGGCGGTCAGCTCGGCGCGGCGCACGATCTTGAACTGAACACGCCGGTTGCGCGCCCGGTTCCGCTGCGTGATGTTTGGCGCGAGCGGACGGTTCGGCCCGTAGCCTCTCGCCGTCAAGCGAGTCGGCTCGACTCCATGTTGAATCAGCCATCGCTGAACTGACTCTGCGCGTAGCTGCGACAGCCGCATGTTGACCCCATGGTCGCCGCGGTTGTCGGTGTGTCCCTGAATTTCGACCAGCTCGAGCTCGGGGTTCCGGATGAGCACGTCCGCCAACTCCAAGAGCAGAGGCTCGCTGTTCGGCAGGATCTCTTCGCTGCCAGTGGCAAAGCTGATTTGCCGGCGCAGCGCGATCTGCTTTTCCTTCAGGACGACACTCGAACGCGAAGGTTTGCGAACGACGCGAATCTGCACAGTGGCCTGCTGACGCTCGAGGATTTCGACCTCGGCGACCGCAATCAGGAAGCCCGGATCGTCGACGTGGGCGGTGTACGTCCCGGGCTCGAGCGACTCTACTTGCGCAGAACCGCTGTCGTCGGAAATCAGACGATGCTCCTCGGGGCCTCGCAGGGTAATCGGGACTTGGGGCACCGGGTCTCCTGCGCGGTCGACCGCGAGGAGCTGCAGCCGGCCGTCGAGGCTCGAAGGCACGAGCCAACATTCGGTATCGGATGGGACCGTGGCGGTGCACTGCGCGGACTCGAACTCGGGGTGCGAGACCTGGAGCACAACCTCGCCTTCGGGGAGCCCGTATGTAACGAATTGCCCCTCGGCGTCGGTGAGCTGCGGGGAAACATCCAAGCCGACCACAGCGACCAGGGCGCCCGATACCGGGCTGTCATCCCCTCCGTCGACGATTCGACCTCGGAGCTGGCCTGTCGGCGCGGACGCAGCGACAGGCTCGACCGGGTCCGCAACGACCGCAGCCGCCCGACCCGGGTCGAACGCGTAGGCGACCCCCAAGATGATGTTGTACGGGGCACTGGGCGCTAGCTCCTGCACGAAGTCGCGGGTCCCCGTGAGCCCGATGTCGGCTGCGACAGTGAACGCAAGCCCCTTGGGCGGCGGCAGAATGCGCAAGCCCAGCGAGAGCTCCATCGGAAAGGCCTTGAGCCCCTCGTCCGCCAGGCAACCATCGTCGTAGGCTCTGGCGCTCGGAGCACAGTCGAAGCCTTGCCGGTCGATCGGAATGTCCCAGCGCCACTCGAGCATCGGATGGAGTCCAACCTTGCGTGCTTTGAGAGGCGCTTCGATGCCGGTCGACACGCGCACGAAGTCCGTTCGGTTGACCCCGTAGGCATAGCGTTCGAACGCCGTGAGCAGATGGCGAGTCTCCTCCCCCCGCGGCACCACGCCGCCGAGCGCCGCGTATCGCTGGTCTTCAATGCCTTCGGTGAGCTTCGCGGAGTTGTCGAACCAGTACTGCGCGTTGATTCGCAAGATCATCGGTGCCTCGTGGCGCTCGTGCTCTCGGAAATCGAACGTCAGGTTTCCGCGAAAGCCAAAGCTCGTCGCGCGGAACGTCGCCTTGGCGTCGCCCACGCCACCGAGAAATGCAACGCTCGCGTCGCCACCCACCGCGAACCAAGGCCGCGCCTGGTAGAACCCCTTGAGGCCGAGAAGAAAGTCCGCGACACGCTGGATCAACATCGGGTCGTTCGAGTCGTCCCAGGCCGAAGTCGCCTCCGCCGAAAGGAAGACCTCGAGGTAGTCCGTCGCCGTAATGCTCAGCGAGAGGTTCCCGGCGAAGTGCTGCGCCTCGTCGGTTGGGACGAAGTAGTCCTTGATGACGAAGAACTCGCTGTTCAACGCGAGGCGGAACGTGCCCTTCGGACCAGAGGCCGCGTCGATGATGCGGATGCCGCCGCTCGGTCCGCTGAAGCTGTTCTGGACTTCGGCCACCCGAGCTTCGCGCCCGCCGTCTTGGGCCTCGGCGTCGCTCTGCGCGCGCACCGGTGCAGCGCATGCCAATGCAACGACGCCCACAAGACAGGGCAGTATCCAACTCCAGCGCATTCCCCTCGCCTATTCCCCAACTAAAATGATGACAGTTGGGGGGTGCCCCGTGCCAACTCGAAGGGGTTATTTCGCGGCGATATGGA
>CAVQUI010000008.1:0-69058 GCA_963716775.1 uncultured delta proteobacterium
CCGACGAAGAGTCCGCGTTCCCGGTCACCGGAGAACCAGAGCCAAATTGAAAGGAAGAAGGAAATGCCTGCGGCGGCGAAGAATAGAGCTTTCGAAGCACTGATTCGCTTGTGGACGCTTTGGGTTTGAATGCTGGGTGCGGAGCTCGTGTATGTTTGATTCATTACGTACCTCTACGACCTCTCTAGGCTATGTCGATATTGTGTCAAGCTTTTTTTAGACATTATATAGACAATCGTGCGCCCAGGCCCTAGGAATTTGCCCATGGAGAGCTCCCCAAGGACGATTGCCATTGCTGGCGCCACTGGTTTCGTAGGCAGTCACGTGGTGCCGCGACTGCTGGAAGAACCCGACCTAGTTCTTCGGTGTCTCGTGCGCCCTTCGAGTGACACGGCCGAGCTCGAGGCGTTGGCTCCGCGTGTGAGCCTGGTCCAGGGTGACGTCTGTGCGCCAGGGTCTCTTGCTCCGTTGTTGGAGGGGGCTTGGGCCGTGATCAATCTGGCAGGATATCGGGACTTCTGGAGCCGAAGTCGTGAGCGTTACTACGAGCTCAACACATGTGGGGCCGAAAACGTCTTCCAAGCTGCTCTCGATGCAAAGCTCAAGAAGGTGGTCCAGGTAAGCACACCTCTGGCCTTTGGCGTGCCGGACGAGATCCCGTTCAACGAAGACAGCGAGCCGGGGCCCCATCCGTCCGACTACGCGCGGAGCAAGTTCCTGGCGGACCAACTTGGTTGGCGCATGCATGCCGAGCTCGGCTTGCCGCTTACTGTCGTTCATCTGTCCGCGGTGATTGGGGCGGGGGACCCGCGGCCGACTATGGAGGTGCGCCGAGCGGTCGAGAGACGGTTGCCCGTATTGGTCGGAGCAGACACTACTTACACTTACGTCCACGTGCGAGACGCCGCCGAAGCCATAGTGCGTGCCCTGCTTAGTCCTACCAGCATCGGTCGCCGTTACTTGATCGGTACGGAACGTGCCTCGACGCGTGACTACTTCGCGCTGATAGGCGACCTTGCAGACGTACCCGTGCCCAAATACAACCTCGGGGAGGCGCCACTCATCCCCATCGCAATGCTGCTGGAGCTGTTGGCTCGTTGGACCGGAAAGCGCCCCGCCATCCCGGTCGACATCCTCAAGACAACGGCTGCCGGATCGCTCGTTTTCGACGGAAGCCGCGCGATACGCGAGCTCGGCATGAAGTACACGCCACTTCGCGAGGCGCTTCGGGAATCGATAGACGAGATTCGATTCGAATCACGTTAGCCGCTGGTCATCCAGCCGATGCTGCGCCATCGGTCAGCGCAATCTTGGGGCCTGAGGCCACTTTGACGGAGAGACGAATTCCGTCGGCCTCGGCATGGATCTTGAAGTCCTCGATGACCTCGCGAACGTCATGATCGAGGATTCGGGTGCCCGTCATGTCGATGGTGAGCGTACAGCCTGGAGGCATCTCCCGGAGAATGCGCTTGAGGGCTGCCTTGTTGAGGAAGGTCATGTGCTCGGTCAGGCGAATCGAGAAGCAGCCGGGCTCCGTCTCCTCTCGATAGAAATCGAGCTGGCACTTGTAGATGAGGATCTTGTGATTTGAGAGAAATCTGGCCGGATGAAGTGGGATAGGAAGTCACCGAACGAGGATGACACCGGAACTGTCACGAGGTGTTCTGGAGAAATGGCGAGGCCAGGCGCAACCGTGCGAAAGATTGCATTGAGGCCGACGCCGAGCAGTACGACGAGGAGCGGTGCAGGCAAAGCTTTGGCGACCCGCGTTCGTTTGAAGAGTTCGCTCTGCCAGACGATGAGAATCGTCAAGGAAACAATGGTGATGATGATCGCGCCAGGGCTCAGCGCCGAGAACGCGTATCCGATCTCGGTGAATGTGTTGTGGCCATCGCGCTGGAAGAATTCGAGCTCGCCCTCCCAGGATTGATCGTACCCGAGCGCATGGGGGATCTGCTTGAGGATGAGAATGATCCCAATGCCGGCGAGCATCCCCTTGATGACACTCGACGGGAAGTAGTGGGCAATGACGCCGGCTTTGAGAAAGCCAGCGGCGATCTGAACCACACCGCACACGATGACCGCCAAGAGATAAGTTTCTAGCCCCAGGTTCTCAATGCCGGCAGCCACCATCACGGCAAGCCCCGCAGCCGGCCCGCTCACTCCATGCCGGGATCCACTGAACATGGTGACGACAATGCCGCCCGAAATCCCTGAAATTACGCCGCTGAAAAGAGGCGCACCCGAAGCCAACGCGATTCCGAGACAGAGCGGGAGTGCCACGAGGAACACCACCACTCCCGCGCGCAGGTCGTCGCCTAGATATCGCCGATCGAACATATCAGGACGCGCTGAGTCCGAAGAGTTCTGGCGAATGTGATTCCTCGACCGCGCGGCTCACCAGCTGAAGAACCCGCGGGTCGAAGCCCAGAGAAAGGTGGCTCGCATCGACCTCGATATGCTCGCAGTGCGCATTGTAATCGTCGATGCAGGCTTCCCAGTTGACCACGGCGTCACGGCGACTGTAGATCGCGGTGAGCGGGACCGAGATGGGGATGCGGTTTCGTTCCTCGACGGCCTGTTCGATTGCGTCGAGGTCTTCTCCAAGCACACGTTCGTAGAAGGCCGCCGCCCTCGTGTACTTAGGTCCGCCTATCACCGGCGAGCCCAACGTGACCACGTTCTTGACGAGCTCTGGGCGTTCGCGCGCGACCTCTCGGGCAAGGACGCCGCCGAGGCTCCAACCGACGAGCGAGACCGGTTGCCCATAGCGCTGATGAAGCAACTCGGTCCGCGAGACCACTTTCGGGATGAGCATGGGAACACGACCTCGGTTGACGCCCAGCCGCCACCGGTGAACCTGGTGCCCGGCGTTCTGCAGGTAGCGTCGAATGACGAACGTCGAAAGGTCGCCTGCGCTGAAACCTGGAAAAACCAGGACGGGAATGGCCATGGCCGATTCTTAAGGGTCTCGGCTACGAATGGCAAGCAACGGCTGCGAAGGCAAACAACGGCTGCGAGATCCCCCTCCCCTCAGCAAGCTACGATCGACAAAGGGCCCTTGCTGCTGCTATTCGCTTCGGAATCATGGGACTCCAACGCAGCGCCATTTCATCGACCGTGATCGCGGGCGCCGTGATCATCGCCAGCTCCATCGCCTGGGCTGGCAGCCAGGGAGGCGCAGAGCTTGGCGGCATTCCGGTGATGGTCTTGTCCGCGGCGATCGCATTTGTGGTGCAGTGGCTCGCGTTCGTGCCCGCATATTGGAAACAGACCGAGCACTTCTACGACCTAGTAGGAAGCCTAACGTACATGCTGGTTACGGGCTTTGCGCTCGTGGCTTCCCGACCGAACGACGCGCGCTCCGCCATCCTCGGGCTTCTGGTCTTCATCTGGGCGTCTCGGCTGGGTAGCTTTCTATTCCGACGCGTCCGGAGTGCAGGCTCCGATCCACGCTTCGACGAGATCAAGCCCAGCGCCTCACGCTTTCTCGTAGCCTGGACCCTTCAAGGGCTTTGGGTGTTCTTGACGCTCTGCGGGGCACTTGCCGCAATCACGACGACAGCGCCATCTCCGCTCGGACTTCTCGACGCTTTGGGGGTTGGAGTCTGGGCTATCGGTTTTGCGATCGAGGTCGCCGCCGACCGACAGAAGAGCCAGTGGCGAGCCGACAATCCTGGCCAGTTCGTCCACAAGGGCCTTTGGGCCTGGTCGCGTCACCCGAACTATTTCGGTGAGATCGTCCTATGGCTGGGTGTGGCTTTGATGGCCGCGTCGACCCTTCGAGGCTGGCCATGGGTCACGATGGTTTCGCCGGTCTTCGTGTTCTTTCTTCTCACACGCGTGAGCGGAATCCCCCTTCTCGAGAAGCGTGCGGATCAAAGATGGGGTGATGACGAACGCTATCGTGCGTATAAAGCGCGGACACCTGTCTTGGTCCCGCGCAGGCCTCGACGCTGAAGCCGCGCCGGGCGAACTCTAGCCGAACCCGGGCTCGAGCCCTAAGATAGCCCAGCACTATGGCCGAGCTCTCTTTCCCGAGTCGCTATCAGAACAGAGCAGAAGCGAGACTGCGCTTCGGGTCCGATGCCGATCGCTACGCGGGGTACTATCTCGTCGGTGACCCAGTGGCCGATGACCTCGTCGAATGGATGGAGCGAAGCGGCGCGTTGGCAAGAACGCAGTTCGAGCGCGCGCTGGAACACGGCATCGCCGCCGTCCCCGATGCAGCGCCCGAGCTCGACCGCTTCTTCGCGCGTGCAGAGGGCTTGCCGAGCTGGGTCGACTTCGAGCAGCTCCAAACTGGCGCGCTAGCCTACCAGCGCTTTGGCATCCTCGGGATGATCGTCCTGAGCGCCTGGTCCCTCATCAACGGATACCACTCGAGCGCGGCAGTGAAACCGCTCGCGTTCACCGGGCAGCTCCACCACAACACCCAGCGGCGCCTAGCTGAAACTGCACGGTTTGTGAGCGAGGTTTCCCAGGTCGACGGGCTTCGGGCCGGACGCCCAGGGCGCGATATCTCGCTGCGCGTAAGCATGATCCATGCGCACGTACGTCGCGCATGCCTGCAATCGAACCAGTGGCGGAGCGAGGCCTGGGGGCTTCCGATCAACCAGGCCGACATGTTTGGGACGCTCCTGGAGTTTTCACTTCTGATGATGGATGGCGCCCAGCGCCTCGGTTTCTTCCTGACGCTGGAAGAGCGCGAAGCGATTCTCGCGATGTGGCGGTATTGCGGACATTTGAGTGGAGTCGACCCATGGCTGATCGAGCAGCTCGGGAGTGAAACCGAAACGCGGCGCCTCGCCGATCTCCTGCGGCTGGTTCAGCCCGGGCCCGACGAAGATTCATTGACGCTCACCGAGCAGCTCCTGAAAGTGCCGGGCCAGAACGCCAAGGGCAAAGCCCCCCCCGTGCTCGCGCTCGCGGTCAGCCGAATTCACAACGGGCTGGCCCGAGCCTTCAACGGCCCGGAGATCGCAGATGACCTCGGCATTCCCGATGACCTCTGGCAGTACGCGATCTACCCTATCCGCGCGGCCGTCACGCCAGTCGAATTGCTTCGCCGCAGCGTCCCAGGCGCGAGTCGTTTGGCAGCGCAGCTCGGGAACCAAGCGATCCGTTCGGATCTGACTCGCATCCTCCGTGGTGAAGAGCCGTCCTTCGAGATTTCTTAGATTTCGCGGTCGGACAGGTGATCTGCGAGTTTGGAGACCAGCGGGCGGCTCAGGCAACCGGATACATCACGAAGACCAAGATGTTCCAGACGAGATGCGCGATTAGGGGTGCCGCGAGCCCCCGGGTTCGCACACGAAGGCTGCCCCAGAGCAAACCACAGAGAAAGGCTACGATGATGAGCAGCGGAGACCGCAGAGCGAGCTGAGGAAGCACATAGAGTAGCGCCGAAAAGAGCATCGCGCGCCATGGACCGAACGACTTCGAGAAGAGATCGATCGCGACTCCACGCCAGACAAGCTCCTCAGCCGCAACGACGAGGAACAGCAAGGGGAGTGCGCGAACCGGCCCTGGAGCTTGACGAAGCAACGCATAGAGTGTCTCCACCTCCGTTTGAATCGGGTCGAACACCGAGACGCTGACTGGATAGAGCCACCAAGTTGCCAAGGACATGACCAGCCCGACGGCGAGGCCGGCGATCAGACTCGCTGCTGTCGGCGGTTTTAGGTTGGATCGAACCACGGGGCGCGCGCCGAGCCACAGCACGAGGATGGAGGCCAGCGCCGCTGCGCCGGTTCCGATCCAAATGTTGAGGACCTCGCGTAGGCCCATCGCCACGCAGAACGCAGCCACACAAGCTGCCAGTGCGACCGCCTCGATTCGAGAGACGCGCTGCACCTAGCTTTGGCCCTTTAGGCGGCCCCGCATACGGCGCACCAGCTTGGGCGTCGGGTTTCTGGGGGCCGTTTCGTCTTCTAAGGCCTGGTAGACCGCGCTCTGGAACTCGGTCGGATGCTCGTCCCCTAGCGTATCCCAGATCGACTCGCCACTTGGATCGAGGTCGCTTTGCAGACCCTCCACGAGCTCCTGCGCAAGCGCTAAGTCCGCCCGCGTCACCAGGGCGATCCAATAGCTCGAAAGCCTCGGCGTGATGACGGGCACGCCTATGAGCCGCGGATCCTTGCCCATGCTCTTTGCAATGCGTGAGAGAAAATTGGCATGCGTCATGCGTTCGTTTCCCGGCACATCGAACCAAACGCTGCCTTCAACGCGCATATCGAGCGCGCGGACAATCGCAAGCACGACGTCTTCGATCCAAACCGGCCAAGATGAGTACTGAAGCCAGCGCGGCAGAAGCATGGCGGGAAGTCGCGCCGCCAGGTCACGAACCATCATCCAGGAGCTGCCTCCGGCGCCGATGATCAGCCCGCAGCGAAGCTCGATCGTCGAGACAGCCGAGCCCGAGCGGAGGATCTCGCCGGTACGAAGTCGGCTACCAAGATGTCGCGAGACTTTGCCCTGGGGTGCGACGCCGCCCAAGTAGACGATGCGGCGGACGCCCTCCCGCTCCGCGGCGTCGAGAAACGCTTCTGCTCCTCGTGCTTCGCGCGCGGGGTAGTCCTTCGAGTCGTCGATCGAGTGGATGAGGTAAACCGCGGCATCACAACCTGCCATCGCAGGGCCGATCGAGCTCGGATCGTTGACGTCGAGGTAGACCCAGCCCGGCTGAGATGCCTTCTCCCGGTTTCTGGTCGCACGAACGACCTGCCAATCCGTTTCTACGAGAGCTGCGTCGAGATGACGTCCGACGAAACCGGTTGCGCCGGTGAGTAGCAGTCTTCCGGTCTTGGCTTGTTCGTGTATCATCGTTTATCAACTAGGCCCGCGGCTTGGGTCGAATACACTGCAAACACCCAAGGGGCCACCCTCCCCGATCCGCCCAGTCTGATAGGCCGACAAGAGCTAGGGAGACGCCCTATCGCACTGCACGCTGGTGGTCGTCTCCCAACGAATACGCTCGATCTCGGCTGCAGCGACAGCCTCGATGTAGCGCATGCGTGCCATGGCCGCTTGCTGCTCGCGGAGGTTGACAAAGACGAGATTGCTGGAGCCGACCTCGAATCTGCGGCGTTCCCCCTCGGCAAGCTCTGCAGCTGTGTCGACGACCTCATCGGTCAGCGCGACTCTCTGCTGCGCGGCCTCGACCGCCGAAGCCGCATCGCGTGTTCTGGCGCGAAGCCGGTCGGAGACGAAGCTCAGCTGAGCCTCCTTCTCGGCCACCTGGGCGCGTGCGGCGCCCGCCTTGCCACGCTCCTTTCGAAGGATCAGTGGCATCGAGAGCTTCACGCCTGCTTCGAACACGTTTCCAGGGAGCGTGAAGTCGAGGTCGGTGTTGGTGAGATCCCCGAGGTCTCGGGAGTACTCGAAGATGGCCTTGAGCTCGGGGGCGACCTCGTTTCGGCGAAGACGCTGTTCAACCTCGACCGCTTCGAGCTCCGCACGCGCCTTGCCGACCTCGGGGTGACACATGAGAACTTGCTCGACCGAGCGGTCCACGGCCAGCGCATCGATGGGTGCGGCCTCGACGCGCGCTGGCACACGCTGCGGGCCGACGACGAGCGGCGCCCCGTTCGCATCACGGAAGAACAGCGAGAGCTCGAAGGTGGCCTTCTCGAAGGCCCGCTCCGCGGCGACCAGCCAAGCCCTGCGCTCGAGCAAGATCCGCTCGTTGTCGAGCACGTCGAACTCGGCGATCGAGCCCGCGCTAAAACGGCGTTTGAGCTGTGAATCTCGCTGCTCGGCGAGATCGAGCAAGGCTTTGGCGACCTCTCGGTTCTGCCCAGAGCCGACCCAATTCCAGTACGTCCGCGCCGCGGCGAGCTCGAGATTCAGTCTCGTGGCCGACAGGGCCTGATCGGCCGCCTCTTCGATACGCATGGCGCGGGCTCGTTCGGCGCGCTCCGGGTCGGTGAGGCCACCGCGCCAGATCGGAACCTCGATTCCCGCTCGGACCTCCCCGCCTGACAGCGTTTGGTCGTCGCGGTAGGTCGGCCAGCGCTCGTTGACTCCGAGGCCGACCCGGTACCCCACGTAGATCTCCGAGCCCCAGAGTGTGGTCGGCTGCCGAAGCTCCACGTCCGCGCTTCGCAAGTCGTAGTAGGCACCCGTCACGAGCTTGCCTTCACCCTCGAGTCTTGGGTCAAATGCTCCTCGCGCGGCGAGCGTCTTCGACTCGGCTTTGCGAAGCTTCGCGACCGCCTCGCGTATGCGCGGGTCATGGGCGTTCACCGATTCCAAGACCTCGTCGAAATGAAGCGGCCGTCCTCTCTCCTCGCTTGCGAAGGCGAACATCGGCGTCATCGAGCCCAAGACGAATACGCCCAAGCGTGCAGCGAGGCTCATGGGGTCTCCTTTGCGGAGGGCGCCATGGGTGGTGGGCTGGTCGTCGGCGGAAAGCCGTTGAACTGCCGCCAGACCTCGAAGCCGAGAGACACTCGATTGAGCAAGACCCAACCCTTCGCGAGAACGCCCTGTCGAAGGTAACTCGCGGCCGGCCAGGGATCCTCCTCCGGGTCGGGAATGACGACGATTCGGAAATCGCCCCCCCCGTCGTCCGTGGCGTCGACAAACGCAACACGACCGCCGAAGGTGCCGACGGCGACCGAGGGCCAACCGGAAAACTGCACGGCGGGCCAGCCTTCGAATTGCAAGCGCACCGGGCTCCCTGGCTTGATCAGCGCGGCATCGTTGCCATCGATGTACAGCTCGACCGCGCGGTCCTCCGTCTTCGGAACCAGAACAGCAAGCACCTCGCCTTGTTTGACTTGCTCGCCGCCGAGTCGGCCGACGACTCGTAGAATCGTTCCGTCGATCGGCGCCCGAACCGTCTGTGCACGTTGTCGTGAAATGCCCATGTCGAGGCGCGCGAGCGTTGCGTTCGTCGATGCCACGTCGGTCTCGGCGCTCCGCATACCGGCTTGTGCGTTTTCGATCTCTGCGTCGGTCGAGGCGATTACCTGCCGCAGGGCCGCGCGGCTCTGCGAGAGCTTGTTCCGAGAGGCTTGTAGCTTCGCCTTTGCAGAAGCCACCTTGGCCCTGCTCTGCCGCATGGCGAGCTCGGCAAGCTCGAGCTCGCGTTGAGATGCAAGGCCATCGTCGAACAAGCCTCGCTGACGACGTAAGTTGAGCTCGTTGGTTTCGAGCTCCGCGGTCGCAGCCCCGAGGTCCTGCTCAGCAGCCTCGACGGATTGCTGTGCAATCTGGATGCTGGCCTGGGCCGATTCGGTCTCCGCCCGTTGCGAGCGGCGAACCGATTCGACCCGGGCGCTGAGGGACTCGGCGCGCTGCGACTGCGCGATTCGTCGCAATTCGATCGCCGAGCGCTCGGCGCCGAGTCGGTCGAGCATCGACTCGTCGTTGTCCGTCAACTGCACGATGGGATCACCCTTCTTGACTTGCGTTCCTTCTTGGACGAACCACTTCTCGACTCGTCCGGAAATGGTCGCTTCAAGAGGCTGTTGACGCTGGTCCGGCGCATAGGCGAGCACGCGCCCGCGGCCACGAATGTTCTGGGTCCACGGGGCCAGCAGCGCCGCAATGAAGAACAAGACGAAGACGGCAACGAGCACTTTGGCCACCAGAGTCGCGCGTTGTGGCGCCGGAACTCCGAGGGCTTCGGGGAGCGTGTCGCGCTCGAAGCCCGACCAGCTCGGGGCCTTGGTCGAATTCCGGCTCATGCTGCTGCTCCTTCGTGCTCGATGGGTTTGGAAATCTCGATGTGCTCGTCCATTTGCGCCTGAATCGCGGAGTTCTCGGAAACGATCAGGAGCCCGCTCTCGGGATCTTCGGACAAGGATTCGGTGATGCGGGCGCCTGCTATGGGGTCAATTTGATCGAGGGTGCGGTCGAGGATCAAGAGCGAGGGCTTGCCGGCTAGCGCTCTTGCGATCGTCAGCGCGACCAACTCTGTTCGAGAGAGTGGTGCTCCGCCTCTCGAGAGAGGCGTCTGAAGGCCTTCCGGAAGGGACTTCACCGTCTCTGCAATACCGACCTGCGCCAGTGCTTCCCATGCATCTTCGGCGGACAGGCCCGACTTGGCAGCTCGAAGATTGTCCAAGATGCAGCCTGGGAAAACCTCGGCACCGCGCACTAGCGCGATGCGGTCACGGAGCGCTCCCAGAGAGAGGTCGCGAACGTCGTGACCTCCTAGCTCGATCACCCCTGCTTTCGGAGCGCGCAGTCCAAAGATCGAATCGACCAGCGCAGTGGTCTCACGCTCGGTGCCGGCAATCGACACTCGCTTCCCGGGGTTGACCCGAAGCGAGACGCGGGTCGGCCGGACTGCGAGGTCTGAGTCGATCTCCACGTCATCCAAGAGCAGTCCGCTCCCCGCACTGCCGTCCGGGGGCAGAATCTCACCATCGCTTCGTTCCAAGGGCAGATCCAGGATCTCGCCCAACTTGTCCACCGCCGCGACCAGGTCGTAGAACGTCTCGACCTTGCCGCCGAGCTTCGCGAGGGACGCCACCACGGCGGTCACGATGAGCTCCGCGGCGACGAGCTGACCGATCGAGAGCTGACGCTCGATCACCAGCAACCCGCCGACGGCAAGCAGCGCCACGCTGGCCACGACCTCGATGCTGAGCGCGCCGACGACTTGTCGATAGACGATCCGGAAGTGTCGATCGCGCTGGTCGAGGTACGATCTCGCGAGCGTCTCGACTTGAAGCCGCGCGAGGTCATCGCCGCCGGCGAGCTTGAACGAGAGGGGATGGCGCGCCATCTCCTCGAGCCAGCCAACCACCGCGTACTTGGCTTTGGACTCGGCGATGCTCGTCGCCGTGCCGCCACGCCCGAGCGGAATCAATACAAAGGCCGCGCCTAGGATGAGCACTAGATCGAACGCCAGCAGCGCCGGATGATAGAAGGCGAGAACGATCAAGCCCACCAGAGCGATCAAGACCGCATCGATACCGCCGAGCAGCAGGGACGCCACGCTCTTTTGCGTCGTGAACACGTCGAAGAATCGGTTGAGGAGCTCGGGACCGTTTGCGTCACGAAGCGCAGTCCCGCTCACTCGAGGCAGGCGAGCGCCTATTTCGGTCACCAACCTGACGAACAACCTGCGTTGCAGCATCTCGGCGATGCGGATTTGGAGCGCGCGGAGAATTCCGGCCCCCGTCAACGCAAGCCCCAACAAGACCGTCAGCACGACGAGCGGCTGAATTAACGATCCAAAGGCGACAGTATTGACGAGCGACTGCACCGCGACGGGCACCGCAAGCGACAAGAGCCCGAGCGCCACGCCATAGATGACGATGACAGCGATGTCCTGCCCGTCGAGCGCAAGGAGCTGGCGGGCGCGGCGAAGCGGAGACGGACGTGCAGAAGCCCTGTGATTCATGATATTTTAAACATGATATATAATACAGGCTTGTCAATACCTGTATTATGTTTTATGTAAAAGAAGTCATATGAATGCCAAGCCGATCATGGAAACCCCTCCGTCCTGGACTTTCCTCAGTAATCACGGACACGTACTGGTGTGCATCGTACGCGACCCGAACGTTCGCGTCCGCGAAATTGCGCAGGCGGTGGGCCTCACCGAGCGTGCCGTACAGCGAATCTTGAGCGAGCTGGAGGAGGCAAGCGTGATCGTTCGAACCCGCCAGGGGCGCCGAACCCACTACGAAGTCAACGAGCATTTGCCCCTGCGCCACCCGATCGAGGCAGAGCACTCGGTCGGCGAGCTGGTGCGAGCGGTTCGGTCTTGACGCATTGACGTCCGCATCGTCCACCCCATCAAAAGGGGGTGCGCGTGCTCAACGCATTGCAGACGGAAGAGCTCACGGCCTGCGGCTGGAACCCAGGAGAGCCCACCTTGGACGCTGCGTGACGCTTCTCACACAAGTCGCGACCACCTGGGCAATGACGGGCATCATCTGGTTCGTCCAGCTAGTGCAGTACCCGTCGTTCGCTCAGGTGGACTCTGCGTCTTTCCCCGGTTTTCACGCCCATCATTCAAAAGCGATTTCAGTCATCGTCGCCCCCTTGATGGTCGCCGAAGCGATCTCGGCCATTGCATTTCTCTGGGAGCCACTGAGTGTCCAGACGGCTTGGCAAGTCTGGCTTGGAATCGGGTTGATTGTGTTGATCTGGGCGTCGACCTTTCTACTGCAGGTTCCTGCGCACAGCCGGCTCGGATCAGGTTTCGAGGAGGCGAGCTGGCGAATGCTGTTACGCTCGAACTGGCTGAGAACGATCGCCTGGTCGGCGAGGGCCGTCCTGGTGAGTTATTGGCTGTACGAGACGCTCGATGCTGGCAAACAAATGGGCGTCTAGCGCGCTAGGGCGCGGAACTCGACGCCGAGGCTGGCGGTGATGAAGCTGAGCCAGTTCTTGGTGTAGCCGTCGCTCAGGGGAGCCGGGTCGCTCTCCGTTCCAACGGCGCCTCCGCCCAAGTAGCGCAGGTTGAAGAAGACCGCGACGCGGTCGGTGAAGTCGTAGCCGACACGGAGGCTCGCATCGAGCAACGCGCCTGTGATCTCGTTACTACTGCCGTTGATTCCGCTGATGGGCGCATAGATCCCGTCGATCTCGGTGCCCCACCAGACGCCGTTGTCAAAGCCCCAGCGACCCCGGAACTTGAGTGCTGGCACAGGCCCGATGTCACGGCGGTCAGCGCGCAAGCTACCGTCCGCCGAGGTGAAGACGATGGTGGCGTTTCGGATCTGAAGCGAAAAGCCGATCGACACCTCATCGCCGGCGCGTCGTAAGAAGTCGTATAGGTAGCTGATTCTCCAAAACGGGAATCCGTAGGTCGAGTTGAGGGGCGTCCCTTGGGGGAAGAGAACGCCGTCGAAAGTGGTGTCCTGAGTCAGCACCGTTTCCCCGGTGAGCTTCAGCGGCTGATAGAGGAACACGATGGCGTGCCGCCCTTTGAACTTCAGTTCCGTGCTCAGCCGAAAGAACGGAAAGAGCACGTCTTGGCCGCCGTCGGCGCGGTAGTCGAAACGGGTCCCGTCGTTGCCGAGCTGAACGATGTGGCTGGCCACGGCCAGGAACCCAAGCTCGGCTCCAAGAAACCACTCCACGTTGGGCGGCTTTGCGAGTGTCGCCTTGTACTTCGCGGCGATATTGCTCTCTCCGACGGCTGGGGCGTCGTAAAGGGTGTCATCGCGCTCAGCGTCCTGGGCACGGACCTGCACTGACAGGAGCAAACTCAAGCCGGCCAACGCAAACCCGAATTTCCAAAACAGTGGCTCCATAGTCATCCGATGCTGGGGCTAAGCTAGCACGTCGACGCAGGGGATCCACAGCGCTCGGCGAGCGGCGCTCGAAGGGGTCCGCGAGCCCATTGTCCAGGACAAAGAGGAATTCTGGAGGGCCACTTACGATTCCACCGCGCGTTGCTATACGCAACACAATGAGCAGGACATCGATCTTCACATCGTCGCTCGCCGTCGCACAGGCCCTCGGCGGCGAGGACGGGTTCCTGTGCGAGCCTCAGCCGAACTGCGAGCTCCCGTGCTTCAACGACGTTTGGCGCTACGCTTTTCCGACGAACCAGTGACCCGAGAGACTCACAAACCCGACGTCGTCGTGATAGGGGCTGGCTTCGGCGGATTGGCCTGCGCACTGCGACTCGCCGAGCTGGGTGCCGACGTCGTCTTATGCGAGACGCTGCGCTATCCGGGAGGCTGCGCCAGCACCTTCACTCGGAGTGGGTATCAATTCGAAGCCGGTGCAACTCTCTTTTCCGGGCTCGGTGACGGACAACTTTTCTCCAATTGGAACGACAACTGGGATCTCGGAGTTCGCTTCGATCCCATTGACCCGCTCGTCGAGCTACGCACAGGGCAATGGTCGCTCCCGATTCCACCGGACCGGGATTCGTTCTTTCTGCGATTCAGTGAGCTGCCGGGCGCGGATTCCGAAGCGCTGCGCGGCTTCTTCCGGACCCAGCATCGAATGGCGGACTCACTGTGGAAGCTGTTTGAAGACCCAAGCCTCCTGCCGCCGCTGAGCAGCCGCTCCGTACTACGTCATCTCGGGCGGTCGTTGTCCTACGGCCCTGTAGTTCGGTGGATGGGACGTTCTCTTGCCGATGTGGTGTCGCACCACGGCCTTGCGGGCTGCGAGCCATTGCGGGTCTACCTCGATGCGGTGAGTCAGATTACCGTCCAAGCCAGCTCCAACGAAGCCGAGGCGCCGTTCGCGATGGCAGCCATCGACTACTTCTTTCGGGGCACCGGCCATGTTCACGGGGGAATCGGAAGCCTGGCTTGGGCTTTGGTACGCGCCGTTGAGAAGGCAGGCGGTAGGGTTAGGCTTGCAAATCGCGTGCACGGAATTCGGCGCGAAGGAAATGAATGGCATGTGGACACTCGGCAAGGCGAGCTCCAAGCGCGGACCGTGGTGGCCAATGTCCTGCCCCAGTCCCTGTCCGCAATGACGGAGCCCCAGATGAACGGAGAGCTCAGTGATGTCGAAGCTGCGGTCGAGTCCGGATGGGGCGCGGCGATGCAGTATCTCGTCGTCGACGCGAAGGCGGTCGAAAGTGCTGGCGCCCACCACTTGCAGCTGGTCGATGAAGAGAGCGCGCCGTTCGTAGAGGGTAATCACGTGTTCTGCTCGATCAGCGCCGCCGATGAACACGAGCGGGCACCCGACGGACAACGCACGGTGACGGTTTCCACGCACGTGCCCATGCACAAGCTCCGCGACCTCGACCCGAAAGATCAGGGAGCCTACGTGGGGTCGATTCAGGACCGAATGCGAGAGACCATAGGTCGGCGGGCACCCGAGCTCCTCGAGCACTCGGTCTTCGAAATGACAGCTAGCCCTCGAACCTTCGCAAGATTCACGGGGCGACATCAGGGCTACGTCGGAGGGGTGCCGCGGCGCGTGGGATTGAGGCACTATCGGCCACGCGCGCTTTGGCCGCGTCAGCCATCCCCTGGTCTTTATCTGGTGGGTGATTCGGTGCTGCTCGGGCAGAGCACCCTCGCAGTAGCGCTTGGTGGGGTGCGCACGGCCGAACGGATCGCTTCGCAACACGCCTTTCCCGATGGGGTCGCACCGTCATGATTTTCGCTCCCTCCGACCGCGTTCGCGCCCTCAACGACCTGCCCCTTCGAGCCGATGGTACTCATGTCGTCTATTGGATGGTTGGCTTTCGTCGCCCGAGGTGGAACTTCGCACTCCAGCACGCCGCTGCGCACGCAGCGCAGCTCGGTAAACCGCTCGTCATTCTCGAAGCGCTTCGCGTCGGTTACCCTTGGGCAAGCGACCGGCTCCATCGATTCATCCTCGATGGGATGCGCGCAAATGCGAGGCACCTGAAGGGCAAGAACGTCGTCTACTTCCCCTACGTCGAGGCAAAGGGGGGGACGGACGTGGTCTGCTGGCGGCAATCGCCAAAAACGCCTGTGTGCTGGTGAGCGATGACTATCCGACATTCTTCATTCCGAAGATGCAAGAGGCGGCGGCCTCCTCGATGGACTTCCGACTAGAGGTCGTGGACAGCAACGGCCTGCTTCCGATCCGGGCGGGCGATAAGAGCTTCAGCAGAGCGCATGACTTTCGCCGCCACCTACAACGCGAGCTCCCCAAGCACCTCGGCACCCTGCCCCTGGTGGATCCGCTCGACGGTCTTTCGAAGGTAACCAAGAAGACGAGTGAGATGCTCCTCAGAGCGACGAGCGGACGCTGGATTGCCGCATCGGATGATGTGCTCAGCGGAACGACGATCCAATCGTTGCCGCTGGATCACTCCGTGCCTGCAGTCGACCTGGAAGGTGGCTTCGAGGCCGGCGAACGCCGGCTGGAAGAATTCCTGAGCAACGGCATCGATCGATACGCCGAAGACCGAAACCACCCCGACAAGGGCGGGACCAGCGGCTTTTCGCCGTGGCTGCATTTCGGCCAGCTCTCGTCACACCAGATCTTCGACGAGCTCAGCAAGAACGAAGGCTGGACTGTCCCCGAAGTCCCGCCGAAGGCGACAGGATCACGCGAGGGCTGGTGGGGTATGAGCGTGAACGCGGAGGCGTTCATCGACCAGCTCGTGACCTGGCGGGAGCTCGGCTTCAACATGAGCGCTCATCGATCGGACTACGATCGGTACGAGTCACTGCCCGCCTGGGCGCGTCAAACCCTCGAGGAGCACGAAACGGACCCGCGTCCTCATCTCTATTCGCTCGAGGATCTCGAGCTCGCGAGAACCCACGATCCCATCTGGAACGCTGCTCAAACGGAGCTGCGCGAAACGGGAAGGCTACAGAACTATCTGCGGATGTTGTGGGGAAAGAAGATCCTCGAGTGGTCACCGACGCCGAGAGACGCACTCGCGGCGATGATCGAGCTCAACAACAAGTATGCGTTGGACGGTCGCGACCCGAACAGTTACTCCGGCATCTTCTGGATACTCGGTCGTTATGACCGAGCCTGGGGACCCGAGAGAGCCATCTTCGGAAAGATCCGATACATGAGCTCGGAGAACGCGAAGCGAAAGCTCCGAATGTCCGACTATCTCAAGCGCTTCGGACCGCCCGCGGATAGACATGAGTAAGAGTATGCTCGAGCGCGGATTGGTCCCCGACCCGCTTCTACGCTTTGGCATTCGCCGCATCTGCCAGCATCGGCTTTGGAAACTGCGCCACGCGAGGCCCGACGAGCTAGCGCGCCACGTGGAAGCACTTCGACAAAGCCCCGTTGCCGCTCAGCCGGAGGCGGCCAACGCACAGCACTATGAAGTGCCCTCCGGCTTCTTCGCGGCGGTCCTCGGGCCGCGCCTGAAGTACAGCTGCTGCACCTGGAACGACCAAGCCCGGTCGCTCGCTGACGCGGAGATACGCTGCACTCGTGCAAGTGCAGAACAGAGCGGATCTCGACGATGGCCAGAGGATCCTCGAGCTCGGCTGCGGTTGGGGGTCGCTCACACTCTGGATGGCCGAGCGCCTTCCGAACGCACAGATCACCGCGATCAGCAACAGTCATGGCCAGCGCGAGTTCATCGAGCAGAGGGCGCGCGAGCGAGGTCTACACAACGTCCGCCTGATCACAGCCGATGCGAACACTCTCCGTCTCGAGGGTCCGTTCGACCGCGTCGTTTCGATCGAGATGTTCGAGCACATGCGCAACTGGGAGGCGCTACTGTCGCGCATCGCCGGCTGGCTCTCCGACGACGGCAAGCTCTTCGTTCATGTCTTCGCCCACGAACGCTACGCCTACCTCTACGAAGACCAAGGGCCTTCCGATTGGATGGCTCGCCACTTCTTTACGGGGGGACAGATGCCCTCCGATGACCTCTTGCTCGCATTCCACAATGACCTCGTCGTCACCGAACGGTGGCGTCTTGGCGGAGAGCACTACGCGAAGACCTCGAACGCTTGGCTCGCGAATTTGGATCTTCATCGAGACGAGGCCCTCGCGGCACTCGGGACGGTGACCGACCAGGACGAGGCTCACAGGGCCTACCATCGCTGGCGCATCTTCTTCATGGCCTGCGCTGAGCTCTTCGGGTATCGCGATGGACGCGAGTGGGGCGTGAGCCAGTACCTTCTGCGGAAGCGGAAGGCCGAGTGAAGGTGCGGACCGCTAGCAAGACCGCCAGCGCTGAGCGCTAGCAGCCGGCGTACGGCAGGCCGTCGAGGTGCTCTCGAAGTTGTTTTCGATAGGCTGCTCTCGGTGGCCTGACCGTCAGCCTGAGCCACATCCCCGTTGCTCCGACTACGAGGGCCAGCTTCTTGGACCAGGGAACCACAACTCGCCCCCGCATCGGATTGCTCTTATAGCTGCGGCGAAGCCGTCGGCCGATGCCTTGATACAGGCGGCTCGCGACGAGGATCGCCCAGCGGGCGCGAGTCGGCAAAAAACGCATTCCCTCGTCCGCGCTCCGATAGTAGCCGTCCGCCATCACGAGCACTTCGTCCACTACCAAGCTCACTGCCTGTGGGTCGGCTTCTCCTTGGATGAGATCATCTGCGTCAACGCCGTATGCGTTGAGGCGCGCGGTCGGCAGGTATACCCTCGACGCCTGCGCATCTTCGAGCACGTCGCGTGAGATGTTTGTCAGCTGCATCGCAATCCCGAGGTCGATCGCGTGACGCCATGCGCGCGGATCGCGGACCCCGAGCACGGAGCACATCATCAAGCCGACGGTGCCCGCCACACGGTAGCAGTACCGCAGCAGCTCCCTGTCGGACTGAAGTCGTACCAGGCCAAGATCCGAGGTCATTCCGTTCAGCAGCTCGCCAACGACGTTGAAATCGATGCCGCACTGGAGACAAAGCTCCCGAAACCAGAGGTAGCTCTCTGGCCAGAGCGACTCGCCGTCCGGCTCCGCTGCGAGCGCCGCACGCATTTTCTCGAGGTCTTGCCGCGCCTCAGGCGTTACCCACTCTGCGTCGGCGAGATCATCGACTGCTCGGCAGAACGCGTAAAGGGCGACGACCCTTTGGCGCTGCGCGCGGCTGAGGAAGGCAGCCGCCCAGCGGAAGGACCGCGCGCGGAATGCCAGAACCTGCCAATGTGCGATGTCGCGCGCCTGCTCTTCGTTCGTGCTCATGCCGTCACCGCCTCTCCTACCGAGGCCAAGCGGCTTCGGCTCTCGGGCTGAGGCACGACCCTCTCGAGCACTTTGGCAGAAGACAAGACGCCCGGAAGGCCAGCCCCAGGGTGGACGCCGGCACCGACGAAGTAGAGGCCCGCAACGTCTTCGGATGCATTGTGAAAACGGAAGTAAGCCGATTGGCGCAAGGTGGGTTCCAGACCGAACGCCGCACCTTGGTATGAACGAAGCTCGTCCTCGAAGTAGGTCGGATCGACGTGGAACTGCGTGACGAGGTTGTCACGAAGCCCGGGAAGGTGATGCGCATCGAGGGCGTCCAGGATGCGGTCCATGTAGCGAGGGCCCTCGACTGCCCAGTCGAGACCGCTCTGTTGATTGGGAACGGGAGATAGAACGTAGAAACTCTCTCCACCCGGAGGCGCCAGGCTCGGATCGGTGCGCGTCGGGGCGTGAAGATAGAGAGAGAAGTCCTCGGCAAGCGTTTTGCGGTCGAAGACATCGGTCAAGAGCTCGCGGTACCTTGGGCCAAGGAGGATCGAGTGGTGCGCGAGGTCGGGATACGTTGTTTTCGTCCCGAAGTAACCGACGAAGAGGCTCATTGAATATCGTTTTCGAGCAACCGAAGCGTCGGAATGCTTTCGTCGCGCCGAGGCGTCGATCAGCTTCGTGTAGACCGTGGCCGGATCCGCATTCGAGACAATGATATCGGACTCGAGGAAGGTTCCGTCTTCCAGGAGGACGCCTTTGGCCCGACCGTTCAGGACCTCGATGCGCTCGACCGGTGCGTTGAGTCGAACGTCCACACCCACTTCGCCGAGCAGGCGGGTCAGCCCGCCAACGATGGCCGTGGTTCCGCCCATTGCGAAGTGGATTCCCCACTTCCGCTCGAGCCAGTGGATCAGCAGGTAGATCGCAGGAGCTCGAAAAGGGTTTCCGCCGATGAGCAATGGCTGGAACGTGAACACCTGCCGTAGAGCGTCGTCTTTGATGTAATGGGACACGAGGCCGTAGAGGCTCTTGTAGGCCCGCAGCCGCACCAGTTCCGGGACGATTCGCATCATATCCCCGAAGCGCGAGAAATCTGCGTCGACGAGCTGAGTGTATCCGACGTCGAAGATTCTCTTCGAGTGCTCGACGAGCTTCTTGTACCCCTCGACGTCGCTCGGGTTGAACTTGGCGATCTCCGCGAAGAGGCGCTCGTCGTCACCCACGTAGTCGAAATCCCGACCATCCGGGAACACGACGCGGTAGAAGGGGTCGACAGGGACCAGGTCGAAGTAGTCTCGCCGGTCTTTGCCGAAGAGCTCGAACAGCTCGTCGAAAAGATGGGGGGCCGTGATCACCGTCGGACCGGCATCGAAATGAAAGCCTTCGCTTTCGAATGCTCGAGCCCGGCCGCCAGCTTGGTTGCCAGCTTCAACCACGGTGACGCCATGGCCCATGGCCCGCAGACGAGCCGCGGCAGCAAGACCTCCAAACCCTGCTCCAATCACGATTGCTTGCTTAGCCATGATATGCCCCTTTCACCTCGTCCAGCGGAGCGAGTACGCGCTCGATGAGCTCGCGCGCGACCGCTTCGAGACCGGCCGAGGTGCTCAGCGGCCCTGAGGCCGACAGCTCGGAAGCCAGCGCCTGAATCCGCTCGAGCAACTGCTGTGTAGCGCCACCTGCAATGAACCGCGCGATCAGTCGGTCCACCTCCTCGTGAGGGGTTCCCTCGCGCGGCCTGGCGAGGGTCTCGAAGACCTCTCCAGCGTCCTCTGGATGAAGATCGAGATGCGTCAAGACCACCGCAGTCAGCCGCCCCTGATAGATGTCGCTTCCGCGCGCACCGCGACCCTTGGCGTCAAACAGGTCGAGCAAGTCGTCCTGGAGCTGGTAAAGGACGCCGATCGAGTTGAAGGTCTGTGCCAAGTGGTTTGCCTGCTCGTTCTCGAGCCCGGCAATCTGCGCAGCGCCGCGGACCGGAAGCGCGAACAGCGTGCCGGTCTTGCCGGACACCGCGCCAAAATACTCGCCCCAGCCTTTGCTGGGCGATGCAGCCAACGCAAGCTCGCTAATCTGCCCGCGCGCGGTGCTCTCCGCATACTCTGCCAGAATCTGCACCAATGCGGCCTGCAACTCCGCTGGATAGGTGCGAAGCGCGCGGAACGGAAGCATCAGCAATAGGTCACCTGTATTGATTGCCTGGGCCGAGCCGTAGCGAGCCCATAATGCAGGCTTGCCGCGCCGCGTGCGATCTCCGTCCTGAATGTCGTCATGGACGAGCGACGCATTGTGGAGAAGCTCGACAGCGGCGGCCCAGTCGACGGCATCTTCGGCGCGACCTCCCAGAGCCTGACAGGCCGCGATTGCGAGCCGAGCACGCAGTCGTTTGCCGCCAGAATCGAGATGCTCGTGGACCATCCGGGCCCCGGGGTCTCGAGCGCGGTCTCCAGCAAGGTCGACCATGCGGGACTCGACCAACGCGAGTAGATCCCCCTGGTCCAGGAGGGCGGACACCAAAGCTCTGGCGTGTTTGAATGCGGTCGTAGAAGTGGCAGTGGCTGCTTTCATGTCGTACCTGGTTGAAGAGCGGATCTCAGGAGTGGGGCTGCGCCGGCCGACAGTCCCGTTCGGAAGAGGTGCCAGCGAACAGACGCAGGCAAGCTGCGAAATATCTGCGTCATGGAGAAGCCGAGCGCGGAGGGGGACAGGTTGCCGGACAGAAAGCCGGACCACACGTCCCTTGGGAGTTGGAAGAACGCATCGAAGAACCGTGCGATCTCGGTCGCGCTCATACCGACGAGAGTCTCGAGACCAAAGCCGTAGAGCTCCCAGGCGGTTCGCTGTGGGCGCGGCCAGAGCGTGGCGTTCCCCGAGGCAATCGCGAGGGCGGCGTCACCCGATGCCAAACCGGCGAGAATCGACTCGGCGACGGGATCTGCCTGACGCAGAACACGCGAAATCAAGTAGCCCGACGCGGGATGAACCATGGCTCCAGCCGCGCCGAAGGGCACCAGAGGCTGTCGAGGTTTCGGAAGGCCGAGGCCCATCGGGATCGAACAGTGCTCTTCGCTCAGACGCTCACACTGTTCTAAGCCGAGCCGTCCTAAACGCGTGTCGAGGCGCGCACTGAGCACATCGAGACGCATGGCAGGGCGACGCGCGAGCGAGGTCTCCTCGATGAAGAGACGATCCTCGCCAAGTGGCAGCACGTAAAGAAAGGAAGGAGGGCCGGACGCGTGGCTCGACACCTCGCGGAAATCCATCAAGACCATTCGGTTTGGATCAAAGCCGTGATTCGGTGCGCGCAGCAGAAGTCCGAACGCCGTTTGAAAGGCGGGGGCGCGGCGATGCACGCGTTGGATGAACCGGCTGCCTGCGCCGGACGCGTCGATGACGACTCGGACACGCTTCGTTGAGCCATCCTCGATATGAACTCGAGTCTCCCCCTGACGGTGATCCAACCTCGTCGCTCGATCCGAGGTGACATGCACGGACCCCGAGCGCAGCGTGTTCCAGAGGAAGCCTTGAAGTGCGCGCGTGTCGAGCTTGACGTAGGGCCGCTCGAGAACCTGACTCCGCCACGGCGTCACGACGCACGCTTCGGCCCAGACCTGCTCGATCAGGTCCTCCATCCCCTCGGGGAGCTCGTCAGCCCATAGGCAGTAGTTCGGCTTCCATGGCGACTCGGGCTCGGGGGCGATCAGCGCAACCGACGCGCCACGTCGGGCACAGGCGGCTGCTATGCACATTGCAGCCGGACCGCTTCCGAGAACTCCGATGTCGTGTAGATTGTCCATGACGCGTTGACGAATGGAGCTTATGCGACCAAAACACAACCTTGACAAGACATGGACAGTATTTAGACCAATGATTCACGAATGAAATTGAAAATTCTACGTATATCGAAGAGTGACGGGACCTTCACCAGATGAATTGGTCCTGGTTGATTCTCGCGGCCATCTTGCTGGCGGCCTGGCTATTGGTGCGGCGGGGCAATTGGGCCCCGGCCCTCGGGGGGCTGATCGAGCGAAAGCTCGGAGGCTACCGGCAAGCGGCAAACGCGGTCGATCGCAGCTTGCCGCGCCTGCTCAGCGGTGAGGCCTCTCGCGTGGCCGTGCTCGGAGGCGGCCTGGCAGGAATCGGGGCCGCAGCGGCACTCGGCCAACGAGGGATTGCTGTCACGCTATTCGAACGCAATGCGTACCTCGGCGGGAAGATTGGCGCGTGGAAGGTCCCTGTGGGCGAGGGGGAACAGACGATCGAGCACGGGTTTCATGCCTTCTTCCGGCAGTACTACAACCTCAACCGCTTTCTCGATCGTCTGGGCGTTCGCGACGGCTTCCGAGAGATCGAAGACTACCTAATACTCGATGGCGACCGGCGTCCGCTGAGCTTTGGAGATGTCGAGACAATCCCTGCGCTCAACATCATCGACCTCGGGAGGCGCGGATTTTTCCGGTGGCGCGATGTAATCAACAATCGCACGCGTAAGCCGGCTCGATGCCTTCGTTCGGTTCGACATGAAGCAAGTCTATGAGGCATTCGATGAGACCTCATTTGAACGCTTCTGCGACGAAGCCGCGCTGCCCGCTGAGCTTCGTGTCTCGTTTCGCACGTTTGCGCGTGCATTCTTCTCGGACGAAGCAGATCTCTCTACCGCAGACGTGCTCCGCGCGTTTCACTTCTACTACCTCAGCCACGACCTCGGCCTGATGTACGACTACCCGGCAGGCGACTATGAAACGACGCTTCTAAGGCCAATTCGCGCAGATTTGGAGGCTAACGGTGTCGACATCCGACTGAGTAGTCCCGTTGACGGCATCGACCCTGGCGACCGAAAGCGCTTTCGGATCGCAGGCGAGGAGTACGATTGGGTCGTGATCGCAGCGGACATTCCAGGCATGCAGCAGATCCTCAAGGGCTCGGATTGGCTCAGGGAGGCGCGCCCTGATTTCGTGGCGGACATGCAGGCGCTGCGGACCTCACATGGGTACGCGGTCTGGCGCATCTGGGTGGACCGCGACGTTCGTCCAGGCTTGCCTACTTTCGTCAATGTGGATCGCCGGCGGGTGCTCGACTCAGTCACTCTCTATCACCGCATCACCGACGAGGCGCGGGAGTGGGCCGAGGCTCATGGCGGCGCCGTCCTCGAGCTCCACAGTTACGCGCTGTCACGTGACGTCGATGGCGAGGCGGAGGTAAGACGCCTCTTTCTCGAAGAGCTCGAGTACTACTTCCCGGAGCTTGCGGGATTGTCGATCAGCGCGGATGTCTTGCAGGTTCGTCATGACTTCCCAGCGTTTGCCCCTGGACAGCGCGCCTTACGACCCGAGCCGAAATTGCCCATCGAGGGATTGCTCATGGCCGGCGATTGGGTCCGCCTGCCATACCCGATGACTCACATGGAGGCCGCGTTCACTTCGGGATTGTTATGCGCCAACGCGATCTTCGACGCGCTTGGCCTTCAAGAGGAACCGATTTTCACGGTTGCGCCGAAGGGACTGCTACGACCGAAACGAGCCGCGCCGCTAGCGACTGAGCTCCGCTTCCACCTGCGCGAGGTCCGATTGTATCTGCGCCCCAGTCTCGTTGCGCAGCTTGGCCGCTCGTTCCGGGGAGCGACCTCATCTCTTTGGCGTGCCTCGAACCGCTCAACCCTTCACGAAGAACGCAGGCCATACGAATGGATCGAGGAAGGCGGTCTGCAGAGCAAAAAGCAGGAGCGCCACGATGGTCACCACCCCGACCGGTCCAGTCGGACGCGGACTGAGATTGAAGATGGACACGATCAGACCGATCGCGCCGACGCCTACGACGATCAGATCCGTTCGGATTAGAAACCAGAGCGCGCTAGAGGGATCATCGAGATACGCGAAAGTCAGAGGCATCCAAATGGCCGATGCAACGACCACGGCCGCGCAACAAGCGTTGATGACACCCAATCCGAACCGCTTCCCAACCTGGACCTCGGCGGCCTCGACTCGAAACAGGACGTAGTACATGAACACGAGGTAGCCCGCCGTTGCGAGCCACATCGTCACCCCGTAGACGCCCTGTAACGGCTCCGGCATGTCGCCCCAGAGCAGACCGCGCGTTTGTGGGTGCGTGATCAATCCGTGCGCGTAGCTACCGAGCACTGCGATGCCGCCCAGCACGTTGATCGCAAGCCATTGTTTCTTTTGTGGGTGCATCATCCTGCCTCTGCGTCCTTCACGAACGCGTCTACCCGCGACCATTGCTCGTAGAGCCAGAGAATCCGCTCTTGGTTGGTCGTGGGAATCTCTGACCGTCGCACGCGCCAGACTCTGCCGCGAACCCTCGAGCCGACTACGGATCCACTCAGGACGTCTTTGACGTTTTGGAGCCCCTCGAGGCCTCGGTGCGCGACAATCGCGCAATCCACGTCTGGCAGGGCGTCGAGGAGAGTCAGCACGCCACCTGTGTGGGGGGGCAGGACATGAGTCAATGCCTCCGCCGCCAGGGCGAGCTCCGGGGACTGCTTCCGAACTCGCTTGCGTGCGCGCACGAGCTTCTCGGCGGAAAACCGAGTTCCCTCTGGGTAGATCAAAACGCCCTCATCGCCTAGGTCTTCGACGAGCGCCCGGATGCCTTCGAGCTCGCGCCCACGATCTCCGCTTCGGTCCACGAAGTAGTTGGGAAGCGCGTTGCCAACGATGTCGAGGCAGGGGTCGAACAACAACTCTTGCTTCAGTATGTAGCGCACACGCCACTGCGTGGGACGCTGGACGTAGACGCTGGGGAGAAGCGTGTCGAGGATGCTGGCATGGCGCATGAGCACGATGGTAGGCCCCGGCAACGCAGCTTCTGGATCATCAATTCGAACGTCGAGGTTCAATAGCTTGCCGACTATGCTCAAGATCGCGCTGCTCCACCACTGCTGCAAACTGAATAGGCGAGCTTGGAGATCGTCGGGGCTTCCTCGCAGAAAAGCGAATGCGAGAGCTAGCCTAACTAGCGCGACCATCGCGATGCCGAAGAAGACCCATGCGAAGATCAGAAGGCGCAACGCGACGAACGAACGACGCCGAATGACTCCGATGATCGCGCCTGCCGCGAGCCACAGCGGTGCTAGCAGAGTCAGCAGGACCCAGCTGGTCAGGTACAGGGAGATTGTGATCGCCCTACGACGGACTGGCCGTTCCTTCTTCGGTTTAACCATCTCGCGCGCTCATTTGTTCTCTGCGAGCGATTCGAGGGTGCCGGACCATCCGCTGTAGCGGCATAGCTCGGACCACAGAGCCTCGCGCTCCTCGGAGGTTTCGCGGGTTCTTGCGAATCGATGGGTCGGGCGGGGTCTTCGATCGTGCCAGAATTTCCCCGTACATCGTGCCGCGTCGTCAGCCGCGCAGAGCCAGACGATGGTATCTGCGCCTTGCGCAGGGCTCCGCAGAAGCGGCTTTGTGATCTTGTAGAACCGTGGGAGGGATGTCGAGACCCCGGGCGTGTCCGCCCACCCGGGATGCATGGCGTGCACGACGATACCGCGCGGGGCGAGCGCTTCAGCCCACATTTCGGTCAGGATGACCTGGCCCCGCTTCGTGCGGGCGTAGGCCTTCGCCCCGTCATACGTTCCGCGCTTATTCTGAAGATCCTTCACCAAGATGCGCTGAGCGTACATTCCACCCGAAGACACGTTGACGATACGCGCGGGCGCCGACGCGGCAAGCTTGGGCACCAGCAGGTTCGTAAGCAAGAACTGTCCCAGAAGGTTAGTCGCAAACGTGGTTTCGATGCCCTCAGTCGTCTCGCTGCGAGTCGGCAGCAGGACCCCCGCGTTGTTGACGAGAATATGAATCGGAGTTTGCAGTCGACCGGCGAGCGCTCGCACGTCGGACATCACACTGAGGTCTGCGACTTCCACATGAACTGCGTCGTTTCCAGTCTGTTCGGCGATGGCCTTCGCAGCCTGTTGGGTTCTGCCCCTATCTCGACCGACGATCCAAACGCTCGCGCCAAGATGCGCCAATGCCGTCGCGGTGTACTTGCCCAGGCCGGACGTGGCTCCCGTGACCAGGGCCGCGGTGCCACTGAGGTCAGTGTCGATGGTCGAGTGAGGCCGCCAACGGTAGCCAAGCGACGTATATCCGAGCAATGACTTGTCTAGAAACCGATCGATCACCCAGGGTATTTGGAACCAGTGACATGGATCCGCAACCGAGGAATCCATGGGTCGTCGCGGATTTCAGTCCGCAAACGTGCGGCGTCCCCCTGGTGGCCCGAGCATCCGCGGTGTGCTGACCCAGCGCGTCACACGGTGTCCAGGACACGGCAGATTGGACGTGCTCTCATCGACTAGCGCGCCGCCGCATCCGGGCGATGTGCCTCGGCGACCGCGACCCTCCTGGCTCCGTCAATCCTGCGCAATTCGGCCGACTTTGACGATGCCTTTTCGATCCGTGAGCCTGTGGGGAGGGGGAACTATGGTGAACTTGATTCGAATTTCTGTACTTGGGCTATTCGTTCTGGTGGCCGCCTGTGGTGGCGAACCAGGCGTCGACGATGTGTGCGGGTCCTGCCCAGAGGGGCTCGTGTTCGACAGCTGCAAGGAGGTGTACAACGCGTGCACCAGGGTCCCGACGCGGACCGCGAGAAACCTTTGCTTCGATCAACTCGGCTCGCCCTGCGACGAGGTCACCGAATAGACCAAACTAGAACGGGCTTCCGGTTGCGCTCACACTTGCGGTGACGCGTCTCAATTTCTTTCATGCGCCGACGGACGCGGTAGAGATGGTCGTGTGGTGGAAGCCGAGGCGAGGATCGTCGAGGACGCCGATGTGTTCGGGGAAGAAGCCCCGGATGGAGGGGAAGCGGATGCGCTTGTGCACCGTCATCTCCGGGTGACGGTAGACGATGACCTCGTTGAGGCCACGGTGGGCAGTCAGGATGAAGCGCCCGTCGGGGCTCACCTGCAGGCCGAGGCTTCCGTCGAGGAGGCTGAAGCGGGTCGCCCGCAGCGCCTTCAGGAGCAGATGCGTGTTGCCGAGCACGTCGACGCGGCTGAAGCTTTCTACGAGGTTCGAAAAGCCGCTGCGCAGATGGGGCAGCGATCGGAGGAAGCTCGGGCGTTCGTCGATGAACTGCACGCGCTTGAAGGTCTCGAGATCGACCCGCACGAGGGTGCCGCCGGCGCATGCGTTGTAAAATACATCGTTGGAGGTGACCGCCACGTCGGAGGTGAACGCCGCGGGAAGCTCCTTGGCGATGGAGGCATGACGCGTGACGGTGGCCGTTTCAGCTTCGACCTCGTAGACGTAGTTCTTGAAGTGGGCGAGCGTGTACTCGCCAAACTCGCCACCCTGTGGGGCGACTTGCTGACTGGGGCCGTAGAAGAAGTCCTTGGTGGGGTGCGCCGCGAGATGCCAGCAGGTGGCCGGGAGCTCCACCACGCGCGCCTCGTTCGTACTGAGGTCGAAGATACCGATCTCACGAGCGTAGCCCTTGTGGTCGTGGTCCATGGAACCGTAGCCGATATAGCGTCGCGACGGCGAGAGCTTGAGCGCGTGAGGGAGCTTCACCAGGTGTTCGCCGAGGCGAACCGGGTGCTCCAAGTCGTCCATGTCGAAGCGCCAAAACGAGTCTCCAAGCACCGTGATGAAGGTCTTCTCGGACATCCACACCACGTGGGTCTGGCTGGAGTAGATGACATCGGGCGCACAGAAGCGCAGCGTCGAGAGGCGGTGCACCTCGCGCAGGGTGCGCGGGTCGTAGAAGAGGAGTGTCTGGGAGAGGTTGCCGAGGAACCCGAGCGTGCCCGTGGGGTTCACCTGAGTGGCGTGGCCGCCGGCGAGCCCATCGAAAAAGTGGACCTCCTTTTCCCAGCGATCGGCGTCGGGATCGCAGCGAAGGCGGGCAATGCCGCAGAGGCCCTCGAACCCGTTGAGGTTGTTGCCGTCGAGCGTGATGAAGAAGTCAAAGGCGGACATGCGGTTCCTCTCTTCAGCGGAGCGAGTCGGGATCCGCGAGCAGGCCGTGAAGCTCCTGGCAGATCCTCGCGGCCTGGATGCCGTCGACAACGCGGTGGTCGAAGGTGGCGCAGATCTTGAGCGTGCGCCGGACGGTGAGCTCACCGTCCTCTCCCACCCAGGGGCGCTGGCGCACGCGGGTGAGAAGCACGTCGACCATGATGCGACCGATTGGTGTCAGGGGCGCGTACGCTTCGTCGACACCGTGCATGCCGAGGCTGGTCACCATCCCGACGCCGAAGAGGTCGGCGGGCAAGCCGAGCTTGGACAGGTCGAGGTGGAGCTCGTTCATCGAGAGGCTCGCGAGGGTGAGGAACGATCGCATCATCCACCAGGGGAGCTTGTCCATGAGCTGCTTGGTTTGCTGGAACTTTGGGTCCTGGTCGGCGCGGATGAGCTGGCTTGCTTCGATGACGTCGCTGGCGAGCTGCCGGAGGGGCAGCTCGTCGGCGGCGGTGACTCGGTGGGCCGAGAGGTCGCGACCGCCGGCGCCCGCAATCAGGACGGTGATGTCGACGGTCTTCCGTTGCTCGAGCTTTCCCCAATAGCGCACCTTGGCGTTGGTGCGCGGGTGGCGGCCGATAGCGATCGCGAGCGCCTTGGTGACCAAGTGCGTGACGGTGACGTTGACACCCCACTCCTCACGAACCTTTTCGATGAAGGCCAGCGCCGGCTCCATGTCGACTTCCGTCGCGCCGTAGATGGTGGGGTCCTTGGGTCGGCGCCATTGGGCGGCCGCCCATCGATGAAAAATCGACGGGTTCTCGTAGTTCTTGAAGTTGCTGGTCATCGCTTGGCTCCGCCGGCTGTTTTACCAAAGAATGCCCGAGGCGGGAGCTATTTGTGCCGCTCCATGCAGAGCGTGGCTCTGGGGGCGAGGCTATCAGCGAGGCCGGTTTCGAATCAGGCTCAGGAGCCCGCTGGCCCGCTCGGCAATTCCGCGGCCGTTGAACACCTTGCCGACGCCTTTGAAGAAGCCCTCGGTCGTCGACGAGTACGGCATCCACAGAGTCTCGGCACTTTTGGGACTGCTCATCACGCTCTTTGTGGCGACGTAGTGATAGTACGCCTGCTCGCCCTGTGCGCGGCCGACACCCGAGTCGCCGTCACCGCCGAAAGGCAAAGTGACGCAGCCGCCAGATTGAAGTGCGTTGTTCACCATCACGGATCCGGTGCGCAACCGACGTGCGATCGCTTCACCGGCCTTGACGTCACGCGTCCAGACGCTGCCAGCCAAGCCGTACTGGGAATCGTTCGCGAGCCGGACCGCCTCGTCGTCGCTCCCAACGCCCATGATCGCGAGGAACGGTCCGAAGGTCTCTTCGCGCATCATCTTCATCTCGTGCGTCATTCCGGTGAGGACAGTCGGAGGCCAGTAGACGCCGCCGCCCTCCCGCCGAGCCTTCCCTCCGCAGACGAGCGTCGCGCCCTTCTCGATCGCGTCCGCGGTGTGGGCTTCGTAGATCTCGAGCTGCGGCTCCCAGATGATCGGACCGAGGTCGTAGTCGCCACCGCTGGTCTGCCAGCCCTGTCGGAGCTTCCCCAGCACCGACAGAATCTTCTCGACGAGCGGTTCGACCAGTTGGTGAGGCACGTAGATGCGCTCGATGCCGTTGCACACCTGGCCTGCGTTGTAGCAGGTGCCATTGACCAGACCGCGCGCCGTGAGATCAAGATCGGCGTCCGGCCGAACGATGGCCGCATCGTTGCCGCCCAGCTCGAGGACGACCGGCGTCAACGTTTCGGCGGCCCGACGCATCACCTTCTTGCCGGTGGCCGTCGACCCTACGAAGCAGATCGAGTCGGCCGCGTCGATGAGCGCGATCCCGGTCTCCGCGTATCCATGCACCATCTGCACGACTCCGTCTGGAACCCCAGCGTCTCGGAACAGGCTCGCCATCATGTCGCCGATGAGCGGGTTGACTGGGGAGGGTTTCTGCACGACCGCGTTGCCCGCAGCCAGCGCGGGGATCATGTGCTTCATGCCGAGCTCGAACGGGAAGTTCCAAGGCAGGATGAACCCAGCAACGCCGAGGGGCTCGTAGAAGATGCGCGCGCGCGACCCGATGAAGAACGTCGCGCTCACCTTCTGACCGCGTTCGAGCCGTTTCGCGAGCCCCGTGTGGAGCTTGATCGTTTCGCAAACGGGGGCGATCAGCCCGATCGGCTCCGCCGGTGGCTTGCCGTTCTCGGACGAGACGACGCTCGCGCAATCTCGTCCGCCCGATCGAGGAGCACGCCTCGCAAACGGTTGAGAATCTCGTTGCGGCGATCGACTCCCATCTCTGCCCAGCCCAGTTGGGCGCGCCTTGCTCGATCGAAGACCGCGTGCACCATCGCGGCGTCGGCGATGGGGACCTCTCCGAGCTTCGAGCCGTCTCGCGGATTGAACGACTCTAGTCGTTCGCGGGGCTTCGTTGACGGGAACTTCATGCAACATGGGAAACCTCTCGATGGGGCGCACATCCTAGTCGGAGGGGCCCTGAAGCACCAGAAACGTCGGCCCTACCCGCGGACGCGTTCCAACGCCAGGTCGTGCGCCTCGTCGTAGTGTCGCCCGAGGTTGTGCCAGTCGAAGTGTTCGCTGAAGGCTTCCACCGAGTTGCGGAGAATGACCCGCTCGCGCCGGCTCAGGGTTGTGAACCGGAACAGACGGTCGGTCAGCTCGTCGGCGGCGCGGTGGAAGTCGTTGTGTCGACGGGGCACCACGTACATGCCCTTGGACGCGTGGTCGGGCACCAGCTGGTGGAGGTACGAGCCGAAGCCCGACAGGTCGCTGGTCACCGCGGGCACGCCCAGCGCGATCGATTCGAGCGGCGTGTAGCCCCAGGGCTCGTAGTAACTGGGGAACACGCCCAGGTGGCAGCCGCGCACGAACTGCTCGTACTCCATCCCGAACAGAGGGCTGGTGGCCTGCACGAAATCGGGATGGAAGACGACCTTGACCGGGTCGCCCTCCTGGTTGAACAGCCGGCAGTTGCGCAACTGGTTCAGCACGGGATCGTGGGCGTCGTCGACGAGGTCGTGGGTGACGATGCCCGGCGAGGGCCTCGCTCTTCCAGGCCTGGATCGCGCGGCGGAGGCGTAGCCGCCAGTAGTCTTCCATCAAGCCATTGAGGTCGGGGATCTCGCCGGTCGCGGCGGCGCGGAAAAGCCCGTCGCCGACGGACTCCTTTACCGCATTGGCGGCAGTGCGGAACTCGCGAAGCATCACGCGACTCTGCAGCGCGCGGACGTTGATCGAGCGGAACGGAGCCTTGGTGATGATGAAGAAGACGACCGTGACGGGGCTTCCCGTCTCCCGAAGCCGGTGGTTCAGCCGGGCCAGCGCCTCGATGGTCAGGTCCATACCCTTGTTGAGGTACTCGTACCGGCCCGAGGTGAACATGTAGAGCGTGTTGTCGAGGTCGAAGTTGTAACTGGGGAAGAAGTGCCCCATCGAGAACCGGTGTAGCCGTTCTTTGTACTGCTGGTGAAGCGTCTGGAACTCGTGGGTCGCGGTGAACCGGCGGATGTTCAGTCCATTGGGCAGCAGCATGTCCGGCGTGCGCCCGAGCAGGTGGGTGCACTCCTCCGCGGTGACGTCGGACACCGTAGTGAAGACATGTGACGCATGTGCAGCGGCCTTCTCGATCTGGTGCTGAGCGTGAATGTTGAAGTTCTTGGCTTCCCGATCCCCGTCGAACCGGGGCAGGTCGTCGTAGAACGAAGCATTGCCGGTCGCTAAATAGCGGCCGACCAGGGTCGCGTGCGTGGTAAACACGAGCGAGCCCGGCCAGCCCTCCTTCCTCAGCATCGGGATCGCCATACCGGCCTGCCACTCGTGGAAGTGGGCCAACGATCTGGCGGCGCTGCGACTCCTCCTGCGCGAGGATCGACAGCAGCGCGCGACACATCTCCCCAAAAGCCACAGGCGTCATCGACGTTCGTCTCGTCGCTCCCAGGGATTCCGTGGTCGGCCCAGACCCGGTACTTGAGCTCGTTGAGCGACCCACGAACCGTACCGACGTCCAGCAGCACCACGTGCGGACGGCCGCTGACGAGCCAGCGACCGTAGTGGGCGCCGTAGCCCATCTCGCGCAGTCGCTGCACCGCCCGTCCGAACGGTCCGTCCAGCGGCGCCGGCGCGAACTCGACCTCCGCGGTCTGCGGGTTGTAGGGACCCACGAGGCAGTACCGTTCGCCCCAGCGGCTCATCATGCTCGGGACCTTCGATCGCAAAACGGTGTAGATCCCGCCTACCTGGTTGCAGACCTCCCAGGCGATTTCCATCAGCAACGGCTCGACCTGGCCCACAGCGATGTTCTCTCGGGCCTTCTTACTTGTCGACGGAGGGGCGGATGGAGCCATGCTGATTACGTACTTTCAGGGTGATGTGGGCCTCTTGAGTGTAGGGTCGCTCCCCGCGCTTTGCACCCTCATCTCGACCGGCCGATCGGAATTGAGCAACGCCGCTCGTGCGATGGTGGCTGCTCGCGAGCTCCTGTGGTCCGTCGTTAGCAGCTCTTCGGAGCTAGATGCCGCAGAGGAGCACGATCTGAACCTTCGTTGTTTGGCTCGGCGCAATGATGAAGCCATCGGATGCCGTGCAAATGACTTCACCGTCCGGGTCTCGAGCCCGAAGCTGCATCGTGCACGGGCCGGGCGGTAGGTCGAAGAATGAGTTCCATACGCCCATGCCGCTCCCGTCCGGATCTTCGACGACTTCGAGATTGCCGTTGATGGTCACCTCCTCAGAGAACTCCGGTGTTGATTCGAAAAAGGCGGTTCCGCCCCCGTCGCAGTCGATCGTGAATTCGACGGTCTCCACATCGACGCCCGGAACCAGGCCGGGCAGTTCCACGGCCAGGGAGGCGTTCCCCGGCAAACTCGGATAGTCTTGACAGGTCATGACCGTATTCACGACTGTCGGCTGACCGTTCGTTGCCTCGAATGTTTCCGCACTGACGCAGATCGTTTGGTCCTGTTCGTCGCGTCCGATCAGGTTGAGCAAGCAAAGCCCGTCTAGAGGCTCTTCCGCCGCACGCCAGACATCAGAGATAGGCAATTGCGCGCCGGGCGAGCTCCCGGCCGACTCGATGCGCTCCATCGTTCCGCCCCGACGCATCGCGGGCACGAACACGCCCTCTGTGTCGAGCGTATTCCATTCGGCGTCGCACGCGATCTCGTAGTCCAAGCTCGCGATGGTCGTCCCGAGGCCGGAGACGGGCGCTTGGACTTCGAGCACGACCTGGGGTTCAGTGCTGGCCTCGTCGCCACCGCAGCCGACGATGGCGACGAGCAACGACATCCCAACGATGGACCCCAAGGTCTTCCGACAGGTCTTCAGCGGACGGCTCCGCCTTCTTCGAGAGTCGCTTGGCATCTAGAGTCCCTTGTCGCAAGAGTGATGAAAACGGGCTTGGCCCTCGCGACATGGTCGATGCTACGTCCGCTGCGCAAGTTCAGTCAACGGCGGATTGTGGCGCGCAGGTCTTGGATCGCCAGCGCAGGACAAGGTCCGCGCATTGGTGAGCACGCTTACAAACGCAGTAGCCTGCTGCAAGGCACTACACGTCGTTAACGAAGAAGCTTTCGGTGCGCGACACTGAAGAACCGCGCAGTCGTGCAAACGGCCCCATCGTCTTGCTAGTTTGAGCGTTGGGGGTTCACGTTCATGAAGAAGATACTGCTCGTAGTTTGCATGCTTTCGTTCGCCGCAGGGGCACAGGCCGACTTCGGCCGGAAGATGCTCAAGAAGGACAACGTCACCGCGGTCCAGAATGCAGCCAAGGCTGCAACGCTTTCCGACGAAGACATGGCAAAACTCTCTCTGCAATCCGTGGCAGAGATGGATGAGCAGAACCCGGTCGTGCCGGAGGGCGACCCGCTGGCAAAGCGATTCAACGCGATCGTGAAGGGGCTCGAATCAGAAGACGGGCTCAAGCTGAACTTCAAGCTCTACAACGTCTCGGACGTCAACGCCTTTGCGACGCCGGACGGCAGCATACGCGTCATGGCTGGCTTGATGTTCATCATGACCGACGACGAAGTGCGCAGCGTCATCGGTCACGAGATCGGTCACGTGAAGCTGCAGCATGCGAAAAAGCAGTACCAGAAGGCCTACAGCGTCGCGGCAGGCAAGGATGCTGTTGCGGCCAACACAGGAACGGGTGGCAAGGTCCTCACGGACAGCCAGCTCGGCAAGTTCATCGAAGATGTTCTGAACGCGAAGTTCTCGCGAGGCGATGAGTCGGCTTCGGATGAGTACGGGTTCAACTTCATGGTCAAGCACGGCTATGACTACCACGCCATGGAGGGCGCGTTCAGCAAGCTCGCAGAGCTGAGCGACGACGATGGCAAGAAGTCACTGAAGGCATCGCATCCGGGTGCTGCCGAGCGCGCGAAGATCTCGAAAGAGCGTGCTGACGCGCAAGACGCGAAGATGAAGCAGGCGCGCCGATGAGAAGCCTTCTCGCTAGGCACCTCTTGGTGCTCGTTGCCGCGCTTGCGATCACAGCTTCGGGCTGCGCAACGACCTCGTCGAACACAGCCAACTCCGAACCGAATGCAAGCCTCCCAAGCGCGGTGGTTCCAGGCACCGCCAAGGCGTACGCACTGGCGCTGCCTCCTCGGGGCTCAGCAAGTGGTGGCAATACCGCTCTGGGATTCACTTCATCGAGCGCGATGCGCGCGAAGGGGCAGTTGCCTTCTTACACGGAGGCCATGCTCGAGCCGGCGGAGTTGGGTGACCTCGAAAACGACGAAGGTCAACAGCATCTGAGCTCAGGCGAAGTCTCCGAGATCATGAACGGACACGTCAACGAGATCTTTCAAGGCTGCGTGCTCAAGGAGATTAAGAAGACCCGTATGAGTCGCGTCTCGATTCAAATGGTGATCTCCGGCAAGGGCGAGGTCACGGGCGCGACCACCAAGCCCGGGAGCAAGGCCTTTCAAGGCTGCGTCGCCAAGAAACTGATCGCGATCGACTTCCCGAAGTTCTCCGCGCCTCGAATGGGTGCGGAGTACACGTTCAGCTTCAACTAGTCGTCAGCCGTCCAATTCCAACGCACGTTTGCTTGTGGGAACGAGCTCGGCGGATTGGTCCGAATTCCCGATGGATTCCCGAGCCCCGTTTCTCCGGGCTCCCTATACCCCCCGTTTTGTGACGTTCTGAGGGATCGCAGAGCGCTTCAGACAGTCCAGGCTAGGCTCCGACCACGTTCGCGCATGTAAAAGGGAGAACGAGAACATGAAGCAAAGCAGGACATTGCGGATCGCGAGCGCGCTCGGCGTCGCCCTGGCATTGGGTTGCCAAAGCAAAGAGGCGGCCCCCGAGCTCGAAAAAGCGGCGCCGGCCGAGACTCCGGCCGCGGTTGAGAAGCCCGAGCTGTCACGAGGCGACGGTGAAGTCGATCGCACGATCTTGCCGATCGTCCCGCCCAAGTACGAGCCGATCACCGAGCTCGATGCGAGGAAGGCGAAGGCTCCGCCACCCTTCGAGATCAAGCCTCCCGAGGGCGCGCCCAACGTCGTGATCGTGCTGATCGACGACATCGGCTTCGGTGCCACCGAGACGTTTGGAGGTGTCATCGAGACCCCCACCTTGAGCCGTCTTGCCGAAGAGGGACTCCGCTTCAACCAGTTCCACACCACCGCACTCTGTTCACCGACGCGAGCTTCGCTGAAGTCCGGTCGCAATCACCACGCCACCAACGTCGGCTCGGTGATGGAAATCGCCACGGGCTTTCCGGGTAACCAGGGTCAGATCCCACCGGAGGTGATCCCTGTGGCAGAAATCCTGCGACAGAACGGCTACAGCACCGGAGCCTTCGGCAAGTGGCACGAAACGGCGCCCTGGGAGGTCTCAGCCTCGGGGCCCTACGATCGATGGCCGACCCATCAAGGCTTTGACAAATTCTACGGCTTCATCGGTGGCGAGACGAATCAGTGGGACCCGGCGATCTTCGACGGAAACACCAGGGTTCCGACGCCGAAGACCGAGGGCTATCACTTCACCACGGACATGACCGACCAGGCGATCAACTGGGTGAGGTCCCAGCAGGCGCTCACCCCGGAAAAGCCGTTCATGGTGTACTTCGCGACGGGTGCCGTGCACGCGCCGCACCACGTCGGCAAGGAGTGGATCGAGAAGCACAAGGGCAAGTTCGACGAGCGGCTGGGACAAGCTACGTGAAGCGACGCTCGAGCGACAGAAGGCCATGGGGCTGGTGCCCAAGGACACCAGGCTGACGCCTCTCCCGCCTGACATCCAGACCTGGGACGACCTCTCGGCAAAGGAAAAGAAGCTCTTTGCTCTTCAGATGGAGGTGTTTGCCGCGTTCACCGAGCAAACCGACCATGAAGTCGGCCGACTGGTCGACGCGATCGGCGAGATCGGGCAGCTCGACAACACCTTGTTCGTTTACATCATGGGCGACAACGGATCGAGCGCCGAGGGTGGCCTCACCGGGACCTTCAACGAGCTGGTACACCTCAACGGCATCTTCGAAGCCGAGACGATCGACAGCATGCTAGCGCGGGCCGACGACTGGGGAGGTCCGAACTCGTTCCCGCACATGGCCGCTGGCTGGGCCGTCGCCACAGACTCGCCCTTCATGTACACGAAGCAGGTCGCCGGCGACTACGGCGGCACCCGCAACGGCATGGTCTTGCACTGGCCGAAGGGCTTCAAGTCCAAGGGCGAGATTCGCTCCCAATGGCATCACGTGAACGACGTGGCACCGACGATCCTCGAGGCGGCCAAGCTGCCGACGCCTAAGGTGATCAACGGAGTCGAACAGCGGCCGATGGACGGGGTGAGCATGCTCTACTGTCTCGATGACGCGGACGCCGAAGACCGCCACAAGACCCAGTACTTCGAGATGTTCGGCAACCGCGGGATCTACCACGACGGCTGGCTCGCGCGGGTCAATCACAGGGCCCCTTGGCGGAACGAGCCCTTCCAACCGCTAGAGGACGATATTTGGGAGCTCTACGACACGCGCGCGGACTTCAGCCTCTTCAACGACTTGTCGAAGGAGCACCCCGAGAGGCTCAAGGAGATGCAGGCTCTCTTCGAGAAGGAAGCGATCGCGAACAGCGTCTACCCGATCGACGACCGAAGTTACGAACGCTTCAATGCGAAGCGTGCGGGCCGCCCCGACCTGATGGGCGACCGGACATCGCTCACCCTTTTTGAAGGGATGGAAGGTCTCACGGAGAACGCGTTCCTGAACGTGAAGAACACGTCTCTGACGATCGAGGCCGACGTCGAGCTTTCGGGCAAAGATCGAGGTGTCATCCTCGCCCAGGGCGGCAAGTTCGGCGGCTGGGTGCTCTACATGGACAAGGGCCGACCGACCTACACGTACAACTGGTTCGGGCTCGACGCGTACACGGTCCAGGCCCCGAAGCCGGTGCAGGGAAAGAGCGCGACCATCAAGCTCGACTTCGAGTACGACGGCGACGGGTTCGGCAAGGGCGGCGTCGCGACGATCTTCGTCAACGACAAGAACGTCGCGGAAGGCCGATCGAGAAGACCGAGCCGAATGTCTTCTCTGCGGATGAGACCGCGGACGTGGGCAGGGACGAGGGAACCGAGGTCGTGCCTCTATTCAAGAGCATCGAGGACTCGAAGTTCACCGGTCACGTGAAGTCGGTTACGGTGAGCATCCGGAAGTAGACGTCTCAACGTGTGGTCGGAACGACCGAGCGTAGTCGCATGCTGCTGGCTCCTCATGCTCGCATGCTCGAGCGTTCCGGTAGCGCATGCTCAAGACTAAGAAGTCTTTGAGGCAGAAGGTGCTGAAGAAGAGTACCGAAACGCGCCTCAACTTCGGCTTCATCTACGTGCACTCCATTCTTAGGGAGGTGGAAACTCTGCCGAAGAAGAAGGGGCCCGCGGGGGGGCGAGACCTCTACGGCCTCGCTTACATCTACGTCGTCAACGCTGGAAGCATCTCGAAGCACGACCTGAACGCTTCACTCAACGGGGTTTACTATTTTCAACGAGGCCAGCGAGCTGGGCGACCCTACGGAAGCCTCAGGGCACCCCACGACCGCGCTAGTCGGGCCGATCCGAGATCAGGCCCAGTTCAACGGTGTGGTAGGAGCCAGACAAGACGACGCTCTACGCCAGACCGCCACACTAGAAGAACACGAACGACGCCGCGAACATGATCCCCGTCAGCCCGAAGTAGGTGATCGGAAAGATCCGTCGACACCGGCGATCCAGGAGATCCCCTGCCTCCACCCCGCCCTGCCGATCATGCGCCGCGACCACGAGGTTCATGACAGCGGATGCGCACATGATGATGAGGCTGAGGTTCAAGAACCCATTCATGAAGGTCAGATAGGAAATGTGAGGCAAGATCTCGCTCACCACGATTTGGTAGGCGACGGCGGTGAGAATGCCGATGAACGAGACGTTGATTCGATCACCCAACGACGAGCGATCCATCCAAAACACCGACCAGGAGAGCATCACGATCAGCATCAATGGAACAATCACCAGCCGAACCATGAAGAACGACTCCCGTTCGACGTCCATGCTGACAACCAACGCCGAGGCGACCCCTACGCTGTCCTGCGTAGGGAGCTCGGCGATCCCGTGTCGACGTTCGGACGCCTTCGAAAGCCCACTGCGGCATCCGAATTGGCGATCGGCGTCTGATCGGCGAGACGACCTCACTTTGGTCGAACCGAGCCTCCGCAGCCGCATCCAAGGGCCTCGACAAGTTCCGAGGGTCAGGGTGCCATCAGACCGCACCCGAAGCACGATCCCGTGCTTCTCGTGCAGCCCCGATTCGTTGACGAGAATCATTTGCGGGAACCATCCGTCGAAGACCTCGTTGAACTGGAACGCGCCCAGATAGACCTTTTCGGCAACCCCCGCCTCAGCAGGGTCGAAGGCCTGACGCTCGTCGTGCCATGTCAGCTTGAGCACCCCGCCGAACTCGAAGGTCTCGGCTTCGTCGTCGATGTCGTTGATGTCACGCAGATGGAAGCTGGCCCGAACCACGACGGGGCCGGCTTGCTCTGGAGGACCGGTCACAAAGGGCTCGCCGGCTGCGCTCGGATGCACCACTGGAGCGGGATTGTCGTCCGCCTCAGCCCGGGCGATCCCTGCGCAGCACATGGCGGTGCTCAGCAGGGTCAGGGCTATCGAAACGACCTTATGCATCTTTGGCGCGACCTCGGAACCGGGCGTCACGTGAGCCAAGTGCTAGGGGAAGGACCGTCGAGGCTCAAGGAGGAGCCGGCGACGAACGTGTACCGATGCTACCCACGAACAGGTTCACCTTCGAAATAGTCGCCGCCCAGATCGGCATCCGGCCCCCCGGTAGCGGCCGTCCCGCCGAATTGTCTGGGTTCTCGGCTCCGGCGTCGACTTTCTCGACTTGAAACACGGCGTTTGCGCTTACTATCAGCACGCAAGCGGAATCGGGACCATTGCCGGTGATCCGAGAAACGCCTTAGAACGCCGAGTACCTCTCATGAGCCGTTCCCTGTCTCGTCCCTCTTTCGGAGCACACCGTCGAAATCGTCAGCGACGCTGGCGAAGGTGCGCAAAAAGCGGCCATTGCCTTCGCGCAACTCTGCGCCAAAGCAGGCAACGGGCTTTGGACGGTGGAGATCATCCCCTCCGAGATCCGCCCGCCGCCGCATACGATCGGGAGCGCGAGCGGCAACCGCATTCGCCTTGCCGAACGCAGCAAGGTCACCAATGCCGGTAACCGAGCGAACGTCGTCCTGGCCTTCAACGAAATGGCCCTGCTCTCGCGGCTCGAAGCGGGGAGTCTCGCCGACGACGTTCTCGTGCTGATCGACGATCACTGGGCGACTCACGACATGGAGCAGTACCGGCTCTCCTACCGTGAGGTGATCAACAAGTTGCGTTCGCGCGGGGCGACCATCGTCGAGGTCCCATTGGAAAGGGAAACCAGCCGCCACGCCGAAGATGCACAACAGGGGAAGAACATGTTTGCGGTGGGCCTCTTGTGCGCCCTCTACAACAAAGACATGGATGTTGCTCGACGATGTGATTCGCGGCATCTTCGAGGGCAAAGCCCGCGAGGTGATCGAGCTGGCGGTGAGGCTCGCGGACGCCGGCTATCAATACGGAGTCGCAAACTTCGAAGAACGCTTCGAAATCCAGGCTCTCCCAACAGATGTCCCGAAAGTGGCGATGAACGGGAACACCGCACTCGCGCTCGGCGCCGTCTCGGCTGGATTCGAGATGTGTTCCATGTATCCGATCACCCCGGCGACCTCTGCTTCGCATGAACTGTCGCAGATCTTCGAAGATTTCGGTGGCTTCGTCCATCAGGCCGAAGACGAGATCGCCGCAATCGGGGTGGCGCTCGGCGCCTCCTACGCCGGAAAGACCGCGCTGACCATCACCTCGGGGCCGGGCATGGCCTTGAAGACGGAGTTCCAGGGCTTGGCCGTGATGACCGAGACGCCGCTCGTCATCGTTGATGTTCAGCGAGGCGGACCCAGCACCGGCTTGCCGACGAAGATCGAGCAAGCGGATCTGCTTCATGCGCTCTACGGCGCTCCAGGGGACGCGCCCAAGGTGGTGATCGCGCCGAGTACGATCGAAGAGTGCTATTATATTCTTTCGGTCGCGCGGAAGATTGCGGAGGAATTCCGCATGCTCGTGATCGTCCTTTCCGACGCAAACCTGGCGACAGGTCAGCAGCTTTTCGATCGCCCCGATGTTTCCCAGACGCCGCGACGGCCTCCGCTCGACCTCAGCCCGGTGCCGCTCGGAACCCTGCCGTACGATTGGGATCCAACGACGGGACTTTCGCAGCGCCTCATCCCTGGGCAGCCGGGCGGAATGGGGGTGACGACCTCGCTCAACCACGACCGCGACGGAAAGGCCTGTTACGACGCCGAGCGCAACCAGCGCGGGCACGACATGCGCAGCCGGAAACTCGCCGCTTTGCAGCAAAGCCTGCAGCCACCGAGCGTACATGGAGCGCTCGAGGGCGACCTCCTCCTCGTGGGTTGGGGAAGCACGCGAGGAGCGATCGAGGAAGCCGTCGACTTGGCGCGCGGCGAGGGCCTCGCGGTTTCCTCCGTCCACATTCAGTTCCTCAGTCCCCTGCCGCCCGGACTCCACGATATTTTCGCGGGTTTTCGCCGGATCATCACGGTCGAGCTCAACTACAGCGATGACTGGGACGACCCGTTGATTACAAAGGAAAACCGTCGGTACGGCCAGTTGGCGTGGATCCTCCGGGCCGCCACCCTGTTGGACATCGACTGCTATGCCAAGGTCCCTGGCCGGCCGTACATGCCGGTGGAGATCTCGACGAAATCAAACGCGTCCTCGGCGATCAATCGGGAATCGAACACCCGGTGAGACCCTTCGCGCAATCTCGGGAGTAAATTGACGATGTCTGTGCTTGCGGAACTATGCGTGATCGAGAGCAGCGCGGTCGAAGCTCACTCCCTCGGCGACTACGAATCTGAGACGCCCCGTTGGTGCAAGGGGTGCGGCGACCATGGAGTGTTCGCCGCGCTCCAGCGTGTGTTGCGCAAGAATAATCTCGAACCGGAGGACGTTGTCTCGGTGTCCGGCATCGGATGCTCGAGCCGTCTCCCCCACTATCTCAAGACCTACGGTTTTCACGGTATCCACGGCCGGGCTTTGCCGATCTCCACGGGCGTGCGGCTCTCGCGCCCCGAGCTTCCCGTCATCGTAGTCATGGGCGACGGTGATTGTTTCAGTATCGGCGGCAACCATTGGCTGCATGCGATCCGTTACAACATCAACGCGGTCGTGCTGGTGTTCGACAATGAGGTGTATGCGCTCACCAAGATGCAGGTCTCGCCGACCACGCCGGACGGATGGAAAACGAACACCACCCCGCATGGCACCTACCTTCAACCCATGAACCCTCTCAGCGTGGTGATGGGAATGACCAACGTTTCGTTCGTCGCCCAAACCGCCACCTGGCTGCCCGCGCACCTCGACGAGACCATCGAAAAGGCCTGGGACCACAAGGGGCTGTCCTTTGTGCGCATCTTGCAGCGGTGCCCGGTGTTCATGCCCAAAGCTTTTGGCGAGGGCGGATTGAACTTCCCGGTTGTGTTCCTCGAGAATGAGGACGGATCCCCGTGCATCCCTTGCTTCTCAAGCGCGGCGCCACTCAGGCGCACGACCATCGCGACATCAACGAGGCTCAGCGCGTCGCGGTCAATGTCGACCCTGCCCCCATGGGCTTGGTGTATCGCAATCCCGATCTCCCCACCTATGAAGAGATCCGATGGAACCGCCAAGATCGGCCAGATCACGAGACCTTCGTTCAGCGGCTCGAAGCCACAATGGACCGCTACACCGTCAGCTGACCGTGTGCACGTCATGAAAGAACAGATTCTCCAACGCGTCGAAGATGTTTGGCGCCACCACTGCGGCGCTCTCGAAGAGGCTCTTGGCGAGACCATCTCCGAACTGAACAACGTGCTTCGTCTCGACGAGTACCATCGCCATGGGCATGATCCCGACCAGCTCGAGCGCGCTCTGGGTCCCTTTGCCGCGACCAGCCTCGACCTCGGCTCCTTGTCCCGCGTCCTCGGTAAAAGCACGCGCTCACGGGCGATGTCGCCGGAACGGCTCAAACGAGTGCAGGGGCTCATCCCCACGCTGTCGGAAATGAAGGAAGCTTGTTCGACGGCTCTACCCGACTCCGCCTCGGTCGATCTCGGGGCGGAAGAGAATGAAATCCGGGAACTTGCGGAGCAACACCTGACTCGCATCGCCAGGGTCTTTCGCACCCTGCGCATCGCGCAACTGGAGATTCGCTCCAAGTACGAAGCTGCGACCCATGACCCGGTCTTTGCGAATTTCAACTGGCGCCAGTTCGGACCCGGCGAGCTCCGCTTATGTCCTCCCTTTCTCGTCATGGCGCGTCTGGATGAAGACAGAGGCGCGCAACTGCGCAAGATGATGTCGCTTCTCGAGGTCGGCATGCCGATCAAGATTGTGGCTCTGCGATCGAGTTTGCGCGAGGTCTACTCCTCGGCCCTCGACATCAGCGTGCCCGCCAGGATAACCATTGAAATGCTCCCGCTGGCGATGCGGGGCGTCTACTTGCTCCAGACCTGTGTGGCGGCCCCGGATTTCCAAGATCGCCTCTTCGACGGTTTGACCGCCCCGCGGCCCGGCGTGATTTCGGTCCTCTGCCAGCGGAGCGATGAGGAGCAGGCTGCCTTTCAAAGGCGCGCCGAACGTGCCGTGCGCGCCAGGGCCTTTCCGATGTGCGTCTACGATCCTGATGGCGCGAACGGTTTCGTCATGTGTATCGATCTCTCCTCGAATCCATCGCCGGATGCAGTTTGGACCAACGAAACGCTCTGCGGCCAGGACGCGCAAGGGCAAGCCATCGAAGTCGAAGAGGCCTTCACCTTTGCCCACTTCGCCGCCTCCGAGCCGGAGTTCGCTGCGGAGCTCGCCGACGCGCCCCTAATGGCCGATCAGCTGATCCCGATGAACGATTATCTGGGCTTCTCGCGACCGCAGCGGGTCGGGAAACTTCCCTTGATCTCGCTCGCCGACAAAGACGGAAGCATCCTTCGCAAAGTTGTCTCGCCAGCACTTGCCCTGCAGTGCTCGGATCGCCTCCACCTCTGGCGAACCCTTCAGGAGATCTCCGGAATCGACAACCCGTACGTCAACACCACCCGCACCACACTGAAGAACGAATTTATCGCCGAACAACAGGCGCAGCTCGAAAATCAGCGACAGGAAATGGAGAAGGAAGCAGCTCGCCGCGAGCAGGCCGTCGTCGCCTCCACCGTACGCAAGCTCGTTGCCCACCTCAGCGGCGTCGACCCTCCCGGCAGCTGAGGAATCCAAGCTGTCCGAATGGGTCTTGCTCTACGGCGGCCATCTGCTTAGATGGACCATAGCTTTCCTACTCCTTCATACCTTCTGAGGTCATAGATGCTCGACTCCCTCGTCCGACACACCAGCGTTCTGGAGATCATCGGCGATGTAATCCGGGTCCGGGCTACAGGCGTAGCTCTCGGGGATCTTGCGCGGGTGGAGAACCGGGATGGTGAGGTGTCGACGGCCAGCGTTGTCGAGTTGAAACGGGATATCGTGAGCCTTCAAGTGTTCGCGGGTGGCAAAGGCATCTCTACCGATGCCCGAGTTCGTTTCCTCGGACATCCCCAGCAGGTCACCTTCTCCAACCACATTCTCGGGCGGATCTTCCGGGGCTCGGGCGAGGTCATCGATGGCAAGCCGCCCCTCGACTCCGAGGACACAATCCCGGTGGCGGGCCCTACCGTGAACCCAATGATGCGGGTCGTACCGTCGAAGATGATCGAGACGGAAGTCCCCATGATCGATCTCTTCAACAGTCTGGTGGAGAGCCAGAAGATCCCGATCTTCTCGGTTGCCGGTGAGCCCTACAATGCTCTTCTGGCCCGCATCGGCTTCCAGGCAGACGCCGACATCGTGGTCTTCGCCGGATTGGGACTGATCTTCGACGACTTCCACTTCTTCAAGACCGCCTTCGAGGAGAACGGGGTCGCCCATCGCACGGTCATGTATGTGAATCTGGCCTCCGACCCGATCATCGAACGCTTGCTCGTACCGGACATGGCGGTGGCGGTCGCCGAGCGCTTCGCCATGGAGCACTCCAAGCGGGTCCTGGTGCTGATGACGGACATGACCGCCTACGCCGATGCCATGAAAGAGATTGGCGTGTCGCAGTCCCGGATTCCGGCGACGAGGGGTTACCTGGGCGACCTCTATACGCAGCTCGCCCGGCGATACGAGAAAGCGTGCGACTTCAAAGGGGCCGGCTCGGTCACGATCCTTACCGTCACCACCATGCCTGGCAACGACGTGACCCACCCGGTTCCCGACAACACCGGTTACATCACGGAGGGACAGTTCTACTTGCACGACGGGGTCATCGACCCCTTCGGCTCGCTTTCGCGGCTGAAGCAGCACGTCGTCGGGAAAGTCACCCGGGAGGATCACGGCCAGATCATGAACACCATGGTGCGCTTCTACGCCGCCGCCCGGGAAGCCGAGCAAAAGCAGGCCATGGCCTTCGAGCTTTCGGACCTCGACATGAAGCTCCTCAAATTCGGGAAGCTGTTTCGGAGGCGCTTCATGGATGTGGACGTCTCTTTGCCTCTGTTGAAGGCGCTCGATCTGAGCTGGCACACACTTGCCGAATGCTTCGAGCCACACGAGCTTCTCATGAAGCAGGACCTCGTTGACCGGTACTTCCCGGACTTGAGGAACGAAGACACGAAAGAGGTCAGCTGAGCAATGGCCCGACTGAAGCTCAGCAAGGCGTCGCTACAGCAGGAGGTAGTCAAACTCAAGCTCTATGAGAAGCTCCTTCCTTCACTGGAGCTCAAGCGCAGGCAGCTGACCATCGAACTGGACAGGGCCCGTAAGGAGCACGCAGCGACGCAGGCCGAGGTCGACCGCGTGGAGGCGCGCGTGGGGGCGGAGCTGCCCATGCTGGCCAACACGGAGATCGAGCTCAAGGGTCTGGTCAAGATGACGGCTTTCGACTTGGAGCAAGAAAACCTGGTTGGTGTCCGGCTCCCCGTTCTGAAGGAAGTCGAGTGCCAGGTAGAAGAATATTCACCGCTTGCAAAGCCCCCTTGGGTTGATGCGCTGGTCGAACGCCTTCGGGATGCGGCCGAGGCGCGAACACGCATCCAGGTCGCCGCGGAGAGGGTCCGCATCTTGTCGCGTGCAGAGCGACGCATCACACAACGCGTGAACCTTTTCGAGAAGATTCTCATTCCCAGGACCCGGAAGAACATCGAGCGCATCCAAATCTGGCTGGGTGACATAGGAAGAGCCGCCGTGGTTCAAGGGAAGCTGGCGAAGGCCCGGCAGGTGCATGACCTGGGGCCGGCGGAGGATGAGGAGACGGCGTGGCCATTGTCCCTTTGAGCAAACTCACCTTGGTGGGGCACCAGGCTGAAAAGGAAAGAGTCCTCGAAGACATGCAGGAGCTCGGCTGCCTCGAGGTCGTTTCGCTCGCGCAGGACGTGGCGCCGCTCGCAGACCCGTCGAAACGAAGTCGCGAAGCTTTGAGCTATCTCGAGCAGTGCCCCCAGAAACAGCGCCCTGTAACCCATCTCGCCGAGTTCGATGCCGTGGCCGTCGAGGAGGAGATCCTGGAGCTCAGGGATCAGACGCACGAGCTGGAGCTCGAGCGGGACGCGCTCATGCACCGCATCGAAGCACTTGCGCCGTGGGGCGACTTCGAGTTCCCGACCGAAGGAGACTTGGGGGAACAACGCTTGTGGTTCTACGTGGTGCCACAGAACCGCTTACGTGACCTCGAAGCGTTGGATCTGACTTGGCAGGAGATCAAGCGCGTGGGACGGAACGCTTATGTGGTCGTGATCGCCGAGCTGGAGCCCGAGGGCTTGCCGGTGCCACGAGTGCGAACCGGTGGCATCTCGCGGCACACGCTCGAGCGAAGGCTAGAGGACGTGGAGCTCGAGCTCGAGGACGCATCGCTCGGGAGAATCGACTCACCCGCTGGAGCAGCCTGCTCTCCCGCAGCCTGGCTGCTCTCGAGGACCGGGCTGCTCGCAGGCTTGCGGCCGATCAGTGTTACGATTCCGGTCCGGTTTTCGCGCTCCGGGCATGGGCACCAACCGAGGCCTTGGACGCGCTCGGATCGTACGCGGCGAAGCATGGGGTCGCCATGGAGGTTTCCGATCCCGGCCCGGACGACGAACCCCCGACGCTCCTTCACAACTCGGATCGGATGGAAGGCGGCGAGGACCTCGTCAACTTCTACAAGACCCCCGGCTACCGCAGCTGGGACCCGTCGTCTGTAGTTCTGTATTCGTTCGCGATCTTCTTCGCGATGATCATCTCGGACGGTGGCTACGGGCTGATCTTGGCACTCCTGCTGGCGTACTTCTGGAATAGACTGTCGAGCTTCGCCGCAGGACGCCGGTGGCGTTGGGTGTTGGCCACCCTCACGGTGACCACGGTCGTCTACGGCGTTCTGGTGGGCTCGTTTTTCGGGGTCACGCCAGCTCCAGACATGTTTTTCTCGCGGCTGGCGATTCTAGACGTCACGGACGCGAGCTCCATGATGGCGCTCTCGATCACGATCGGAACGATTCACGTGATGATCGGCAATCTCATGAACGCCAGACGGTACGGCTGGAGCCCCCGTGCTCTGCCCTCGCTCGGATGGGCCATATTCGTGCTCGCTGGGTACACGCTGCTAGTGGCCTCACAGCTAGGAGCCGACTGGCTGAATAGGCCGGCCATTGCCGTCGCTATCTTCGGCCTGGTCTTGGTCTTGTTGTTTTCGGGATACGGAGCGCGTCCTTTGGCCCGCCTGGGCAAAGGGCTGGTGGGATTGACTCGAATCACCGCAGCGTTTGGAGATGTCTTGAGCTACCTGAGGCTCTTCGCCTTGGGCCTCGCCTCCGCGTCACTGGCGATCGCGTTCAACGGAATGGCCGCTGATGCTCGGGATGGCATTCCCGGCGTCGGTCTCCTTGTGGCTCTAATCATCCTCGTCATCGGACACAGCCTGAACCTGCTATTGGCCGTTGCCAGTGGTTTCATCCACGGACTACGATTGAATGTTATCGAATTCCTCAACTGGGGACTTCCGGAAGAGGGTCCCTCTTCCGGCCGTTCAGAGAAAGGTGTGTGAACCTTGGAACCGCTCGTCTTGATCATGGGATGGCTGGGCATCTTCTCCCCTCTGGCCTTAGGTGCCATCGGAAGCATGCTTGGCGTTGGCCGGGGCGGCCTGGCCGCGGCCGGCGCGATGCTCGAAGTGGAGAGCGGCTACGGCCGCTTCGTCGGGGTGGCGGCAATGCCTTCCTCGCAGACCATCTACGGCATCGTCGTGATGCTGACCCTCAACCGCACAGTCTCGGTGGAAAACTCGCCCGGCCTATTCGTGCTGGGAGCTCTCACTGGCGTTGCCCTGCTCGTCAGCGCGATGGCACAGGGAAGCGCCTGTGCGGCCTCCATCAACACCTCGAAGTCGAAGCCTGAGGTGTTTGGGATCTCCGTCGCGCCCGCGGCTGTGATCGAGGGCTTCGCTGTATTCGTTTTCGTATTCGCGCTGGTGCTTGCAGGCGCCATTCCGAAGTGAGGTGACGCATGACCGAGCCAGACGGGAAATCCTCGGGCGTCAAGAAGCTCATCGACCGGATTCGTGATGAAGGAGTCCAGTCGGCGCGAGCGGAGGCCGACCGAATTCTCACGGAAGCCAGAGCGCAAGCGGCACGGACCGTGGCGGACGCCAAAGCGGAAGCTACAGCCATCAAGACGGAGGCACGGGCCGCAATGGAGCGGGAACAGACTGCGACCATCGAGGCGCTGCGGATCGCGGCACGGGACACCAGCCTGGAGCTTCGCTCGGCAATCATGGCCGCTTTCGAAGAACACGTGCGTCGCCTCGTGACCGACGTGACCACCGACGGCTCGGTGCTCCGCGACATGATCTTGGTCCTGGCCGGGAGGGCGGCGGAAGAGCTCATCCAAGACAAGGACGCGGTCATCCTGGTTCCCGATCAGCTGGGCGATGAAGTCTCGGCGAAGCTCGGGAATTTCTCCAGAAGTCGGCAGTGGCTTTCTCGGCCGACGTGTTGAGGAAGGGCATCGAGCTCATCCCGTCGAAGGAGTTCCAGGGCGGGGCGCGCGTTCGTTTGCTGGGCGAGGACCTGGAGATCGACTTGAGCGACGAGGCTCTATCCGCGATGATGCTGAAGCTGCTTCTGCCCCGCTATCGGAAGATCCTAGTCGAGGCAGGGCAGTGAGGCGACGCTACTATCAGCTCGTCGCCAGTCTTCCCGCCCTGCCCGACTTCCGGCGCGCAAGGCTGCTACCTTTGAGCCGTCTGCGACTCGAGGAGCGACTCTCGCTCCTGCACGCGGATGACTGGAAGGACCTCACGAGGGCCCAGAGTCTGCTGAGCTGGCATCGCCAGCCGGTTAGTCGGACGACTGGAGAGTTCCTCGCCATGTATGACGAGGTCGTGGCCCGCAACGTCAATCGGGAGCTCATGAGCATGGTGGAATTCCGGATGAACGCGCGGACGGTGATGGTTGCCCTCCGCCAGCGGCGCCAGGGAAAAGCCGCCCCGTCCGGGCGATGGGGCACAGGCTCGTACACTCGTATCATCGGGTCTCGCTGGACCGAGCCGGAGTTCGGCCTGGGCGCCGTCTTTCCATGGATCCCCGAGGCGCAGTCGTTCCTCGAGCGGGGGGACGCCATGGAGCTCGAGAAACTGCTGATGGGTCAGACTTGGAAGAAGCTGAGCCAGATCTCAGACGCACACCCGTTTGGGTTCGAGCAAGTCTTCGCCTTCGCGTACAAGTGGGACATTGTCCACCGATGGCTGTCCTACGACTCCGAGAAGGCCCGTGATCGCTTTGAGGAACTCATATCGGAGGTGACAAGTGACCACCAAAACCTCTTCGCCTGATCGGGGCGAGTCGAACAGGGACGGAGTTCGACGCGCTCCCGTCGTAGCCGTACAGGAGAGCCTGGTCAGCATCAGCGTCCGCGACACTCGAGTCATGAAGAACGAGGTCGGCTACGTGCTTCTCGGGGAGGAGCGTCTCAAGTCCGAGGTGCTTCGTGTCCAGAATCAGGTCGCCGACTTGCAGGTCTTCGAAGACACCTCGGGGGTCCAGGTCGGGGACGAGGTCGAGCTGAGCGGCGAAATGCTGTCTGTAACGCTCGCACCCGGTCTTCTTGGGAAGGTGTACGACGGGCTGCAAAACCCGTTGGCCCTGTTGGCAGAGGAACACGGCTTCCTGCTGCCCCGTGGTACTGATGTGGACCCCGTGGACACCGAGAAACGCTGGGACTTCACGCCGAAGGTTTCGACGGGAGAGACCCTGGTGGCGGGACAAGTCTTGGGGACGGTTCCCGAGGGAATTTTCGAACACAAGATCATGGTGCCCTTCGACGAACCCGCAGCGGTGAAGTTGACCTGGATCAACCGGGGCAACCTCACGATCCAAGATCCGGTCGCCCGACTAGTCCGACCAAGCGGTGAAGAACGGACGCTTACGATGGCGCAACGATGGCCGGTGCGCCGCCCGCTTCCCGAACGGATGCTCCGCCAGCGCGTGGCCGAGCGCATCTACCCGACCGAACCGCTGACCACCACACAGCGCATCATCGACACGATGATCCCGGTTGCACGTGGAGGCACCGCGTGCATCCCGGGGCCTTTTGGTTCCGGCAAGACGGTGCTCCAAAGCCTCATCTCCCGACACTCGGCAGTGGACATCGTGATCATCATCGCCTGCGGCGAACGGGCGGGGGAAGTCGTGGAGACGATCACCGAGTACCCGGAGACCACGGACCCCCGGACCGGGGGCTCGCTGATGGACCGCACGATCATCATCTGCAACACGTCCTCGATGCCGGTCGCCGCGCGAGAATCCTCCATCTACACGGGAATCACGTTGGGGGAGTACTACCGGCAGATGGGGTACGACGTCTTGTGCATCGCCGACTCTACCTCGCGCTGGGCCCAGGCCATGCGCGAGACCTCGGGGCGCATGGAGGAGATCCCGGGGGAGGAGGCGTTCCCGGCGTATCTGGACTCTTCGATCAAGAGCCTCTACGAGCGGGCGGGGCTCATCCGTGGTCCCGACGGACAGACTGGGAGCCTCACGTTCATCGGCACCGTGTCGCCAGCCGGCGGAAATTTCGAAGAGCCCGTAACCCAAGCGACGCTGGCCACCGTGAAGACGTTCTTGGGTCTATCGGCCGACCGAGCGTACAAGCGATTCTATCCGGCGATCGATCCGCTCATCTCCTGGTCGCGTTACCTCGACCAGATGAGAGACTGGTACACCGAGAACCTGTCCCCGACCTGGGTGGAGGACGTCAAAGCGGCTCACGCGCTTCTCCATCGGGGCGACGACATCTACCAGATGATGCAAGTGACAGGGGAAGAAGGGACCACCATGGCCGACTTCCTCGCCTGGCAAAAATCGGTCTTCTTGGACATGGTCTTCCTTCAGCAGGACGCTTTCGACTCGGTGGACTCCTCGATGCCTCTCGGGCGCCAGAAGAGCAGCTTCGAGCTCGTGAAGGAGATCGTAGAAGCCGACTTCGCGATGGACGATCGCGACACGGCGCGGGACTTCTTCACGCGCCTAATCAGCCTCTACAAGAACCTCAACTACAGCCCGGATGATTCCGCGGAACACACTCGCTACTTGCGGGAAATCCGAGACCTGGTCGATTCGAAGCGGGTGAAGGTCGCAGACGGGGCCCCAGACGTCACGATCGCCGATCTGCCCTCCCCTGGTACATCTAGCCAACGCGGAGAGACTTCGCGTTCTTGACGACGATCTCATGGACAAGAGCGCGGAGCTCGCGCCGAGTATCCCTCGGGACGTCTCGATACTTCTTCTGAATCTTCGAGAAGGTCTTGCTGAGCCGACGTCGGGAGGATGTGTCGAGTTGATCTGAGGACTTTAGGGCCGTGCTCGGTCGGTTCCGGGAGTTCTTTTTTGGCGTGCGCCCAGGCCTGAATACGGTCGAAGTGGTCGAGCGCTCTTGCAAGAAGTACGAAAGGGAAATTGAGCGAAGGGTGCGGCCCGACGCGAACTCTGTAGCCGTCCTTGGGGTTTCGCATGGCCGACACGGCCTGCTCGGTCATGTTGGACGCGCTCGCAAATCGGCGTGTGAGCTCGTAGATCCCCACCCCGAGCCCGCCGAGCCCGCCGAGTACCGTCCCAGCAAACACGGACGCGAAACCCACGGCAGCGTCCACCGCACCACCCGCCGCAGCTCCGGTCAGCGTCGTCAGCGTCAGGAGCGTCTTTGGCGGGAGCCCCATGACGTCCCAGGTTTCCTTGGCGAAGAGGTCATCGTGCGACTCCAGTTCGATTTCCGTTTCGGGTGACCAGCCATCGAGACGGTGCAAATAGACCTCGGCGATCTTCCGGTGCGCTTTCCTTTCGATCAGGCGAAGCTTGTCGTGAAACTCTCGCTCGAGCCGGGATCTCTCGTGCGGCAAGGCGTGTTCATCGGGGAGCACGACACTCAAATGCAGCGTGAGTGCGTCCAGCATCATGTCAGAAATGATGTTGGACACTTGGTAGCGCCGGTGCTCTTCCTGCACCCGCAAGGCATCGACGCCTTCGACGATGGGGCGCTCCCATGAAGGCTGCAAAGTGGCAAAGGCCTCGAGGAGCTTGCGTCGCTCTTCCCAGGTCACCGCGTGGGCGTCGAACAGCCTGACGAGCTTGAAGTACTGATTGAGCGCGCGCCTCCAGTCTTCGATGTACTCACCTGAGCCGCTTCGGTTGATGAGCGCCATCGCCGGCTGTCCGGTGTAGCGCAGAACCTCCATTTCCGTTTCGTAGTTCTTTCGGTAGGGCTCGTCACCATTGACTACGTAGAGGATCGCCGCGCCATCCAGAATGGGTCGAAGCAAGCGCCGCTCTTCCACGAAGTCCTCGCTGCCCTCAAACGCGTCAACGAACTCGCGTACGCGTTGGACCCGATCAGCGGCGGTGACCTCCCGCTGCTTGATCCAGTGAAGCGCCCGCGGCGCATCTTCAAATCCAGGTGTATCGATGACGGAGAACAGGACTCGATCGTCGACCTCGACGTCATAGCGGACACATTCGGTCGTCGTACCGGGCCGGGGGAGATCTTGACCGCGTCGTTCTCGATCAGGCTCGCGATGACGCTCGACTTGCCCTTGTTGACTCGACCGACCACCGCAAAGCGCGGAATTTCGACGCTTCGCTTGGTCATAGCGCGTCCAATGCAATGTACGGATCGGCCAGCTCGGCCAGGTACCCGGCCCAGACCTCACGCTGCTCATCGTTGCCACCACTGGTCAGCAGGACGTAGATCTTCCGGCTGGAGTGACCGTGAGCTCGCAGGGACTGAATCAAACGTTTGAATGCACGGTCGGGGGCGTTCCAGGGCTCGGCGAGTAGCAGCACCGGCTGCTTGCTGCCCTCGAGTCGCCTGAGCAGGGCTTCGTCCTCGCTATGGTCGTGGCCGCCAGCGCTTGCGATGGGCGGCTCGACCAGCGCGCCGAACCTCGCGCGCAAGCGCTTCAAGAACGCGTCGTCCGAAATCTCGGCGTCTCGCCAGCGAACCGCGATCGCCGGCTCGTCTTGGCTGAATTGCTGCGGTCGACCCAGGGGCTGATGCCCTTCGCCGAGCGGTGCGACATTGCCCGGGTCGTCCTCCTGTACTCGGCGCACCCGAGGATTGGTGAGACGCACGATGACTTCGGCTTCTTCGGGCGTGTCGAATGAGAGCTTGGCAAAGGCGCGATTCATTCCCACGCGACCCCAAAGAACGAGCACGAGCCTCGGAAACAGGCCGTACACCAGCAAGCACAGGAGGAGAAAAGGCCACCATCCACCCGCCAGGGCGGCGTCTTGAACGCGCGCGCCCGCCGGCGCGTTCACATACGCCGAGTCAATGCGGAAATACTGTGTCGCGTGGACCAGATCGAAGCGATGGAACGGCGTCGGGCAACCAGCGTCGCCACGGCACAGCCAAGCCTTCGCAGAATCGCTGAAGCCCCTCCGCTCCGACCTGCAGCGTCGTGCTCCAAGCGAAGGCCAAATCAGTAAATGATACGGCCGCGATGAAAGTCGCAATCGCGCCGACGTTGAACGCGACGGCTCCGACCTGCATGGCCCGAAACAAAACCCAGCGCTCTACCCCGCCGTACAGGGAACGCCTTGCCAGAAGCCGTCCGGCATCATCGGCGCCGACCATCTTCGTGATCAGCTTTCGGACTAGTGCGCTCAGGGGGAAGTTCGCGAGAAACCCCGGGGAGGATCGCGACCAGACAAAGGCGACGATCGTTCCGAGCAAGTTGAGCCACTGAACGATCACAAACACGCCGAGCACCACCAAGACGTTGATCGGGTGGTCACCGGTGAACTGCAAGACCGCAAGCGCGACCATGGCCCCGATCAATCCGAACAGCGCAAAGACGACCCAGTTCGCGAGGAGCTGCGCGCGCTCGACCCGTTCACCGGTGGTCGGGTCCTCGCTTCGGCGCTGCAGCGACGCCAGCCAACGGGTCACGAGCTCCGGGGCCGTCCTCGGATCGTCCTGCCAGCGCAACGCGATCGCGCGATCCCTAGCGATGAGCTCCTCGCGTGGACGATCGCGGTCGGACGCGAGCTGCACCTCGAAATCGATCAGCTCCGCGAGGCCGAAACGACCCTGGTTTGAATGTCGCTCGGGCGCCGTCACGGACCGAATTCGTACTATATGCCCGGGCCGACGCCAACCGACCTCCGTGGGGCGGCAGCGGCAGCTTGAATACCGTGGCTGCTGCGTTCGAGCCTCGTTGGCGCCTACAGATCCTGAAGAAGAGTGAGCTAGCCCACACCGGCTCCCGGGGTTTGGGCTTGTGGGCGGAACCCTACACCGCGAGAATGAAGGAATGGGGGGTAATCGTGTGATTTCGAGTTGGGCTCTGCTTTGCTTGACCACCCTGCTGGTAGCCACGGGCTGCCGTGGCGGCGGCACCGCAGATTTGGGACCGGATGGCGGTGCGGGCACCGACGCTGGCACGGCGGATTCGGGAACGATGAACCCCGAGGACCTTCCCGACATGCTCGTCCAGATCACAGCACCCAAGCAGGGCGCGTTTCTCGAAACCGCATCGGTGCAAGTCGAAGGCACGAGTGAAAACGCCGAAACCTCTGCCATCTTCACCGTGAACGGAGTCACGGTCACACCTGACACGAACGGCGATTGGTCCGTGCGAGTCCCGCTGGACGCAGAAGCGGTGGCGAACCCGATTTTGGCGGAGCTGTCCCGCTCCGAGGACGGCGCGATGGCTCGAGATCGTGTGACCGTGATAGCAGGCCGTTCCGTCGCCGACGGCGACTTCAGCGAGGAGGGCCTTGCGGTTCGCATCAATGACTCCGCACTCGATTCCATCGAAGGCTTCTTGGCCGGACTCAGTCATAAGTGAGCTCGATTTGGCCACCTTGATCCCGGTTGGCACACGGGTCATCGACAACGACTGCTTCATCGATGGTGGGTTTCTCGGCTGTCTGGGCCGGGCCAGCGTCGATGTCGCGGCACCAGCGCCGAGCTTCGCCTCGCTCGGCCTTCAGCTCGATGCCCAGCAGGACGCCTTGACCATCGACACCACGGTCACGGAGATGGTGATCCATCTCGACATCCTTGGAAGCGGTCTAGTGCCCGACTGTGGGCTTACGATTACGGCAGGCGAGACCGGCATCGCCTCGAGCTTCGCTCTGCAGCCAGACCCGACAGACCCAAGCAAGATCGACGTGAACTCCCTCGGTGCGCCGGTTCTGTCCTTCAGTGGCTTCGTCCCTTCGTTCTCCGGTGCCTGCGATGCGCCGATTGTCGGCGACATCATCCAGGCAGCGCTTCCTGACTTGGAGCCGCTTGCCACCGACGCTCTGGCGGCGGTTCTACAAGACCCGGATGGCCCCGGTCCGGCGGACGATCCTCTTTCTGACGCGGCCGAGCTCGCCTTGGCGGACCTCTCCATCGCCGGATCGCTCGGCGACGCATTCATGGCCAGCCTCGATGCCCCGTTTTTCGCCATTCCCATCGACGAGGCGGGTATGACGCTCGGATCGAACGGTCGCGTCATGTCACTGATGGTCGCCGAAGGCGCTCCGGACCTCAGCGCCTCGTACGACGTGGACGCGACGTTTCCGGTGTTCGGCGGCAACACGCCGTCGGGTGCCCCCTTCGGCGTGGGAATCTGCCTTTCGCCTTCGTTCTTCAACCAGCTGCTGAAGTCGATCGTCGAAAGCGGTTCGCTGAGCTCGGAGATCACGGACCTCGATTCGCTCGCGCTCAATGCAGCGAGCCTGAGCCTTCTGCTGCCCGGGCTCGAGATGCTACCGCCGACGACGCCGATGAAGCTCGTGCTCGCCCCCGAGCTCGCCCCGTTGATGACAGGCGCCCCCGGGCCGCAAGGAGAGCTCGGAGAGCTTCTCTTGCCGCACTTGAGAGTGGACGTGCGCGGAACCGACGACATGGTGTACGCCTCTTTGGTGGTCGACATTCGCGCAGGTCTCGACATGGAGGTCGACGAAGAAGGCAGCCTGACGATGCTGTTGGCACCGCCCTTGCGGGAAGACGTCATGGTCACGCTGCTTCACACGTCGGTGGGCGGGAACGAAGCCATCATTCAGTCGTTCGTACCCAACCTCGTCGCGGACGCGCTGCCCGACATAGCCGGCGCACTGGGCTCATTCCCGCTGCCGTCCGTGCTGGGACTGGAATTGAGCATCATCGAAACAGCCCGTGAAGGGGCGTTCTTCTCAATCTACGCAGACCTTCTGGCGCCCTGACACCTCCTGCTCGGTGGCGACGAACAGGGGTGAGCTACGACCCGGAGCTTCTGCTATTGCCCCAGCGCTCCTCCGTGGGGCAAATCTCGACAGTAGCGCTAGGGAGAACGATTCATGCTGCAAATGGACAAGACCCCTGAGCACAAGGCGTTTCGCGAGACTGTTCGCGCCTTCGTGCGCAACGAGCTGGTGCCGCGGGCGCGCGAGTTCGACAAGTTGGGCCGGATCGACAAGTCGCTGTTCCCCAAGATGGGTGAGCTCGGCATGCTCGGTCTTCGCTATGACGAAGCCTATGGCGGCGCCGGGCTCGACTGGTCGTACACCGCCATCCTCTGCGAAGAGCTAGGCCGCGCCGACAATGTTGGCGTGATGACGGGCATCTCCGTCCACACGGACATGGCGACGCCGTCGCTTCATCGCTTCGGCAGCGAAGAGCTGAAGCAGAAGTACCTGGTGCCCGCCATTCGTGGCGAGATGGTGTCCGCAATTGCGGTGACCGAGCCGGACGCGGGCTCCGACGTTTCAGGCATCCGAACCCGGGCGGTCCGCGACGGCGACGATTGGGTCATCAACGGCTCCAAGATCTACATCACCAATGCCGCCACCGCGGACTGGCTCTGCCTGCTGGCGGTGACTGACCCCGACGCCGGTCATGCGGGCTTCTCACAAATTGTCGTGCCGACGAGTACCGCTGGTGTCTCATATGACTTGCTCGACAAGATCGGCTTCTGGGGCTCCGATACAGGGCTCTTTTTCTTCGAGGATGTCAGGGTTCCGGTTTCCAACACGATCGGTCAAGTCGGCGCAGGTTTTGCGCAACAGATGATGCAGTTCCAGGCCGAACGGCTCGTCGCAACCATCGGGCTCATCGCCTACTGCGAGGAGCTCTGGGAGACAACATGCGGCTGGGCCCGGGAGCGCAAGCTGTTCGGCAAGACTCTGATGTCGATGCAGAACACCCAGTTCAAGCTGGTTGAATGCAAAACGCTCCTGACCACAGGGAAGCTCATGAACGATGCCTGCGTCGAAACACTCATCCGGGGAGAAGACGCCACAGACCTCATCTCCATGGCAAAGCTCCACGTGGGCCGCGTTTGCCGGCAGGTTGCAGACGTATGCTTCCAGCTGCACGGTGGCGCTGCCTACATGAAGGAGAGTATGGCTGGGCGTGCATTTTGCGACACACGCATCGCTAGCGTCGGCGGCGGCAGCGACGAGACGATGATGTACTACCTCGCCAAACGCTGGCGGCTCTCGTAGGCTGCGGGTTTCGAGTCCAAGGAGCTGGATCATGACCGAGGCACCCGATTTCGAGCTGAGAGAAGTCATCACGCCGACCCGTGTCGCACGCGTCGGCATGAAGGTAGCCGACGTGTTTGAAGAATGCGTGGCGCGCCGTGTTCCCGGCATCCCCTTCTGCAACGAGCGCAACGAGGTGGTGGGCAGAGTGTCCCTACGCCACACGCTCAAGATGACCTGTGTCCCCGAGCACATGGTCAAGGGTGCACACCTGCTCGGCGACATGATCCAGGCGGTACGGATACCCGACTTGTGGGCCAAGGAAGTATTACAGATGCCCGCCGAGCACTTTGTGCTAGAGCCGCTGGCGATCGTGACATCCGCGGCCCCCGTGGTGAAGACCCTCGCCATGATGGAGCAGTTCAACAGCAGCTATGCGTTTGTCATCGATGACGGTGTGTATAAGGGGATGGTTACCCGCATGTGGATTGCGTCGCTGATGCTGAAGGTCCGAGAACGCTGAGCCGTGGACGTAGCAGCTACTTCCCTCGATACGAACATGTACATCGCGGCAGGCATTCTGCTTGCAGCGTACGCCCTCATCTTCAGTGAGGTTCTGCACCGTGCCAACGCCGCCATCATCGGCGCGGTCGTCATGATCGGGGTCGGCATGGCCCGGGGCTTCTATTCCCAGGAAGCCGCCCTTAGGTCCATCGACGCGAATACGATCCTCCTGCTCCTTGCGATGATGCTCGTGGTGGCCATGCTGCGCCCTACCGGCGCCTTTGAGTACGCGGCGATCCGATTGACCAAGCTAGCGGGCGGGCGACCCATGCTGCTGATGGTCTACCTGGGTCTGGCGGTGAGCGTGATCAGCATGTTCCTCGACAACGTGACCACGATCATCATGTTCGCGCCGCTCACCGTGTTGATCACACGCATCCTGAAGCTCAACCCGATGCCCTATTTGGTCGCCGAGGCCATGCTCTCCAACATCGGCGGGGCTGCGACCCTAGTCGGCGACCCTCCCAACATCATGATTGGCAGCGCGGGCGGCCTCAGTTTCAACCAGTTTCTCGTGCACATGGGCTTGCCCATTGCCCTGGTCTGGGTCGGGACGACAGGACTCTTGCTACTGCTGTTTCGCAAGCAACTGGCGAGCGCTCCGGTCCTCGAGCCCATCGATCTGGACGAGGGCCGCGCCATCCGAGACATGCCCGCCCTGAAGCGAATTCTCGCCGCACTGGGCCTGATCATCGTGCTGTTCTTCACCCATCACCGCCTGCACATGTTCCCGGCTTTCGCCGCATTCGTCGGCTTGGCGCTCGCCCTGGTATTGCTGCGCCCCTCGCCGGACAAGCTCTTCGGCGAGGTCAACTGGTCGGTCTTGGTCTTCTTCGCCGGGCTCTTCGTCATCGTGGGTGGCGTCGAAGGATCCGGCTTGCTCGACCTGGTCGGCCACAAGCTGGCTGCTCTGGCCAAAGAGCCCGGCGAGCCCCTGATGGCCGCCTTGATTCTCATGTGGATCTCCGCCGCGCTCAGTGCGGTGGTCGACAACATTCCATTCACCGTGGCAATGATACCGATCATCCTCGGCTTGGAGTCCCAGGGCGTCAATATCACTCCACTCTGGTGGGCCTTGGCGTTTGGCGTCGCCCTCGGCGGCAATGGAACGCACATCGCCGCGACGGCGAATATCATCGTGGTCACCGAGTCCGAGAATTGCGGTGTTCCAGGAGCCCGGATCACGCCCCGGATGTGGCTGCGATACGGCCTGCCAGTCACCTTCCTGAGCCTTCTGGTGGCCAGCCTTCTGTACGCCCTGTTCTTCGATTTCTTCCTGTGAGGGCGAAGCGCCGCTGCAATTCCGCCATGGGGAGCCAGTCGCGCTGAACAGGTGAGCGCCTGGTGCTCCGGGCACGCTGGTATGTTATTCAAATTACATGGGGGCACCTGCGGTAATTCCATTCCGCACCAAGCTTACGGTCCTCGGCGCACTTCTTACGATCGTGCCGCTGACGGCTCTGGGTTTCGCATTGATGAGCAAGGCAAGCGAGACCGTGCGCACGATGACACGCGAGTACCAGCTCTCCGTAGCTGGCGATTTGTCACGCACGATCGAATCAGAGCTCGGAGAAGCCGAGAACGGCCTCGAAGCGGTCGGACGCGTCCTGACGAACATCGATCTGCCGGAATCGGTCGCGATCCAGCTCGCGATCAACCTCGTCGCCGCCCATGAAGCGATCGATCACGTCGCTGTCTACGCCCGAGATGGCGAGCTGGTAGACGTGATTCGCGAAGCCGGCGCTCGGGAGATCAAGCCTCCAGAGCAACTCTCCGAGGAAATCCGCGTGGCTGCAAGCTCAGAAAACGTGGTCACCGGTGCTGCTGTCCCGGCTCCGGAGGGCCCACGAGTCCTGCTCGTGCTGCCCATTCGAAAGGCAGATCTAGTGACCGGCTTCGTCGGCAGCTTGGTTTCGCTCCGGCGCGTTCAGCAACGGGTCGAGCAGTTGTCGATCGAGCGCTTCGAGGGGCTGCCCGGATCGATCTTCGTCGTCGATGACGACATGCGCATCCTCGCACACTCCCGGATCGAGCAGTCACGAGAGCTCGCCTCCGCACGCGGGGCAGGCGCACTCGAAGGCATCGAAACCAGCAAATTCGCCGGCGCAATGGTGAAGTCCGGGGAGTACGTCGAAAGCGACGGAACGGAGATGGTGGGCACTGTGAGCGGCCTTCAGACTCGCCCCTGGGCCATCGTGACGCAGATTCCGCGGGATTTCGCCTACGCCTCGGTCAACACCATGCGACGTGTGGTTTTCGTGGTGAGCCTAATCGCGATCATCATCGCCTTGATGGTGGCGTTCGCGGTCGCGCGTCAGATCACTCGGCCCATCCAGCAACTCTCGGTGTTTGCCGACGATCTCGCCAATCGCCGTTTCGACCGTCGGGTCACCGTGAACACCCGCGACGAGCTGGCGGTCCTCGGAGACGTGCTCAGCTCGGCCGCTGCTGATTTGCAAGCCAGCGAAGTGCGCATTCGCGAAGAAGAGGCAATACGGCGCGACCTCCGACGGTATCTCGACGCCGATCTGGTCGACAGGGTCGTTCGTCGCGAACAGGACATGGCGCTCGGCGGCGAGCGGCGCGAAATCTCGGTGCTCTTTGCCGATGTGGTCGCTTTCACTCCCATGGCGGACTCGCTGGCAGCCGAGGACACGGTCCGCCTCCTCAACGAGCTTTTCACGATCCTCACCGAGATCGTGTTTCGCTACGAGGGCACGGTCGACAAGTTCATCGGGGACTCGGTGATGGCGATATGGGGCGCACCTCAGCTGCAGCCGGACCACGCTGCGCGAGCCATCGCGGCCGCAGAAGACATGATGCGCTGGCTCGAGGCCGGCAATCAGGGTTGGCGGCAGAAGTTTGGCGTTACCGTCGAGTTGGCGATCGGCATCAACTCCGGACACGCGGTCGTAGGGAACGTGGGCTCCGAAACCCGCATGCAGTACACGGCCATCGGAGATGTGGTGAACGTCGCTGCGCGGCTCGAATCCATCGCACGGCCGCAACAGATTCTGGTGACACAGGCCACCAAGGGCTCCGCCGGAGCTGATTTCGAGTACACGTCACTGGGTCCGAGGCAGCTCGAGGGCCGCCGCGACCCGGTCAAGCTCTTCGAGGTGCGGGTATGAATCGAGGCGCTCCATGAGCCAAGGGGACCTGGCGCCGGGAACGGTCATCGCCGACCGTTTCGTGGTCGAGCATCAGGTGGGCGCGGGCGGCATGGGAACCGTCTATGCCGCCAAGCAACTCGGGCTCGAGCGTTCGGTCGCGATCAAAGTTATTTCGCCGGAAGACGCCGCGAAGCCCATGGCGCGGCGGCGTTTCGAACGGGAAGCGCGCGTGGCGTCTGCGCTCAGGCACCCAAATGCAGTCGAGATCTACGACTTCGGAACGCACGGCGACACGATGTACCTAGCGATGGAGCTTCTCGAGGGCACGAGTCTTCGTTCCCTCGTCGACATCGACCTGCCCCCGCTCAGCCCACGCCGTGCATGTCAGATTGCCGCGGACGTGGCTGACGTCCTCGCTTCCGCTGCTTCCATCGGCCTGATTCACCGCGACCTCAAACCGGAGAACATCATTCTCGACCGCACCCGAGACGGGGAGCGAACCGTGGTGGTCGATTTCGGCCTAGCGTACATACTCGAAAGCGAGGAATCCGGGCGGCTGACGCGCGCCGGCGAGGGCCTCGGCACACCGGACTACTTGTCCCCGGAACAAGCTCGAGGCCTGAGCCTCTCTCCGGCCTGCGACATCTACTCGCTCGGCTGCGTGCTCTACGAGATGCTGACAGCGAACCCACCGTTCGATGGCAAGAACGCGGTCATCTTGTCGCAGCATCTCTTCGTCGCTCCAGTGTCGGTTCGGGAGCGTTTCCCGGAGGTCCAGATCCCCAGCTCCCTCGACGAGATGATCCTTCGGATGCTCGCCAAATCGCCCGCGGACCGTCCCTCGGCGCAGGCCGTCTTCGAGACCCTGCGCTTGCTCGACCCGAAGGCGCGTCAACGCAAGGGAGAAGCATCGGGAGAACGGCTGCTCGGCAGGCCGGCGCGCATGGTCTCGGCGCCTCCCTTAGAGCCCGAGGGCGCCACGATGGATGGCGACCTCTGGTTCGGGGCGGACATCAAGATAGCTGTGTGCGGCCCTGTCGATCAGAACATGGCGCTCGGTCTTGCCGCGAATGGCATCGAAGCAGTGGCGATTGACCCACACAAGGCCGATGTCCCCTTGGGTTTGTTGGCTGTATTTGCACCCGGCGCGACCGCAACTCAAGTTGCCGCCCTGGCGGACACCGGGCTTCCCGTTGTCAGTGACGCGGCCCCATCAGACATCGATCGACTCGCCGAAATGCTCCGCGCAGGGGCCTCGGAAGTCGTCATTCAGCCATGTCCGCCCGAGGAGGTCGCTCGGAAGGTCTGGCGCGCGGTTCGAAAGGGCTGAGAGTGAACCTTGACTAGATACATCGCAATCATCGCTGCGCTCTGTGTGTTCACCGGGATTGGGCCGGATGCGGCAGCGCAGGACGCTGGGGCTAGCGAGACCTACGAGTACGTGATCAAGCCTGGCGATACCTGCGCAGGCATTGCCGAGCGCCTGTTCGGAAACAAGCGCCGCTGGGATCTCATTCACGAGCACAACCCGGGCATGGGCCCCACTCCGCACCACTTGATCCCGGGCGAGGTTCTGATCCTGCCGAAGCTCGAGCAGGGCCCCGACGCTCGGCTCACAGACGTGCAGCGCACCGTGCAGGCACGCGCGCCGAAAGATCCGCAATGGGAGCGCGCGAAACAGGGTAAGGAGCTCTACCGCGGCTGGCGCGTCAATACGCTGGAGCGGGCATCGGCAGACGTGACGTTTCAGGACGGGTCTTTGGTGCAGATGAGACAGAACACGCTCATCATCATCTACGGAGGCGTGTACCGCGACGCCCGACGCAAGACGACGGAAGCAAGCCTGGAGCGCGGCACGCTACGAAGCCGCTTGAGCGAGTTCCGTCTGGATGTGAAGACGCCAAGCGCCGAGGCCGGTCTGGACGGGGGAAGCTCGGTCCTCAGCGTCGACGAACAGGGCACCAGCCTGCTCTCGAACCACGAAGGCGGGGATGCCCACTTCAAGGTGAAGATGGGCGAGGCGGTGAGCGTGAAGCCCGGATTCGGCTCCAAAGCGAAAAAGGGCACCCGCCGGCCGAGCAAGCCCGCTCCCCTACCCGCCACCCCCAGCTGGAACAGCGACCTCGACTTGATCTTCTCGGGCATTCGCGCCGAAGGCGGCACCGTTCGCGGCGCCTGGTCTCCGGTTGAAGCCGCGGATTCGTATCGCATCGAGATCGCCAAGGATCGCGAGGGTGGCGAAGTCGTCGTGGCGACCAAGGTGCATTCATCGGTCACGAGCTTCGAGATTCACCGATTGCCCGAAGGTGTCTACTTCGCGCGCGTCTCGACGATCGACAGCGACGGATTCGAGAGCCCTCAATCCGCAGCGCACGCCATGAATGTACACTTGGTGCACCTAGATTTGCCTGGCGAGGAACCGAGCCCCGGCGCGGCGCCGGGCAACCCCGAGGAGGCGCCCCTGCCCGCCCGCGTCCTTCCTGGGACCAGAGTCGTTTCGCCCAGCGGATTTCTCTGCAGAACCGTGGGCCACGAAAAGGCCGAGTCGTTCGTGCTGAGGGATGCGGGTGCGTACCAAGTCGATTGCGTGAGTGGCGACGGAACTGCCGCGGTCGAGGTGGCCGTCGTGGCGACCGCCTTGGAAGTCCTGAAACCAGAGATGAGCGCGCCACTCGTTCGCAACGCCGATCCCAGGCGCATGACCGTGTCCGCGAAAAGCGAGCTACCTCTCCCGGAAGGAACTCGGCTTCGAGTTCCCGACGGCATCGTTCTTCATGAGGTTTCCAGTAGCGGCGACACGACCACGCTGGACCTAAGCGCGACGAGGGAAAGCCCGAACGAGATCGCCTTGGAGCTTGTCTCGGGGCCCGAGGGTGACGAAGCCGTAGTCGCCTCATTGGGATTCGAAGTGATCGACTCGGAGAGACTCGACTTCGCGCCGAACGAAGCGCTCGGCCTGATGCTATCGCGAAGCGCCCTGGGACTGACCAACGACCGACGGGAAGGCTCAGGTCCCTTTGCCACGGTCGCGTACGTCGGTGATCCCAAAGCCAACAATGGCAAGTGGAGACTGAATCTCGGCGGCGAGGTCGCACCGATTCGACGTGTTCGCCTCGGCATCGCGGCGCCCGTGGACGTTCACCGAAGCGGGACCGCGCCGCCTAGCGATGACGCCATCCGGCTCTGGGGCGGGTACCGCATCCTCATGCGACGCGATGTATCACTTTATGCCGAGCTCGGCGTCTGGTTTCCAAGCGCGCAAGAAAGCAAGAGCATCCGCCGCACACGCCTCGTGCCCGCCTTGGAAGCCTCGTACCTGATCATCGACCGCCTGCTGTTCCGCACCCGGCAGGGAGCCATCCTCCAGACATCTTCCCAAGGTCCGTTCCTCTGGGCCTCGGCATATGGCCTCGACATCAAGCTCGTTCAGCGCTTCGCGATCAGTGGAGAGCTCGACGTAGTGCTCGGGAAGTCCGCGGGCGAAGCCGTCAGGGGTGTCGGAGGAGGTCCCGGTCTGAGCCTGCTCCTCGGACCCGCAGCGCTCTACTTCGCGACCCGCTTTGCGGCCACCGACGATTTCAAAGCCATCAACGGCAAGTACACCTTCACCGGCGGCGTGCGAGTCACGTTCGACTGAGCTGACCCGCGTCGGCGGCACGCTTCAGCGATGGCCAATCGATTCCTGTAGTGCACTGGCCTCGAAGCCCTCGGGCGCTTCTCCATCTCGCATGTAGAGATAGAGGGCGGCTTGGAAGATGCCCTGGAGAGCCGACTGCGCCAAGGCGATGACGATGAAGCCGATCACCGAGACGACCACGAGCGCGACGCTCTGGGCGGCGATGCCCGTGAACAGGAGTAGCGCCAGCGGCAAGGCGAGCAGGATGAAGATCAAGCCAAAGCTGAAGTTGCCGATGATCTGCTCGCCCCAGGTCTTCTTGAGCATCGAGGCGGAGCGCTGAAGCGCGCTCAGCGGGCCTTCGTTCTCGATGACGAGAATTGGGACGACGAGGAAGCTGGTGATCGACCAGGCCATGCCCAAGAGACCGGCAACGATCTTACCAACCAGGTTGGAGCGCTCTTCGATCATGCGAAGCACAAGCCCGACGGTGGCCGCGAGAACCGCCCATCCCAAGATTGCGGGCAGCCGAGACCAGGCAGCGCGGAGCCCGTCACCCACGGTCGGGTCGCCGCCTTCCATGCGAATCTCAGCGCAGGCAATGAGCCCGGCGTTGAAGAAGATGATCACGAAGTAGTTGCAGCAGTAGAACAGGAACAGGCCGAGCATCTGCATGATCTGGTCCGCCGAAACCTTGCCGTCGGATACGCTCAGAGCTTCCGCAGTGCCCGCTGCCATGCTCTCGCCGGCGGCCTGCCAATCGGTCAGAGCCAGAATCGGTGCTGCAAACGAAGCGAGAACCAAAACGCAGCCGATCGCGGACAGCAGCGGAAAGAAGAGGAGCTCCTTGTCCTGCTTGAGGACCTCCCAGGATGCGCGCATCAGCGAAAAGGTTCGAGAAAACTTGCCCATGTGGTCCCCCAGCAGCCCGAAGCGGCTACCCACAGGATATCCAAAATCGAGCTCGGCACAAAAACCGCTGGAGGCACGGCCTATCGGAGCCGCTCGTCGCTCGTGTATGCTGGGCGGCAATGAGCATCTTAGTGCTGGGCGTCGTCATCTTCATCGGGGTTCACCTCGTTCCCTCGGTACCCTCGCTACGCCAGCGCTTGAGCAAACGCTTTGGCAACAACCCGTACCGCGGCTTGTTTTCCCTCGTCTCGTTGACCGGTTTTATCTTGCTCGTGATCGGCAAGGGTCGCGCCCCATTTGTGCCGCTCTGGGATCCACCCGCCTGGGCGCCGCAAGTCGCCGTCTGGGTCATGCCGCTTCGCACTGATGCTCCTGGTCGCGGCGTTCCTGCCGAACAGTCTAAAACGGTTCACGCGGCACCCTATGCTCTCGGGGGTGACCGTTTGGGCGGCCGCACACCTTCTCGCTAACGGTGATCTCGCATCGCTCATTCTCTTCGGAAGCTTCGGCGCCTTCGCGCTCTTCGCGCATGTGGTCTGCCAACCGGCGCGGCGCCGAGCTGTCATCAAAGGTCGTCCCCTACTGGCGTGACCTGCTCGTCATCGCCGTCGGAGCAATCGTCTACATGGGGTTCCTCCACGGCCACGTGATGCTCTTCGGCGTGCCGGTGGCGTTCGGTAGCTAGGCCGCTACCGACACAACGGTGTCAGGAGTCCGCACAGCCCCCTTCTGTCTCGCCTATGTCGGGCGGCCACCTTACTGTTCCTCGAGCGTCAGCGTGAAGTTGACGTTGGAGCCGAGCGTCGCGGTGTCCGCGCAGAGGTGATAGGTCGTGCCTTTGCTCAGGGGCACGTAGTTGCTCGTCCCAAAGGCACCGACGGGAATCGGCGATGGGGACTGACCTGCTGCCACCGTCAAGCCATTTGGCGGAGTGCCGGTGTAGAGGCCAGCGGCCAATAGGCCGCCACCGCTGTTGTGGGCTGCCTTGATCCGGTAGTTGCCCGTGCGGACCACGTCTACCGTATAGCAGTGGTCGCCGCCGGAGATCGGACCGGCGAGGTCGATCTCTCCTGTGCCGCTGTCGAGGTCGGGCGAATCGTTGAGCGAGCCGCTCACGCTCCCGGGCGCCGAGATACGATCCGCCGGGAACACGCAGTACGGACTGTCGCTGATGCCCAAACCAGTATTGTCGCAGGCCTCGACCGTGTACACGCCCGGATCGAGAAAGTTGTAGTCCGTTCGCGTCTGCGCAGTCTCGATGTCGTTCAAGTTGTGCGGCTCACCTTGGATATCGTAGTCGTTCAACGAGGTGCCGTTTGTGGTCCCCTGCAAGAGGTACCAACCTGCGGAGCCGATGCACAGGGTGCTCGTCGTGCAGTTCCGACCGAAGCTGAAGCCGTCGCTGAAGTTTTGGCAGTTGTTGCCGCCCATCTGGCACGCGCCGTCGAGACCCGCGCAGGCGGCGTCACAGCCGTCTCCGCTGCTGGTGTTGCCATCGTCACAGACTTCGCCTGGATCGATGACTCCGTCGCCGCAGCCTTCAGGAGTGCAGGTCGGGCGGCACCCGTCGCCGTAGTTGGCGTTGCCGTCGTCGCAGAACTCGGCACCGACGATCAGGCCGTCGCCACAGTACTCCGAACACACGGACGGCGATCCCGCACAGGTCCAGCCTAGCTCGACCTGGCACAAGATCGAACAGCCGTCGGCGGCGTTCGCGTTTCCGTCGTCGCAGGTCTCCGCGCCGATGAGCTGCCCGTCGCCGCAGATCGGCCAGCAAGACGTTGGGTCGCCGCCACAGTTGAACCCGGCTTCGATGGCGCAGCTAGCGTCGCAACCATCACCGCCGAGGCCGTTCCCATCGTCACAGGCCTCGGTGCCGCCGACGACGCCGTCTCCGCAAACCGGGCAGGTAACGGGATCACCCACACAACTCACCGCGCTGAGGTCGATGTCGACGAAATGGCCATCTTGAGCGATGTCACGATTGCCCTGGCCGGGATAGTGCCCAGCACTGAAGCCTGGGCTCGGGTCGGTGCCCCAGCCCATCGTGTCGTGCATGCCGAGCCGGATGGCGCCCTCGCCCCCGTCGATGGCCGGGAACGCCACATTCGAATCGGAGAAGATGTGCATGTTCCAGGTGAACTCGACCACGATGTGTTGTTGCGTCGTTCCGTTGAGCCTCACTCCGTTGCTGCCTGTCACTTCCGCGTTCAGGTCGTCCTCGGCACCGCCGAAATCGTCGAACACCGACGCGACACTCGGCGAGACGTGGAATGCAACGAAGGGGCCGCCGTCGATGCTGTAGCGGCCTTGAAATCGGCGTCGTGAACTCGGCGAGCTCGGAGCCATCATAGAGCAGGTTGGCCTCGTCGACCGTCGTGAGCGCGCCGAGGATACGGTGGTCGATGTCGAGCGTCCAAGTGTCGCCGGGGATTGGCACGACGTCGAACTCGAGCCTGTAATCGGCGGTTGCGTTCACGTGCTCGTCGTCCAGCGTGCAGCAGGCATCCCCTGCGATGACGCTTCTGAGCGTGTATCGATGGTCGACGGAGTGGCGGTGATTTCTGTCTTGTGACGCCATTCATTCGTGTCGAATACGCCATCGGTCACGAAGTCCCCGGTGCTCGAATCGGTCAGGACGACGTTCTCGAGCTTCGTTGCCGGAGCCTGAACCAAGTTCGTGTAGAGCTTGAAGAGCCCGCCCGCGGACTCGATTCCTCGACCACTTCGACCCCTAAACCGAAGAAGGTCGGCAGCGGGAAGCTACCAAACGCGTCGCCGA